>NZ_JBIASS010000045.1:0-22734 GCF_042890955.1 Streptomyces sp. NPDC001933 | reverse complement strand
GAAGGGCCAATCCTTCATCGGTCACGCAGCACTGCTTCAAGAAATTCTTCCTACATCGAATTCCCCTCTGCATTCAGGACACACTGGAACAAGATTAACATCCGTTCTGCGGATCGCATAGCGCTATGCGATCCGCATAGTCCGTGGTACCGTTAAAGGACCCCAGCAGACCGCACCGATCCGCTGAGGCATGCCTTCAACCAGCCCCGACCTACAAAAAGCCCCCCGGTGACCCAACACCGAGGGGCTCAGAGCGCAAACCTCATGCCGCCCATCCCTGAACGACTGACCTGCGAGGCCGGGATTGCCGTCCCATTGGCCCGCAAGCGGAGGAGCTACATGTCCAGTATGGACGATGCCGCCCAGAGCACGCCATCCCTTCCGAACACCGCCGCCGTGTGGCCGCCGGTAGCCATACCTGGCCGCCCCACCGAGCCCGTACCGCCGCCCGCAGCAGAGCCCGAACCTGCTCCGGTGTCCGAGGGCGAGGCAGTGCTGGCGGAGCTGCGGGAGCAGATTCGCCGCTACGTCGTGCTGCCCAGCGAGGAAGCCTTCACGGCGGTAGCCCTGTGGGTTGCGGCGACGCACCTGCAGACGGCGTGGCAGCACGCTCCGCGGCTGGCTGTCGTGGGGCCGGCGAAGCGGTGCGGCAAGTCGCGGCTGCTGGACGTGATCACCGAGAGCGTTCACGATCCGCTGATCACGGTCAACGCGTCGGCCGCCGCGGTGTTCCGGTCGATCACCGCCACACCGCCCACCTTGCTGGTCGACGAGGCCGACACCCTTTTCGGCTCCGCGAAGGTCGCGGAGAAGAACGAGGAGATGCGCGGCCTGCTCAACGCGGGGCACCAGCGCAACCGGCCCACCCTCCGGGTCTCCGGACCCAATCACGAGGTCGCGAAGTTCCCCACCTTCGCCATGGCGGCCCTCGCGGGCATCGGCGACCTGCCGGACACGATCATGGACCGGTCGATCGTCATCCGGATGCGCCGCCGCAGGCCGGGCGAGAAGGTGGCAGAGTTCCGTACCTTCCGCGACACCCCGCCCCTCCATGCGCTGCGTGACCGGCTCGTCGCCTGGCTGACTCCGCTGCACGCCGACGCGATGGAGCTGACACCGGCCATGCCGGTCGAAGACCGCGCGGCCGACACCTGGCAGCCGCTGGTGACCGTCGCCGACCTCGCCGGCGGAGCGTGGCCCGACCTCGCCCGCACCGCCTGCCGCATCATGGCCAAGCACGAGGCCGAGCACGACCAGGACCGCAGCAGCCTGGGCATCCGCCTGCTGGCCGACATCCGCCGCGCCTTCACCACCGAAGGCAACCCGCCGGCGCTTCGCACCAGCCGACTCCTCGACATCCTCAACCAGGACGACGAGACGCCCTGGGCGGAGTACACCGCCAACGGCCTGACCCCTCGGGGCCTGCAACTCCTGCTGAGGGAGTACGGCATCAGCTCGGCCACCCGCCGCTTCCACGGCAACATCCAGGCCAAGGGCTTCACCCGCCTGCAGTTCGCCGACTCCTGGGCCCGCTACTGCCCCGAGCCCGCGCCCGAAGCCACGACCGGGACCTGACCCGGCACGACCCGTCGCGACTCGTCTCCGCGCAGGTCAGCGCGGTGACGAGTCGAGGTCTGGTGACGAGTCGTCTCGTCATCACCGCCGCACTCGTACCGGTCCTGACCAGGCACGCGACGAGTTGCGACGGGTCGCCCCGCCCTCAAGGCCACCTCGCCACACCTTGCATCCTGGAGCATCCCCTCTTGTCCTCCCCCACCCTCGCCGTAGAACCACCTGCCCCGATGCCGCTGGCCACCGCGATCCGAACGGGTGTGTCGCTGCTGGCGGTGGCCGCCTTCGCGCTGTCCTACGACGCCCTGCGTCAGATGGCCGCCGCCAGCCACATACACCGGGTGCTCACGTACGCCTTCCCGCTCGTCATCGACGGCTTCATCGCCATCGGTATCGGCGCCCTGCTCATCCTGCGGGCCGCACCCCTGTCCGCCCGCCTCTACGTCTCCACTCTGGTCGGGGTAGCGACCGCCACGAGTATCTGGGCCAACGTCCTGCACGCCGTCCGCCTCAACCAGCAGACCCGCCACCCCAGCCTCGCACTCGACGACATCACCGTCGGAGTCATATCCGCCATCGCCCCGCTCGCCCTGGCCGGAGCCGTCCACTTCTACCTCCTCGTCGCCCGGCGCCCCACAGCCGCCGGCAGCCACATTGACGACCGCCACAAATCCACTGCGGAGCACACGATCGGCGAGCCCACGACGCCACCCGCCATCGGCACCGACGACGCGCCGCAGGCACCCGCGAAGCGAGAGGCGGAGCCCCCGCAGCAGCCCGATAGGCCGGGAGGCAAGCAGCCGAGCGTTCCGCTGGAGCAGGCCGTGGCCATCGGTCGAACGGCTCCCCTCGGGCGGGCCGGCCGTGCCTCGCGCCGCAACATCGAGAAGGCCGTCAGGGACCAGGGTTTCGGGATCTCGCGTAGCCGCCTGGACGAGGTCAAGAACCTGCTGCAGGCAGAACTCGACGACGCAGACACCGGCACTGGCTGACCCCGCATCCCACGTCGCCCCAGCCCGTTCCTCCCGCGCTTCCGCAAGGGAGGAACGGGCCCCTCCCTCCACTACCGCCGCTTGCAGGAGCCCACATGCACAGGCCCATCCACGAACCCTCGTCAGCGCATCAGCAGACGGCATCTACCCCGGCATCAGGCGGAGCAAGGTATGGCGTTGGACCGTCCAAGGGCCGGTCCGACGCAGGTGCCTCCGCCCCGGGGGTGGCGGAGGGCATCGGACGCCAGGGGGCGCCCGAGCAGGACCCGCCCCTCGACGCCTCCAGCGCTGCCATGTCGCCAACGCGTGCCGCCGAAGCCGCCGCGCTCCACCGCGTCGCCCGCCGCCGCGATCGCAACGAGACCCAGCGCACCGCGCGCGTCGATGTCCGCTACAGCACCGAGGAGAAGGCGGACATCGTCGCCAAGGCCCGCTCACTGAACATCGCCGCCGCCCACTACGTCGGCGCCGTCGTCATGGCCCACCTCAACGGGGACCTCGCCCTGCCCGGTCAACGCACCCCGCTCGACGACTACGTCGACGAACTCACCACCCTCCGTGGCGAGGTCGCCAAGATAGGCCACAACATCAACCAGATCGCCAGGAAGCTCAACTCCGGCGACCTCCCTCACTCCGGCGACACCGCCACCTTGGCCCAGGCCGAACGCACCCTCGCCGCAGTCGGCACAGCCGTCCGCCACATCGCGGAGGCCACCAACCAGGCCGTCGCCACAAAGAGCCACCGATGATCGCCAAGATCAGCAGCGGCAAGAGCACGGCCGGCCTCATCCGCTACCTCTACGGACCAGGCCGCGCCAACGAACACATCGATCCCCACCTCGTCGCCTCCTGGGACGGCTACGCCCCCGACCCCGGCCGCGCCGACGACATAGCGGCGGCCAGGCAGCAGCTCGTCGAGGACCTCGACCTACGCGTCAAGCAAGCTGACCGACTGGGCCTCGGCCCGAAGCAGCATGTGTGGCACTGCTCCCTCCGCGCGGCACCCGGCGACCGCATCCTCGACGACGCCGAGTGGGCGGACATCGCCCGCCGCGTCGTCGCGGCCACCGGCATCGCACCGGCGGACGACCCGGACGGCTGCCGCTGGATCGCCGTACGCCATGCCCCCGATCACATCCACATCGCCGCCACAAAGGTCCGAGGCGACTTGCGCCCCGCACGTCACTGGAACGACTACCTCACCGCCGACCGCGAACTCGTGTCCATCGAGAAGGAATACGGGCTGCAGCAGGTCATCCGCGGCGACCGCACCGCCGCCAAACGGCCTCACCGCGCCGAACAGGAGAAGGCCCTGCGAAACGGCCAGGCCAAGGCTGCCCGCGAGCGCCTGCGCACCATGGTCCGCACAGCGGCGGCTGCCGCCACCGACACCGACGAGTTCCTCGGTCTACTCACCCACACCAAGGGGGTACTCATCGAGGTCCTGCACTTCCCGTCGGGAGAACCACGCGGCTACATGGTCGCCCTGGAGAACGACCGGAACGCCAAAGCCGAGCCGGTGTGGTTCTCCGGCTCCACGCTGGCGCCGGATCTTTCCCTCCCGAAGATCCAGAGCCGTCTCGCCGCAGCAGACCTTCCAGCGGCCGCCACTGAGGGGCGTCTCAGGCCGCACCCATGGCATCAAGCCACCGCAGCCACCGAGCGCATCCCCCACCACCTCGACCAGCCGGACGCCGAAGCGGCCCAGGCCCACCTGGCCGCCTTCGGCGAAGCGCTCGACGCCGTAGCTCTCACCGCACCGCCGGACATTCGTACCGAACTCCGCTCGGCAGCTTCAGCTTTTGAGCGGGCGACCCGTTCGCGCGTTCGCGCCGAGCACCACCACGCTCGTGCTCTACGCGGCGCGGTCAAGGCGATGCTCCGCGAGCCGGCACCGAAGGACGGAGCCGCTTTGGCGATGTTCCTCGACGCCGCGCTCCTCGTCGTCATCGCCGCCGCACGCTGGCACGACCGACGGCAGCATGAGCAACAGGTCGTCGCAGCCCACAAGAGCCTGCTCCACCTCCAAGCCGCCTACGACCACTCGGCAGCCACGCCTCTACTGGTCCTCGGCCAACGCCGACCGCCCCAGAATCTTGCGGACCAATACGTCCGCCTCATCCGCCAGGCTGCCCCTGCCCACGCCGACCAGGCCCTCGCCGACCCTGCCGCGCAGGCGCTCACCACCGCGATGGCCGATGCAGAGGCTGCGGGCCACGACCCCAAACGCCTGTTGCAGCAGGCAGCGGACGAGCGCGCTCTCGACGATGCCCGGTCCCCGGCCAGGACCCTGGCCTGGCGCGTACATCGACTCTCGCAGAAGCCCGCTCCCAGTCAGCGAGCTCTAGCGGCGCAGGCTCGCAGCACCGTTCTGCGCTCCGTGCCTCCGCCGGCCCCTGTGACAGCGGCCCCGCCCACCGCTCCTACGTCTCGCTCTCGGCGGAGGTGACCGCCCTCGGCGTGAGGAGATCAGATCCTCTCTGCCCGGAGCTGGGAGAGGACATGCGCAACCGACAAGTCGTACTGGCCCTTGTCCTTCTCCCAGAGGGTGAGCACGCGAGCCGTGGCCTCCGCCATGTCCGTGGGCAGGTCAGCCGCACGAAGCGCATCGGCGACCTCCTCCATCTCGGGCGCCCACCGCCAGGCCCGAGCCGCCACGCTCGGCAGGTACTCCGGATCGGAGAGAATCGCGGAGACCATGACCTCCGCTTCGGCCGTCAGCTGCTCGCCGACCCCATGGGCGTCGGCGAGCGCGTGCGCGACGCCGGCGAGCGTACGAGCGGCCTTCTGGTAACTGGCAAAGGCCATCTTCAGACCGGAAGCGGAACCGACTACGTCACCGACCCGGCACACATGCAACGCAGAGTCTGTGAACAATGACTCCGCCAGGTCAACGGCGGAGCCGGCCCCTGCGAGATAGAGCCGTGCCGTACGCCCCTCCCCGGGCGGCTGACCAAAGACGGCACCGTCGACGACTGCGGAGCCGGGGCGGACCTCCTCGTCGATCCGCCGTACGCGCTGGGGGCTGATGGCGTTGCCATCGACGTACACCCCGTCGAAAGCGTGCGCAGCTACGGCCGCTGCCACGTCCTCCGCCGCCTGTGGTGGACAGACCGAGAGAACGACCGCACTCCGGGACAGAGCCTCCGCGAGCGAGTCACAGGCTGTGGCACGGGCGTCCCTCGCGCGGCGCCGCGTTTCCGCACTGCGCTCCTTCGGCACCCACAGCACCTCGTGGCCGCCGCCGACAAGCTCGGCGCTGACCGCCGCGCCCATGGCCCCAGGGTGCAAGACGGTCACGACGGTCACTGGCTGCCTCCGGCGGAATGCGACGAGGGGTGTCTCATCAACATGATCCTCTGCCATGGGGCAGTACAGCGGAGGACTTGGCGCGTGGCTCGGACGAGCGGCCGGTCGCCGGTACGGTACGAGTTCTCTCTCACGCACACGCCGCGTCATAGGTACCGTGCAGAAGACGAACTCTGTACGGATAGACCGGCGGTCGCGCCGGAACGTCCGGCGGCCGGGAGGTGTCCAGATGCTGGAGGAAGCCGAGGAGATCGGCAAGCGCGCTCGCAGGGCGAGGCTGCGGCTGGGCATGCCGCAGGCCGATCTGGCGACGGCCCTCGGGAAGTCGCAGGGCTGGGTGTCGAAGATGGAGCGTGGCCTGATCGAGCTGGACCGGGTCGGGCTCCTCAACCAAGTGGCCGCAGAGTTGCACGTCCATCCGAACGACCTGATCGGGCGCCCGTACAGCAACTCCCCCGACGACAACCAGTGGCAGGTCGCCGCCTCATCGATTCTGCGCGAGCTGCGCCGCTACGACCTCGTCCCCGTCTTCGACGGGACTCCGCGGCCCTCATCGCAGCTGTGGCGTGAGGTGACCCGGCTGCACCGCCTGCGGGACACCGCTTCCAACGTGGCGATTCTCCGGGTTCTCCCGGACCTGTTCCGCGAGGCGCGTGCCCTGGCTGAGGAGTCGGAGGGGCACGAGCGGGAGGAGGCGTACGCCGTCTACGCCGTGTGCTGCAAGTTCGCGCACACCGCCGCCCACGCCCTCGGGCATCCCGAACTGGTCGCCATGGCGTGCGAGCGGGCCGCTTGGTCAGCCAGGTTGTCGGGGGATCCCGTGTTGCCTGCCGTCGCCGACTGGATGCGGGTCTGGGACATGTGGGCGACGGCTGACTGGACCGACGCTCTGACGCTCTCGGACAAGGCGATCACCTCGGTGGAGCAGGAGTACGACCGTGGCGAACCGCTGGCCGTACGAGCCTGGGGCACGCTGCAGCTGCGAGCTGCGGTCTCTGCTGCCCGAGCCGGCCGCGCCTCGGAGGCCGAGGACCGGATCGGTCATGCGAAAGCTGCTGCCGAACGCATGGACGCGTACGTCGGGGCGCCGGTGTACGACCGGCATTCGCTGACCTTCTCCGCCGGGAACGTGCAGATCCACGCGATCAGCGTGGCTCTGGAAATGGGCAAGCAGGGCAAGGCCCTTGAGATAAACCGTCGTACCAGCCCAGCCCTGGTCGGGTCACTGCCCAACTCCCGTCAGGGGCACCACCACATGGATGTCGCGCGCGCATGGCTGTGGGACGGGAACCGCATAAAGGCCCTGGCCGAGCTGGAGACAGCCGAGCGGATCGCGCCCCAGCTCGTGCGGAACCACCCGATCGCCCGCTCTACTCTGCGCAGCATCGTCTACGCGGAACGAGCAGTGACGCGGGAGAAGTTGCGGCGCATGTCCGACCGCTTCCACCTGGACGGATAGGGGTCGTATTCCTCCGGCTCATATTCGAGGGTCGTCGTGTCCCTAACTTCAGAGCATGACGCGACAACGTTCTCCTCATCTTCCTTCGCAGGGAGCCGAGTTAGGTACGGCATCTCCCTCCGTTCCACAGCTGGGCGACCTCGCCACCGACAGCGCCCGTGAGGGTCGTGTCGGGGTCGTGGTCGCTCTCCCTGGTGAGGGCTCCGCCACGACCTACCACCTGCGCCCGCCCGGAGGCGGAACCCAGTGGTCCGCGCCCGCCGACGGGACGACGCTCAGGCCCGTGCCGCCGAAGGCAACGCACGCCACGCTGCTGGCCGGCCGGGACGCGGTCTACGACCGGAGGGCCCGGCAAGGGTCGGTCCCCGTCGAGTTCCACTTCGACGACGGCTCGACCCTCGACGGCGCACTCATCCTCACCACGGCGGAGCTGGAGCGGCTGTACGCGCAGACCAGCCGCCTCCTGGATGCGCACGAACGCGCTCTCGGCGGCACCCCGTGACCGGGGCTCGACACCGTCACGCCCGAAGCGCCGCATCCATCACCCCACGGCCTGACGGCGGGGACCGGCTCGCGCTCGTGTTCCTGGCCGTCGCCGGCCTGGTCGGTCCGGCCTGGGCACTGCACGAGCAGGCCACTCCGCTTTTCGACGGCGCCGGCCACCGGCCCTCTGCCGTCGCAGTGGACGCGAGCCCGCCCTCCGACCGCTGAGGCCGCTCCGGCTCCAGGGCGGTCGTCTGCCGCTCAGCCGCACCCCGTCAGGCATCTGGAACATCCACGCGTGTTCTTCAGGGAGGAATCGTGGACATCCCGTACATCGTCATCGACCAGCTCGTCCCCGAGCAGCAGCGGGTCTGGAACACATACTTCGGCGACGCCGACCGCCCCCGCTACATCGAAGAAGGCATCTGGCGCCGCACTCAGGAGAAGGACACCGCCGACCAGTCCGGCTGGGCGACCTCCGACGACGCCCGGCGGCGGATCATTCACTACCGCTACCGGTACGGCCTGGTGCCCACCACAGCGGCACCGGCCATCGGCTTGACCGACATGTACCTCTACCACTCCACTTCCGCCCCGGCCGACGAGATCGACGCGCACTATGACGCGCTCCTGGACTCGCTCGCCGCGGGCGGTTGGAGAGAAGCACCTGGTGGCTTCTTATGGACACGCCGGGATCTGAAGTGCCGCATCACCGAGCACGACGTCCACCCTCAGGACGTGGCTGTCGGCCGCATGCTGCCCCCTGGCTACCAGAGTCTGGACGTGCAGATCGCCTCAGTGGCCTACGCGCCTCCGCCCGCGGTCCGGCAACTGCCATGGAACGTGCTGTCCACCGGCATCCGGCACAAAGACCGCCCAGGCACGCCGACGCGCATCCCGGACCTGTCCGTGCTGATGGACCTGCGACCGTTTCAGGTGGAGATCGGCTGCGGTACGTCGGTGGAGGCGGGCATCCCACCCCTGCACCGGCTCCACGAGATCTACCGGGTCGCCGACCGCCAAGGACACGAACCGCGCGAGCACCGCTTCACGCTCTCGCCGACGGCCGACACACTCCTCCACGAGGTACTGACCGAGCCAGAGGAGAAGGCGGCGGAGTTCGTCGAGATGCTCCACGCCTGCTTCCTGGCCGAGCCCACCCCTGCGATGTGGGCGCTCAAGGAGCTGAAGGACGCTGGCCACCTCGTCGGGCCGGTCATCACCAACAACTTCGATGTTCTGGCCGCCCGTGCCGGGCTCGAAGAGTGCTTCATGCGCCGGTACGACCAGGCCGTGCCCGATGTCGAATGGGTCGATGGCGCCAAGGCCCTCCTCGTCGTCGGTCTGCATGCCGACCGACGCAAGGTGCAGGCTCGCGCCCGCGAGCGGGGCATGCAAGTCGTCTACCTAGACCCGGAGGGCTTCTGGCACGACGGCGAGTTCATGCCGTATCCGCTGGAAGGGCCCCGGGACGGTGACCTGGTGTGCCGGGCCACCGCCGCCGAAGCGCTGCCCGCCCTCGTCAACATCCTGAAGCAACAACGAGGTTGACCCACCTGCACGAAGCGGGTCGCGCCGGGTGCGGGCGCTAGCGTGACGCACCCGGCCGGCCCGGACTCACCGGGTAGGCAAGTACAGGGAAAGGAGCGTCGCCCCATGCGCGTATCCGTCATCGGCTGCGGTCACCTGGGCATCCCCCACGCCGCCGCCATGGCCGAGATCGGCCACGAGGTCATCGGCGTGGACCTGGACCAGGCGAAGATCGACCGCCTCAACGCCGGCGAGTGCCCGATCTACGAGGAGGGCCTGCCGGAACTCCTGGCCACCCACACCGCGTCCGGGCGGCTGCGGTTCACCACCAGCCTCGCCGAGGCGGGCGAGTTCGCGGACATCCACTTCCTCGCCGTGGGCACGCCCATCGACGCGGACGGGCGGAGCTACGACACCGGCCAGGTCTTCGGCGCCGCCCGCGCGCTGGCCCCGCACCTCACTCGCCCGACGGTGATCATCGGCAAGTCCACGGTCACCGTCGGCACCGCCCGAGACCTCGGCGCACTTCTCTCGCGCCTCTCCCCGGCCGGTGAGGACGTGGAGGTCGTCTGGAACCCTGAGTTCCTCCGCGAGGGCCACGCCATCGACGACACCCTGCGACCCGACCGGATCGTGGTCGGTGTCCCCTCGTCCCGTGCGGAGGACGTCGTACGCCAGGTGTACGCGCCGCTCCTCGCCGACGGCACCCCGCTCTTCGTCACCGACCCCGCCACCGCCGAACTGATCAAGGGCGCCGCGAACGCGTACCTCGGCATGAAGATCTCGTTCATCAACGGCGTCGCCGACATGTGCGCCGCCGCCGGTGCCGACGTCCAGCAGCTCACCGAAGCCATCGGCGTCGACCCGCGCATCGGCCGCGGCGGCCTGAACGCCGGACCCGGCTACGGCGGCGGCTGCCTCCCGAAGGACGTCCGTGCCTTCACCGCCTCTGCCCGCGCCCTGGGCGCCGCCGAGGCCGCGACCCTGCTGCGCGCGGCGGAGGAGGTCAACGAATCACGCCCCACCGCCGCCCTGAGGCTCATCGAGCAGACCCTCGGCCGCCCCGTGGACGGCGTACGCGTGACCGTCTGGGGCGCTTCCTTCAAGGCCGGCACCAACGACGTCCGCGAATCCCCGGCCCTGGCGATCGCCGCGCTGATGCACCAGCGCGGCGCGACGGTCACCGTCCACGACCCGCACGCCGTACCCGCCGCACTGCGCCGTAACCCCGAACTCGACTACGCCGACACCCTCGACGCCTCCGTCCAAGGCGCCGAACTGATCGTCCTGGCCACCGAGTGGCCCCACTTCCGCGAGGCCGACCCCAAGGCCCTCGCCCCACTGGTCGCGGCCCCGGTCCTCGTCGACCTCCGCAACCTCACCGACGCCGACGCCTGGCGCATGGCCGGATGGACCGTACGCCAGCTCGGACGACCCGCACAGGAATAACCGAACCCATCGATCGGAGGTCCGACGTGGACACCCTGTGGGACAACATCGAGAAGCTCTCCGCCGTCTGCCGAGCGGCAGGCGCCCACCTCCCCGACGAGGAGCTCAAGGCCCTCCAGGTCGGCAAGGTCGCCGAGGAAGCCGGCGAGGCCATGCACGCCCTCCACGGCCTGAAGGGCCTCACCACCTGCGACGACGCCCACACCTGGGCCGAGGTCCAGAACGACCTCGTCGGCGCCGTCATCGCCGCCCTCCTGGCGATGCACTACATCGACCCCACGGGCGCCCGCGCCACCTTCGACGAGATCCTCCACCGCAGGACGCGAAGGGGGCGCGAGGCCGCCACAGCGGTCTGAAGACCCCCACATATCCTGTCGGCCGCGCCTACCAGGTGCGGCCGACAGCCCTGTTCGGGCATTAGCCACGGCAGGAGACGCGCCGCCCCGGGGTCGCAGATCGGGCTTCACGGCGTGCCAAGCACACGGCCTCTGTCCCAGGCGTCCCGTATCAGGTTCTGGTCAAGCAGTGGGGGCCTGAACGGCCATAGCCGATCCGGGTGGATCCTCACACAGCACAACCCCGCCCGTTGGCATAACCACCCCGCCTTGACGACCACCCAGGAAGATGAGGTGCCGGTCGTGGAGTTGCTTGCGATCTCCGGGATGCATTGTCTTGATCGCGCAGTCCAGCGCAGTGAAGGCAGCAATCGCGAAGGTGTCGACCCTCCGGGCCTGGTCCTTTCCTTCCAGTACACAACTGCTGTGCGCCGGCCGCCTGCCTTGCAGAAGCGCGCCCGGCAGGCCAGCAACTAAGAGGACGTCTCACGTGGTGAGTTTTGCCAGCTTCTTGTAGCAGGTGAGAGCGGCTGCGAGGCCGAGGAAGGCGAGGAAGTGTGAGCCCTTCCGCTCGTATCGGACGGTGAGGCGGCGGTAGCCGAACAGCCAGGCGATCGGCCTTTCGATCTTCCAGCGGTGCCAGCCGAGCCTTTCGCTCGACTCGATGCCCGGGCGGGCGATACGCGGAATGAGGCCGCGTTCGCGCAGCCAGGAGAGGTGGTCGGCAGAGAAGTACGCCTTGTCAGCGCGAAGCTTGCCGGGGCGGCGTCGGCGTGGTCCGCGACGGGAACGGATGGCGGGTATCCCGCGGATCAGTGGCTTGAAGGCGAGGCTGTCGGGGGTGTTCGCCGCGGACACGGCGACGGCGAGCGGGATGCCCCGGGCCTCTGAAAGCACGTGCAGTTTGCTGCCCTTCGTGCCGCGATCGACCGGATTCGGCCCGGTCAGCGCCCCCCTTGCGCCCGCACCGACGCCGCGTCGACGATCGCGGAGGTCCAGTCCAACTCGCCCCGGGCGCCGAGTTCGTCCAGGACCGCCCGGTGCAGCCGCCGCCACAGCCCCGCTCTCGTCCACACAGTGAACCGGCGGTGCGCGATGGCGGGCGAGACACCGAACGTCTCCGGCAGGTGCCGCCAGGCACACCCGCTGGTCAGGACGTACACCACCGCCGTGAGCACAGCCCGCTCGTCACGCGGAGCAGTCCCGCCGCCTTGCGGAGGGGACTTGAACGACGGCCCCACTGCCGGGGTCGCCCGTCCAACCACCCGTCAGGTTGGAAACGGCTCCTTGTGTGTGCAGAGATGCGAGAGACAGCCAACAAGCAACGGGGACTGGCAATAGTCTCGGCCCATGGCGACCTTCAACCAGCAGAACCAGACCGTTTACGGCGGCCAGAACAACGCCGAGACCATCAATCAGGTCCAGTACAGGACAGAGCGCATCACTCTGGAAGCAGCTCGTGAACAGCTGGACGAGGTCATCGATGTCGCGTGCGCAGAGGACTCCCAGCTTGACCAACTAGGGCGAGACGAACTAATTGCGGCCCGTCAAGACCTGGAGACAGGCGACACCGCTACTGCAAGGCGGCGCCTTGAGCGTGCACGTGCTTGGCTCGCAGATGCTGTTGGGTTGGCGACACTGGCAGCAACCGTCGGCCAGATTGCCGGGGGCTTGAGTGGCTGAAGCAAATTTCAATCAGAGCCGACAAAGCGTCACAGGAAACCAGTACAACGCCGAGCATATTATTTTCGGGTCGACAGGTGGGCTGGATAGGGTCCGCCATGAACTGATCCTTGATATATACGCGGAGGGGAATGCCCTACTGGACGACTTCTGTCGCACCGTGAAAGAGGTGCCATTTCTTCATCTCGCCGACTGGTCAAAGAAAGTCGAATACCCTAAAGAATTCGATTCGCGGTGCGATTCACTACTGCGCCTACTACTGAAGGCCAAGGCACTCAGCGTTCAGACACGCGACTCCCCGCTAGAGGATATTCTCTCGATCCTACTCACCTGGATCAGGAGTATAAGAAAATTTACCGCTGGTGACCCGACGATTCAGCGAGCAACCGCAATGGAGGCGATCTTGGTGTACATGTATTCCTCGGAACACGAAGAAGATGCGCCTACAACCGGGGATCTAGTGGAATTGATGGCGGGGGACAAGATTCTATTGGGGTATAGCGATGTGGTACTCAGAAAATCAGTAACAGACGCCCTAGACATGCTGCGACATGCTGAATTTGGCGTCTGGTGACGCCATCGCAGACCTGACGACGGCCGACGGGTATGGGGATGTCTCACGTGGTCGTTCGCTGACGCGGCATGATGCTGGACTGTGGGTGCTGGTCTGTCGCGTCAGCTGGTGCCGGACGAACTGTGGGAGCTGACCGCTCCGTTGTTGCCGGAGTTCACGTCCCGTCCGCAGGGCGGTGGTACTGCTCCGGTGGATGAGCGGGCGGTGTTCACGGCCGTGGTGTAAGTGCTGACGAGCGGCTGTCCGTGGCGGTATCTGCCGGACTCGTTCGGTGTCTCGCCGGCCACCACGCACCGCCGGCTCACCGTGTGGACCGAGGCCGGATTGTGGCGTCGACTGCACCGGGCGGTGCTGGACGAACTCGGCGCCAGGGGTGAGCTGGACTGGTCGTCCGCGATCGTCGATGTCGCGTCGGTGCGGTCGAAAAGGGGGCTCGCTGACCGGGCCGAATCCGGTCGATCGCGGCAAGAAGGGCAGCAAACTGCACGTGCTTTCCGAGGCCCAGGGCCTGCCGCTAGCCGTCGCGGTGTCCGGCGCGAACGTGCACGACAGCCAGGCGTTCAAGCCGTTGATTCTCGGCATCCCCGCCGTCCGCTCCCGGCGCGGACCACGTCGGAGAAAGCCGGTGAAGGTCAGCGCGGACAAGGCGTACTACTCTGCGGAGCACCTCCGCTGGCTCCGCAGCCGGAACCTCGCCGCGCGGATCGCCCGACCCGGTATCGAGTCCGGCGAGCAGCTCGGCCGGCACCGCTGGAAGATCGAGCGGTCGATCGCCTGGCTCTTCGGCTACCGCCGCCTCACCGTCCGGTACGAACGAAAAGGCAGCCACTTCCTCGCCTTCCTCGGCCTCGCCGCAGCCCTGACCTGCTACAAGAGACTTGCGAAACTCGCCACATGAGACATCTTCTAAGCTCTCAAGAATATCCGGAGATCCTTCACACCCTCCGGCTCACCGTTAGATCAGCGTTTGAAAAAGGTCATCGATCGGATCAGTAGGCTGCCCACAAGAGTGAGCATCCGCCTCATTGCACTGTTCCCTTTCACACTCACCGGGGTCCGATTCATCCAAGTCTTCGTCGCTGAAATCCAGATCCTGAGCCACTTCGTCTTGAAGCATTGACAGCCGGTCTGCGAGAGCGATCGGCTCAATTGATTCATGAAGTTCGAAATCCACTAGTACCTCCTGAAGCAAGGAGAGTGAACTTTCACATTCCGCAACGTCGTTGACCCTCCCGGCCTCCACCGAGTCCCACGTCGGCGCAAAAGACGAGAAGCGCTGCCGGAGTTCTATCTCGCTTCGCTCAGACCAGCGTGAAGGCTTGATGTTGAGTTCCCTAAAGACAGAAAGGGCTGCCTGAAAGTGCTCAGGATCTTCTAGGATCTTCAGCAACCTGGCTGCTGCAATGTCACGAGCCGCGACAACCCGCCCCTCTACGATCTCGTATCTGGACAGATATCGCATGAGTGGGAATTCGCGCTGCACAAGTCCCACGTCTGTCTGAGCTAGACGCTCGGACAGCTCCTGCACGATGCCGACCAGAGAATCCTCCCCAAGCAGACTTCGGCCATATTTATGGTCAAGAATCAGCATTACAAGATGTCGATTCCTGGCGGAGACCTCACGTCGAGTTGCAATTCCATAACGTCGAGGGCTATCCACCCAGGTGCACGATTCCACGGATGCCAGTCGAGTCAATGCAGCCATCAGCACTCTCTGGTGACCAGGAGCGAGCCGAGGAAGCCGCCGGCCCCGCGGCGCTGCCCCAAAGAATGCATCGAATGCGATCCTGATGACTTGAGCATGGGCAGCTTCCCCTAGCTCCCAGAGCGCAAGCGTTTCCGCTTGCTCAAAGAAGAGACAACCACAGGCCATCTGATGAATTTCATCAGGGTGAGTCGATAGGTACGACGAGACATAGTCAACAAAGGAGGGGTTAGCTAGCTGAATGAGTGGTGCCCGATTTTTTGGGTGAAACCCGTTCACCTGATCATCGAGTGCCATGTTTGCGGTAACCTGAATAAAGGTGCCTTCCAGCTTCTTGAGAAGTAGTCGCAACCTATGCAGATCCGTACGCTGCCCTCCATTAATATACTCGTAAAAGTTTAGTGCACGATGGAGGCCTCTGAGTTCGACTCGCGTACGGATAGTGGCCAGAACCAGCAGCAGACTCCTCTCTGCCGCAGAGAGTTGGCTCTCAAAGATCCTTTCCCACAGCTCGCGGGGATCGTCAAGCGAATTCAGCGTGTACTCAAAGAAGAGTTCATCCTCGACTCCGGAGTTCCCGAAGTTCGTCGTAACAAGCTCGATGATCCTGGGGTTGAAGTTGGCATGCTGAATGACGTCCATATACCTCCTTTCCCGCAAGACCGACTCGCGCGCAACATCAGAGAGTTCAGCGAAGTGAATGTGATTATAGAAGATTCTGGCTTTTTGTTCCGCAGTGTAATGCGAGAGGTCCAGAATCACCTTGCCATCGACTAGCGCTCGCGAACTCTGTAGGCGCTCGTGGACCTGCCGCGCCTGCTGGAGAATGTACTCGCGCGTGGTCATGATCAGAACTTTATCGTCCACATCGCGAATACGCTCAACCAAACTCGCTAGCCTACCGTCTTCGTTTTTGTTCAGGTTGTCGAGCAGTGAATTTTGGCCCAAGAAATCGTCATACAGAAATACTTGCCTGGCTCCCGGCTTCCATACCTTCTCGATGTCCGTCACGTCACTGGAAGCAGAATGAACTTCCCATCCATCCGACAGAAATTTGATGAGGAGCGTCTCAGCGAGAGTCGTTTTACCGATTCCTGGCTCTCCGGAAATAACGCAGACGTGATGCTCGTCCAGCATCCTCAACGAATCCGAATAGGCTTCGCTATGGACATAAAGCCTGCGCCGCTTGACAATCCGGTCTACGAGTCCCGAGCTCCGCCGATACAGATCGGGGTGGAGCAGATGGTCCAGGACGGCGCTCGAAGTAATCCATAGCTTGAAGTTATTGATCTCCACACGGGGGTGCAACCTCAGTAGGTTATCGAGATCGCCCACGCCCCAAATGTCATCGACTGCCAGTCGAACCCCGGCGAACATGGTGGCGATTTCTTGCTTGTTCTGGCGTGTCAGCGATGCCGAGGTGGCCAAAATATACCGGCACGAAAAACGGTCGCCAATCTTTTTGGCCTCAGCTTCTAGCTGGCCTCTGATTTGAGCAAAAGTCCGCCCCGGCGAATGCTTGCATTGGGCAATGAGGGTTTCCTTGCCGTTTCGATGGAGGCGGATATCAACGCCCCCATCCCGGCCTGGCGGAAACGTCTCCATGCGCGCCCCATGACTTGCCTGGAGGAGATCTCTCACCAAGACTTCGAAATCGTGAGGAGAGAGATCGCTGTAGTTGCGCGCCATACGGCCAGTATCTCTATGATTCCTTGGTGCTGGGGCCCTTTCTTTGCAGAAGATCCGTCCCTGGCCAGCGGCGACCAGGGACGCGAACGACTCACAGGCTCGACGTCCTGCCAGCACCTGCACGCAGGCAGCCACCGCAGTCCTACCCCTCTTCCTGTCATCACTCGGGCAGTACTCAGTGGGGCTGGTCCGTCCGGTTGGGCAGAGCCGACTCCCACAAGTGAGTGGCGAGTGAACACACTCCCCGACTAGGACTCCCGCAGGTCAGGGGCTTTCCGAGCAACACTCCGGGGCCGTGTACCGACGACGGCGAAGCCCCGGACGCGGGGCCGAGGCTTCGCTGTGGATTGGATCTGAGTTACTGCTACTTCGTCGTCTCCCTGATGACCGGACGAAGCCGGTGCCAGCAGGCGGTGGCCACGGCTTGTTGCTACGCGGAGGGTGTCTCGTAGGGCTCCGGTCAGCTTCTCTGCCAGGCGTCGAAGCTCGGTCGGGCCGGGCCCGTCATCGCTCAGCACTTCTAGGGCGTGGTCTAGGAGCTCGGTGGCCAGTCCGAGTTGGACTGCTTCTGTGTTGTCCGCCAGGCGGGACAGGTGGCCGCTGTTGTCGTCGGTGCTCAGAAAGCACGGTTGCCCGTCAGGGCCCGACCACGAGAGGAGGCGCAGTTCGTTGCGGGGCGTCATTCCAGCCCTCTTTCTTTGGTCGCGTGATGGGTGGTGAATCCTGCGTCGGCACAGTCGCCGGGGAACACCAGGTGTGCGGCTTCGACGATGCGTCCGGTCGTGTCGGCTGCCACTCGGGTGATCGCGAGGACGGCCAGAGTTGAGCTGATGCGGAGCGTTGCCGCTTCCTCGGGTGTTGGGAGGCAAGTGGCCGGCGGTCGCTGCTGACTCATCTACACCTTCATGCGCCGCCACGCCGACCCACAAATCGTCGTCACCGAAGCCTTCTGGGCCTGACGTCTGCGCCGCCGCGGCGTCTGCACCACGGGCGGCTTCCGTTTCCTGCCACCCGCTCCGGCAAACACTTCAGATCGATGACCTGCCGTCGACGTGCCCCATCCATGCCCTTCGGAGCGGAGAACAGCGGTCACGTACGGCTCCCAGCGGGTACAGACAACTACCCCATTCGCGACAACCGTGCAGGTCAGAGCCACCCCATCCACTCAAGCACCTGTGATTCCCAAGCTCAGAGCGCGAGTTCGATTCTCGTCACCCGCTCCATGAAAAAGCCCCAGGCCAAGCGCCCGGGGCTTCTTTGTTGTCTAGACCACTTCAAGCGTCCCGCACCAGATCCGCACCAGAAGGCTTCTCGTCGGCCTTCTCGCGGGCAGCGCGCGCGAGGTCATCCAATCCGCTCGCGACCTCCTGCTGTCGTTCGAGGTCCGAGTGCTGGTGGATCGGCGCGGCCTTCTCCGGCGACTGGCCGGCGCTGCGGCTTCCGTGATGGCCTTGAGCGGCCGGCACGGCTTGGCCTCGGCCATGGCGGTCCCGGTGGACGAGAGCTGTTCGGTCTGTCAGGCACGAACACGGGGGGCACTGCGCCAGGAGATCGGCCGGTTGCCTCGTGACAGGTGCCGGATGCCCATTCCCGACAATCTCGCCGAGCACCTCATGGTTCGGCAGGCACGCGCAGAGCAGCTCGGCCTGTCGGTGAGCCGGGACGGACGGGCATACGGTCAGTCCGTGGCCGCTGGCCCGGGGCCGTAGTCTGCCTTGAATCCGCCCAGGGTGTCCGCGAGGTGGGCCAGCCAGCCGCTCGGGGAGTACGGCTGGGGCGGGTCGACCTCCATGCCCAGTTCCGTCACCGCGAGGGCATATCCGGGTTCTTCGAGGGTCAGGGCGAGCAGTTCGTGGAGTTCACCCTTGAGGCGGGCTACCAGGTGCGGATCCGTGGTGGCGGTGTAGTCGTGTACGGCCGCGTCGTGGTCGGGGAACTCGTCCGGCATGTCCTGGGAGAACCAGCCGCCGAGGAACTGGCCGAGCTCGGGGAAGCGGGCGTGCCACTCCCAGTGGGTGCCAGGGGCGGCCGGGGGCGGGACCTCGCCCTCCTCGATCGACCGCTTCAGGTGGTCCGCGATCACGAACAGCCAGTCCTGGATGGCCGATTGGGCCAGGCCGACGTCCGGCACGGGGTAGAACTCACCGAGGCTCAGACGCAGCCGACCCGGTGGGTTGCGGGCGTACTCGCGGATCTGGCGTTCGGCCGTGGCCAGGGCCCAGGGGCGGGTGTGCCAGGTGTGGTGGAGGTAGGCCCGGAGGGCTTCGCTCGGCTCGTCCGGCTCGTCGTCGGCCGGCATGCCGGCGTACGCGCTGATCACCTGGTCCAACTCACCGTAACGGCGGTCGAATTCGAGCGGCTTCATGGACACGGCGCTGGACCTCTACAGGTAGATCGGGACGGTGGCGAGCACAACGAAGCCGTGCGGGCTGTTCGGCTCACGCCTGAGGACGACACGTGCCGCGCGCACGTCGACCGGCTCGCGCCCGGCAAGCATCATCGCCTGCAGCAATACGCGACCGACGGCCGCCTCGCGGGAGGGCCAGGCGGCCTCGATGACGAGGCGGGCGCGGGTGCCCTGGGCAAGCCAGCGGTGGATCTCCTGCTCGTTACCGGTCACCACCTCCTGGGTGGCCCAGTGGGCGGTCTCTCGGTCGGGGTAGGTGGCCGAGCGGGTCCGTATGGTCATGTCTGTCCACTTCAGCTTGCGTCGAACGACCAGATGAGGCCGACTTCCTCGCGGGACACCGCGAGGAGACCGAAGTCCCAGGCGTACTGAGTCATCGGCCAGCAGCCGGTGACCCGTTCGTAGAAGTCGGGGTTGTCGGGGTGGTGGTTGCTGTGGTGGCGGGTGTTCGTGAAGAACCGCGAGCCCTCCGGGAAGCGCGAAAGGATCACCTGCGCGTGTTCCTCCATGCCCGGCCTGCGGTCGGCGAAGCCGTACTGCCGTGACACGTCCATGGCGTCCGTCGCCAGCATCACGAGCAGCCGTACGACGGCGGAACGCGGAATCTCGAACAGCCGACTGCGCCACTGCGCGGCCCCGGTCCCGTCCGTCGGCGGAACCCGGAACGGAAAGGCGGGGTCCTCCTCCAGTTCCTCGTCCCCCTGCTCGGGATCCCTGCCGCGCCAACCGCGGGGATCGGCCACCTCGCGACGCATCACCGCGGCCGCGTCGGGCAACCAGTCCTCGTGGGCGCGCGGGCCGACCGCGACGAAGGAATACCGGTTGCGGTACATCTCCACCGCCATCGCCCATGTACCGGCGTCGGGGCCCGGCTGCGGACCGCTCTGCCGAGCGGGCTCGATCTCGCTGTTCATCCGGGTCCTTCTCACTTGGGCATCGAGCTGAAGACGACAAAGGGCGGGTTGAGGTCGGGCTCGTACATGAGACGTAGCGAGACCCCCTTCGTGTCCCGCACCTCTGTGACCTTTCCGTCGACCAGCATGGTGCCCCGCCCGGTCACCGCGTCGCCGGTCAAGGGACCTTGCAGAGGAACGGACGCGGTGTCGAATTCCGCCATCGGCCGCGGTGGATCCTCACTCAGCCACTTGTTGATCTCGTTCGTGTTGTCGCGCAGAGCGTACTGGGTGAGTCTCTGAGCGGATTCCATGTCGGCGTACGTCGATGCACCCGGGATCTTCGGTGTCCCGTCCGCCTTACTCTCGTCTCTCATCCGCTGCAGCAATTGCTCGTCGGTCTTCCCCACATGCTTGTCAAGGGTATGGCCGTTCCCCACCCCTTCCGCTGCCGCAAGGTCCACCGAGTACATGTACGGGAACCGGCTTTCCGGCAGCTGCCAGCTGTGCTCTTTTTTAAACTCGTTCAGGGAGCGCGCGCCGAACCCCTGCGCCCGAGCCCGTTCCGCCTGGAACGTGGGCACGCTCAAGAGTGCCTCGTCGAGCTCGAACTCCAGCATGTACAGCTTGCCCGCGGCATCGCTGAACGCCTCGTGATAGGCCTCGACCGCCGCGTCCATGGCCGCCTGGTCCATGTGGGACCGGAAGGTCAGGACGACCTCCGCGACTATGAGGCCGGCCGCGATTTTGGTGATTTCGAAGAGGTCGAGACCCGAGGTGAGGTCCTTCGCCGTCTTTTCCGCGGCCTCTTTCGCCAGGCGCGTGGTGGTTTCAGTGGTCCTCTGGCCCACGTCGGCCAGGTCGTCGAACAGCTTCTGAATGGTGTTCGCGCACTTGTCGAGGACCTCGATGATGGGACGCCTGGTGGCGGGGTCCATTTTCCCGTGGGTCTTCCAGCTCCGGGCGCCCTTCTTGGCAGTCACCTCAGCCCGCTGGTCACGGACCTTCCCCCATGCCGTGGTTCCCCAGATCGTCTGGCAGAAGGACCTCATCGCGGCCTGCCATTCACCGTTGCCCGTGGGGTCGGTGATGTAGGAGATCGCGTCCGTGAAGTCGTCCGCCGACTTCTTCACGTCCTTGGAGGCGTCCCGCCAGGCCCCGGCGATGTCGCGGAACTCCTCTTCCTCGACGCCCGGCGTGATCTCGTGGATGCGGCCGAGTCTCAGCCCTTCGTCGACCACGGGTTTCATGATGAACATGAGGAAGTCCGGGACCTCTCCGAGAATTCCGGAAATCGCCCACGAGTCGTGGTACTCGCCCTCCCCCCGCCACGTCAGATCGTTCGGCGGACCGTACTTGGGCGCGCTGTCGATCACCGCCGGCGGCTGCTTCTCCTCCGGTGGCTCTCCCTTGCCCTTGCTCGCCGCCCAGTCCGCCTGCGCGTAGTTGTTCGCGGTCTGCGTGAAGCCCACCGCCACACCGCCCACCGCCACCACGCTCTTCGCCCAGAGCTCCAGGAACTTTCCGGCGACGATGCCGTACCGGTCGGCGAAGGAGTCCGCGCCCCAGCCCGTTCCCGCGGACTGGCTGTACTTGTCCAGCGTGCCCGTCAACGCCTTCGCCCTCTTGTCATAGGCGAACTGGCCGTCGCGCACGACGAGCGAGGTGAAGTAGAGGTGCTGCGGCTGCACATCGAAGCTGCCCACACCTCGGTTAGGTGGTGCGGTCCTGGCCTGGTCCTGTTCCCGCTGCCGCTGCTTGTCGGAAGGCAGATCAGCCATCAGGCCGCACCCCAGCCCCGCAGCACCGCCCTGTGTGCCGCCGCGTAGTTGATCTCCCCGTTGACCACAACGTCGTGCAGCCATGCCTGGGCCGCCTGGAGGTCCGCCGCGGACCGGTCCCACTCGTCCAACTTGTCGACGAACACCTCGCGGGCTTCGCCCTCCCAGGTCAGTACCACCTTCTCGGCACGCCCGTAGAGCAGGTCCAGCTGCTCGTTGAGGCGCTTGAGAATGTCCTCCAAATCTCCGGAGAGTTCCTGCAGCGTCGCGAAGTCGACGGTTATGCGGTCGTCGTCCACCATGTGTCCCCCGTTCACACGTTGTCTCGGAATTCGCCGGTCGGCGTATGGGACCTCAGAGGTCGGAGAGGGTGCTGCGCGGCGCCGCGGGCACATCGGTGTTCGGCGTCGACAGCGCGTCCGTTTCGCCCTTCACATCCGTCTCGGCCTGGACCTTCCGCAGTTGCTCCATGACGTCCAGGTCCTGCTCCGAGAACCCGTCCCGGCTCAACCGCACGGCCTGTTCGAGAGCCTGGATGACCATGCGGATACGTACGGCGTCCTCGGCCGCGCCACGGTGGAGGTCCCGGTAGGCACGGGCGGCCGGACCCCGCCATCCCGCCTCGATCCGGTCGACGATGCCGTCCATGCGTCTGACCTGCTTGTCCAAGTGGTCCTGCATACCGTCGAGGTCATTGGCCAGGTCCGTCAGCCGGTCGGCCTTCGCCCTAACTGATCATTTCAGAATGAGATCGGTGTGGGGCTTGGCAGTTGGGTGCTATGTCGGCAGGATCTTCCGGGTGTCTGCTGATCTTGTGCCTGATGACCTGTGGGAACGTATAGCCCCGCTGCTGCCGGTTCGTCCGCCCCGGCG
>NZ_JBIASS010000044.1:0-23330 GCF_042890955.1 Streptomyces sp. NPDC001933 | reverse complement strand
CGCCGGGGCGGACGAACCGGCAGCAGCGGGGCTATACGTTCCCACAGGTCATCAGGCACAAGATCAGCAGACACCCGGAAGATCCTGCCGACATAACACCCAACTGCCAAGCCCCACACCGATCTCATTCTGAAATGATCAGTTAGCCCAAGGACGTCGTTGCGGAGCTGGTCGAGTTCCTTGTTCTTGCTGGCGATTGTCTTCTTGAGTTTCACGACGGTCTTGCGGAGTCGGACTTCCACGTCTGAGGGTGCCCCGCGTTCCTTGACCCGCTCGTAGAATGCGTTCTTCAAATCAAGGTGCCGCTGAGTGACCCGGTACGGACCCGGAACCGTATGCCATCGATCAGCTGCCGTCGAGACCAGACGGGCGGCCGGCCCGCCTTCGCACCCTTCGGCAACAACGGCTCCAGCACCGCCCACTGCTCGTCCGTAAGATCTGCCCGACCCATGAACCGGTTCACAGGTCAGGTTCGTACGGCGGGATGGTCCAGCGCAGTACCGTTTCGCCTGCGCGGGCTTCGAGGGTGGCGGGGTAGACCTGTCCGTGGCCCCGCTCTCCGTGGTGGCGTATGGAGTGGTCCCCGGGATCCCATCCGAGACCGAGAATTGGACATCCGCCGAGGTCGATGGCGCCCACCAGCAGTGGGTGACTCCAGCCGGCTCGGTTGAATCGGTGGAAGTCGGTATGGGCATCGACGGAGACCATCAGCCCGTTGCCGGGGCCTTCTCGGGTCCAGGCGTGGAGCCGTTCGGCGACCGCTTCGGCCTCGACCAGGGGAAGGTCGAGCCACCCGCGCGGCCCATGTCCGCTGGGGTGCTGCGGGATGCGGTCACCGCCGAACTGCGCATGGACGGTGTCTTCGTACCTGCCCCAGTAGGTGACGTCCGCGAGACCGTCGGTGGACGGTCCGTCCAGGCCGGTGAAGTCGTCCAGCGCCTGAGCGTCGCCGAGGACCATGCCGCATCGGTCGACCGGCAGGTCGCCGAGCTGCAGGGGTTTGCCGTCATCGGGGCCGACCCAGGGCCGGCCGAGTTCAACCTCCAGGACGGCGATCGTCGGTTCCCTGTCGAAGGGCGAGGCCGATGTCTGGGCCCGAACCTGCAGGGGCCGGTTTGGGGCGGCTGCTACCGCGATCGCCTCGCACATCCAAGCAGACGGCTCACTGTCCTCGGGTCCGTGCAAGTGCCCGCCGCCGGTGGCTATTACGATCCGGGACCGCTCGGACAGTGGCCGACCCACCTGCAGCCAGTAGTCGATCCAGCCCGCCATCCCCAGCACGAGCATCCCGGAGGGCGCGGTGACGGTGCCAAGGTCGACATCGGTCTCAGTCATCTGCTGATTGAACAGGCACGGAAGCTTAAGGATCAAGGTTCCGTCGCGTCCGAGGTCCGCGTGGAGCGGTCCTGCGGGGGCGCGCTGCTGCGGCAGGAACGGGCCGAGGTGCAGGTGGCGGTCCCTGCGACGGGACACGAGTCGCCTCCCCACCAGCGGGAAACGATCTTCGGTCGGCTGGGAAGCGATCTTCAACCGCTTCCGGCGGGGTGATCGATCGGAGGCCCGCCTGGCCTGACCGGTCGCCGTCGGGCCGCATAGGGGGAAAGCCAGTGGCAGACAGCGTTACCACCAGGCGATAGTCGCTGCATGGATCGAGCGGACGAGCTCATGGACAGCCTCGCGCTAAGCGCAGAGGAGTACGACGCAGTGCAGGCTGCCGTCACCGCGGTCGCCCCCACTTGGGCAGGCGGACAACGGGTCACCCTCAATGCGCTGTTCGATCGTTGGAAGGACATGGCCGACGAGGTGGAGGAGGGCTACTCGTGGTGCGCTCCCGAGCTCAGCAACGACATCTGGTGCCGCGGCGTCCTGGCGAAGATCTGGCCGATGCTCCCAGGACGCGTCCAGGAGATCAGACGGCTGGAGCTTGACGGCATCGACGAGCGGTATCGCCGCGCCACGATTCCGTGGCCCGGGCATGCTGAGGACGATGCCGAATGGTGGATCTGGCGGGTTCCCCGGCGTCTGGAGGTCGAGGCGTCGGAGCAACGTGGAGAAGGCTGGCCGCTGGGTTGGGAAATGATGCCGTTCCCCAGGCCGGATTCCGTGGAGGTCATCTCTTGAGATTGATCCAGCGTGTCCAGAAGCCCACCAACTTGAGTAGTTCAGAGAAGCCTGCATCCGCTGCCCTGTCCTCCAGATCGACCCCCGCCAACGGGGCCGCCTCATCGAGATCATCCAGAACCTCCGCGAACGCACCCGCGAAGCTCGCGGCAATGGCTGGCTCGGCGAAGTCGAAGGACTCCAGGTCAGTCTCGACGCCGCCACCGCCAAGCTCAACAGCCTCAGCCGGGCCCCGGCCGACGGCCGACCCCAACTGGTCGACCTCGGCATGCCCGTCTTTACCGATCCCGCACCGCCCCTCCGCGAGAACCGGGAGAACACGGGGTCGGGACCTGATGCTCTCGTGGCGTTACAAGCCGGCAGCGGCGAGGATTCGATACATCTGGGTCGGCCGCAGCGCGGAGTTGGCAGCGGCATCGTCGCCTACCTGGGGGTCTGGGTCAGAGAGCAGATGCTCCAGCAACGCGTCCGTGATGTTGGGGTGACGGGCGACCCCGCGGCGCAGGAAGGACTCGGCAGCGGCGGCGAGTTGCTGCAGGTCTGGCACAGGTAGTTCTGGGTCTTGCAGGGCAAGGTAGCGCACGTTCGGGCTTGGCTCGTCAACGAACGTGCGCAGCATGTGACGGGGGAAGTTGGGGTGGTCGACGAGTAGCGGTCGGATGTGGAACACGTCGCCGTGTGCGCGCACCAGCCCTTCCAGGACCTCCGGTGGTGTGTTTGTCCGACGGGCGGCAGCACGACGGACCACGAGTTCCGGGTCGTTGTCCAGCCGACGCCATGCCTCTTCAGGTAGGTCATGGCAGGAGGCCAGTACGCGCCGGAATGTTGTGTACCGGCAGTCCAGGTAGGGTCATCCGCTCGTTGAGAGGCGCTCCGCGCAACCAGTCCGGTTCAGCGAAGGTCCAACTCAGCGCCACCTCGGCCTCGACGCTTCCGTTCGTGCGTTCGGCTTCTACAAGCGCATACAGCCGGTCCCGGGTTTCGGCGTCTACATGGCGACTTTGCGCAGCCGCGACCCGCACGAGCGGGTCGTCGATGTCCAGTAGCCGGGCAACCATTTCTGCCGATAGATGAGGGTTCCCGGCGACAGCCTGATGGACCTCCTCTTCCTCGCTCTGCATGAGCTGCGCAAACTGCTCCGACGTGAGAGGGATGTAGCGCGCCACGTTGACGCGCACGGCAGGGTCGGCAAGGCAACGCTCCCTCCACTCAGGCGGGACACCCGGTTGACTGTGCTCGGTGGCGGCTGCACGGACCTGCGGATCCGGGTCGGCGAGTAGTTCCACTTGCACGGCGAGAGGCCGGTCATACCAGGCTCGCGCGACCGCAGCGCGCAGGCTCGAACTCGGCGCGCTGACGAGTGCCGTCCGAGGCTGGCCATAGGCTTCCTCCAGGTCACCAATGCCGATCCGCACTTTGCGATCCACCATGTCGTGGACAAAGTCTCTATACGCGTCACGGATCGCCGGATAGGGGTGCTCGGCGATCCTTCGGCGCATCTCCGGGGAAATCCGGTCCCCGTGAAGGCCTACCGCGTCGTCGTCGCCGCCGTGCGTCAGCAGAGCCTCGACAACAGCGTCCTCCAGCCGCCCGCGACGCAGCGATACTCCGTGTCGGCCGGCCTTGTGTGCGGCCAGGCGTACCAGGACGTCCTGAGGGGCTGCTGGGTTCCGCCCCAGCCCGGACAGCTGGGGGTGATCGAGACTTGTCATGCGCTCAACCTAGGTTCTGTCTCCCCGATCACGATCAGGGAGCTAGGTTCTGCATCCTGACCAACAGCTGAGAGCAGAGGGTGTCGTACGCCCATCGCTCCCATTTGTCGGCCGGCCACGCGCGGTCGCGGGTCAGGACCAGGAAGAGCTCCGGACTGAGCAATGCGTAGATGACGTCCGCCGCCTCTCCTGCGGAGAGGGCGGGGCGGGCGCCGGATTTCTCTGCCAGAGCCTTCGCGGCTGTCGAGATGACCGTGTATCGCGGGTCGGTCTCGTCCGGCCACAGCTCCCGGATCTCCGGGTTGGTCGCTGTCGCGGCGCGGACCATCTCGTCGATGGCCGCGACACGTTCGAGTGTCCTTCGGGTGCCGGCGACCAGCGCGGCCAGGGCGGACTCGGCGGTAGGCGCGGTCGTGACCTTCGTGAACCATGGCCGGTCCATCGTGGGCACGGGGTCGTCGTCTCCCGCGATCGCGACATTGACCAGTTCCTTGAGCAGTGAGGGCTTGTTCCGGAAGGCGAAGTAGATCGTCTGCACCGCCACGCCCGCCCGGTCGGCGATCTCCTGCAGCTTGGTCGCCCCGTAGCCCTGCTCAACGAAGAGGCCGGCGGCCGCGTCGATGATCCGCCGCCGTGTCTCCAGGGCCTTGTCGCCCCGCTTTCCCTTGACCTCAGTCATGACTGGAGCTTATATCTAGAGTTGAACTCTAGAGGTCAACTCTAGTCACTGGAGGGGTGAATCATGCACGCCATCGCCAACCGTGAGCAGGCAGAGGCATGGAACGACTGGGAGGGCATCCACTGGGCTGAACACTCCGAGCGCTACGACGCGATGATGGGCGCGTTCAACGTGCCTCTGTTCGCCGCCGCGGGCATCGCGGCCGGCGACCGGGTCCTCGACGTCGGCTGCGGCACCGGCCAGACGACGCGCACCGCCGCGCGGCAGGCGTACGACGGAGACGTCGTCGGAATTGACCTGTCCGCGCCCATGCTGGAACGCGCCCGCCGTGACGCCGCCGCGGAAGGCATCGGCAACGTCACCTTCGAACAGGGCGACGCCCAAGTGCATCCGTTGCCCGGCCGAGGCTTCGACGTCCTCCTCAGCCGCGGCGGTGTCATGTTCTTCGCCGACCACATCGCGGCCTTCACCCATCTCAGGCACTCGCTCGCACCAGCGGGCCGACTCGCGTTCCTCGGCCCGCAGCCCGCGGGCCCGGACAGCGCCTACGCCCGTGCAACCGCCGCGCTCTCCCCGTTCCTGCGCGAGGCATCCCCCGCCGCAAGGGGCATGGGGTCACTCCTCAACCCCGCGCGCATCCGCCAGGTGCTCACCGCCGCCGGGTTCACCGACATCGACGTAGCCCCCGCCGAGGCTCCCATGACCTTTGGCGCCGACGCGGGCGACGCCACCGACTTCATCCTCGCCATGGGCCCGGTGCGCCACAACCTGCGCGATGTCGACCCGGAGACCACCGCCCGTATCCACTCCGAAGTGCGCGACGCACTCACGGAGTTCGAGACCACCGACGGTGTCCGCATCCCCGGGCACGTCTGGATCGTCACCGCATCGCCGAAGCACACCCACTCGATCAAGTGACACTTCACTCCAGACGTGATCAGCAGAGGGGACCTGACAGACGATGAGTGGGCTCTGCTGCAGCCACTGCTGCCGGTGAGCAACAACCGGTGCGGCCGGCGGGACCGGATCACCGTCCCGCCGATCCGGTCCCGCCGCGGACGCAGACGGCGCAAGCCGGGCAAGCTCCACGGCGACAAGGGATACGACTACTCCCACCTGCGACGATGGCACCGCGGACGTGGTATCACCCACCGCATCGCCCGCAGAGGCATCGAGTCCTCACAACGGCTGGGCCGCCACCGCTGGACCGTCGAACGCACCATGTGCGCCACGAGGCGCTCTGTTTGTATCCCCGGCTCAGCCGGGAGGGACTCGGAAGGAGGTTCCTGGGCCGGATGACTTACCTGGATCCGAAAGGTGAAGGGAACAACAGCATGTCAGAAAACCAGTGACCGAGCTCAGTTGTCAGAGACGGTGTGCTGGGCGGCCCGCGCGATATGGCGAAGACTGGATTGTTTGAAGCCCAATCTCCAGAAGATGCAAGTTCCCATCCGCCGGAAACGACAGCTGAAACCGGCGCCGCGCTCTGCCCTGGGTTTCATTGTGACCTGGTGCACTTCCGGGGTGCGGAGCGATGTCCAGCGAGGACGTTCAAGGAGATACTGACTTCGGCTCGTCAGGGTGAACCTTCGCGAAGGCCCTGACGGGTCTGGAGCGGTGGCTGTATCCGGTGGTGTGTGAGATATGCGGATGGGGGCGGGCTGACCGCCGCGGGCCGTGAGCGCCGGGAAGTGGTACGGATCCAGGCGGCCGAGCTGTTCGAGCGGGGAGTCAAGGCACCGGAGGTCGCGCGACGACTGCGGGTGAGCCCGAAGTCGGCCTACCAGTGGCACCAATTGTGGCGGGAGGGTGGGGCCGGGGCACTGGCCTCCCGCGGACCGAGCGGATCTCGATGCCGTCTGTCCCCGCGCTGCCTGGAGGAACTGGCCGTGTACCTGGAACAGGGCCCAGCAGAACACGGTTGGGTGGAGGACCAGGTGTGGACCGCGGCGCGGGTGGCCACGCTGATCGGCCGGAAGTTCCACGTCTCCTACAGCGTCTCGGGCGCCACGAGGCTGATGCACCGGCTCGGCTTCAGCCCGCAGGTCCCCGCGCGACGGGTCGCCGAGCGCGACGAGCAGGCCGTCACCGTCTGGAAGGAGGCGACCTGGGCGGAGGTAAAAGAGCGCGGGCGGCCTGCGGGGGCTACATCTGCTTCGAGGACGAGGCAGGCTTCACCCGCCGGCCGCCCAAAGGACGCACCTGGGGCCGACGGGGCCGCACCCCTGTCGTGACGGTCAGCGGCCGGCGCTCGGGACGTCTGTCGGTGGCCGGGCTGATCGCCATGCGGCCCGGCTCCCGTACCTGGCTGTGCCACCGTCTGCGATCCCATCCCGCGGGCAGAGGCAAGCGCCGCAGCATGGGCGAGCGCGACTTCATCGCGCTGATCGACGGCGTCCACCAGCTGGTCAAGGCGCCGATCGTGCTGGTCTGGGACCGTCTGAACACCCACGTCTCCCACGCCATGCGCGACTTGATCGCCGAACGTGCCTGGCTGACGGTGTTCCTGCTGCCCGCCTACTCGCCGGACCTCAACCCCGTGGAGTGGGTCTGGGCACACGTCAAGCGCAGCCTGGCCAACCTCGCCGTGGTCGCCCTCGACCGGCTCGAGGCCCTCGTCCGCAACCGGCTCAAACGCCTGCAGTACCGGCCCGAGACCCTCGACGGCTTCATAGCCGGCACCGGCCTGACCCTCGACACCCCAACGTCACCCTGACAAGCCGAAGTCAGTAAATGCCGCGCCCCACACGGTAACGGCGCAACCGGTCAGGGGGCGGCCGCCGAGCAAGGGGCCACGACTGCGACGCGCCGTCTTACAGCGTGCTGACGCCGCCCCAGCCCGGGCCAAGCTGAGACCGTGGCCTCAAGGGCTGGTGCCGGCACCGAGGCTGCACCGTACCGCCGTGCGCTCGGTCGGGGACAGTTCGCCGCAGGGAGGCCCTGTGCGTCCGGTGGTCACCCACGGTGCGGCTCCCAGGTTGTCGCCGGTCAGTGCCATCAGGGACACCCTGACGTTCGCAGATGATCCGGTGCGCCCGGCCCGGAGTCAGGTGACGGACCGCCATGCAGATTCGAGTAGGCATGACGGGCCCGTGGAACAGATGTTGACACCTGAACGAACGGGTACCCCAGTAGGCGCCTCTCGGCCATGCGGAGTATTTTTGAGCTAGGTAGGCAAGACCTCAGGGCGGAGTAGATACCCGCCCGGTCCCCGGGGACGGCGCCACGCTACACCTCGCACCGTGAAACTCGTTGCACCTCGGCTTCTTGAGGTCTCTGGGGCGCGGCACGTCCAAGACCGGGTCTACATCGCTGACCCATTTCGCTGCCATATCTGGGAGATGAACCATGGCTGCAGCGAAGAACACCGTGCAGGACAAGGTCGATCAGTTCCTCGGAATGATCGGAGCCGGAGACGATGGGGGTGGGGGAGGATCCGATGCTGGCGAAATAACACGCTCGGACACCAGCGAGACCAGCGAGATAAGTGAGACCAGTGAGACCAGTGAGTCCAGCGAGCACCCCACGCTCACCCCGAACGACTCTGTGACCAGTGAGTCAAGCGAGGAGTCTGAGAATAGCGAAACCAGCGAGGTCATCGAGTCGAGATGGGGAGGCCATTGGCCGTGTCCGCCTCCGCCTCCGGATCCTGCTTTCGACTGGGTGAAACCGCGTCCGGAAGCGAGCACAGACACTGAAGCGAGCGAGGACAGTGAGACCAGCGAGCAAGCCGAGAATCCCACCCTGGGTGGGAAGCCGCCCGGAAGCGAGACGTCCGAGTCGACGGAGACGACGGGAGAGGGGCCCAGGGTTGAAGACGTCCTGGATGCCCTGCTCGCAGTAAATGCCTCACCCGACCAGTGGGGCGATCTGATCGCCCGCATCAAGGCGGAAATCCCCGACACCTGAGTGACATCTGAAAGGTACGGGAGTTGCCATGGCACACCAAGAAAAATACGTGAATCCCGGCCTCTCGCCGGGTGAGGACCTCGCGGATCGTGTCGAGCGGAAGCTGGGGTTGTTCCTGGAGAACTGGACGCACGGCTCGCTGGCACCTCCTGAAACGAGTACACCTGATCCGGGGGTTGAGCGCATAAGTTTCAGTTCTGAGTCGAGCGAGTCCAGCGAGTCCAGCGAGCAGAGCGAGACCAGCGAATCCAGTGAATGTCCTACATTTGCCGACTTTCTGGCCCAGGTTGAGTCGAATGAGAAGTCGTGGGATGCGATTCTCGGTGCGGCACAGCCTGCCTTGCGCCTCATAACGCCATGAGGGAACCGTTCATCCGAAAAGTCGACCGACCCGACGTTTCGGCCGATCTGGCTCACGACGCCTGGGCCGCCGGCCAGCAGCTGGTCAAGGTTGGCTACCGCCCGGAGGGTCCCGGCATCGACGAAAGGCGAAAGGATCATGCCGAAGACGGAACAGAACTCGCTCCAGGACAAGCTGAACACCTTCATCGGTCTTGTCGCTGACAGCGCGGAGAAGGGGGACATCAACCTCCGCTCCAGCACCAGCGAGACGAGCGAGACGAGTGAGACGAGTGAGACGAGTGAGTCGGGGCCACACAACCCCGGCGGAAGCCCCAAACTGATGGGAGGTGGAGAAGGCTTTGTTCTGTTGCGGGCACTTCTCGAAGTCGATCCGGCCCCGGACGAATGGGGACTGCTGATCGCCCGGGTCATCCAGTCGCTGACCCCACCGCCTCCACCTCCGCCTCCGCCTCCGACAGCGAAGGCATGACGTGCTTGCCGTGCTGGCGAGGGCGTCCGATGGCCTGGCCGCCGCGATCCTGCGAATGGCGGCAGTAAGGGGAGTGGCTGCTGTTCGGGTGGCCGCGCTCGACCAGGTTCGGTTCTCCATGAGAATTGACGCCACCGGGCGGGCGCAGGTCTCCCTCCTGCTGACTGAGACGTCCACGCCGGTGACCTCTGTCGTCAATCGCTACCCGTACCTTGATGGACCAGGGGCGGACCAAGAGGCCGCCTTTATCCAGGCGGAAAACACCGCCGCCTGGTGGGCAGTCCTGGGGTCGTTCTGTGGGCCGGTGGTGAATCGCCCCGACAGTCGCGGGCTGCTCCCCAGCACGGACCGTGCCCTCGGAACTGGTGTTCCTGTGCGCCGCCCAGTTCAGATATTCCGTGCCAGTTTCCGGCCGGCACGGGACGGCGTACTCAGTTCCTCCGACGGCCGGACCGTGCAGCAAGCCGGGGTTGAAGTGGAGGCGCGGGGACTCGCAGGGTTTCAAGGCCTGCACCTAGAGGGTCTGCGGCAGTACGTCGTCGCCGGGCGCCGCTTGCTTCGGATGGACGGCACACGACCGAGCCTTGCGGAGTCTGCGCGGGTGTTGGGACTCCTCAGGGCCGAGTTGCCTGCCTTGGCAATCGTGGTCGTGGAGACGACGGGAGATACCGCGGACGAGAAGGGCGGATCCCCCACTTCCGGACCTCGTACCACCTTGGTGGACTTTGACCCGTTCCTCGACCTCGGTCACCTAGGTACGGCTGGTCAGGCGGTCGCCACCGCGCTCTTGGAGGACTGCCTCATATGATTTTCGCGCTCGGCAGTGCAGCCGATCCCACCTTTCTGCACCTGTTGCCGGTTCTGCGGCGCTCGGAGCCGGTCATCGTACTGGACGCGGTACAGCTCTTTTTGGAGGGTGGCTACGTGATCGGCGACGGCCAGGCCTCAAATCCCCACTTGAGACTGAAGGGGACCTCGTACGAAATTGAGGCTGGGGACGCATTCTGGCTTCGGATGCCAGGATTGAGGGAGGGCGCCCCGGACACTGTCACTGGACACGACTTGGACCGTTTCCAGGCGGGTCTATCTCGCGCCTTCACTCAGAGCCCCTGGCGAGTCGTGAACCCGCCTTTCGCTGAACCCAGCAACTTCAGTAAGGCGGCCCACCTGGTGGCCATGGCTGCAAGCAGTGGACTTTCTTGCCCGAAGACCTTGCTCACCAACTCGCCCGACGATGCCGAGGCATTCGTGGACCAGCTTGGCGGAGAGGTCATTTACAAGGGGGCGAGCAGCCAGAAGACGTGGGCGCGGGTATGGGAACCAGGCGATGATTGGGGGCGCCTCCACCGGATCGTAGACACTCCAGTGCTCTTCCAGGAGCTCGTTCGGGGTCCAGATGTACGGGTCCACACAGCGGGGTCCGGCGTGCACGCCGAAATGATCGAAAGCGAAGACGTCGACTATCGCATCTCATCCCGTAATCGGTACTCGCAGACTATTTGTCCGCCTGAGATACACGACGCCTGTCTCAGACTTTCTTCTGTGGTCAGCGCCCCACTAATGGGAATCGACTTTAAAATCGCAGAGGACGGGAGGTGGGTTTTCCTCGAAGCTAACTCTATGCCGTGCTTTCAAGGGTATGACGTGCGGGCCGGTGGTCGGATCAGCGCCGACGTGGTGACCTACCTCAGAGGCCTAGGGACCTTCTGAGTTTCGCCAACCTTCACACTTCTTGAGGCCCCGAGCCGACGCCAAGAATCTAGCTGAACATCACCGAGCGCAGTTCGAGGCGAGAGTCGGCCTTCTCCTTGGCGTGGGGCTGGAGGGTGACGTAATCACCCGTGCAGTCGGGCTCGACCCAGGCCGATGCGATCGCGTCGGTCCCGTTGACTGGAGCGAAGGCTGGTGAGGAGGAACTTGGATCGGCGACCTCTGGAAGGGTGATGCACTTGCCCAGGGGGGGATCTACGAGACTCACGCGGAAAGCCTTGCCGTCCAGCCCGATGACCGCATATGAGAATTCGCCGCACGCAACACTGGTGGACATGAAGGACTCCTTCAAGTGATGGTTCTCCGCACCCAATATATCCACCGAGAGAGTTACGACTACGGGGAACGTGGTGCAACCTCTGAGTCGCGTCTCAGGGTTCCCAGCGTTCGTCCCACGCCTCGATGGCGTCGGTGGGTGCCGCTGATGATCAACCACTCTTGGCGCAGCCGAGGTGAGAGATCACGATGGCGCCGGCGGTGCGCTCGGGGGCGAACCACACTCGTGCCCGCCCTCATCACAGCGGGACTCAGGGGGTACGAGGCCCACGAGGTGCGCTACTGACGGCATCGGCTCAGCCAAAGCTTACGTGTCCTCGAAGCCGGACAGCCCGGGATACACCGAGGACCAGGCGGCGGAAGTCACCCGCCTCCGCGCCCGGCTCCTGGAGCTCAGCACCACCGTGTCCACCCATCCCTTCTGGGACTCCGTGGAAGCCGGCGACCGTGTCGCGGCCCGCATGGCGCTCAAGCACGCCCACGAGCCGGCCGAGGCGTAGCCATGTCTGTGCCCGGAGCCATATCGGACCTGGACAAGAACAGGGCCCTGGCCGACTGGCTGGAGTGGCAGCTGCGTCAGGTCCGGGGCCGGATCCGGGAACTGGAGATCAAGGAGCAGCAGGAGCGGCGGCGACGGGAGCAGGCGCATGCCGCGCTGCGGTGGAAGATCCAGCCGCAGCGGTCGTCGTCGGCGGCCCTGGTGCACCGCGGGGACTGCGCCCTGTATCCGGTCGAGGGCGGATTCCTCACCCGCGAGGAAGCAATGATCGCCTTGGCGGAGCCGGACATCGAGGCATGCCAGATCTGCAAGCCCGAGACGGGGCTCGTCGACGGGTAGGCCCGTACGGACCGCCCGACGCGCCTCGGTGGAGCCGGGCTCACAGGATCGGTTCCGTGGAGTTCCCTACCAACGTGGCACTGGCCCAGGCCGTCCCGGTCCTGCCCCAGGGGCCGGGCTGGTGGTACGAGCCCAAGTACGACGGCCACCGGACCGTGCTGCGCCGTACCGACGAGACCGTCGTCCTGTACGCCCGGTCCGGCAAAGTCGTCACCCAGCACTGGATCGACCTGGCCGTCGCCGCCATGGAACTGCGCCCCGGCACGGTCCTGGACTGCGAGGCCGTGATCTGGCGGGACGGCCGGCTCGACTTCGCGGCCGCGCAGTCACGGGCCGCGTCGTCCGTGACCCGGGCCCGCGCTCTGGCGGCCCGCTATCCGGCGTCGTATGTCTGCTGGGATGTTCTGCAGTACCCGGACCCGGCGATCGGCGACTGCCGACACCTGCCGTACACCGAGCGCCGGGCCTTCCTTCTGGAGCTCCTCGCCGATGTCGGGCCGCCGATCCAGGTTGTCCCGGCGACCGACGACCGGGAGGTCGCCGTGCTCTGGTACGACGCCCTGCGCGAGCAGGGCATCGAAGGGATCGTCTGCAAGCGCGGCGGTGCCAGCCGGCTATCCGTCAGGGCAGCGCCGGTGGATGAAGGTTCGGCACGCGGACACGGTCGACGCCTTGGTGCTGGGGTTCATCGGCCCCCGCCTCAGGCCGCATCATCTGGTCCTGGCGGTGGGGGACGAGGGCGGGCCGACCCGGGTTTCCGCACGCCTAGAGCCTGTCCTCGCTGCTCGTGTCGGTGAGGCCTTGAGCGCCGCGATGGTGGTGGGGGAGCGGCGTGCGGAGGGTGAGCCGTACACACGAGTGGAGACGGACCTGGTCGTGGAGGTGCTGGCCGGGTCCGGCCGGCACGGCACCCTCACCGTGACCCGGATGCGGTGAGGATCCCGTGCCTGACTGCCGGCCAGGGGACGACCCCGTATGCACTGTCACGAGCCCGACTACGGCGGTACGACTTCCCACCCGGGCGGGTGACACCTGCCGGGCAGCAACGATTCTTCGCTGGCCTGGGCCGGAGCATGATCGGCATGACTCGTCATCTGCGCCGAACCGCGCTCCTCACCGCCGTTTCGGCTCTCGCCGGGCTCGCACTGGCCGCCGCCCCCACCACCACCGCCACCGCGGCCAGCCCCCACACCCCCGCCCGTCAGGCCTCCGCCGGTCAGGCGCCGTCCCTGCGCGAGCTCCCCGAACCGCCCGACGCGGTCAAGGCCCGCGAACTGCTCGGGGAACTGGTGGTGGCCGATGAGGACGACGTCCCCGGCTACAGCAGGTCGAAGTTCCCGCACTGGATCACCCAGTACGGCACCTGCGACACCCGCGAAGTCACGCTTCAGCGCGACGGCCAGGACGTGGTCCAGGACGACCAGTGCCGGGCCGTGTCCGGCACCTGGTACTCCGAGTACGACGGCCTCACCATCGACTCCGCCTCCCGCATCGACATCGACCACGTCGTCCCCCTCAAGGAAGCCTGGCGGTCGGGGGCCTCGGAATGGTCGACGCCCGAGCGGCGGGCCTTCGCCAACGACCTGACGCATTCGCAGCTGATCGCGGTGTCGGCCGGCAGCAACCGCGGGAAAGGCGACAAGGACCCCGGCAACTGGCGCCCGTCGCTGCAGTCGTACTGGTGCACCTACAGCCGTGCCTGGATCAGCGTGAAGGCCACCTACCAGCTCACCGCCAACCCCGCCGAGGCTGCCGCCCTGTCCGAGATGCTCGACACCTGCGACAGCTGACCCCTGGCAAGGACATCCAGGCGGCTGTGAACCGGAATCCTTCCGGGGATCGGCCTGAGCACCCGGATGTCCTGTCCGGGCCCGACCCGCCGTGGGGGAAGAGTGCAGACATCCTGCCCCGGCCGCCTTCCCCCGCGGCGTCCTCACCCCGCCGCCTTCACAGCGTTCGCCATCGCCGCAGCGCTCCTCGTCCCGGCCTTCCGGGCCGAGGCGACGCCCGCTGGGTGCGCATCGCACACCACCGGCGTGTGCCGGGCCGGCATCGCGCACCCAGCGGGCGTCACCGCGCAGTGCAAGGACGGGACCTACAGCACCTCGAAGACGTTCTGCGGTACCTGCAGCCACCACGGCGGTGTCCGCTACTGGTACAAGTACGAAGACCATCCCGACCTCCTCGCGTCCCTGCTCCGCGTGCGTCATTGGGTCGTCCGCCGGCTCGCCCGCGGCTGGGCGAATGCAACGGCGTTGCGCCGAACGTTTTACAGTCCCCTGCCGCTGCTGCACGGACTCGGAGGGCAAGGTCTGTAAGGCGTAGGTGCAGGTGCGGTCAGTGAGCAGGCCGAGGCCGGTCCCGGGTGGGGCCGGCCTCGGCCGTTCGTCGGGTCAGCGGTGTGGGGTCAGGGCGAGGATGTGGAGTGTGGACTGGGACGGGAGGGTCAGTGAGTGTAGTTCCTTGTCGGGGTTTACGGGAACGGTGTTGACGTAGAGGCGGTAGTTGAGGCCGTAGTTGGCGGGGCCGGACGGGGTGACCCGGTGGTCGGTGGTGACGGCGATGCGGGCCCCGTTGGCCGTGGGGGCGTCCGTCAGCCAGTTGGGCAGATACAGGTTCGCAGTGTCGGTGGTGCCGTCCGTGTAGTGGACGGAGACCTGACCAGTGATGCCGCCCGCCGAGGCGCCGAGGAAGCCGATCTCGCGGGCACGGCCGCTCAGCGCGATCTCCCTGCCGCCACCTGCGACGTTGTCCCAGCGGCCCGGACCGTAGTCGGGGAGCGTGAAGGACAGGCCGTCGACGGTCAGTTGGGTGCCCGGTGCGGCGCCGGCCGCCGTCAGTGCCTCGGCGGAGTAGCTGTTGCCGCTGTCGAACGAGCCCTCTGCTGGATGGGCGTCGCGGGCGATCATGGTGCTGTTGTATGCATCGGAGAGGCGCGCCAGCGGCAGGGTCGCCGGGACGGCTGCGGTGGTGACGGCGCTGCCCGAGGCGAGCGGGTATGCGGCTCGGGCCCGTACGGAGCCCGCAGACTCCCTGAGGTCGGCGGCGGGCGGGGTGACCGTGAACTTGGCGGTGGCGGTGGCCCCGTCGGCCACGGTGTCCAGGGACTGCCGGTCCGGGGTGACCTGCCAGCCCTTGGGGGCGTCCAGGGTGAGAATCACGTCGGAGAGTGGGGTGCCGGTGCTGTTGGTGAAGCTCACCTTCACCGTGCCCGGGGTGCCGCGCGTGTAGAGGGCCGGGGCGACTCCGACCCGGGCGGGCGGTGCGGTGGGGCAGAGGGCGCCCGTGTCGGCCGGGCCTAGGTCGTCGACGACCAGGTCGTCCAGGACGAAGGCGTCGCCCCGGTTGCGCTTGATGCCGAGCCACATGTCGCCGCAGCCGGCCCCGCCGGTGGTCACGGTCTGTTCGTACACCCGGTGTGTGGCCGAATGCTGCGGCGGCAGGCTGTCGTCCCAACCAGCGGGAACGGGAAGTGTGGTGGGTGGTGCGGCGTCGAGGGCGCGGGTGGTGGTGGGCGGCAGCAGGTCCTCGGTGACGGCGGAGCCGCCGTCCCGGGCGACGACGGCGCGGTAGTCCGATCCGGGGTCCGCCTGGTACGAGAAGCGGATGCGGTAGGCGCGGCCCGGGGCGAAGCGCAGGGTCTGCGGCATGGTGCGGTAGACGACCCCCGTGCTGTCGGAGAGGGTCTTGAGGGAGAAGCGGCCGCTGACGGTGTCGCGGGTGTAGTTCTCGTGGGTCTCGGAGAGGTGTGTGCGGTTGCCTTCGCCACCGCCCGTGTAGACGAACGGGCCCCAGCCCTCGTCCACGTGCTCGAAGTCTTCGGCGAACCAGTGGCCGCCGTACTCCGGGTCGGCGCCGTCGTTCGCGGCCACCCGTACGTCGGCGAAATCCACCCGGGTGCCCTCGGCGCCCGCCTCGGCGGACAGGGTGAGCAGAGCCGTGCGCCTGCCGTGCCCGGGAACGGTGAACAGCACCTTCATCCGCTGGAACGAAGTGCGGTACCAGCGGGCGTTGTTGACCTTGTGGGTCAGCGGCGAGGAGGTGGCCCAGACGGTGGCCTCCGGGCCGCCGTGGCCGCTGACGGTCAGGGCGGCTTTGCGGGTGCCCGTGATGCGTACCCACACCGAGGCGGAGTAGGTGCCAGGAGTCAGGCGGGCCAGCCGCTGGGCGGCGGTGCGCGCGCCGGTCGCTGCGATCCGCAGGTACGGGAGGCCGTTGCCGTCGTCGGTGACGGTGACCTGGCCGGATTCGGGTACTGTCCAGCCGTCGGTGGTGCGGCTGGTGAAGGAGGGGTTGGCGAGGAGGCCGCCCCTGCCGTAGTCGGGGTCGCGCAGCGGAGACGGCGCGGTGCGGTAGAGGACGTACGCGGTGACCGCGTCGGCGGTCACGGTGACGGTGCCGCGGGTGACGGGAAGATCGCCGATGTGGGTACGGCCGTCCTCGCCGAGCCGGTAGAGGCCGACGGTCTCGCACTGCGCCCACTTCGCCGGAAGCTGCCAACTGGTCGCGCCGCCCGAGGGGTTCCAGTGGTAGATCTTCCGCGGATCGGCCTCGTCGGTGGGCTCCCAGGGAAGGAAGACGGTCGTGCCGTCCGCTATCAGCCGTCCGTTCCAGGTGATCCTGGCCGTGCCGGTCGCGTCGCTGACGGAGACCCCGCTCGTCAGGTCGACCTGATGAGCGGTCATCCGCTGGATCTCGAAATGCTGGAGGAACTTCGTCGGCAGATTGACGGTGAAGGTGGCCTTCAGCCAGTTCTTCAGGTTCTGCTGGCTCCGCCAGCCCATGTAGTGGGTGTTGTCCGCCCCGCGCAGCAGTGAGGTGCGGTTCCAGGCGTCCCGCTGGTGGTTGCGGACGAACCGGATGATCTTCGACTTGAGGCCACTGCCGGTCTGGCCCGCGTACGTGAAGACGCTGTCCCGCTCGAACTGGGCGTCCGCCTCGCCGCCGAGCGGCAGTCCCGCGCCGGTGATCACCTGCCCCTGGCGGGCCGGGGCCCAGCCGCCGGTCCAGTAGGTGTCGGAGTAGACGAAGCCGAGGTGCGGCAGGTCGTCGGTGAGTACGGCGAACCGCTTCGCGAACGCCCCGGTCGCCTGGTCCTTGACCGTGTCGGTGTGCCACGACTGGTCCATCCACCGCCAGCCGAGGTCGGCCACGCCGTTGCTGCGGTCCCAGCGGAAGCTGCGCGACTCCGGATACTCCTCCCAGGCGTTGATGTGCACGCCCACCGCCGCGTTGTAGCGGCGGGACTCCTTGGTGAGCGTGCGCAGCGCCGCAAGGCCGCCGGCCCGGGTGTTGTAGTGACCCGCATAGTCCATGTGACCGCTGTCGTGTCCCTCGGACTGATAGCCCTTGAGGAGGATCGCCTGCGGCAGCCCGTCCGTGTGCAGGTAGGTGCGGCGGATCTCGTCGAGCGTGGTGAGGAACGGCTGGTCCGCGTTGCTGGCGATGTTGATCGCGATGCCCTGCACCACGCGGGTGCGGCTCCAGCCGTCCGCGTACGGGTTGCGCATGATCGTACGGAAGGCGATGGCGGCGTCCTGCCAGTCCGCGACGCCGTCGCCGTTGCGGTCGGCGGTGACGACGACTGCGGCTTCGGGCAGGCCGAACACTTTGCCGTCCGCGCCCCGGTAGACCCATTCACCGCTTGCGATCTCCGTGTGGTGGACCCCGGCGACATCGCTGGTGCGGTACATCAGCCGGTCCTGGGCACAGGTGAACGACTCGACGGCGGCGGCCAGCCGGCCGGTGTCGAGCATCGCGTAGGAGGTGCGCCGCCAGGTGGCGTCGGCGGTCGCGTCGGCCGACGCGACGAACACGTCGGCGGCCTCGGGCCCGCCGAGTCCGTACTTCAGGGGGCAGTGCGAGAGAGCGGCCTGCTGGGCGGCGGAGGCGGAGACCAGGCCCAGGCCGGGTAGTCCGAAGGTGGAGACGCGGGTGGCGCCGCGCTCCGTGATGCGTACGGCTCTGAAGCGCAGGACGTCGCCTTTGAGGGTCAGTTCGGCGTCCACGGATACGTCCAGTTCGGGGACGGAGATCCGGTAGGCGGCCCGGTTCGCGGAGAGCCGCGAGGTGACGGCCGGAGTGTAGTTGCTGCCGTTGATGCGTACGGTACGGACCGATTCGACTGCGCCGCCCAGGGTGTCCCCGGTGGCCGTCCAGCGGTAGCCGACAACTCGGGGGAAGTCGGGATCTACGGTCACCGTCAGGGTTTCGGAGACCAGCTCGCCGCGGCGGTGGGACGCCCATGCGGGCAGTGCCCCCGATGCCCAGATTCCGGTGACGGCGCCTGCGGCCGCGGTGGTTCTCAGGACGGTGCGGCGGCTGGGGCCCGGGTCGGTGGATTCCTGCTGGTCCATGGGGTGGTTCCCTCCTGCTGGTGGGATGCGGTCCAAGCGTGAGGGTCAGTCTGAGATGTGACGATTCATCGGACCATGGACAGTGCTGTGGAGCCCCTTGGACTTTTCTCCTGTCAGGCCGACGGTCCGTCATTTACGCCGTGAAGTTCAGGGGGGTGGTGCGGTGAGGCGGCTTCACCAGTCGAATCCCAGGGTGTCAGCATCTGCGCCCAGAGCAGAGCGTATGCGCATCTATTCGAAGGAGTTCGAAGATAGGTAGGACGTATGCGTGGTTCGGGCTGAGGCGCGCTGCTGCTGGGATGCGGCTGCGGCAGTGTTGCCGCCGACCACGGCCGATGATCAAGAGCGCGTCAGCCCAGGCCTCCCGCCACGCCACCCGGATCGTTCGCCTGGCCAGACGGCTCAACACCGTCCCGGACCTCCAACAGCGCGCCGACCGCTCTTCGGAGGCCCAGGCCGCCCGCGAGCCCGCAGTCAACGATGCCGTCTACAACGGCCGACCCGTACCCGAGCACACCCTCACACCGTGGCCCGGACGCCTACGAGAGACCCTCGATGCCTATGAAGCCCATGCCCGCGCTGCTCGCGGCGAACAGGCGACGGCGCATCACCCCAGCACACTGCTCCCACCGGCTGCCCTGAACAAGCTGCTCCACGAGCTGTTTGGCCTAGTCGGCTACGCGGCAGACGCCGTGGTCGCCGTAGACCATCCCGACCTTGCCCAGGAGGTCAGGTCCCTGTACGAGGAGGCTGGCACTGCAGCTCCCCGGGTACTGCCGGCATAACAGTCCAACCCCCTGGGCCCAAGACCAGAGCGCAGTGGCCAGCCATTCCAGCCGGACCCCCGACGGCACCACTCTGATCGGCACCCCGGCCGCGCCTCGACCATGGGTCCGACCACGGGCCACGTAGGCCGACCGCAGACCCGACCACCGCAGGCCAGGGCCAACACGCTGCTCTCTGGATCACGATCCGACCGCCGCACCGGCATTCCGTTGCACGACACCCTCACCGCGATCCGGACGCGGTGAGGACGCCGTGCCTGACTGATGGTCAGCGGGCGGTTTCGTACTTCACGACGGTGTCCGCGCAGTTCTTGGCCAGCTGCTCCAGGGCCGCGCGCTCCTTGTCGTCCGCGGTGAGCTTCCACCGCAGCTTGGTGCCCACCCAGTCGGCACCGTAGGTGCACTGTGCGGACGCGGCCGGCGGGAGCCATTCGGCCGGGTCCCGGTCGGCCTTGGACCGGTTGGTCTTCGCGGTGACGGCGACCAGCGACCTGTCGGCGGTGAGGTCGTTGGCGTACTGCTCGCGCCGTTCCGCGTCCCACTTCGAGGCTCCGGAGTCCCAGGCTTCGGCGAGCGGTACGACGTGGTCGATGTCGAGCTTGGTGGCCGCGTTCACGGTGACCTCGTCGTAGTAGCTGAGCCACTCGCCGCCGCTCAGTGCGCACCGGGCGCCCTGCTCGGGAGCCTTGACCGCCTCGGCGATCAGGACTTCCTTCCTGGTGTCGCAGCCGTCCTTGTCCGCGTCGACCCACAGGCGGAAGGAATCGCGCTCGTACCCGGTGCGGTCTTCGGTACCGGCCGGGATCTTGGCGATGGCCTCGGTCAGGGACAGGTCGCTGCCGCCCGCAGGTGCGCCGGGTGCTGCGGACTCCTTGCCCGGCTGGGAGGCGGCGGGGGCCGAGGGCTTGGAGTCGGACTCGGAATTGGCCGCACTGGGATTGCATCCGGCGAGGGCCGCGATGAGAAGGGCGGTGGCGATCGGGGCGAGGCGACGTGCTGTCACAGCGGTACTCCGGCGGGTCAGGGGCTGGTGCGCCCTCATGATGGCAGGAGTGGGCGGCTGGTGACAGACGGTCAAATGTGCAGGTGGTGAGCCCTGCTGCCGCAGCACGGCATTCAGCCACCGACGGTTGACGTTGCGGTGGCGCACGGGGATGCGCGCGTTCGAGAAGGTCGGCGTCTTCGACGTCATCACCATGAGCCGGTCACCGGCCCCCTGGACGGAGGCCTCGGTGCTCAGCCAACAGCCTCGGTGGCCTGTCCGGGGATGCCTGGCTTCCCTGGCTGGTGCGCGCGGTGAATGACGCCGAGACCTCCCGCTACACCTACGGAGCGTGTGAGATAGGTCACGCCGTGTAAGTAGAAGTGCAGGTCAGGTGCCGTTAAGTAACTGGTTGATCACACAACATGAGTGAACGTGCGTCTCACGCCTAACTCTGAGGGGGTGCCTGATCGGTGTAGGGGTGCAAAAAGCCCCCGGCGCGCAACGGCGCACGCCGGGTCTCGAACTGGAAGAAGAGGAGGAGTCCGTGAGGCTTTTCAGGGCCTGGTACACGCCGCTGGTACAACCCGGCGCCTATCAGTTGACCGCCTCGCAGGCTCGCGCGTCCTACCGCACCGCGTGCCCACGGCCGTCCCACCCGCCTGCCCGCAAGGGGGCACTGTGAACGGCGGCCCCCACGAGAGCCATGAACTCGCCCCGGAACAACAGCCGATGGACGCCGAGTTCCGCGACTTCCTCATCCGGCACAAGAACGAGTTCCTGCGCATCGCTATCGGCCATCTCCGCGACCTGTTCGACGCGGACGAAGCAGTCCTCGACGCAGCACTGAAGATCCACAACAAGTGGCCCAAGATCAAGGCCCACAACAACCCTCTGGCCCTGGCCCGGAGAATCGTGCACGCCACGAGCATCGACTTCTACCGACGTCGCGCCCGCCTGGTCAGCCGGGAGATCCCCCACTCCGGGCTCCTGCACGCCCCAACCGCGGACGACCTGCTGGAGCTTCGCGGATACGACCGGCTCGACCGGGCCCGCGCCATCCTCCAGGACCGGGCACCGAAGCAGGCGGAGTGCGTCCGGCTCCGCTACATCGAGGAGATGGAGTTCGCCGAGATCGCCCACCAGCTCAGCATCACGCCCAATGCCGCCAAGACCAACGTCCATCTCGGACTCAAAGCCCTGCTAGCCCTCATGACTCCCCCTGAACCGAGGAACGGAGGAGATTCCTGATGCTCGAAGAGACACTGCGCGCCGAAGCACAGGTCCTGCACGACATGCTCAGCACCCATGACACCGACGACTTCATGAACCGGCTCTCCACACGCATCGAAGAACACGCGACCCGTCCGCCCAGGGTCCACGACGACCCCACACGCACACCCGCGGACGCCTGCACGCCCCCGTCTTTCAACCCGCAGCGTCAGCGCTTCACCCGTCCCGCCATCCGGCGCGGCCTCCGGCGCCGCCCTCTCCCGGTCGTCACGCGCAACCCAGCGGACCAGCCGGCGGCCACGCTCAACCACCTCCGGCAGCTGTGCGAAGCCATCCTCAGCGCCGAGAACGCCGCCACCCTCATGGCAGCCTTCGACCTCGACTACGACGCAACCGGAGCCTGCGCCTTCGCCTGCCTGCTCTACATCCTCGGCCGACGCGACAGCGCCCTCTACTGGTGGCGCTTCGCAGCCGGTGCCGAAAACGCCCTCGCCGCCCACGTCCTGGCTCTGTACCACGCCGCCAACGGAACCGGCCCGGAAGCCAGAGTCTGGTGCGCGCACTCCCGACTCCTCGGGTTCACCGCCGACAAGCACCTGCCCCGCTCCCTGCACCTCGCCCGAGCCGCCCCCCCAGGCCGCGACATCGCAAGCTCCGCGCCAACGCCGACCAATGAGGCCATGGCCTCCTTCGTCCTGAACGACCGCCTGCCCGAAGGACTGCCCAAGACCGCACTCCTCCGCCGCTGACAACCCTGCCGATCCCCGCCCCGCCCTGCCCGGCAACCAGCCACAGGGCCCAACTGGCCTGCCCCCGAACCAAGGATCCAGAAATGAGTACTGCAAAGCCTTGCCCGGAAAGGCCCCCAGGCCTGTCGCGCCTGCGCAGGTGGGCCCTGGCTCAGCGGCGCCCTGCCGCAAGCCACTTCGTACGCGGCCTGTGCTACGGCGCCGGCACCCTGGCCGCCAGCCTCATCGCACTCTGGCTCCAGCAATGCTCCTGACACAACCGGTCGAGGTAGCGGCCGCGTCCGGGTTGTTCGAGGAGTCCTTGGCGGACGAGTCGTCCCAGGCGGGAGCGGGTGACGTTGATCGAGGGCTCGTCGGTGGGCAGGCCGAGGTGCTCGCAGATCACGGACGCGGAACACCTTCCCGGGGTGCTCGTTGAACATGGTCACGATGCGCTGATAGACGGTGGCGGTGGCGGTCTCCGCGGGGGCCGTTGCGTGGTCGGGAGGGGTGAGGCCGTCGATGACCTTGCGGGTCGCGGTGAGCTCGGCCAGGCGGGCTTCGGTCTCGGCGAGGGCGATGGCGAACCGCTGGATCTGCTCGCGCAGGCTGTCGGCTCGTGCGGCGGTCTCGTCGTGTTCGGTCTGCAGCAGCCGCAGGAGTTCGCTGACGTTCACGCGGCCAGCTCCACGTCGTCCCGCCAGGTGGGGGTAGGGGTGGTGAGGCGGCGGAGCATGCTGGCGGTGTCGGCTCAGTAGACGCGGGAAGCCGCGTTGTCGGGCCGGTGGTCGTAGTTGCGGGCGAGGCGCCGGTGCAGCATGAGGGTGCCGTTGACCTGCTCGACGACCCACCGCTTCGGTTGTGGGACGAAGCCCTTGCCTTCGTCGTCCGGGTTGCGGCGGACCACCTCGACGGTGATGTCCTTCACCACTCCAGACGCACCCTCGCAGTGCCTCGGAGGAGTATCGATGTTTTCGACTGTTCCGGCGAGGACGTCGGGCGCGACTGCGGACACTGATGTGACGTACGCCTCGTCTCTCGGGCGTGTTTCCTGGCATGCCGCTGTAACGATCAGCCCGTTGGGCCCACTACTCAACGACAGAGCACAC
>NZ_JBIASS010000043.1:0-23656 GCF_042890955.1 Streptomyces sp. NPDC001933 | reverse complement strand
CACGACGAGGGCGCGGTCGAGGCGCTCCAGCCGGAGCGCATCATCCTGCTGCCCGACGGTGTCGAGGACCTGTGGGGCGCGGACTACCAGGACCTCGTCACCCTGACCTGAGCAGCCGTTGTCGTACCGCTCAAGTGGCTTGTCGATCGAACGGGCGTTCCCGATGGGGTGATCGCAAACGGGGGCATGGAAGCAGGGCCTCCTGCGCAGCTCGTGGGTGTTGAAGTCCTTCGAGCACCAGGAGGCCCTGTTGTTGCAGCCTTGCGTGTTCGTGTGGCAGGAGTCCAACTCGGTTGCCCGGTCGTGTGATTGCCTCGCGCACCTGTACAGGAATGCCGCCGACCACGGTGAGCGCGTGCGACGGCACCCGTCCGACATGACGGATGAAGAGTGGACGGCGGTGCGCGAGCAGCTGCCGGCGGAGATCGTAGTCGGCGCGGCCGTCGGGCCCGTACTGGCCGTCCTTCGTGATCAGCATGCCCCGGTGGCCCGTCCCTCAGGTGTCCGGCCGGAGGAGCCGTGCCGGTCGGCCCCCGTCCGCCAGAGCATGAGCGCGGTCGGCAGCAGCGCGGACAACGCCGCCGCGGAATCGTTCAACGCGACCTTCAAAAGAGAGACGCTGAAGGGGCGAAAGGGCTGGTCAAACGAAAATGAGGCCCGCCTCGACGCCTTCCGATGGCTGTCTCGCCACAACATGCGACGTCGGCATTCCCGGCTCGGCCAGCGATCCCCGATCACCTACGAGAACACCTTCCACTCAACAGCAACTACCCTGACCCGAGCCGCATAGACGTGCTCAAGATCCGGGGTCAAGGCCCGGCGTCGATCCGGTTCAATAGCCGGTGGATCCGGTCCGGGCCCGCATGCCCGGCCTCCTCCGCCAGCGTGTTATCCAGTCCGGTGCCCACACGTCGTCCGGGGTGCGCAGCCTTGAGGTGCGCAGATGGTCGCGTAGCGCGGTCAGCACGTGGTGCTGGTCTCCGATGCGGGAAAGCAGCACGTGCGTGTACACCGGGGTCGGTTCGCGCAATGGGATGCGCCGCAGGTCGTGGGTCTGGGGCCACACGTACCGGTCGCCGCTGCCGACGAGGGTGGCCAGCGAGGCCGAGTCGGCCAGCGCGTCCATCAGGGCCTCGTCACCGAAGTCGGGGCCGAGCGCGTCGATGCTCAGACCGAAGGCCTCGGACAGCCCCTGGTAGAACGTCGCCCACTCCGTGCCGGGCCTGATTCCGGGGATCCAGATGCGGTGGCCAGCCAGGTCCGCAGGCCTGACCCAGGGCGCGTCCGCCAACGGGTGGTCGGGTCCGATCAGGAGCTCCAGGGGTCCGTCCAGGAGTCGTTCGGCCCTGATCCCGGCCGGGACCTGGCCTGTCGGCAAAGCACGGAAGGACGCATCGACAGTCCCATTGAGTACCGCGTGGGTGGCCTGGGCGGCGTTCTCCTTGCTCAGTGTGACGGCTTCGAGGTTCATCTCGGGGTGGGAGCGGTAGAACCGGTAGACGGCCTGGGCAGGAGCGATGCGCCGGTTGAGGACGTCGACGCGCAAGGGCCGGCTACCGGGGCGTACGGCCTGCTCGGCCTGCGCGACGGTGGTCAGGACCTTCTTGGCGTGCGGCAGGAAGACCTGCCCATCCAGGCTCATCCGGGAGCCTCGGGAGGTGCGCACCAGGAGCGTGACCTCGAGGTGCTTCTCCAGGGTCGCGATCCGCTTGGAGACCGCCTGCTGGCTGATCCCGAGCTCGTCCGCCGCCGCCTGGAACTGGCCGGTCTCGGCGACGGCCACGAACGTCCGCATCGCTTCAACATCCACACTCCCACCCTAATTTCACAACGGTTGGTTGTCGCCGGCTGGTCTCGAGGTTGTTTGATCGCGGGTTCTTCAGGGTGGTGGGATTAGCGCATGTCTACTCGCACAGATCAGACCATGTATGTCCAGAAGCCCGAGTTCGCACGTCATATGGAGCGAGTTGTGGAGGTGACCGACGCGACGTCTCGGCTGAACGTGCTGCCGTTCAGCGACGGCGAAGGTCGTGCTGAACTGCTTTCTGTTGTGTTCGGTGGTCCGCTCCCGGAGTCGGTGACGATCTACCCGCCGTTCTTCACCGAGTGCGGGTTGAACACGACGTTCGGGGAGAACGTCTTCGTCAACCAGGGATGCACGTTCATGGACAAGGGCGGGATCCGCATCGGCAACGATGTCATGATCGCCCCGAAGGTCAATCTCATCACCGGGGGGCACCCTCTGCCCCTCGCCGAGCGCCGCGAGTACCTCTCCTTCGCCCCGATCGTCATCGAAGACGGCGTCTGGATCGGTGCGGGCGCAACGATCACGCAGGGAGTGACCATCGGTGCCGGCGCGGTGGTCGCTGCCGGCGCGGTGGTCACTCGCGATGTTCCTGCCCGCACCTTGGTCGCAGGTGTTCCCGCCCAGGCCATCAAGACGATTGGCTGAGCCCGGCCGGGCCGCCGGCCCGGGGCGAGCAGCACGTCAGCATCCTGATCCTGATGCCCGATCACGCCCGGCTGACCGACCAGCAGTGGGACCGCATTCGTCCGCTGCTGCCGACCAGCGGCTCGGCGCCTTCCGTTGAAGGGCGGCTCGGACGGCCGGTCCCAACCGGACCGCGCGGCGGCGCGCTGCCTGGAGAACCGTTCTGCGCGCGCAGGTTCCTGAAGCCTCTCCGGACTCGGGCGGGCGTGGGCTTGTTCGGCTGGGTCGGCTTCTCCCAGGGCCGCCGAAGGTCGGTGGTCAGCGGGCGGGCAGGCCGGAGCTGGGCGCAAGCCGCGACCACCAGCCACGTCCACCGGTCGGCGGCTCCCGAGCTGCGAAGCCGAACGGCAGATCAGGCTGCTGATCAGCTTGGCGCATGCGCCGAGGGGAGCGCGTCCGCCCCGCACCGCTCAGTGCGGGACGGACGTATCGCGCGATGTCAGCTGCAGAGATGGCCCCATGCATTGTTGGGACGCCAGGTCTTCTCGCCGACGGACGCACCCTTCCAGCTGAACGTCGCCACTACGCTGAAACTCTGCCCTGGCCAGGCGCACGGGTTGACGGTGCTGGTGCCGGTCAAGTCCTCGGTGCCGTGCCAGCCGTCGTAATCCTTCGCGGAACGCACCGTCACATAGCCACCGCTGCTGCTGGTGCGTTGAAGCTTCACGTTGGTGACCTTGACCTGGTAGCTGCCGCCACCAGCGACGTCGGTGATCTTCGCCCGCGCCCGGTAGGTGTTGGCTGCCTCGTCCCACCAGACGGTGGCGCAGCGCTTGACTGCGGTGCCGTAGCAGTGCCAGTCGCTTGCCGCGGATGCTGACGACGGGGTGAAGACGACCGACGCACCGAGTGCCCCGGCGACCACCGCGCCAGCAGTGCAGAACCGGCCCGCACGCTTGAGCCCCATGATTCCCCCTTTTGATCTGCCAGTGATTTCGAGAGGGACCTTATCCAGCAAGTCAGAGCAACAGCCGGGGCGAGCGTGGCGGTTGCTCTGCTGTGACGAAATCAGCGCATCTGCGACAAGATCGGCCTACTCCTGATACTCAACGCGCCCCAGTGCCCCACCGCTTGCCACCGAAGCGGCGGATGCGCTCCAGCGGTCCGGGCCAAGATGGCACGTCGCAGTGCTGGCACTGGACCTTCAAGTCCAAGGCCGGAAGCGCTGCCTCGCGTTTCACCATCTCAAGCTCGAACTCTTTACGCACCAACTCATCCATTTCTCGACCCACTCCTGGTCCTTGGGTGGTACCGGGCACTGACCGATCTGCAAACTGCGGCAGGGGTGTCGTCTGCCGGCACCCCGGATTGCTCCTGAGGTCCGAGGTTCGTTCACGTCGTCCCACGAGTCCCGGGACCGGTGGGATCTTCGCAGGCAAAGGCAAACTGGGTGCCTTTGTTGCGGTTTCCGTCCGTTTGGGTGCTGTTCCAGTTCTACGTGGTGCGCTGCGGCCAGACCTGGAGCAGGTAGTGCTCCGCGATCGGCTCGTCGTCCTGCACGCCATCGGGGTTGATGTCCCGTCCCCGGGCGCGCAGTCGCAGGCGGTACTTGCCGGGTCCTGCGTGAGCGAGGTTGGTTTCGTACGGCTCTTGCGGGTCTTCGCCGGTATTGCCCATGAGGGCGGTGTAGCGGAAGTCGCCGGTTGATGAGGTGAGGCCAGTTTCCTCGGTCTCGTCCCACAATGCGGGGTCCGGGCCCGGGTCGGCGTCGGTCTGGAAGACGGAGAGCAGGATGGTTCCGCAGTTGATGCCGGCCAGTACGCACGCGATGTCCTTGCAGGACCCGATCAGGCCTGCGTTCTTGTAGGCGTGGTCCAGTGCGCGTTCCATACGCTTTTCCGGGACTTCGGTGCAGTTGCCGTCGGGGGCGATGTAGAACTGTCCTTCATCGACGCGGACGGGCCAGGGGCCGAAGAGCCGAGTCATGGTTGTCTACTTCTTTCCGTGCATCCATGTCTGGACGAGGTAGTCCTCGCCGTCGGCTGTGCGGCGGGCGTGGACGCGGATGCCGTACTGGCGCGAGCCGTGCAGGGCGGATTCCTCGTGGTCCTTGGTGGGTCTGTCGGCTGTGCACAGGAGCAGTTGGCCGGTGGTGGAGCGGACGACGGCTTCGGCGGTCTCGTCCCATGGAAAGGGATCGGGTCTTGGTTCGCGGTCGGCGGGGTGCAGGGTGACCGTGATGGTGCCGGTCGATGCTTTGGTGGTGATCAGGGCCCAGTCCTTCTCGGTGGAGATGAGGCCGGTCGGCTGCGGCCTGGTCTGCGCGTTTGGGTCCTGCAGGGAGAACGTCCCGTCGGTGGTGTTCACTGTGAGGGGGCCGACCCAGTCGTCCAGGGACCACTTCGCGCCTCGCTCGGTCATCGTCGCGAGTCGGGTGCGCAGTGTGTGGCCGACGGTGTCGGTGGCCTTGTGCACGGTCTCGGGGGCGGCCGGGGCGGGCCAGATGTGGAACAGGTAGTGCTCGGCGGTGGGCTTGGAGTTGCGGCGCCAGCTGGCCCCGGGCTGGGAGTCGCGGCCCCTGGCGTGCAGGCGCAGCCGGTAGGTTCCCGGGCCCTGATGCGCGACGTTGAGGTCCATGGCGTGCTCGTAGGACCCGATGCGGGCGTAGCCGGTGGTGGAGGTGAAGGTGGTGTCGATGACCTCGTCCCAGTCGCTGATGTCGAGGGTGGGTTCGGCGTCGAAGAGGCGGGTGTCGAGGTGGACGTTGCCCTTCTTGATGCCGGTGTGGATGGCGGCGGCGTTGTTGGTGACCGCGATGAGCCCGTTGACCGGCTCGCCGAGCGGCGGCTGGATGTCGGGGCTTTCGTCTGCGTCCGGTTCGGTGGGGTCGATCTCGAACCGGCCGTTCTCCACGAAGAGCGTCATGGACTGGAACGCGTGGGTCATCGCGGCCACCCTTCAACTTGGTTCGGGCAGAGCCCACGTGGCGGTGGTGACAGTGTGGCGGTCTTCCGATGCTGGGACCTGGGGAGCCGGTTCCTGCAGGGCTACTTCACCTTTCCGAAGAAGCCGTCGCCATCCATGATCCGGTTGTTCCCGTAGAACTGGTTGAGCCGGGTTCCCGCCTTGCTGTTCTGCTTGGCGTTGATCATGCGGTGGCTGCTCAGCTTCTTGGATTCTTCCTTGCCGCCCTCGCGGGTTGATGCCATGGGGTACTCGTCGCGGGGCTTTCCCTTGGGCCGCGTGTGGGACCACGGGCGACTACGAGTCGCTGACAGTGTCAGGACATACGTTCTCCTTCACCCACGACACGGGCGGGAGATCCGGCGCAGTCTCGACGACCGGTTCACGCTCGCCTTCGGCTGGGACGAAGCCGGTCAGCTCACCGGCCAGACCCTTACTACCGTCGGATCCCAGCAGCCCACACTCCACCGTGCCTACACCTACCGCAAGGACGGGCACCTCACCGCCGTCACCGACCAGCACACCGGCAACCGGGACTTCCTCCTCGACCGGGCGGGCCGCGTCACCACCGTCCGGGCCGAAAACTGGACAGAACAGTACGTCTACGACGCAGCGGGCAACCAAACCCACGCCTCATGGCCCGGCCAACACCCCGGAAGCCAGGCGCGCGGCCCCCGCCCCTTCAGCGGCAGCCGACTGACCGGCGCCGGCGCCATCCGGTACGAACACGATGCCCAGGGCCGCGTGGTCCTTCGGCAGAAAACCCGGCTGTCCCGCAAGCCCGACACCTGGCGCTACACCTGGGACGCGGAGGACCGCCTCACGTCTGTCACCACCCCCGATGGCACACTCTGGCGTTACCTCTATGACCCGCTCGGACGGCGCACGGCCAAGCAACGACTCGCCGCCGACGGCACGGTGGCGGAAGAGACCCGCTTCACCTGGGACGGCACCACTCTCACCGAGCAGACCACGCTCGTCGCTGGCTCGGCCGAGGCCGTCACCCTCACGTGGGACCACGACGGCCAGGCCCCTCTTTCCCAGACCGAGACCAAGTCACTGACGGCCACGCCGCAGCAGACGATCGATCAACGGTTCTTCGCGATCGTCACCGACCAGGTTGGTACCCCGATCGAACTCGTCGACGAAACCGGCACCGTCGCCTGGCGGTCCAGAGCCACACTGTGGGGCACCACCACCTGGAACCAAGACGCGACCGCCTACACGCCTCTGCGGTTTCCCGGCCAGTACTACGACTCCGAGACTGAACTCCACCACGACTACTTTCGTCATTACGACCCGCAGACCGCCCGCTACCTCACACTCGACCCACTCGGCCTGGACGCCGCACCCAACCCGTCCACCTATGTCGACAACCCCACACCCTCACCGACCCTCTGGGCCTCGCAACCTGCGACGAAAGCGACGTCAGCTGGGGCGGACGCGTACGGTACGGACGCCCAGGGCCTGGGGGAAGCGCAACGACGATGCGCGCCACGATCGAAGGCGACATGACCGGCGGGCAGACCAACCCGAGCGCCACGGTGCCGGGATATGAGAAGTAAAAGAAGCTGAACAAAACCCACCTGCTCGGCGCTCAGATCGGCGGCTCGAACAAAGACCCCCGCAACTTCGTCACGATGCACCGGTTCGCCAACTCCCCCGTCATGCGGAAGATAGAAGACCAGATCCGGGAAACAGTCGACATAAAAGACGAGACAATCGAGTACACGGTCACGCCCGTTTACCGGACCAACGATCCGACCGACATGGTGCCCCTCGGTCTCACAATCGAAGCCACGGGCAACAAGGGCTTCAGCTTCACACTCTACGAAGGCGGCTCCAGCACCAACACCATTCTGAACGTTGCAAAACGTATCTGAACCACCCTGCACAGGAGAGAGACCCGCCATGCACCCGGACGTGGAACGCCTCACCGCACTCGTCGCACCCCCCGCCCCGCACCGCACGGTGGACTGGGCAGCCATCGAGGAGGAACTCGGCATCCCTCTGCCGACCGACTACCGGCAACTCGTCGAAATCTACGGCGGTGGCGTCTTCGACGAGACAATCTGGCTGCTGGACCCCGCCTGCCCCGACGATGACTACAACCTTGTAGCTCAAGCCGTCGAGCGGGCCGACACCCTCGAAAAGCTGTGGAAGACCGAGCCCAAGCCCACCCAGCTTGAAACCTCCGGAGCCAGGGCCCTCCCCTGGGCCTACATCGAAGGCACCGGAGCGATGCTCTACTGGTTGATGAGGCCCGAGGTCGAGCCGGACAGCTGGACCGTCATGTTCAACGAAGGCCGAGGCCCCCTCTGGGAACACCACGACAGCTCCTGCGCAGCCTTCCTCCTCGCCATCCTCACAGGAGAGGCAGACACCGAGTACTTCCCCGATCTCCCCGCAGACGAGCACGAATTCGACTCCAACGACGACATCCTCGAATATCCGGAACTCTGACGCGCGTTCTTCCAGGCGTACCCCCCGCGACCAGTGGCCGACCGGCCGTACTCGGCTGCAGAATGGCCCCGTCAGTGACGAGGATGTTGGACGGCTTGACGTCCCGGTGTATAATTCCGGCATTGTGTGCGCCATCAAGTGCGTCACACATCTGCACGCCCCATCGGGCAGCGTCGGGCAAAGCGACGGCACCCCGGCACAGCGTCGCGTCCAGGCCCTCGCCTCGGACCAGTTCCATCACCAGGAACGGCATTCTGTTGTCCCCCGCGCCCGTTTCGCCGAGGTCGTGGATGGTCACGATGTTGGGGTGCTGCAGCTGGGCTGTGATCTGTGTCTCGCGCAGGAACCTGGCACGTGCCTGATCACCGCGGCTTCCCCACCGGCGAGCAGGGAGATCACCTTGACCGCGACGGGCCGACCCAGCGTCTCATCCTGTGCCTCCCATACTTGCCCCATTCCGCCCTCGCCGAGCTGTCACACCAACCGGTAGCGACTTCCGAGGAGTTGGTCTCGCACTGCTGCGCCTCCCTCGTTTCCAACATTCCTGTGCCTCCTGCTGGCGCACTGGCGCGATGGGGATCATGACGCGACCGTGTACGTGACGTGCCCCTTGTCCAGCCCGCATGAAGGTAGACGGCCCGGTCATCAGCTTCGGTCCCAGAACGAGCGGGCGCCCGTCCAGGGCGACGCCGCCGGACTCGTCGCAGTCGCCGCGAGGAACGCGTCCACGGCCGCGTGACGACGATTTGTAGTTGACCCTCCCGATCGATTGCCGGCCCCGCTGGGACTTGGGCCCGCTGTCTTCCGATGAAGTAGCGAGATCCTGGCTGGCGTCGCCCTCACTTTCCGCTTGAGGACGACGCATAGCTGGCTTCAGACGACCAGAACCCGGCGCCCGCGCGTGTGACCGGCCTGGCTGTCGATGTGCGCCGCAGCGGCCTCGGCGAGCGTGTAGGACTTCTCGACCGGAAGGTGGAGCTTTCCCCGCGAGATGAGGCCGACGGCCTCGGCGAGCGCTTCCGGCACGCTCCCGGCCACGCCGGAGAATCGAACACCGAACTCCGGCGCGGCGAGGTCGGCGATGGAGATCACCTTCTGCGCATCCCCGGTCAGCTCGACGAGCTCGCGGATCACGCCCGAGCCGGCCAGATCGAGAGCCGCGTCGACATGGCCGAGCTCCCGCACCCGCTCGACCCAGCCCTCGCCGTACGTCGTGGCGACGGCACCCAAACTCCGCAGGTAGTCCTGGTTCGCGGCCCCAGCCGTGCCGATCACCGTGATGCCGCGGTCACGGGCGATCTGCAACACCGCCGATCCGACTCCCCCGGATGCACCGCTGACCAGCAGCGTCTGCCTGGCCTGCACACCGACCTCGCGGATGATCCGCAGCGCGGTCTCCACCACGGAGGGATACCCGGCCGCCTCTTGGAACGTCAGTCCCTCGGGCATACATGCCCAGGCCGACAGCACGGCGAACTCGGCATACGTGCTCGAACCTTCGCCGAACACGCGGTCGCCGACCTCGACCCCTTCGACGCCCTCACCGGCCTCGTCCACCACCCCGGAGGCGTCCAGCCCGACTCCGGAGGGCAACTCGATCGGATGGGCCCCCAGGACCTGGCCTTCACGGATCCTCCAGTCGACGGGGTTCACGCCCGCCGCCCGCACGGCGATGCGTATCTGGCCACGGCCCGCGTGGGGCTCCTCGGCATCTATGAGTTGCAGGACGTCCGGACCGCCGAACTCGGCGAAGCTCACCTTCTTCATGCAGCGACCGTAGCACTAACTGATAGCGTTTTGGACTCGTTATGAATTTGCACCTGATAGTGTGAGCGCATGACCGTGCCGACCGGACGCCGCGAACGCAAGAAGGCCGTGACCCGCCAGAAGATCGCTGACGCCGCCCTGCGGCTCTTCCTGGAATGCGGGTACGACGCGGTGGGCATCCGTGACGTGGCCGCCGAGGCCGACGTGGCCGTCACCACGCTCTTCTCTCACTTCGCCTCGAAAGAGGCCCTGGTGTTCGAGCAGGACGACGACTTCGAGCAACGCCTCATGCGGGCGGTCACCGGCCGGGCGCCGCACGAGCCGCTCATCCCCGCGCTGCGCCGCGAGATCCAGGCCCTGGTACGCCACTGCACGGCGGACAGCGCCGCCCCGATCCGGCGCATGATCGACGAATCACCTGCCCTGCGGGAGTACGAGGAGTCGATGAGACTGCGCCACGCCGAGTCGCTGGCAACGGCCATCGCCGCCGATCCCGACCTGTCACGGACCACAACGGCCTGCCGGGCGATCGCGAGGTTCGTGATCGACGCCTATTCGCTGGCCCGTGCGGCGGCCGACCCGAAGGCCGCGGTGGACGAGATCTTCCGGATGATCGAGGCGGCCTGGAAGGTCACCTACCCCTCCACAAACTCCACCGGCACGGCCGGACCGTAGTCAGAACTCGACCCCGCCCGGTGCCGATTCGCCGAACCCCAGCGGCAGAGCGGATCAGTGCGCGAACCGACCTTGATCGTTCTGTACCGATGGCCCCCATGGCCGCATAGCCCTGCCAACGGTCCGGCTGCGGCCGACCCCCATGAGCAGAACCAGCCGATGCCCTTCGGGGCCACCTACCGTCCCCCATCGGGGCCAACAAAACTTCTTCGCAAGCTGCTGACCACCGGCTACTGAATGCTGCGAGGCCACCTATCGGTCTTCGTCACAGGCCGGAAGCGGCGGCGGTGTTGCCGGAGGCCGGGAGTTCGTTTCCCGGCCGCGCACATCGCAATGGGCCGGCCTGCCAGTGGCCTGTTGCTGGTTGATGTCAGTCAGTTCCCAGCGTCCTTCGCTGAAGTCGCAGACTCCGTTCTCGCATCGCTGCTCAGTGAGGGCGTCGTGGGTCATGCACAGAAGGTCCTCGATGGCGCAGGCCCGATCCGGAGCGAGCCGTGGGCGACGTGCGGGTACGGCCTACCGACACCGGCCCAGACGCCCTCCTGCACGTTCCCCTGACTTCTCCGGGCGGCTCCGCCCACCTCGCCGCTCCGCCGCCTGGGACTGCACGGGACCGCCTGCACCGGGACCGCATCGTGCCGGGCCGCTGTCGTACGACAGCGGCCGATCATCGCGGCGAGGACATCACCGTTCAGAACCACAGGACCGCAAGGCTGCCGAGCGCTCCGCGAAGGGGTGCGTCGCCGACCGTCGATCACGGGCAATACTTGAAGTTTCACGCATCCGCTACCGTCAGATGCTTGAACTCTCAAGTAAGCCTTCTCGTTCTTCTCAGAAAGATCCGTTCAACATGGCTCCGACCCTCACCCGTTCCCTCGATTCCCACTCCGGCGTCACCGAGGGCACCTCGCCGCACGCCTACGACGTCGGACTGCTGGTCATCCGCGTTGCCCTCGGACTGACCGTCGCAGCCCACGGTGCGCAGAAGCTGTTCGGCTGGTTCGGCGGCGGAGGCCTCAAGGGCACCGGCCAGTTCTTCACGATGAGCGGCTACCCCTCGGGCGAGACGATGGCCGCCATCGCCGGACTGAGCGAGATCCTCGGCGGGCTCGGCCTGGTGCTCGGCCTGCTGACGCCGCTCGCCGGCGCCGCCGTCCTCGGCACCATGATCAACGCCCTCGCCGTCAAGTGGGGCGGCGGCTTCCGCCGGCGGCAGCCAGGCGACGGCGGTGCGGTTCGTCGGCGGGACGGCGAGGACGTCGCCGGGTGCCGGGGCCGGCACGGGACCGACCTGCCCGACGAGGGTCTCGTCGAGTCGGTCGATGCCGCAGGCGCGGTCCCAGACGACCTGGCCGTCCGCCTCGAAGAACACCACCCGGTGCCAGGGGATCTCCCCGCCCGGTACGAAGTCGCCGAGCAGGACCCGCTTCGGAGGGGCCCCGCGCTCGGCGATCCCCATCACGAACCGCTCGGGGTCGAAGCGCGGGTCCCAGAGCACCCGGTGGTAGATCTCGTCGCTGGTGTGCACGTCAGCACCTGCCCTCAGCTATCAGGGTGACGCGCGCCCGGTCGGCCCTGCAATTCGCGCCCGGCCCGCCCCGACGGCAGGAGAGCGAAAGACAGCGGCGGATTTCGCCCCGGACTCCCACCTCGGACACCGAGGTGGCTCTGGTAGTCCCAGCCCGTCTCCTGGTCCAGGTCCAAGAGCCGGAACTCCAACGCCTCCCATATGTCGTCATGAAGATCCCAATAGGGGTACTCCGTCACCAGCTCTGGATGCACCACACAAGGACGTGGGACGTAGTTCTTCCACAGCTCAGCCGGGCATGGCGGAGTCTCCAACACCTTCCCGACCAAGCCCGCCTCTCGCCATTGGACGTGCGGAACGATCCAACGATGGCCGCTGTGCTTCCGTGGGCACCACAGAACTTGGAGTAGATCGCACCCTTCGGGAAACGGGACGGTGCCAGGAACGCTGGTGCGGTAGATCTGCACGACAGGCACCATCGGCGACCCCTCGCGCTCGGAGCACAACGGCCAGACCTCCTCGGCCGGCCACAGCAGCGGGCCTCCGACCGAGCAGGTCGACGGCCTGACCGTCCGGCACGGTCGTCGCAGCACTGGTCTGCAGACGGTGCTGGAGCGCCTGGCGGTGATGCTCGCGGGCCGGGCGGGTGCCCGCCTGTCCCACGCCCTGGCGGCCGGGGTGAGCCGGTCAACGCTACTGCGGTTGATCCGCCGCCTTCCAGAGCCCGAGACCTCGACGCCGCGGGTACTCGGGGTCGACGATTTCGCACTGTGCAAGGGCCACAACTACGGCACGATCCTGATCGACATCGAATCCCGTCAGCCCATCGACCTGCTGCCGGACCGAACGACGTCGACGGTCGCCCGGTGGCTCACCGACCACCCCGGCGTCGAGGTGATCTGCCGAGACCGTTCCACGGCCTATGCCGAGGCCGGACGCCTCGGTGCTCCCGACGCGGTCCACGTCGCGGACCGCTGGCACATCTGGTCGAATCTCGCCGAGGCCGTCGAGAAGACAGTCCTTCAACACCGCGCTCTGCTGCGTGAGCCGCACGACTCTCCTGCGGCCCCGGATGCCGCGGTCATCGACAAGGCGGACCTCAAAGCACGCCCTCCCGCACAGCCGCGGACAACCGGCCGGCTCTCCGACCGGGTCCGGGAACAACACGCTGCCGTCCACGCCCTCCTCGACCAGGGCGTCGGACTGCGTCCGATCGCCCGCCAGCTTGGGCTGGCCCGCAATACGGTCCGCCGATACGCCAACGCGGCGAGCGCGGACGAGCTCCTGGTCGGCCGGTGGACCGGCCGGGCCAGCATCCTCGACCCCTACAAGCCCTACCTGCACCAGCGGTGGACGGAGGGCTGCACCGTCGCCCGCCGCCTGTTCGAGGAAGTACGCGAGCGCGGCTATCCCGGCGGCGAGAACGTCGTGAAAAGTACGTGACCAAGCTCCGCGAGAACTTCCCGCACGACCCGCCCCGCAAGGCGCCATCCGTGCGAAACGTGACCAGCTGGCTCACCCGCCATCCCGACCGTCTCACCGACGACCAGGCCCAGCAGCTCAAGGCGATCCTGGCCCGCTGCCCCGCACTCGACCGAACCGCCCACCACGTCCGCGCATTTGCCGAGCTCATGAACAACCGTCAGGGCCGGGACTCGACCAGTGGATCACGAGTGTGAAGACCGATCCTCGCCGCCTACACCCAACTCCGTCTCGCCCGCCCGTTGGCAGCCGATCTCCGACGGCCATGGGAGAAACCGAGCGTGAGGCCGGCGCGGGAGCACGCGCCAGGGTGCGCTCGGCGCCGCCCCTGTGTCATCTGAGGAAGTGGGGCGGTTTGCGCGCCCGAGCCCCGTTCAGGGCTGGTTGCGGAGTTTCTTCTTGTCGATCTTGCCAAGGGTGGTGAGGGGCAGCGAATCGGCGAGATGGAGCAGTTTCGGGGTCCAGAGTGCGCCCTTGTGGGCGCGGACGTGGTCCGTCAGATCGGCTGGGGTGGCCTGCTGTCCTGGGCGCAGGACCACGGTGGCGGTGACGGCTTCGCCCCAGTGCGGGTCGGGGGTGCCGTAGACGGCGCTGGCGGCGACGGCCGGGTGTGTGGCGAGGGCGTCCTCGACCTCGCGCGGGTAGACGTTGAATCCGCCGGTGATGATGGTGTCCTTGATCCGGTCGATGATTGTGATCAGGCCGGTGTCGTCCTCGCGAGCGACATCGCCGGTGTGCAGCCAGCCTCCGTCGAGCGCGGTTGCGGTCAGTTCGGGCTTGTTCCAGTAGCCGTCCATCACGAGCGGTCCTCGGACGCACAGTTCGCCGGGCTCGCCTGCCGGTACGTGCCGGCCGTGCGGGTCGAGCAGGGCGATCTCCACGCCGGGCATCGGCCGGCCGCAGCTGCCCAGGACGTGCGGGTCGTCGCGGTGCTGGGCCGGGTCCAGGACGGTCAGCGCGTTGGGGGCCTCGGCCTGGCCGTAGTGCTGGCTGAGTACAGGGCCGAGGAGCCGGTGTGCCTGGGCGAGCCGGGCGGGGGCGGCGGGGGCGGCACCGTAGAGGACCCAGTTCAGCCCCGACAGGTCGGCTGCAGGGAGGCGGGGGTGGTCGAGCAGGGTGTACAGCATCGTGGGGACGACGAACGTGGCGCTCACGCCGTCGTGTTCGATCGCGTCGATGACGCGGTCCGGGTCGAAGGAGGGGTGGAGTTCGAAGCCGGCGCCGTGGAGCAGGCCGGGGGCGACGAGGAGCCCGGCGGCGTGCGACATGGGGGTGGTGATCAGGAAGTGGGTGTCCGGTGGCCAGGCCCAGGTGGAGCAGGCCCAGGCGTTGGCGAGCAGTGAGCGGTCGCGCAGCATCACGCCCTTGGGTTCGCCGGTCGTGCCGCCGGTGTAGAAGAGGTAGAGCGCGGGGCCGCGCGGGTCGTTCGGGCCGGGGTGTGTGTCGGCGGCGATTCGGTCGAGTTCGGCGAGGGTGATCGCCTTGGTGCCGTCGGGGCGGGCGCGGGCGGCGAAGCGGGTGTCGTCCACGACCAGGTAGTCGGACGCGCTGTCGCGCAGGACGGTCCGGTCGGTGTCTGCGGTGGCCAGCGGGTGCAGGGCGGTGTAGCGCAGTCCGGCCAGGCAGGCGGCGGCCATGACAGTGAACGCCTGCGGGTTCGGGCCGCACAGCAGGGCGAGCCCGTTGCCGGGCATGAGGCCCAGTCGTCCGAACGCGGCCGCGGTGCGTTCGATCCGTTCCGCGGTCTCACCGTAGGTCCAGGTGTGCTTTGTCCCGTCGTCGCCGGTGAAGCGGAAGGCGGTGTGCTCGGGCCGCCTGCGCAGCGCCGACAGGATCAGGTCCGCGTAGCCGGGTGTCATCGGGTCCTCCCCAGGATGGTCACGGCGGCCACCGCCTCCTCGATTCCGTAGAGGCCGCCGCCGTTCTCGGCGATGGCGATGCGCGCGTCGGGGACCTGGCGCTCGCCCGCCCGGCCGCGCAGCTGCGTGACCAGTTCGAAGACCTGCGCCAGTCCGGTGGCGGAAACCGGGTGGCCGCGCGATTCGAGTCCTCCGGACGGGTTCACCGGAACGGTGCCACCGAGCGCGCCGGCGCCCGAGGCCGACCATGGGCCGCCGTCGCCGATCGGGCAGAAGCCCAGGTTCTCCACCTGCTGGATCTCGCCGAAGGCAGTGGCGTCATGGACCTCCGCCACGTCGACGTCCTGCGGGCCGATGCCGGCCTTCTCGTAGGCGGCGAGCGCGGCCCGGCGGCCGATGTGCCGCCCGGCGTCGTCCGGCGCCCGGTCGGTGCCCGACAACAGGACACTGCTCAGTACCGCCACGGCCGACTCGTCGCGGGTGAAGTCGGCGCGCGTCACGACGACGGCGGCGGCCCCGTCGCTGACCGGTGAGCACATCGGCACCGTCAGTGGCCACGCAACCCGCCGCGCCGTCAGGATCTCCTGCGCGGTGAATGCTCGACGGAAGTGGGCCCGGGGGTTGTGGACGGAGTGGGCGTGGTTCTTCGCCGAGATCGCGGCCAGGTGGGCTTCGGTGGTTCCGAAGCGCTGCATGTGGGCGCGGGCCAGGGAGGCGTAGATCTCCATGAACACCGACCGGTCGCCGTCCACGGTCAATTCGGGCGGCAGGGGGTCGGTCAGGGCGGTGAGCGCGGCCAGGGTCTCCTCGCGGTGGGCGATGTCCATGGCCCCGTCGAACACCGCCAGCCCCTGGGCGGGCTCAGCGCAGACGAGTTTGTCCACGCCGACGGCCAGGGCTACGTCCGACAGGCCCGCCCGTACGTGGGCGATCGCCAGCCACAGGGCCGTGGCGCCGCCCGCGCAGGCGTTCTCCACATTCACCACGGGTGCCCCGGCGAACCCGTGCGGGCGCAGGGCGACCTGGCCGGGGATCATGTGCTGGCCGTCGATCGCCTTCTGGCTGACCGTGGCGTGGAAGACTGCGCCGACGTCGGCCGGGGTGAGTCCGGCGTCGCGCAGTGCCTCGTGTGCGGCCTGGCCGGCGAGGCCGCCGGCACTGCGATCGAGGTGGCGGCCGAAGGGGGTGGCGCCGACGCCGAGGATGAGTGCTTCGCGGTTCATGACACCACCCGGTTGCACAGCACGCCCAGGCCGGAGACTTCGAGTTCCACGGTGTCGCCGGGTTCCAAGTAGCGGCCGTGCTCCAGTCCGCAGCCCGTGGGCACGGTGCCCGAGCACAGGACCTCTCCGGCGTGCAGCCGGGTCGACTGGGAGGCGAAGGCGATCATGTCGGCGAAGGTGTGGTGCATGTCGGCGGACGTGCCCCGGCTGACCTCCTCGCCATTGATGCGGGCGGTCATCGTGAGCCGGTACGGGTCGCCGAGCTCATCGGCGGTGACGATCCACGGGCCTAGGACGTTCGAGTCGGTGAAGTCCTTGCTCTTGCTCAGGCCCAGCCCGGTGGCGATCTCCTCCAGCTGGGTGTCGCGGGCGCTGAAGTCGTTGAAGATCGTGTAGCCGAAGATGTACGACGGAGCGTCCGCTGCGGGGATGTCCGTGCCGCCGCGGCCCAGCACGCAGGCGAATTCCAGCTCGTAGTCCCGCACGGAGGAGTACGCGGGCCAGTGGATGTCGTTGTCGTGGCCTGTCACGGAGAGCCGGTTGGTCACGTAGTACAGCGGGCGTTCGAGCATGATGGCGGGCAGTTCGACCTGGTCGGCCGGGATGCCCTGGATCCGGGAGCGGGCGTTGCGGAAGTGATCCATGAAACTGCCGAAGTCCCGGATCTGTACGGGCCTGGGCAGCGGGGAGAGCCAGCGCACCTCGGATGCGGCGACGACCGCTTCGGGCGGGGCCTGTGCGGCGAGCCGCTCCAGGGTCTGTCGCGCGGGTTCGCCGCCGTCGATGATCGTCTGCATGGTGGTCAGCGCGGGGGCGTGCTCGCCGGTCACCAGGCGGTGGGCGCGGTCGAGCAGCAGCAGGCGCTCGCCCTGATCGAGTACGAGCGCGGTCCGCTCGATGCGGTCGTGCTCCACGGTTGCGAGTTTCATGGCCGGTTCCTCTCCTCGGCAGGGTGCAGGGGTCGGTCTGCGGGGATCGGGGGTCAGACGAAGGCCACGACCCGGGCGGGGGCGGCGCTCGCGCGGGCGATCTTGATCGGGAAGAACGCCACCCGGAACCCTGACGGGGGCAGTGCGGCGAGGTTCGTCACCTGCTGGACGATGAAGACTTCCCGCTCGCGGCCGGCCCGGTGGCCGTCCCACAGCACGGAGTTGTCGCCGCTGGCGCGGAACTTGCGCGCCATCACGGGGAAGCTCAGGTCCCAGCCCGCAGCGTCGGTGCCCAGGACCTTGGCCCCGAGGTCGGCCAGGAGCAGCGTCGAGTCGCGGCTCATGCCCGGGTAGCGGAAGAACTCGGGGTCGGACAGCCCGTAGCGCTCCTGGCCGGTGCGCAGCAGGACCGCTCCGCCGGCCGGGACCGGGGCGCCGTTGTCGGCGAGGGCGGACTCCAGCGCCTCGACTGTGATCGGGGCGTCCGGTTCGCACCGGCCGCGCAGGTCCAGCACGAGCGCCTCGCACCACAGCTCGTCCAGGGCGATGTCGGTGATGGTGCGGGCGGGCCTGCCCTCGCAGGTCGAGCCGTAGTGCAGCGGGGCGTCGACGTGGGTGCCGAGGTGGGAGTTGAAGTCGGTGAGCAGTTCCGCGCCCCAGCCCTCGCCGTCGGGCAGGTCCTCGACGCTGCAGTGCATGGCGGCGGCGAACTGGTCTCGGCCCTCGCCTGTCGGGTGCGCGTAGGCCACGGCCGGCGCGATCACCGGGGCGAGCGGGCGCAGCTGCTCGGGGAGCCGCTCGCGGTCGGCGGGGTCCAGCGTCCTGGTGAGGTCGATCAGTTCCATGACGAAACCTTCCTTAGTTATTGGACGCTCAGCATAGAACTGGACCGATAACATAGGCAAGAGCCTGCCGGCCCCCGGCGCCGCCCGGTCGGCGTGACAGAATCGGCCGTGTCAGGCCGCCGCAACGTTGGGAAGGAAACCCGTGGGTGCGACCCGCAAGCAGGAGATCTCCGCCGAGACCCAGCGCCGACTGGTGGCCGCCGCGTGGGAACTCGCCGCCGAGGGCGGGTCCGCCGCGGCATCCGTCCAGGCCGTGGCGGAGCGCTCCGGCATCAGCCGGGGCTCCGTGGCCTGGCACTTCGGCTCGAAGGACGGGCTGCTGAAGGCGGTGATCGAGGAAGCGTTCCGATGGGGCACGGACTTCATGCGCGAACGCCTGGCCGTCGCCGGGCCGGACGCCGGAATCGAGGCCTTGATCGAGGCGAACTTCGCCCTGATGTCCCGGCCCCAGGCGCACATCTTCTCGACACTCCTGATCGAGGCGGTGAGCCGCGAGTCGGCCCTGCGCACGACGTACGCCGAGGAGTACGCCAAGATCCGCGGCCTGTACGCCGACCACCTGCGCGCGACCGGTGCGCACGTCACCGACCCGGAGGCCGTCGCGGCGGCGCTGCTCGGCGGCACCCTGGGAATCAACATCCAGCACCGCCTGGACCCGGCCCTGGACCGCCGACGGGCTGTGACCGCGATGACGGGCATCTACACCGACGCGCTGTCCGGAACCAGATCTGACACCCCGTCCGGCACCTGACCCGCACCTGCTTCCGGGACGCGCCGGGCGAGGTCGGGGACCAGGCCCGCGCGGCAAGCGCCCGAGGCTCCAGGCGCAACCGCGCGGCTGTACGGGCGTCCCGCCCCCGGATGCCGGTACGGCCGGGGCCTCGGTTGCCGCCGTGTCAGCCCGGCCCGGCCTCGGCTGGCCCCAGCGGCGACGCCGCCGTAGTGCACACCTCTGGCCGGCCAGGACCTTGCCCGCGGAGCATGGCCGGCGACCACCTGCCAGGGGTGGCAGCATTTCGCCACCACGCCTTCCCCGGACCCCCGGCCCGGACCCGGCGCGCAGCAACGAGGAACGTCTCGCCTACCAAGCTCGGTGAAGGGACTGGGCGAGGGTGTCAATACAGCGAATTGTGACTCCGTTGCATTCTGCGATGCACGGGGATCGGTGATCGATATCGTGCAAACGGCCGGACGCGCCCTGCGAATCAAACCCGGTCAAGGGAAGATCGCTTCCCTGACCGTTCCCGTATTCCTCGATCCGGGTGAAACACCGGACGGAATGCTGACTTCGGAGGCCTACGGAACCCTCGCGAAAATCCTCTCAGCGCTGCGGGCACATGGCACCGAAACGAACGATCACCTCGCCGATCCCCTTATCCGAAGCAGGAGTTGGCCCCCGGAGCGAGCCGAGGAAGGCGAGGCGGAAGCTGAGCGGGAAGTGTCGGAGGGTGAGCGGGGGCCGAGTGTGCCCGCCCGGGAGCTGCTGAAGTTCAGCACGCCCAGGGACCCGGCGTTGCTGGCGCGGTTCGTGAAGTTGCGGGTGATCGAGCCGGAGAACACGTTCTGGCGGCGCGGTATCCAGGCATGCGTGCGGTACGTGAAGGAGACCGGGGCGCAGCAGTTGCGGATGCCGTACGGCTACGTCACCCCTGATGACTGGGTGCCGGCCGGGTTCCCGCTCGGGACCTGGCTCGCCGACCAGCGGAAATCCCACAAAGCAGGGCGTCTTACTGCGGGGCGGGTCGAACAGTTGACCGGGCTGGGAATGGTCTGGTCCCACCAGGACGTCGCATTCGAGGAAGGACTGACGGCTGCTCGTGCCTGGGCGAGGGTGCACGGGCATCTCCTGCCTCCGGCAACTGCGACCGCCGGGTGACGGAGGGGACCAATGCGCCGCCGCGTCGGGTGCCGGCACACGAGCGGGCCCTGCGCGCACAGGAACGGGAACCCGAATCGGGCCATCGGCGAACAGCGGGTGACCATGCCCGCGTCTTCGAGGGAAAAACATGAGCCTAAGAGGCGACCGATGACCGTTTCACCGAGCGTCGGAGTCCACCGTGCCGAGGGCACGAACGAGCGGCCGGACTCCGACGCCTCGGTGATCGAACGGTCCTGGGACGAACCCGATGCCTTCGCCGTGCTGTTCGACCGCTATGCCGACGACATCCACCGGTACGCGGCCCGGCGGCTGGGCGCCGACGTGGCGGACGATCTGATGGCGGAGACCTTCGTGATCGCCTTCCAGCAACGGCGCCGCTACGACCTGTCGAGGGCTCAGGCGCGCCCGTGGCTGTACGGGATCGTCACCAATCTCGTCGGTGAGCACCGAAGGGCCGAGGCGCGCCATCTCCGGGCGCTGGCGCGGGTCGCCGCCGGCGTCCCGGACGAGGCAGGCGCCGAGCCGATGGCCGAGCGGGTGGCCGACCGGGTCACCGCCGAGAGCGCCCGAGGTGCGCTGGCGGGCTGCATCGCCAAGCTGCCGCCCCGCTATCGGGACGTGCTGCTGGTGATCGCCTGGGGTGATCTCGACTACGCGGAGGCCGCGGAGGCCCTGGGGGTGCCGGTGGGCACCGTCCGCTCACGGCTGCACCGGGCTCGAAGGAGACTGCGCGACGCATTGGGCGGGTCCGATCCCACAGCCCTGCAAGAGTTCCAGGAGGAGCCCGATCATGGATGACCTCACCTCCGTGAAGGAGTTGGAGGCGGACACGCCTCCCCTGACCGCCGAGGCCCGTGCCGCCGCCCGCACCCGGCTGATGACCGCCATCGGCCGGGAGAGCCGCAGGGGGGTCGCTCTCGCTCTGCCCAGGCGGACGGTGTTCCGTGTCGCGGTGGCCGCGACGGTCGCCGCGGCAGCGGCGGGAACCGTACTGGTGGCCTCGGGGAACGGCGGGGACCCCCGTTCCCCGAGGATGACCACCCTCAGCGCGGCGCAGGTGCTGCACAAGGCCGCGGACAGGACGCGGTCCACCGGTGCCGGCCTGCCGATCCCGCGGAACGACCAGTACTTCTACACCAAGACCTACATCACGCGAACCCCCGTGAAGGGCGGGAAGACCAGGACGTGGACGGACGAGAGCTGGCTGTCGGTGGACGGCTCCAGGCCCTCGCGCCGACAGGAGCACGGCAAGATCCACAACGATCCCCCACTGGGCGAGCACAAAGTGCAGTGGCCGCCCAATGAATACGCGAAGCTGCAGAAGTGGCCGACCGACCCCGACGAGCTCCTCAAGTGGCTCGGCCGCGGGCGCGTCGCGGTCGTCGAGCCGTCCGGGGCGAAGGGGGGCAAGGCCGGCGGGCCCGCGCCCGACCCCGACCGGATGGTGTTCGTGGAGGCATGTCTGCTCATGCAGGGGCCGCGGGTCATGCCGCCCGGCCTGCAGGCCGCCGCTTTCGAGGCCCTGGCGAAACTGCCACGCATCAAGGTGGACGAGGACGAGGTCGACGCTCTGGGCCGGCACGGGGTCGGGGTGTCATACCCCCACGTGACCTTCACCTTCGTCTTCGACCGTGAGACCTACGACTACCTGGGCATTCGTCTCAAGGGCAGCAACGCGAAGCGCGTCGACGGCGAGTGGCGGCAGGTCGACAGGTACTTCGAGATGCGCAGCAGTCAGGAGGTGGGCGTCGTCGACCGGATCGGCCAACGTCCGTAACCACTCGAAGGGCCCGTGGTGACGGGAGGAGGGGCCGGGGGCGTGTCGGACGCCCCCTGGCCCGGCCGTGGCCGACGAGGAAGCTGACGGCCTCCTGGGAGGGGCCGGGGCCCCGCCCGCGGGCGGGGCCCCGGCCTGCCGAGCAGTGCAGGGGAATGACGGACGGACGGCAACGTGCTGGTTGGGGCAGAACGACCAGTTCTGGAGCACCACTGATCGGGTAGCCCGGGGTTCGGGGCGGAGTGTCCGACGGGGCGGGGGTGAGAAGTGCCAGTAGCTTGTGGGTGCGGGCCCGGGTCGCCTCCCTGACAAGTCGCGGCCAGGGGCTCGCGTCCGTCATGCGGAAGGGCTGGACCCGTGGGGTCCAGCCCTTCGTGCTGCCGGTGGTGTGTCAGTTATGCGTCAGGGTCAGTCTGCGCGCTCGCGCCATTGCGCGGAGTTGCCCTGCACCTCGGCAACGCTCGGGTGACGCACGGCGTCCAGCCCGTCATCGGCGAGAAGATCGGCGATCAGGGCCGCAGGCCCGAACACTTCCGTGGCGCTCAGGTCCCAGTCGGTCAGGACGAACCAGGAACCCTCCACGGGCCACCAGTGCGCGGGGAACTGGATGCCTGTGGTTCGGTCGGGCCATGTGCTGGCATCGTGGTGAGCCAGTGCCTCATCCAGTCGGCCCCGGCGGGCCGGGATCGGCCGGCCGATGTCCTCGATCGCCGCCTGGGCCCAGTAGCACTCCGTGCGATGGCCTTCTGGGCTGTGGCGGGCGAGGATCTCGACCAGGTGAGCCAAACTGTCGCGGTCGATCTCCCCCATGTCCGGCCTCTCAAGGTCTTCGGGCAGGTCCAGCCTCTCAAAGACCCTGAAGGAGGGAGTGAACTGCCAGTCCTCCAGGCGTTTGCCGACGTGCGCCAGCACGTCGTTCCACCGAACTCGTTCCCCCCTCACTGTGACGGCGTGCAGGACCCAGCAGCGGTCCGGGAAACCCTCCTGGGGCTCGTAGCCCGAGACGGCCTCATCTCCGTCCAGGACCGGACGCATACCGCCCAGCGAATCGTCATCCGGCACCAGCTCCAACACAGAATCCCTCGAGACTTCGATCACGCATATGACGTTCTGCAACCAGTCGAGGTTAAGTGACAAGCTCAGTCCGGGTTGGGGAAGAGGGATTTCCTGGGTGGTCTGAAGGCGGTAGGACCCGGTGCCGGTCTGGATCGGCGTGCAGCGGAAAGTAATCCGGTCGGCGATGGCCGCGCAGAGGCGGGCGTCGCCGAAGATCTTGTCCCACTCGGTGAACGGCGCAGGGCGCCCCGGCAACGGCCCCAGCCTGACGAGCAGAGTCAGGAGGGCCTGGAGCAGCGAATCATCGCCCTCGGGCTGGAATGGGCGGCGGAGCCGAGGGGGCGCGGAAGCCGCCGCCGCTACGGGCGGGAAAACACGGTGAGCCACTGCCCCGGGGGTGGACCTCCCAGGCTCCCAGCTCCCCTGCCGCAACGCGCCTGCCTGGGAAACTGCCCTCTCAGCCCCAGGCATCCCAGACATTTAAGGGCTATACGGACTGCGGGCTCCCAGATCGTTGGAGGGGAGCTGGGAGCCTAGGAGATGACTATGACTCACCTCCTGGGGTGGGTGGGAGCCGCACGGCGCGGCACGGGCTGGATGATGCCGAGCGAACAGCCCCGCGCTACGGCCTCTGGCTGGCCGACCCGTGGTCGGGCTTCGGCGGCGGTCTCCGCTGTGTTCGGTGACCGAACTCGCCGGTCTTCTGGGAGTACGTCGACGAGGGCTGAACCCTGAGAGGACACCGCCACCGCGGGCATCAGCGTGCAGTCCACCGGTG
>NZ_JBIASS010000042.1:0-26377 GCF_042890955.1 Streptomyces sp. NPDC001933 | reverse complement strand
TCGCCGCCAGGACACTCTCGATCCCCTCCGGTCTCCCCATACCAGAACAACGAGCCCCACAGCTGGAAGCCACGACTTGTTTCCCGGCAAGCCCTTAGTAGTTCGGCCAGCGGGTGTAGTCCGGTCGTGCTTCCCGCGGAGCCAGCGCTCGACCGTGCGCCCTATCCGTCCGCGGGGAACCGGCGGCACGGTGGTCTCGACCGGGTGGTCATCCGGAGCGGCCGGCAGCGAGCCCCTGATGGTTACGGGGTGGCTGGGAGGGATCTCTCGGGGAAGCAGCGTGATGTGCCGGGTCGTGCGGTTGCCGGGCGGCACGTGCGAGCGGGGCGTGAGGGTGTAGCGGCGTGGTGTTCTGATGGGCAGGCCGGAGCGGGTGGTGCCGGCTGGGGGGCACGGGGGCTGGGGCCCTGGAGTACGCCGGGCCCAGTGCGGAGGACGGTTTCCAGGAGGACCTGGCCGCGGAGGAAGTCGAGGTCTGCGGTGCTGATGTCGGGTGGGGTGGGGTGTTCGTGGGGTTCTTCGGCCGGGCGGGGGCGTCCACCACTTTGATCGTGAGGGCCACGGACGGTCTTGGGGTGGTGCTGTCCGCGAGGCGGTCCCATACCTGTTGCCAGCGCCGTACGTTGTTCGGGGAGACGTTCAGGGCTTCCATGAACGCTGTGAGGTGGGCGCGTGAGGGGACGGCCTCACCTCTGAGGATGACGCTGAGGCTGCTCTTGGGCAGCCGATGCCGTTTGTTGTCGGGGGTTCGTCCTGCCGCGGTCTGCAGGTCGCTCAGGGAGGGCTGGCCCGCTCTGGCCCGCATTTCCACCATGACGTCGTGCAGCTTGGCGAAGCCGTCGATGAGGCCGGGGGGTCATCACCGAGCGGAGCGATACGGCCAGGTCCCGGAACTCCGGGGAGATTCCTGCGCGGCGTCGGCGTTCTTCTTCGGCCCTGCGCGCGGCCTTCCATAAACGGATCGCTTCCCTGGCGTCCGCGTCGCATGCGGTCGTATATGCGAGCAGCAGGCGGCGGGATGGCACCTTGCCGTTGGCGCCGCGCGACAGTGCCGACGCAGTGAACTGGTGATCGGTCAGTTTGGCCATTGCAGCGTAGGTGATGCCTCGGCGCTCGCGCTGGGCGCGTAGCCACAGCGCGAGCGCTTCGGACTGCCGGGTGTCGGCGGCAACGGCGCTCTCACGCCGTCCCATGGGACCGTCAGACGGCCCCGTGCGGCGGCGCTTGCGCCGCGCGCATGGCCTTGACGGACCGGCCGGCGACGTAGAGGGCGCCGGTGATGAACTCAAAGGGCGCCGAACACCGGCATCCCGAGGGCGGAGAGGGCCCCTGCCACCACGACGACTACGACCACGACGACCAGTTCCGCCGTCGTCAGAGCTCACTGCGACGGGCCGCCGGGTGCGGCGGAGGGGAGAACGAACGCATATCTGTTACCTGCCTGACGTCATGTCACGCCCCGTGCCGGCATAATGATTTGGCTGCACCGTGAACTGTCGGCGGCGACTTCCAGGTCGGCTCGCCAACGGCGTTGATCCTCTCACCAGTTACCCGACCATCACAATGCGTTGCCATGGGGGCGGGGTTTTGATGCCTGCGCGTCCAGGCGTTCACCGCCAGGGGACGGCGAATGGGTGGCCGAATAGAACCCCGGCCATTCGAAAACTGCAGATCAGAGGAACGAAGCCGTTATTTTCATTCATTCTCGTCCGGGTGCCATTACCGAAGCGGGGCACTGGATGCCATGGTCCCTGCAACGCCGCCTCCGGCACTGACTGCCGAGGTCTCCCTGGCGTCGTGGCTGCACCATGAAACAGGGACCGGGCTCACCGCGTTCCAGCGCGGCGCCCACGAGAGGGGCGCACCCCCCACCGGGCGCGCCCCTCTCCAGCAACACCCAACCTGCCCTGCGGTCCGGGCGTCCAACATCGTCGCCCGGGACCTGGACGTCCACGCCGGCACTCCGGCCCGCAAAGGAGGCGAGGCGCTGCGGCCCCAACTCGACATCCGGGGTCCGGAGGACTGGCCCGACACCTTCACCGTGATGACGCCGAGCACCGGCCTGCGTCTGTACATCGGGGTGCCGGCAGGCTGCACGATCGGGAGCATCTACGGCAGGCGGCCCCCGTTCGGGCCCGGGATCGGCATCCGCCGCCCCGGCCGCCGCAGCGGCGACTACCTCGTCGGGCCCGGCTCCATCGCGGGCGGCCTGCTGTACTCCGTCGTCCACGACGCGCCGGTGCGAGGCCCTGCACCATGTCCTCGACGTCCTCTTGCGCGCGCCGCGCAAGGGCACGGTGGTCATCGGCCACGACGCCATCACCGTGACCGGCAAGAAGGTCGCCATGACTCTCACCCCGGACTGCGCCGCCGTGCGCACCCTGAACCCGCCCCGGCCGGGCAACAACATGCCCCCGGGCTACCTGGTCAAGACCTGGGTCAAGGCCCGCGAGCGCGCCCGAGAGTCGCGGCACGAACTGTAGACGGGGCAGCGCAGAGCGCCGCGCGGCCCGCGCGTCTTTGGTCGGCGCCGCGGCCCGTCCGCGCCCGCATGCCTGCGCCTCACCCCGTCCGTCGGCCATTCGGCACGGGGTGTTTCCAGGATCCTTCAATGCGATCAACGCGGCCGCGCTGGAAGAAGCTCGCCACCGGCTGCTCCGGCACCGCCGTGAAGTACGAGGTCGTCCCCTGTCCAGCAGTCAGGCACGGGATCCTCACCGCGTCCGGGTCACGGTGAGGGTGCCGTGCCGGCCGGACCTGGCCAGCACCTCCACGACCAGATCCGACTCCACCCGTGTGTACGGCTCGCCCTCCGCCCGCCGCTCCCCCACCACCGCCGCGGCGCTCAAGGCCTCACCGAAACGAGCCGCCAGGACAGGGCTCCAGGCGCGCGGACGCTCTGGCCGGCCCGCCCTCGTCCCCCACCGCCAGGACCAGATGGTGCGGTCCGAGCCGGGGGCCGGTGAACCCCAGCACCAGGGCGTCGACCGTGTCCGCGTGCCGAACCTTCAACCACCGGCGCTGTCCTGACGGCGGATAGCCCGCCCCACCGCGTTTGCAGACGATGCCTTCGATGCCCTGCTCGCGCAGGGCGTCGTACCAGAGCACGGCGACGTCCCGGTGGGTGGGCGGGCGCCGGGACAACCTGGACCGGCGGCCCAACATCAGGTCGACACGGGGACTCAGGCGTCGGTGTACTGAGCGGCGTACTCCTCGCTGGGTGGGACGACGGTGATGACGTCGATCAGCACGCCGTCGGGGGCGGCCACGATGAAGTGGCGCTGGCCGAACTTCTCCGTGCGCAGTGACAGTACCTCGGGCAGGCTGGCCTCTGCCACGAGTCGCTGATGCTCGGCGTCCACGTCGTCCACCTCGAAGTTCAGCAGCAAGCCGCCCTGGAGCGCGACCTGGTGGCCCTCGGGGAGGGTCGGGTGGGCGTGGTCCAGGAGGGCCAGCTCGTACTGCGGGGCGTCGGAGCGGCGCAGACTGACGTACCAGTCCGCCTCGAAGGTCACTTCGAACCCGAGGTGGCGGGTGTAGAAGTCGCGGGAGGCCGCAACGTCCCGAGTGGCAAGCACCGGGTAGAAGCCGCCGAGCTTGGTCGTGGGCGTGGTGGTGAGTTCGTTCGTCATGGCAGAGGTCCTTCGGATCCATTTCACATACCCCGGGTATGCGAACCGTGGCGTTAACATACCCTTGGTATGCGAAATGGAAAGGGCGGTGCGCTCGATGGCGGTCAACCGGGCGGAGCAGCGGGCGGCCACGCGGCAGGCGCTGCTGGCCGAAGGACGGCGCCGGTTCGCCGCCGACGGGTACCACCACGTGGTGCTGGCCGAGGTGGCGCGGGCTGCCGGGGTCACCAAGGGGGCCGCCTACCACCACTTCGACAGCAAGGCAGGGCTCTTCCGGGCCGTCGTCGCCGAGGTCCAGCAGGAACTGGGCGAACGGGTCGCGACCGCAGCCGAGCGGTACGAGGACCTCTGGGAGCAACTCCGGCACGGCTCCCGGGCCTTCCTGACCGCGGGGACCGACCCGGCGGTGCGGCAGATCCTGCTGGTCGACGCGCCGGCCGTGCTGGGCTGGGACGAGTGGCGGGCCCTGGACGAGGAGTCCTCCGCCCGGCACCTCGCGGACGCCCTGACCGCGCTCACCGCGGCCGGGATCATCGCCGATCAGCCGGTGGAGCCCCTGGCCCGGCTACTCTCCGGGGCGATGAACGAGGCCGCGCTCTGGATCGCGCGGGGCGGGGACCTCCAGGCAGCGGAACAGGCGCTCGACCGGCTCCTGGCCGGACTGCGCACCCCGGCCTGACGTCTTGCACAGGCGCTCAGCACCTTTCGAGTTGGTGAGGTGCTGAGTGGCGCAACGGTGGTCGAGGAACGGCAGTGCGGGAGCGAGGTCTGCACGCGGGTGGAGACGGACCTGGTGGTGGAGGTGCTGGCCGGGTCCGGCCGGCACGGGACGCTGACCGTGACCCGGATTCAGCAATGCCGGATCAGGGGGCGACCTCGCACTTCACGACCGTGTTGCAGCCCTCGGGCAGCTTCTCCAGCGCGGCCCGTTCCTTGTCAGCTTCCACCGCAGCTTTGTGGCGGTCCAGTCGGCAAGGTAGGTGCACTTCGCGGACTCGGCCGGCGGCATCCACTCCGACGGGTCCTTGTCGCCCTTGGACCGGTTCGTCTTCGCGGTGACGGCAGCGAGGCTGCGCTAGGCCTGTCCGGGCGATCATGGGCTCCCGCCGCGCAGCCGCCGGGCTGACCTCTATGGGTCTGCCCGGTCTGACGACTCAGGAGTGACAGAGTAGGTCGAGGACGACGGCCTCGGCGTCGAGGTCGTCGAGATAGCGGTTGGCTTGTTCCCAGTGGCCGTCTGTGTCCGCGTCCATCCACGCGCCATCGAGGGTGACCAGGGCGAAGCCGGGCACGGCGCACCGGACCGACCACAGCCGTGCTTCCTCGTGTTCCTGCGCGAAGTACGCGACCGGGTCATTGAGCAGGAACGACGTGTCAAAGTGCGGGTCTCCTGCGACGGCCCGCTGGGCCACGTCCTGCACCAGCGGCTGGGCCAGATGCTCCTTCCTGGCGTCTGCCAGGGAGTACCTTTCAGGGTCGGCCTCGTGGCGAGCGAGGAAGTCGGCGAGCGGGCGGGCCGGCGGGTGTATCGCGGTCAGCTCGGTCCAAGTGGCGAGCAGGGCGTCATGCGTGCGCGCCGCTCGTTTCCGCATACCGTCGAAGTCGAGCAGACCTCGAGGCCCGCCGTAGCATTCCAGCGGCCCGAGGGCATCGAGCTTGGCCTTCCTGCGAGGCACGGTTGAGGCCGTGATGAGCCTGCGGTCGCCGTCGTGCGGAGGCAACACGAGGTAGGCGTTGCCCGCGCTGGAGTGGATGGCCCACCAGTCCCAGTGGCCGACCGGATTCCATTCCTCGGTGAGGTTGGCGTTGTAGGGCGCCATGATGGCAGCTATGGCCTGGGGAACCTTTCGAGGCGAGGTCGGCGGCAGGCACACAGTGGCGAAGAACTTGGTCATACCCGGGAGCGTAAGCCCTGGGAATTGTCCGCCCATGTGACTGTCACGTCGGCGGATCGTTGTCTCGGCCATGGGGCGGGGTGATCTGACAGATGTGAAGTGGGAGCGGCTGCGGCCGTTCCTGCCGGTGGGCAATGGCCGATGCGGTAGGTGGCGGGATCACCGGCAGGTGATAGACGGGATCTTGCACCGGGTGCGGGCCGGCGTTCACTGGCGTGACCTGCCGGAACGGTTCGGGCCGTGGAAGACGGTCTATGAGCGGCACCAGCTGCGGTCGGCCGACGGAACCTGGGAGAGACTGCTCCAGCAGGTCCAAGCCGAAGCGGATGCCGCTGGTGAGATCGACTGGGACATCGGGGTGGATTCCACGGTGGTGCGCGCTCATCAGCACGCGGCGGGCGCCCGTACCAGCCCCCGGGCCCCGCACGTCAAAAGGGGACGCGGGCGGGGAACACCAGGACGAACCGCCGTGGCAGAGCCTTCACGCCCGCCTGGTGGAGGTGGTGAAGCAAGTGAGGGACTGGGCCGCTCAAGGGGCGGTTTCATCACCAAGCTCCACCTGAGCACCGAAGGCCGGTGCCAGCCGCTGTCCCTGGTAGTCACACCCGGCCAACGGGCCGACTGCCCCCAACTGGACCCCGTACTCGACAAGATCCGCGTTCCGCGCACCGGTCCGGGCAGACCGCGCAAGAAGCCCGACAGCCCCGCCGCGGACAAGGCGTACACATCGTGCTCGGTGGCCGGCCAGTAGTTCTCGGAGTCCTCCCACAGATAGGCGATCGCCGTCATGGCGTCGTCCATCGTCAGCCGATAGACGCCCTTCGTGGTGCCGCCCGTCAGTCGCTCGACCGCCTCCAGTCGACGCCCGCCGCCCAGCGCAGCCCGCGCCGCACCCGCTAACTGATCCCGCGTCACTTTCATCGGTGCCACGCCCACAACCCGCCTTCCGCCTTGATAACTGGGGCACCCTACGCGAGTCATCGTTCATCGCCGAACGAATTGCCCCGTTCCACGCCAGGAGGAAGGCGTGTGGGAGCTGCGGTCGCCCTCCCACCGATGCGGCCGACCGCCTGGCATGCACGACTATTCCCCGGGGGTGCCCCTGGGCGGACCCGTGAGGAGTACGGGTCGAGTCCCTGGGGCACGGGGGCGGCATCGGTCCGTCGGTGCGGCGGCTGCCTGTCAGACCGCCAGGGATATCCGAGTCAGGAGAGCGGCGAGTTCCACGGGGTGGGACAGGAACGGTGAGTGGCTGCTCGCCATGCGGTGGACTGTGCCGGCGCGCGCCGCCAGTATCTCCTGGTTCTCGGCCGGGAGGGCTCGGTCGTCCTCGCAGAGGATGTATGTGGAGGGGATGGTGCGCCACCCGGCCCCGGTCAGGACGTCGCCGAACGACTTCGTGCTCTGTGGCACCAGCCGCTTGGCGGCTTCCTCGGCCTCGTCTCGCCCGACATCCCCGTAGAACAGCTCGACCGGGTTCTCGGGTACGGGCTGGGTGGCCTCCGCCGGCACAGGAGCACCATGGAAACCCAGGAGGCTTTCACCGACGTCAAGTTGGTAGGCCGCGAGGTACACGAGGTGAGACACGTTCCCGGCCTCGGCCGCGGCCTGGCTCGCGGGGATCCCTCCGTAGGAGCCAGTCGGCGAAGGAGAGTGCGGCCGGGGTGGTGAAGGCGTCCTCTATCCACTCCCCCGTATCGACATACTTGGCGAGGTCGCACTCGTAGTCGTTGGACTCCCGCAGGATCGGCAACCCCCCACTCTGCCGGGAGAGATCACCGTCGGTGCAGAAACACCACCGTGACGCCTCCACGTTGTAGCCCGCCGTGGCGAACGCCACCAGGAACGTCGTATGGATCTCGCGGTCGTCGCCCAGCGTTGTTCCGCCGACCGTGAAGGACTTTCCTTTGCTTTACGGGCGGCCACGAACACCTGGAGTTCTGGTGAAGACCCTCCTTGTCCTTCGCCACGCCTCAACCTGAGGTGGGAAAAGGCTCGGTGTCCTGCACTGGCATCCGGCCCGACCCGTTGGCGAGGCAGGCGAGGCCGACTGTCACAGGCACCTCGTACTGTCATACGACGAGCGAATCCCCAGCCCGGTGTGGAAGCCGAGAGCTACTTCGACGGACGCCGCCCACCGGCGGGACCGCCGGCTGGCACCACATCTTGAGAAGGAATGGAAGCGATATGACCGAGGCTGTTTCCCGCTGGCGGGAGTTCGAGGCGGCGTTGGAGGCCAAGGGGCTCGGCTGGGCGCTGGAGTACGCGCCGGCCGACCTGCGCTGGGCGCGGAGCGCGGATCACCCGTACGGAGCCCGTCTGGAGCACCTGCTGCCCGCCGACTACCGTGCCTTCGTCAAGGAGGTCGGCTATCCGGTGCTCGGCTTCAAGTACTACGACCGTCGGGGGATTTCGTTCCTGCCGCCCGAGCCGATGGCCGTGCTGTCACCCATGGTCTACGACCCCGACAGCGGTTTTCCTCAGGAGGCTGAGGGCGAGCCCACCACCTGCCGTTATGCCTTCTTCGCCGGCTACGACCTGTCCGACGTCAATGGCTACACGCTGGCGGAGGATGAGGTGTGGTTGGTCGAAGACTCCGTCGTGCGCGAACATGTGGGCAGCTTCACGGAGTGGCTGCTGGGCGAGCTGAGTGAGCTGGAACGGCATATCGCCGACCCCGGTTTCAGGGAGGACACGGACCGCGACGATGCGGGCGACCCGCACCGCCTGTTCGGTTACTCGCTGGAGTATGACTTGTTCGACCGGTCCCCGTACAGCGCGGCCGATCTGGAGCTGAACTGGGTCGAGAAGCAGGCCAGCAGCCCCTACTCCTACGGTCTGATCGACGCGGAGGGGCGTTGGCGCATACCGATGGCCCAACGGTTCATCTGTGTGCGGCCGTTCCGCGACGGAACCGCCGAGGTGATCCTGAACACTGAGGGCAGCTCCTACAGCGGCCCCTGGACGCGGATCGACACCGAGGGCCGGCCCGTCGGCCAGTAGCGGAGGCGCAAGAATGGGTGACTGGGGAATCGCGACATGGTGGGGCACCGGCTCCCCGCCACGGCTGCCCAACCGGCTCGGCGGGGACGACCGCTGGGCGGTGCGCCTGGGCAGGGACCGCGGCCTGTGGCAGATGGACACGCTCAGCAAGTGGGGTGTGCGTTCTCCCACCCTGAGGGGGCATTCCCAGGTGGTGGGTGTGCTTCCCGCCGTAGATGAGGTGTTCACACGGGAGCAGGGCCCGCTGGTCGCCGGGTTCAGTTGTCTGGTGGAGAGGGCGGTGCCGCGGCGTACGGCTGGTCGCCGCGGGCAGGCCCCGGACTTGCTCGCCGGGGCAGCCGACCTGCTCGGCGCGGGTTCGGCAGCCGTCGTGGAGGACGAAGGCCACCCGATGCTGTGCTTGTCCCAGCCCGTGGTCGTACCCGCCCCGGTGGTGGAGTGGCCGCTGGACCAGCTCCACCGTCAACCCGAGTCCGCCCGCGCGCTGTTCGAGGCACTGGCGCTCGCAGCGCCGCACGGCGTCGGCCGGTGTCCACGCGTCCTGTCGGCCGGAGCCGTTCTCGGGTTCTGCTGCGCTCGTCGTAGTGCCGCTCCCACGATCCGTCACCGGGCCGGTACGCCGGGCGAGTACGGGGAGGATACGGGGATGCAGGAGCTGGAGCGGATCACGGCTCGCCGGAGTGAACTGGACGCGCTCGCCGAGGAGCCGGCAAGCGGCTCCGCGAGGTCCAGGCCGAGCGGGAGGAGCTGGCGGTAGCTGAGCGGGTCCTGAACCGGCTGGCCGAGCAGGACCGGGCCGCGGCACAGGCCGCCGCGGCCGTCGCACCTGTTCCCGCCCGGGTCGCGGGGCGGGCGGTGCTGCTGATCCCGCACCGCAGCGAGTCTCCCGACGAGACAGCCCTGCCCGGTGACTACCGCAAGATCCTGGCGATCGTGCGGGGCGTCGGCGGCCCGGTACAGGTCAAGGGTGTCGGCGAGGAGCTGGGCCTGGAGGTGACGGCACGCGGCAAGTTGGAGCCGCTGCGCGCGAAGCTGACCAAGCTCGCCGATCGCGGCTGGCTGCACAAACGGCCCGACGGGCGGTTCACCGCACGCCGGTAGTCGCGCGAGAGTGGGTGCGGATATGGCGTAACCAGCGGGCCCCCGACGTCAGTTGAGTTTGGTGTGAAGAAAAACAACCACGCCGTCGAGGGCCCTGACGGCCTTGTCTGCACTGCCCGTCTGCCGCTGTCGAGTGCCACCCTGAACTGGCTCGCCGCCCTGATACGCGCACGCTTGAAGAAGATCGGCTCGCGGTGGCGGGCACTGCCCGCGGGGCAGATCGCCGGGATCGTGCTGGCGGTGCTGCGCTGTGACCAGCGGAAACGGGGTGCACCGCACCACCGTGACACGGTGGGTCAGGGAAGTCGTCGGCCTGCTGGCCGCCCGCGCCCCGCGCCTGGACCGCGCCTTGAAGAAGATCGCCCGAAAGGGCGGCGGGGTGGTCCTGCTCGACGGCTCCTTGATACGCACCCGGCGAACGCACCGGGGCGGAGAACCGGGAGAACTACTCGGGCAAGCACAAATGCCATGGCCTGCTCGTTCGCACTCACCGACGACAGAGGCCGCCTGATATGGGTCTCGGCGGTCCGGCCCGGACGGACCTCGGAGATCACCGCCTGCCGCCACGACAAACTCACCGCCAAACTGCGGGCGGCTGGCCTCGGCGCGATCGCCGACCTGGGATTCGCCGGGCTCGACCACGGCGGTCCGGATGCCGACCCGGCGGTGATCACCGGCTACAAGGCTGCCCGGAACCGACCCCTGACCTTCGGTCAGAAGCAAGCCAACCGGGCCCTTGCCGCAGTACGGGCGCCGGTCGAGCACGGCTTCGCACACCTTAAGAACTGGCGGGTCCTCGGCAAGGTACGCACCGACCCGAAGTGGGCGACCGCGCTGGTGAGGGCCCTGCTGGTCCTGACGAACCGCGAAGTCGCCCGCTGACCGACGATCTCGGCGGAAGTCACACGCCCGCGACCAGCCCGAGCATCCCGAAGCCCGCGCACAACAGACCCGTGACCTGCAACTTCACGATGCACACCACTCATTGATCTCCACCAGCAGCTACCCCTGACACAGGGCGGTCCGCGCCCCCTGTCGCGCACCCGGAAACCCACCAAGACATGGCGCTGAGCTGCCCGGCCGCCCAACTCACGCCAACGCCCAGAGAACCGACGGGTCCTCTAATCGGCGGGGCCTTCTCCCTCACCTGGCAGCACAGGAGTTCATGGATGACCTGGTCGATTCCGTCGTCCCGCCAGGCGGCGAAGAAGGTCGCCGGTTCCCTGGTCACCAACCAGGTCCGTGCCTACGACCTGCTGCGCATGTTCGGCCGCGAAGGCCACCCACCCCCGCTCGGCGCCGCGTTCGCCGAGCACGGCCGCATCGACAAGACCATGCACCTGCTCGCCCTGGTCGACCCGGTCGACCCGGTCGACGACACCTACCGCCGGCTGATGAACCGGCAGCTCACCGTCCAAGAGTCCCGCCACCGCCTGGCCCGCGCGATCTGCCACGGCGGCCGGGGCCAGATCCGCCAGGCATACCGCGAGGCAAGAGGACCAGCTTGCCGCCCTCGGCCTGGTCCTCAATGCCGTCGTCCTGTGGAACACCCGCTACCTGGACACCGCCGTCACCCAGCTCCGCGCCCAGGGACACGACATCAAGGACGAGGACGTCGCCCGCCTCTCCCCACTCAAGGACCGGCACATCAACTTTCATCTGGACACTTCCAAGAGCCTCGGGGCAGACCGACACCGCCAGGGTTCTCCCGGTCCAGTTGCTTGGACGGCCGTCGAGCTATCACATGTGCTCCCGGAGTCCGGCTGCCGCGGTCTCGGGCGAGGCGAAGAAGTCCCAGTGGGGTTGGATGCCGGGCTCCGGCTTTCCCGACCAACTCAACTCGACCAGTGCCCAGCGGATCGGCTCCTCGGCGACTACAAAGAGCACGTGGTCACGCTGGCTGCAATGCGCGACTGCCATCAGCGGACGACCCGCGAGCGGGTGGCTCGGCTTGAGGTCGGATGAAACCTCTGTGACGACTTCGGCCTCGAAGACGGCACGGTCGTGTTCCGGGATGGGGACCCATCCAGCTGGCAGGCGGACAGTCCGCTGGTCCGTGCCCGCTGGGTCAGCCTGACGTGCTTCCTCGACAAGGGCGCGGAGCCCGGCGACATGGTCCTTCTGGGCTTCGAGGTACTCAGGGGACTTGTCGCGCGTCCACTGCTGCCAGAGCCCGTCCGGGGCAGTGAAGCGTTCGGCGTAGTCGCTGCCGAGCTGCGTGTCGACGTCGAGCAGCGCCCCGATGGCCCAGTGCTGGTCGTAATAGAGATCTGGCTGGCGCAGATACTGGTCGAGGTAGGCGCAGAGGATCTGAGCGTCTGCCGGTGTGCCGAAGCAGGCCAGCGCGAAGCAGTAGCCCTGACCGGCGTAGGTCTGGCGACTCCCGATAAGCAACTCGCCGATTCGCTGGCGTTGCCGTGTGTGGCCTCCGGTGCCGGCCATCCACGCGGCGACGAGGCGTTCGCGCCAGCCGGAGCCGTGTCCGAGGAGCGCGGCGAGCTCCTGGTCGTCGACCCGCTCGGAGTCCGCGATCAGCTCGCGAAGGAAAGCGGTGCGCTCCACCGGCCCCACCCGCCGCCGCTGAATGTTGCCGTGGAGCAGTTCGAGATGGCGGCGGTCGACGGAGACATAGCGTCGGATAGTTGCGCCAAGCGCGGCCGGACCGGGCAGTTCATCCATTCGACCATCTTCGGGGCGCGGCCGCGTGAGTGTCGACTGGATTAGTGGTGAATCATTTGGCGGCTCAGCTGCAGGTTTCGGTATCGGTGAGTTCTTCGGTGGGCTCGGCGAGTTCGGCCAGGAGTTCCTTGATCCGGGCGATGATGGCGGTGTGTCGCTCGACCTCGCGCGGCTATCCGCGTTCGGTGGCGTCCTGGACGAGTTGCTGCTCTCGGCCGAGTCGGGCCCGCAGGCGTGGTGCGTATTCGCTGGTTGTGAAGAACTTCGAGCAGCGCAGGTAGAGGTCGCACTCGCAGGGCCCCTCGGCAGGGGTGCGCAGGCAGTGGCCGAGTTCGAACTCGGTCTTGAAGAAGTTGGTCCTCAGCCAGTGGACGGTTTGCTCGTCAAGCTGGTTGGCCAGCAGCGCCTCGGCGGCCGGACCAGCGAGGCGGCCTCCGGCGGCGATGACCTTTTCGTACTGTTCCTTCAGGACTGGGTCGCTGATGTGGGAGTAGGTGGCCGACATCTGCGCGTTGCGGTGCCCGAGGATCGCCATGATGGTCTGGATCTGGGCTCCGCCCTCGGCGAGCTGGGTACCGACCGTGTGGCGAAACCGGTGTGCGGTCACCGTGGGGTTGCCGTCGCCGTCGACGAGCCGGCCTTGCGGCAGGCGATCTCCAGTGCGTCGGCGAACAGAAACTGTCGGCCCATCGGTTTACCCCGTCGCATGAACACGTAGCGAAGACCGTTGGGCCCACCGGTCGTGGCGCGCGGCAGCGTTGCCGGCCTTGGCCGTCTCGATCAGGCCCCGCAGAGCGTCGGCGGCCTGCGGGTGCAGCGGGATCATGCATTCGGTACCGTCCTCGAACCGGCCGACGGGCCAGACCTCCCCGTCGCCGAGCCACTCGTCCGCACCGAAATCAAGTTCGGATACGCCAGGGTCTCGACCGGCGGGCAGAAGCTCGAGCGGCAGCTCGACGACCTCACCGCCGCTGGGTGCCGGAAGATGTTCATTGGGCGCGGCGCCCTCCTGTCGTCAAACGATGGCACCCTCAAGTGAACAACGCACCACCCACGGATGATCACGTGATCGTGGAGGCACAGGTGCGTGACTACGGGTTTTCGCCGGCACAACAGGACGAGATCTGGCGACGCTGGCGCGAGGGGCAGTCGTTCAGCTTGATCGGGCGGGCGCTCGGGGCACCGATGCAGTACGCGCGTCGGTTCCTGTACCAGAGCGGCGGCGTCCGCCTTACCCCTCAGACACGATCCGAGCGGCATCTGAGCGGCAGCGAGCGCGAGGAAATATCCCACGAGATCGCCGCCGGAGAATCGGCCCGGCAGTTGGCCAAACGGCTGGGCAGATCGCCTTCGACCGTCTCCCGCGAGATCGCCCGCAACGGCGGCCGGGACCGCTACCGAGCCGCGTCGGCCGATGCGGTCGCCTGCGAGCGCGGGCGCCGCCCCAAGCAGGCCAAGCTCGCCCAACGGCCCGCTCTACGCGCCTTGGTGGAGGCCAAGCTGGCTCTGTGCTGGTCTCCCGAGCAGATCGCAGGATGGCTGCGACGCCAGTTTCCTGGTGACGCCTCCATGCAGATCTCGCACGAAGCGATCTACCTCTCGCTCTACGACCCTCGCCGGCGCCAGGCGATCGACCGCAGCCTCACCCAGCGACTGCGGTCAGCCAGGCCCATGCGTCGTCCAAAGATCGCCCGAAGGCCCACGGGACGGGGCATCATCCGCGGCATGGTGTCCATCACCGCCCGCCCCGCCGAGGTCGAGGACCGCAAGGTTCCCGGCCATTGGGAGGGCGACCTCGTGATGGGCACCACGCCCTCGGCCGTCGCCACGCTCGTCGAGCGCACCAGCCGCTACGCGAGGTTGCGGTGCTTGAGCGGGGAGAGCCGGGCGAGGCGGCCAGGCTGGCGGGAATCCCGATGTGCTCCACCTCGGGCAGCACCCGCTCGTTTGACAGACCCCCGGGGCAGGAGAAAGGCGCCGTTCCGGGCCCCATGCGGCCATCGGTGATGACGTCGACTGCCGCCCGGAAGGGCAGGACCGCCGCATTGACAGGCCCGGACTGCCGCGTGATTGGCTCCGGCGCGCAGGAGAGGCGCCATTCCGCAGCCGGCTGGGGCCGTCGCATTCAGCAACGCATCTTGGTTTCCTGGTGGGCGGGGCGGCGGTTGTATGGCCATCTCGCTGCTGGATGCGGCAGTGGTGGTCATGGAAAGGGAAATCTGGGAAGGCTTGTGTCGCCTCAGCGCCAGCGCTTGTGGCGGATGTCTGCGGAAGCGTTGGTGAGCTTCGCGATCGAGCGGCGGGCGGCGTTGACAGTGACGGTCCGGCGGGCGATACGGGCGAGCGGGAGGTCGCTGGCCGAGTCGGTGTACAGGAGTGCGTCCTCCGGGGCGAACCCCAGCGCCCGGACGGCATCGATCTTTGCTTCGCCCACGTTGTGGGCGATGAGTCGGGGCCCCCGTGGGGTGAAGTCGAGCCGGGAAGCGGCCAGAGGGATGCCGTGCAACCCGACGCCGTCCAGAAATGCACGCGCGAGGTTCTCCTCCGAGGCTGTCGCCACGACGGTCGGACCACGACCGCGGGCGCATTGGCACCTTGCCACAGCTTGTCTGACCGCTGTCCGGGCTGCCATGGCCCGGCCCGTCTCGGCTGCCAGTTCCTCGTACTGGCTGCGGGTCATTCCGCGCAGCGTCAAGGCCACGATCGCCCGGTTCATCGCGGGCTTCAGCGCGCCGTCGGGCGGTGCTGCCGAGGCGAGCAAGAACGGTGGGATTGCAGCGGCGAACCGGAGGGGACGGGCTGCCAGACGAGCTCTGACCAGTGTGGACATCGTGTCCTCACTGGTCAGGACGCCGTCGAGGTCGAAGATCGAGGTGATTTCGTTGGCTGGGTTCACTGTGGGAAGGCGTCGGCTTTCATCTGGACGAGAAGGTCTATGGCAGCGAGCGCGCTCACCTCGGCGGCCATCGTGACAGCGGAGCTCTCGCCGTGGACAGCGCCCACCGAGGCGAGGCCGACATCGGTACGGCCGAAGATCTCGGGCGCCTGCGCTGCTGCGTCGGCGCCTTTGGCTGCGGAAGGCCGGTTGCGGCGCGTCGGTTTCGGTCCTGCCATGATGCGCTGCCACTCCGATTGCCCGAGCATGTGGAAAGTTGACCGTTTTGGTCTGCGATTGTGGATGCGGTGGCCGGTGGGAGTCAAGGGGAGGCCCAGGCTGGGGTGCCGATGGATCGTCTGTACCACTGTGGTGCAACGGCCGGATTCCGCGCGACGCTCTTCAGAGGGGCAGAACCCCTGCCGCGCCGGAGGCGAGGGGGACTGCCGGCGCCGAAGGGAGCGGTTGACTGTATCGCCTTCAGGCCACGACGATGTTGTCGCCCGCCGCGGCGAGGGCGTCGCTCAGGCCGTCCGGGCAAGGACTGTCGGTGATGAGGGTGTCGAAGCCGTCGAGTTCGCAGACGCGGTGGGCGGCCGTGCGTCCGAACTTGCTGGAATCGGCGAGCACGTAGCGGTGGGACGCGTTGGCGAGCATGGTGCGCTTCGTCGCGACTTCGTCGAGGTGGAAATCGGTCAGTCCGTAGGAGGCGATGCCTCCGGAGCCCAGGAAGACCGCGTCCGCGCGCAGATTGTCGAAGAACTCGACGGCCTGGGCATTGGAGCAGGCCAGGTCGCCACCGCGCAGCCGTCCGCCGCTTACCAGGACCTCGACCTGCGGGCGGGAGCTGACTTCGGCGGCCACGAGCAGGGAAGGGGTGGCGATGACGCCGGCATGATCGGCGGGCAGAGCACGGGCCACCTCCAGGGCCGTGGTACCGACATCGATGACGACCGTCTGGTTGGGTTCGATCAGGGCTGCTGCGGCTCGGCCGATGGCCTGCTTCGCGGCGAGGAAAGCGCCTCTGCGCTCGTTGAAGGAGGCCTCCTCCCCGACAGGTGACCGGACGGCGGTGGCCCCTCCGTGGACACGCGCCAGCTCGCCGCGGCGCTCGAGGAGGGCGAGGTCTCTGCGGATCGTCTCGTGGGAGACGCTCAGCAGGCTGGTCAGGTCGTCCGTCGTGATGAACTCGAGCCGAGCGATCTCGGCGACGATCCTGCGGTGACGCTCGGCTGCTAGCACATCCAGCCCTCTCTGATTGACTGTTTCTGTGGAACCCTGACTGCATTCTAGGGCTCATGTGACGTGCGGAGCACATCGCCAACGGCCTCAAAAACTCATTCTTCTCCGCAGCTCAAGGCGTCTTCTGCTAGGCGATCAGCGATCGTTCATCAGGTCGGGAGCGCTAACCCTTGACGGAAAACGGGCAGGGGTCCACACTCTCAGCAGTCAATAGTCCACATAAACGGTCACGAGTGGGCTGTCGACCGGCGTCGAGGTGGCGCGGACCGCGGGTCCTCGCAGCCATCCCCACGAACAGGCTCCAGCGCATTCCTGCGAGGCGGGCCTTGATGCCGACCGCATTCGGTTCTTCGATCACCCACTGGCTTCCGCGGCAACGGCGGGGCACTCTGAAGCAGGGAACGAGGTCATGGCCAAATCAGAAGCAGGTGCTCAGGCGCCAAGAACGGCTGAGGGGCAGCAGGGCGGGGCGAACCAGGTGATGGCGCGGGAGCTTGGCTGGTACGCCTCGTTCTCCGTGGCGTTCGGGTTCGTGTCGATCGCGACAGGGATCTTCACGGCCTACGGCTCGGTGCTCGCCACCTCGGGCCCGCGCGGCATCTGGGCCTGGCCGATCTCCGTGATCGGCCAGCTCTGCGTCGCCCTCGTCTTCGGAGCGCTGGCGGCGCGCATCCCGATCAGCGGCTACTCCTACCAGTGGGTGTCGCGCATCGTCGGGCCCGTGTGGGGCTGGATCATGGGCTGGATCTCGTTCGCCTTCCTCGGGGTCGTCGTGGTCGCAGTGGACTACACGATCGCCTCCACGATTCTCCCCGAGCTGTTCCAGTACGTCGGCACGACACAGAACGCCTGGGTCATCACGGCCGGCGTGGTGTTGCTGCAGGCCCTGCTGGTCGCCGCGTCCACGCGCATCACGCACAAGGTCAACAGCGCGGCGGTGACAGCGCAGCTCATCGGCATGATCACGCTGACGGCGCTCCTGTTCGCGGTGGGCTACTTCACCGGCAAGCTCGACTTCGCCCACCTGTTCGACACCGCGACGATCCCGGAGAGTGGCTACTACGGTCTGGGCGGCGGAACCCACGCCGGCCCGTTCGCCCTGGCGTTCCTGCTCGGCGCCTTCACCATCGTCGGATTCGAGTCCGCGGCAAACCTGGCGGAGGAGACCAAGAACCCCGCCCGCGTCATCCCCAAGGCGATGGTCCAGGCCGTCCTCTCCCTGGGCGTTCTCGGCTTTCTCTTCCTGGTCGCCGTGACCGCCGCCGTCGGCCGGGTCGACGGCGCCGCCGAGTCGGCCACCCCTGTGGCCACCGTGATCACCGCCGTGCTCGGGTCCGTGGTGGGGAAGAGCCTCCTGGTCCTCGTCGTGGTCTCGATCTTCTCCTGTGGGCTGGTGATCACCCTCAGCGGAACCCGCCTGGTCTACGCGATGTCCAGGGACGAGCGCTTCCCCGGATGGCGCCTGCTCAAGCGCATCCACCCGCGGACGGCGACGCCGCTGAACGCCACGGTGTTCATGATGCTCATCGCGCAGATCGTTCTCGCGGTCTTCTCCCGTTCCACCGACGCCTTGTTCCAGCTGTTCTCCGCCGCCACCCTGCTGCCCGCCGTCATCTACGCCGGCACGGTCGCGATGTACGCGGCCAAGCGCTCCTCCCTGCCGCCGTCGCGCGGCTTCTCCCTGGGGCGGTGGGAGGTCCCGGTCCTGCTTCTGGCCGGGGTCTGGCTGGTGTACGAACTGCTCATCTTCCGGGACGCTTCCTTCCGCGGCCCCTGGGCCTACGTCCTGGTGCTGTGCGGGATCGGCGCCGTCTACCTGGCGGCGCTCCTCGTCCGGCGCGGCCGCGCCGCCCTGACCATGCCTGACATGGCCGACGTCGACCGTGCCCTGGACAACGCCACCGCACCCTCCGCGGCCGACACGGAAGGGGCCCTGCGATGACCACGATCCTCGCCATCGACCAGGGCACCTCGGGCACCAAAGCCATCGTTGTCGACGCCGAAGACGGAACGGTCGCCATAGCCGAGGAGACCATCCGCCCCGCCTACCTGCCCGGAGGGGGTGTCGAGCAGAATCCGCACGAACTGCTCGATTCCGTCCTCACCGCCGGCCGCAGGGCCGTGAGCATGGCCGGCCGGCCCATTGACGGCGTGGCCCTGGCCAACCAGGGAGAGACCGTCCTGGCCTGGGACGAAGCCACGGGAACGCCGCTGTCCCCGGCGATCGTCTGGCAGGACAGCCGTGCGGAGAGCATTTGTGCCGAGCTGGCCGAGCATCGCGAGGCCATCGCGCAGCGCACCGGTCTCGTTCTCGACCCCTACTTCTCCGCGCCCAAGATGGCGTGGCTGCGCCGCAACCTCACCCGTGACGGGGTGGTGACCACCACCGACACCTGGCTCGTGCACCACCTGACAGGAGAGTTCGTCACCGACGCCTCCACCGCCAGCCGTTCTCTGATCTTCGACCTGGACGGTGCGGCGTGGGACGGGCGTCTCGCTGATCTGTTCTCCCTCGGCGACGAGCGGCTGCCCCGCATCGTCGGCAGCGACGAGGTGGTCGGCACCACGCGCGCCTTCGGACAGGAGATGCCCGTGGCCGGCCTGATCGTCGACCAGCAGGCCGCTCTGGTCGCCGAGGCATGCCTGGAGCAGGGCACGGCCAAGTGCACCTATGGCACGGGCGCGTTCCTGCTGGCAAACACAGGATCGGACCCCGTGCGCTCCAGCGCGGGCCTAACGACGTCGGTGGCCTGGCAGGCCGCGGGGCAGACCCTGTATTGCGTGGACGGCCAGGTCTACACCGTGGCATCGGCCGTGCGCTGGCTGCAGGACCTCGGTCTTCTTCAGTCCGCCACCGAAATCGACGCGCTGGTCGCGAAAGACAGCAACGGCGTCATGTGCGTCCCGGCATTCGCAGGACTCGCCGCTCCGTGGTGGGCTTCCGAGGCCACGGCCTCCCTCACCGGCATCACGCTGGCCACCCGCCGCGAGCACCTCATCCTGGCCGTGCTCCAGGGCATAGCCGCCCAGGTCACCGAGCTGACGGCCCTTGTCGGCCGAGACCTCGGCCGGCCCCTGAACCGGCTGCGCGTCGACGGCGGATTGACCAACTCCGCCGCCCTCATGCAGGCCCAGGCCGACATCGCCCAGCTCCCCGTCGACATCTACCCCAACGCGCACGCCACACCCCTCGGCGCTGCCGCGCTCGCCCGCTGTGCCCTCGACCCCGCCATCAGCCTCGAAGAGGCCGTCGGCGACTGGCAGCCGGCGACCGTCTACGAACCCCGCTGGTCCGAAGACCGGGCCCAGGAGTTCCGCACCACATGGGCACAGGCCGCCGAGGCGTGTGCCACCAAGGGAGACCACTCATGACCCCCACCCCCCACCGTCCCCACCCCGAGGTCTTCGACATCGTGGTGATCGGAGGAGGCATTGTCGGCTCGGCCATCGCACGCGAACTGTCCGGCTACGACGTCTCCGTGGCGCTGCTCGAAGCCCGCGACGACGTCGGAGACGGAACCAGCAAGGCAAACACCGCCATCCTGCACACAGGCTTCGACGCGAAACCGGGCACCTTGGAGTCCCGGCTCGTGGCTCGCGGCTACCACCTGCTGAGCGACTACGCCAAGGCCACCGGCATCCCCGTCGAGCACACCGGCGCCGTGCTGGTGGCCTGGAACCAGGAAGAGCTCGACGCCCTGCCTGGCCTGAAGGAGAAGGCCGAGGCCAACGGGTACGAGCACTGCCACATCGTGGACGCGGACGAGGTGTACCAGGTCCTGCCCGATCTGGGCGAAGGCGTGCTCGGAGGCCTGACGGTTCCCGACGAGTCCATCATCTGCACATGGACCACCAACCTCGCCCTGGCCACCGACGCCAGGCAACGCGGGACGACGATCCTGCTCGAACACGCCGTGACCGGCATCGACGTGCGCGACGACGCGACGACCTTGCACACCGCCCAGGGCGACGTGCGAGCCCGCTGGGTCGTCAACGCGGCAGGCCTCGGCGCCGACACGATCGACCGGCTCTTCGGCCATGACCGCTTCACCGTTACCCCCCGACGCGGCGAGCTGTTCGTGTTCGACAAGCTGGCACGGCCCAAGGCCGACAAGATCGTCCTGCCGGTTCCCTCCTCCCGCGGCAAGGGAGTGCTCATCTCCCCGACCATCTACGGCAACGTCATGCTCGGCCCCACCGCCGAGGACCTCACCGACCGCACCGACACCTCCACGTCCGAGGACGGCTACGACTTCCTCCTCAGCAAGGGCGCGCGGCTCATGCCGAGCCTGCTCACCGAGGAGGTCACCGCCAGCTACGCCGGACTGCGCGCCGCGATCGACCGCGACGACTACCTCATCGAAGCCACCCCCGAGCAGCGGTACCTCCTCGTGGGCGGCATTCGCTCCACCGGACTGACAGCGGGCATCGCCATCGCCGAGCACATCGCCGGGCTCCTGTCGGAAGCCGGTGCCGGGCTCCGCAGCCGCAGCAACCTGCCTGCTCCGCCCCGGATGCCGAACATCGGCGAAGCCAGTACACGCCCCTACCAGGACGCCGACCTGATTGCCGCGGACACCGCCTACGGCACCATCGTCTGCTTCTGCGAACGGGTCACCGAGGGTGAGATCCGCGACGCCTGCCACGCCCCGGTGCCCGCGCGCAGTCTGGAAGGGCTGCGCAGACGCACCCGGGCCATGAACGGCCGCTGCCAGGGCTTCTTCTGCGGCGCGGCCGTCGCGGCCCTGCGCACCCAGCACCAGACCAACGACGGCTGCTGCAGCCAGCACAAGGACAACCGATGACCCACCAGCTGCCCCTCATCGAGCCCGATGTCCTCATCATCGGAGGCGGCCCCGCAGGGCTCACCGCAGCCGCCGAAATCGCCGACCGTGGCGCCGGGCGGGTCCTGGTCGTCGACCGGGAGAAGCAGGCCGGCGGCATTCCCCGGCACAGCGACCACACCGGATACGGCCTGCGAGACCTACACCGTGTGATGACCGGCCCCGCCTACGCCCGCCACTTGGCCGACCGGGCCGCACGGTCCGGAGCGGAGATCCGCACCAGCACCATGGTCACCGACTGGTCCGATCAGCACACCGTTGACGTCACCAGCCCCGAGGGCCGCTACCAGATTCGTGCCCGGGCCATCGTCCTGGCGACCGGCGCCCGCGAAAGGCCCCGCACCGCACGCCGCATCCCTGGAGATCGCCCCCACGGGGTCTACACCACTGGACAACTTCAAAACCTCGTCCACCTCCACCATCAGCCCGTCGGCAAGCGGGCCGTCATCGTCGGTGGCGAACTAGTCAGTTGGTCCGCAGCCATGACCCTCCGAGAAGCCGGCTGCACCCCCGCGCTCATGATCAGCAAGTACCCGAAGGCAGAGTCCTACGGCGCCTTCAACGCTGCCGGCCGCACCATCCTCCGCGTTCCGGTCGCCACCCGCAGCCGTGTCACCCAGGTCATGGGCAAGGGCCGCTGCGAGGCTGTCGAGATCGAGAACCTCGACACAGGCAAGCGCCGAACCGTCGAATGCGACACCGTCGTCTTCAGCGGCGACTGGATCCCCGACCACGAACTCGCGCGCTCCGCGGGCATCACCCTCGACGAACGCACCCTCGGCCCCCTCACAGACACCGCGCTGCGGACCAGCCGACCCGGAGTCTTCGCCGCCGGTAACATGCTCCATCCCGTTGACACCGCCGACGTGGCCGCCCTCGACGGTAAGCACGTCGCCCAGCAGGTCATCAACTACCTGGAAGGAAGGCATGAGCCGGCCGAGGGGGTCCGTCTGATCGCCGACGCCCCGTTCCGCTGGATCGCACCGCAGATCATCCGCCCCGGCGATCCGGCTCCGGCCCGCGACCGGCTCCTGCTCTGGACGGACGAGTTCGTCCGCTTCCCCAAGGTGACGGTCCGCCAGGACGGCCGTATCGTCGCCCGCCGGACCCTCGCCTGGCCTGCGGCCCCGGGCCGGGTCTTCCGTATCCCGTCCTCGGTCCTCGACGGGATCTCCTACACCGGGGGTCCCGTCCACATCACCACTTACAACTCGCGCGAATAGGCGCGGGTTGGGGCGAGGGGGCGGGGACGTGCCGCGATCCGCTACTCGCCGTGATCGTACTCGGTGGCCGGGCGGGGGGAGTGTCTGATCAAGGGCCCTGTCTCACTTTCGGTGGTAACGGAGAGTCGTGAGGGTCGTTGGCATTCGCGTGAAGGATGTCGACGAGCTCGTGCAGACGGTGTTTTCGGGGTTGTCCCCGTTGGCCATCGAGGATGTGGTCGCCGAGGGCGAGCGGATCGTGGTGCGGGCACGAACTCCGCACGACACTGCTTTTTCCCGAGGTGGCGCCCCTCCGGAAAGAGACCGTGCGGCTTCACCCACGTGTGGGTGAGCCAACGTGCCGAGACAGCTCGGTCGGAGGCCCGCTGCTGTGGCCGGCCGAGGAGGTCTGGCCGTTGTGCTCCGAGCGCGAGGGGTCGCCGATGGTGCCTGTCGTGCAGATCTACCGCACCAGCGTTCCTGGCACCGTCCCGTTTCCCGAAGGGTGCGATCTACTCCAAGTTCTGTGGTGCCCACGGAAGCACAGCGGCCATCGTTGGATCGTTCCGCACGTCCAATGGCGAGAGGCGGGCTTGGTCGGGAAGGTGTTGGAGACTCCGCCATGCCCGGCTGAGCTGTGGAAGAACTACGGCCCACGTCCTTGTGTGGTGCATCCAGAGCTGGTGACGGAGTACCCCTATTGGGATCTTCATGACGACATATGGGAGGCGTTGGAGTTCCGGTTCTTGGACCTGGGCCAGGAGACGGGCTGGGACTACCAGAGCCACCTCGGTGTCCGAGGTGGGAGTCCGGGGCGAAATCCGCCGCTGTCTTTCGCTCTCCTGCCGTCACCGCAGCGAGGCGGGCGGGCCGGGCGCTGAATTGCAGGGCCGACCGGGCGCGCGTCACCCTGATAGTTGAGGGCAGGTGCTGACGTGCACACCAGCGACGAGATCTACCACCGGGTGCTCTGGGACCCGCGCTTCGACCCCGAGCGGTTCGTGATGGGGATCGCCGAGCGCGGGGCCCCTCCGAAGCGGGTCCTGCTCGGCGACTTCGTACCGGGCGGGGAGATCCCCTGGCACCGGGTGGTGTTCTTCGAGGCGGACGGCCAGGTCGTCTGGGACCGCGCCTGCGGCATCGACCGACTCGACGAGACCCTCGTCGGGCAGGTCGGTCCCGTGCCGGCCCCGGCACCCGGCGACGTCCTCGCCGTCCCGTCGACGAACCGCACCGCCGTCGCCTGGCTGCCGCCGGTGGAGTTGTGGCCGCCGATCCAGCACATTCGCCGCGAACACGACCGGCAGATCCGCCGCTGGCCGCCACACGTCAACGTGCTCTTCGGATTCGTCCCCGAGGCCGAGTTCGCCCGGGCCCTGCCGCTGGCCGCCGCGGCGCTCGCCGAGACGCCGCCGTTCACCGCCCGCCTGGCGGGCGTCCACTGGTTCGGACACCGCGAGGACGCCACCGTCTGGCTCGACCCTGCCGCCGCCGACCACGAGCCCTGGGCGCGGCTGCGGGAGTCCCTGGAGCTCCGCTTCCCGCTCTGCGGATCGCACCCGCACGGCTACACCCCGCACCTGTCCCTCGGCCGTGCCCCGGACCCGCACCCCCTCGCCCGCAAGGCGGAGGCCCTCCTCGGCCCCATGACGGCCCTGGTCGACGAGCTGGTCCTGCTCTCCCGGCGCGGCGACGAGCCGATGCGGGTCCGGGCCCGCGTCCTGCTCGGCAGCGGCAACGTACGTCACCTGGAGAATCCGGCCCTTCCGGGCAACCCTCCGCCACCACCACCCGTCTAGCTACTGAGGTTTTCGGGTTGTCGTCGGGGAGTGACGGTTCATGATCCCTGCGGTATGCCGGTGGGATGAGGTATCCGGAGGGTGGGGGCCTGACCACTGAGCGTCGGGCGTTTCGTGAGGGGATCCGGCTTCAGGCCGGCGAGAGGTTCGCCGCGGGTGAGAAGACCGCAGTGATCGCGAGGGACCTGCGGGTGAGTGTGCGGTCTGTGGAACGCTGGCGCCGTGCCTGGCGCGAGAGCGGACTGGAGGGCCTGCGCTCTGCAGGTCCGGCGAACTCCCCGACCATCAGCGATTCCCAGTTCGCCGTACTCGAGGAAGAACTCGGGAAGGGACCTGCAGCTCACGGCTTCGAAGACGAACGCTGGACTCTGGCCCGGGTCCAGGCGGTGATCCGCCGGCGGCTGCGGGTGAGCCTGTCGGTGGCGACGGTGTGGCGACTGCTCAAACGGCACGGCTGGTCCTGGCAGGCACCAGCCCGCAGAGCACTCGAGCGTGACGAGCACGCGGTGGAGCTGTGGAAGAAGGAGGTGTGGCCGCGGGCAAAAGCCTCGCGGCGGCATGTGGCGCCTGGATCGTCGTCGAGGACGAAGCCGGCTTCTCGATGACGCCGCCCCGGGCCCGCACCTGGGGCCGACGTGGGCACACCCCCGTCATCCGCGTCCGTGGCAGGTCCCGCCGCCGGACCTCGGTTGCCGCGCTCTGCTGCTACAAACCCGGTGAGAAAAGCCGTCTCATCCACCGGCCCCGCACCCACCTCCTCCTCAAAGGCGCACGCAAGAGCTTCTCCTGGAAGGACTGCCGCGACCTGTTGGTGCGGGCGCATATCCAGCTCGGCGGCCCAATCGTGGTGGTCTGGGACAACCTCAACACCCACCTGGCCGCCGGACTGAAGCGGTATGAGGCCGAGCACGACTGGCTCACCGCCTTCCTCCTTCCGCCCTATGCGCCTGACCTGAACCCCGTCGAGGCCATCTGGTCACTCGTGCGCAGAGCGATGGCCAACACCGCCTTTGACGCACCTGACGACCTCGACCGTGTCCTCCGCCGCGAGTTACGCAGGATCCAGCTCCGGCCCCACCTGATCAACGGCTGCCTCACCGCCACCGGTCTGACCCTCGTACCACCGACTCCACCCTGAAAACCTCAGTAAGGGTGGGGCTAAAGCTGCAGGCTGTGCGGTGCGGGAAGAAGAGGAGCTGACCGCCGGTGCCCGCTTGCGCGTGGTAGACGCAGACGGCGACGTGGTACTTCGCATGCTCGGGCGCGTCCAGGAGGGCCAGGACCTTCCCCGTGTGGTCGTTGGTGGTCGACTGCCAGTCGTACAGGTCGTTGTCGTTGACCATGTACGAGAGCGGCTCCTCCAGCGACCACCCTGAGGTGGCCAGGGCCTCGACGATGGTCCGGACCGTGACCTCGCGCGCAAACGTGAAGTCGATGTCTGCGGTTCTGGACGACACAGAGGCTCCTGGTGAGGCGATCAGCGGCACCGCATCGTCGCCTACGGCATGGATGGCTGTCGATTAATTTGACGCGTTACTGACTTCGGCGTATTAGGGTCTGTCCGGTCTATCGAGAGCGAGGCCCGTCCCGGCGAGGAATCCGCCGAGGATGCCGTGCCGGTACTGCAGCGCTTTGAGTCGCCTGCGGAGCAGAGTCTCCAGCTCGTTGAGGGTGCGGGCGGCCAGGTTGGCCAGGCTCCGCTTGATGTGCGCCCACAGGCCCTCGACCGGGTTGAGGTCGGGCGCGTACCCGGGCAGCAGGACCACCGTCAGCCAGTCCCGCTCGGCAACGAGTGCCTTCATCGTCTTGGAGATGTGGGTGTTCAGCCGGTCCCACACCACGATCAGCGGGGCCTTGAGCAGTTGGTGGGCGCCATCCAACAGGCGTATGTAGTCCGCCTCGCCCAGCGAGCGACGCTCGCCCTTGCGGCCGGTATGCCGACGCAGCCGGTAGCACAGACGGGCGGGCAGGCCCGGCCGGAAGCACAGCAGACCGGCCACCGAGAGACGTCCCCGGCTACGGCCGGACACCTTGACCCTCGGGGTGACGCCGCGCCGGCCCCAGGTGCGGCCCTTGGGCGGCCGACCGGTCACGCCCGCTTCGTC
>NZ_JBIASS010000041.1:0-27611 GCF_042890955.1 Streptomyces sp. NPDC001933 | reverse complement strand
AGTACCGGCACGGCATCCTCGGCGGATTCCTCGCCGGGACGGGCCTCGCTCTCGATAGACCGGACAGACCCTAATACGCCGAAGTCAGTAACGCGCTGGACAGCAGGCTGGACCGTCCGGGTCCGGTCAAACTTCCGCAGCGGACCGGACGTCACGTGCGGCGATATGCCCCTGCTCGGTCTTCGGCGGGCTGCGGCGGCCGCGCCAGGGCAGAGTCGACTGCTCTCATTCACCTGCCCGGGGTGCGGGGCACGAGCATGGCCGCCAGACAGGCAGCAAGGGTGAGTCCCGCGGGAGCGAGGAATGCACCGCGCGCCGGGGACGAACTCACCAGCGACCGCGCCGGTCGCGTACACGGACACGATCACCGCGAGTCCGGCTGCTCCACCCAGCTGTTGAGTGGTCTGCAGCAAACCGGATGCCGACCCGGCGTGTTCGGGCTCGACGCCGCCGACGACGAGTAAGGCCGCAGGCATGAAGGTGAGGCCGGCGGCGATGCCGTTGGGGAGCAGCGGGCCGAGGACGGGTGCACACCCCCGCTTGCACACCGCGCACGACACGTTCGTCGACCTCGGTTGCGCGGCGTTCGCCGAGCGTACTCGCCGCGAACTGCTGGGCTATCGCCCGGCTCCGTCGGGGAGCGGTGCATCAACCCAGAGATCGGCGCTCAGCTGATCCTGAGCGCCCGCACGGTCGAATGGCACCTGCGCAAGGTGTTCATGAAGCTGGACACCGGCTGGCGGCAGGAGCTGTCCGCAGCTCCGTCACGGCTCGACTGAAAGTCCGCCCGTACGGGATTCCTTCGACCGGCCGGATCCTGTCGAAGGTCACCGGGCGGTCGGAGCCACGATGTGCTTCAGAGCGGAGCTGAGGTCCTTCCGGGACGAAACGCCGAGCTTTCCGTAGACCTTACGGAGGTGCCATTCGACGGTGCGAGCGCTGAGGAACAGCTGGGCACCGATCTCCGGATTGGTGCGGCCTTCACAGGCGAGTCGCGCGATGAGGCTTTCCTGCGCGGTCAGGACGCTGGTGTTCGCCACTGTGTGTTTGCGTACCCTCTCGCCGGTCGCCAGCAGTTCGTGGCGGGCACGCTCGGCGAAGGCATTCGCGCCGATCTCGGACAGCAAGTCGTGGGCGGCGTGCAGGTGGGTGCGCGCGTCGCCGCGCCGGTTCTCGCGTCGTAGCCACTCTCCGTAGAGCAAATGGGCGCGGCCGAGTTCGGGTCGCAGTCTGGTGCGGGCCAGCAGGTCGATGGCCTTCTCGTACAGTGCCTCAGCGTTCGCCCCGGTGCTGAGCAGGGCTCTGGAGCGTGCCTCCACCCCGAGTCCGAAGTCAGTGCTGCCGGCCTGTGCCGATTTCGCGAGCCGCTCCAATGCGGCTTCAGCTTTCCTCGAGGCCCCGGTTCTGGCCGCGGCCTCGATGAGCTCAGGCAGCGCCCACAGCGACACGTACAACCCCGGCGCATCGGAACTCGCCTGCTCGGCGGCCGCGAGTGCTTTGTCATAGCGGCCGTGTCCGTTGTGCAGGATCGCTGCTGCCCAGTGGGCGAAAGCCACGGCGATGCCCTGTCCGCTGGCGGTGGCTTCGGTGACGGTCGCCTCGATCAGTGGCAGGGCGAGCGTTTGATCGCCGCGCAGGCTCGCGAGAATCACTGAGGTGAACGGCGCCGCCTGGGTGCCGGTCGCCTCGCATACCGCCTCAGACTCGGTGACCAGCGCCGCCGCCGCGTCGAAGTCGCCGGACCAGGCCGTCGCGGTGCCAAGCGCCGCCAGCATCACCGGGTACGAATCGAACAGGCCGGCCGTGCGCATGGCGCCGACCTGTCGCTCCAGCATCACGCGCCAGGTGTCCAGGTCCCCCAGAGCGCTGCTGGCTGCCTGCGCGAACCAGCCCCACCGCATATCCACCGTCGGTGGGATACCGGGATCCGTGAAGGTGTCCGCGACCAGTCGCAGCTTTGGCGCTGCGGCGGACAGGCCCTCGGTGACCAGCAGGGTGAGCGAGTCGAGGACGAGCTCGGCTCTCTCGGGCCGCGCCGACCTTGGCAGTTGCTGGGCGGAGGCGGACACCTCGGCCAGTCCACCGCCCGTCGCCAGGCTGCCGGTGAACAGGGCCGACATCCAAGCCATCAGGTAGGTGTCGCGTGCCAGGTCGAGATCGAGCGGCTCCAGACGCTCGGCAGCCTTCAATATCAGCGGAGGCGCCTCACTCCCGAGCCCGCGGGCAAAGGCGACATATCCGCGCAGTAGATCGACGCGTGCGCTCTGCAGCTCGGTCAGCGGGGCAACCTCTGCCGATGCCAGCAGTGCCTGGGCTGGGTCGTACGCCCCGGCACGCAGGTTCGCCTGCGCTGCAGCCAGAACGCGCTCCACACGGCGCGTCGGGTCGAGCGAGAGCCGGACCGAACGCTCCAGAAATGCGGCCGCCGCAGCGGGTCCACCGCGAGCCTGAGCCCGCCCGGCCGACCGCTCTAGCGCCGCCGCGATCTCCTCGTCGGGTGCGTCACTCGATTTGGACCAGTGCCAGACCTGACGGTCCGGATCCACCTGCGGGTCCGTCGCCTCCGCGAGCGCGAGATGCGCGGCCTCGCGTTCCGCAGGCGAACCCGCCCGGTACGCCGCGGACCTGAGCAGCGGATGGCGGAACCGCACTCGGGTGCCGAACTCCGCGAGGTCGGCGTCGATCGCGGGACCTGCCGCCCACTGCGGGATGCCGAGGCGGGCCGCGGCTCGCCATACGAGAGCCGAGTCGCCCGACGGATCGGCGGCAGCCAGCAGCAGGAGTGACTGGGTCTGGTCGGGCATCGTGCTCAGCCGACGGTGGAAGCTCTCCTCGATACGGCTGGTCAGCGGCGTCGTACTCGGTAGTCCGAACCCGCCAGCCAGTTGCGCGGGGGTCAGGTCCCGCGGCAGCTCCAGTAGAGCGAGAGGATTGCCGTCAGCCTCGGCAAGGATCTGATTGCGGACCTGTGGGTCCATCGGCCCGATCAGTGTGGAGTCGAACAGGGCGCGTGCGTCCGCCTCGGGGAGACCGGCGATCCGCAGTTCCGGCAGACCGGTGAGATCATCCCCAGGAACCCTGGTGCCGAAGACGAGTGCGATAGGGTCCGCCGCCAGGCGGCGCGCCACGAACCCTAGAGCCTGTGCCGAGGCGCGGTCGAGCCACTGCTGGTCGTCCACCACGATCAGCAGCGGTTGCTCCCCAGCCACCGAGGAAAGCAGACCGAGGACGGCGAGCGCCACCAGGAACCGGTCCGGGGTCGGACCTTCTTCCAGCCCGAATGCCACGCGCAGCGCGTCGCGTTGTGGAGCGGGGAGGTCCGTCGTCCGATCCAGGAACGGCGCGCACAATTGATGCAGCCCGGCAAAGGCGAGTTCCATTTCCGACTGCAGCCCGACCACGCGCAGCACATGGCAGCCGACGGCCTGGGCGGCCAGAAAATCCAATAGCGCCGTCTTCCCTACGCCCGGTTCGCCGCACAGCACCAGCGCACGGCTCTCGGTGGCCCGTAGAGCGGTGATCAGCTGGGTGAGTGCGACCCGCTCCGCCCTCCGGCCGACGAGGACGTTGGCTAGGCGACCCATCTCGTGCTCCCAAAGCGGCCTGATCTGCATCAAAGTTTCCTGATCATGCCATGGGCAGGAACTACCGACAATCCCCGGCGTCCAGCGGGTCGCGGGGGATGGGGCACGTGCCCGTGCCACGTCAGGCCCGCGGATTCAGCTGTCCGAGGCGGCAGTTCGCGGAGCGACCGGATGACAAGCTTGCCGAAGACCTTGCGGAGGTGCCATTCGACGTGGCGGGCTGAGGAAGAGCTGGGTGCCGATCTCGGTGTTGGTGTGGCCATCGCGCGCGAGGTCGCCCCTCGACACACGCCTACCACCGCAGAGTCAACTCCTTCACCAGGCAGGCCAGATGCCGTAGGGAGACACCTGTGAACAGCCGATGCGCGAGGACCACCCGATTGACCTTGATCGACACGGGCGAATCATGTCACCCACCACCGACGACTCTCTCACCGGCTATCACGCGCCAGCTCGTAAGTAGTTCGCGTCGCTAGGCGGTGGTCGATGGAGGCGATGACAGCCAGTACGGAGAGGGTTGCAGCCAGCCCGAGCCAGCCCGCGATGGATGACATGGTTCCGAGTGGCGCCGCGCACACGGCCCCAACGACGCGGTCCGTGATCCGGCCGCTGCCCAGGAGGCCCCGGTACGCGGCGTGGCCCAGGAGGAACACGGCGGTGCCGGTACCGAGCCACCACCGGTGGGCTGGGTTGTCGAAGTGGTGGATGGCGTTCGTGATGCCTGCGGCGACGAGGACCACGCCGATGATCATGACGAGATGCGCTCCGGTGAACGCGTAGTAGGCCAGCGTCTGACGACGCTGTTCGGTCGCCTTCTCGAACTCCTCGTCGGCCCGGCTCTCGTCTCCGTCGAAGTACACCCACCACAGTCCCGATGCCACGGCGATACCCAGCGCCACTCCGAGCGCAAGAGGGGCGTCCACCGTGTGGCTGTCCGCGTTTTCGGCGCCGATCCCGATGGCCACCACTGACTCACCCAGCACGACCAACAGGAGAAGCGCGTGCCGTTCCACGAAGTGATGGGGTTCAATGATGAAACCCCGGATACGTCCGAGGAAGGGCGAGAGATAGAGGATGGGTACGGCTACGCCCCAGCATGCCCAGCCCCAGGCTTCCGGTAGGTGAGGGGCGACCAGCACCAGGACGCCGGCTGCCGCGTTGAACGGCATGTTGCGGAGGATGGCCTGCCGTGCTGATGGGGCGTCAGCGGTCAGGTAGACCAGACCGTGGATGGCGACGACGGCCAGATACGCCAGGGGAAAGGCCCAGCCTTCGGGGTCGAAGGCGTACGGCACGTCCAGGCCCATGATGAAGAAGCCCGCCATCGCGAGTGTCAGCAGCAGGCGTACCCGTGGCGCATCAGGTCTGACCGCATTGGTGAGCCAGCCGAACCCGCTGAACATCCACCAGACGATGACCAGCGGAAGGAGGGCCTTGAACAGACCGTCCCACCCCGGGTGGGACTCTATTGTGTGTGTGACCTGGGTTACAACGAAGACGAACACCAGGTCGAAGAAGAGCTCGGTGGGTGTCACTCGACCACCGCTGCTCTCGGAAAAACCCAGCAGCTTCTGGGCGGGGGTCACTCCACACCGTCCTGATCTGCTCATACCAGTCTGCTTTCCCTCGGTGCAATGACGGCAGCCTGAGCCGCCGGGGCCAGTGGTATCGGCCCGTTGGTGGCCGCCAAGAACGCCACATTCCGCTGTGGGCCCAGACCTTCATGGAGGACCGCGGCCCCGTCGATTTACTGACCGACGTATTCGCTGCAGGCGTCCGACTTGCCGGATGAGGTCCAGCGGGGCGGACGCACTGCTCGTAGGTGGCCGGCTACGTGGCAAGGCGACGCTCGATGAGGCCCGCCGCCTCAAGTTCCTTCAGGCGCTGAGAAAGCCGCAGACACCCAGCTGGACGTGCCCGTCGGTGAGCGCGCTCCGGCGAGTACCGAGCGCTGACCGCGGGCGTCTCCGACCGGCCATCGAGGCCTGGACCCTGATCTCCCACCCGTCCGCCCTCACGGACCGGATCTCCTTCCTCGCCGACGTCGCCGATCACCACGCCGGTGGAGATTCGCTACCAACTGGCCCCGGACGGCCAGCAGGTGGTGAATTTCCTGCGGCCGCTCGCGGAGTGGAACCTGCGCCGAGGCGCGCGCACCCGGGTCACAGGGCGAATGCCGGCAGCTTGACGTCCCCGGGCATCAGGTGCCTGACGCGAGGGCTATCTCCTCCAGCAGGGCGGCGAGTTCGAGCGGTCGTGACAGGAACGGCGAGTGGTCGGCGGCGAGCCGATGCAGGGTGTCAGACCGTTCGGCCAGTCTGCGCTGGCTCTCAGCGGGCAGCGCCTGGTCGTTCTCGCAGATGACGTACGTCGACGGAACGATGTGCCATCCCGCCGCCGTGAGGGGATCACTGAAGGACCGGCCGCTCTGGGGTACGAGCTGCTTTACCGCCTCCTCAGCGTCGTTGCGGGGCAGGTCGCCGTAGAACATGGCGATCGGGTTGTCGGGTATAGGCTCGTAGTCCTTCGGTTCCGAAGGGGTCGGCATGCCGTAGAAGTCGAGAAGGCTCTCGCCAATGTCGAGCTGGAAGGCTGAAAGGAACACCATCCGAGCCACGTTCTCGGCTCCGGCGACTGCCTGCGTGGCCGGTATTCCGCCGTAGGAATGAGCCACGACGATCACCGGGCCGTCGATGGCGTCCAGGGCTTCGCGGATGACCCTGGCGTCCTCCTTCATCCCGGTCAGTCCGCCGGCACTGGGCAGGTCGACCACCTTGGTCCTCCAGCCCCGGTGGTGCAGCATTGGCGTCAGCCGCTCCCAGCACCACGCTCCGTGCCATGCCCCGTGGACGAGGAGAAACGTCGGGTGCGAAGGCGCACCTGTCACACTGGCCTACCTTTCGTAACGAGGCCGGCGTCACGGAGTTGGTCCGTTCGTCAGCCGCAGGGATGGTGCGCGAGAGCCCGGAGCTCAGTTACGTTCCGCCTGGAACATCCAGTGCTGCTTCTCCAGGTCGGCGGTGACGCTGATGATCAAGTCCTGGGTGACCGGATCGGCTTCGGCGGTGCCGGTGATCCGTTCGCGCATCCTGGTGATGATCGCGGCAAGCAAGTCGACGAGGGCGGCCACAGCTTTGGTGTCCTGCACCCAGCCGGCCGGGTAGACGCGAGCCTCCTTGCTCCCGGCGACGGCTGCAACGCGTCCGTCGGGGGCGATGCCGAGCGCTGCGGCCCTCTCGGCGACCGAGTCGGAGAACATCCGAGCGCTCTGCACGACCGGTGGAGGGAGCGGAATCGGGGACCGTAGAGGGTCCAGTGGGCTTGTTTCGCCGTCAGCGACAGGTCGATCAGGTCTACCAGAGCGCCCTGAAGGGCCTCTGCGACGACCTTGCGGTCGGCTTCCGGCAGCGGGCTGGCGATAACGGACAAGGTGACTCCTCGTTCACTCGGGACGGGTTCGAATACGGGCACAGGGGCGGATGCTTTGGAAGGTCGAATTGGTCCTCCCCTGTCAGCAGGGGAGGATCCGTCATGCGGGGACTTCGTAGCTGGTGGACAGGGCGAGCCGAGCCAGACGGCGAGTTCGTCGGTGAGTGCGGCGGATTTGGCCTCGCCCCAGGCGAGGCAGTCCGCTCCAAGCCGTGGGAGCAGCGACGTCTCGGTCATGGCGAGATTGACGATGGCGGCGACCTGCATGCCGAAGCCATGGAACGCCCTCACGACGAATCACACCTGCGCGACTCCGTCCGATGAGTCGTTCATGCACGACCGGTGTCATGCCTGCAGGATGCAGACTCCGGCCGACAGGGGAGACCGGTGCCCCTGTGCCGATCTCCGCTCGTCGACCTCCGTTGACTCAAGGTAGCGGAGTGGCCAGTCGGCGACCGTCGCCCGCCGCCAGGAAGCGGGCGTGGGTTGGTCGCATCCCTTTGTCGCGCCGGTGAGTCGCAGTTGGTCACACAACGCGTCGAGGAGCGTGACGTGCGAGTCGATCTCGGGGGCGTACGAGGTGCCGTTGACGCTGAGGGTGATGTCCGCGTGCGGCGCGATGGGCGATAACTGCCCGCAGAGCCGTGCTTCGGTCTCTCTGTGCTTCATGGCGCCTCGTTTCTGAGTCGGGGAGACTGCGGTGCGCTCGTCGATCCGCGCCTGGCGTCGGGAACGGTTGTCGAGACCCTCCGTCATGCTGAATCCCGGGGGAGACCTTGAGGGAAGGGCGCATGCACGACTATCCCTGTGGATCAGGGCCCGCGTACCAGGGAAACCCCCCGGTGTAATCCCTGGGGTACCTGTGAGGACACATGCGTCCAGCCCTGGCTGCTGGCCCTTCAACACATTCCGGTGTGCACCCCAGAGGAGTTCGCGGGCTGCGTCGCGGTCGGTCACGCTGGCGGGCGTCACCGTGATCATCACGGGCAGGCCGAGGGTGTCGACGGCGATGTGTCTCTTGCGTCCGTTGATCTTCTTCCCTGCGTCATAGCCGCGGGTCTTGCTGCCGACGGTCGAGGAACCTTTCACGCTCTGGGAGTCGACGATGAGCGTGACCGGGTGCGGGCAGCGGCCCTTGCCGGTGCGGATCCGCCGCCGCAGCTGATCGCGGATGAAGGCCACTATCCCGGCCCGGTTCCACCGCCAGCAGAACCCGTAGCACGTCTCCCAGGGCGGGAAATCCGCGGGCAGGGCCCGCCATTTGGCGCCGCTGTCGACCATGTAGCGGATTGCGTCGACCATGTCCCGCCGGGGCCACTTCTCCGGGTGCCCGCCCGTCCTGGTCTGGCAGGGCCTGCGCCTCACCGAGCCGCAGATCACCGACCTCTGAGACCAGTGGCGGGCATGGGGGCTTCCTGAAGGGCTGTTCGACCGTCCGGCACGGGCTCTGCCCGCCCGTACCCCTGCGGATGATCCGCAGCAACCGTCTGTCCTCGTCGTCATGGATTTCCCGGACCTGCACACGTTCATTGCCTCGATCGGGTAGCTGCCCTTCACGCGGCGTAGTGGCTCCTGTGGCTGCCCGCCTCCCGGATCACGGAAACCCGGCGATCAAGGATCAGGCGCTGAGACCTGGGCAGGAGGTGGTCGGCCAGTCACTGCTCCGGCGTCTTGCGCTGAGTCATGAGGTGGATACGCGCAGCGTCAGACCCGACCAGTGGAAGGGATGGCGATCCCGTCGCACACGGGGGACCCTGGAATCAGGGGTATCAGGGAGGAGAGATGATCATGGATCGCTATCCGCCCATCGCTGACCACGGCCTCGTCGGTGACCTGCAAACCGCTGCTCTGGTCTCGTCCCAGGGGGTCGTCGACTGGCTCCCGGCTCCCAGGTTCGACTCGCCCAGTGTCTTCGCTGCCCTGCTCGACCACGACCGTGGCGGCTACTTCCTGTTCGCGCCGGAAAGTCAGAACACCACCTGCAAGCAGCTCTACTACCCCGACACCGCAGTCCTGGTGACGCGGTTCATGTCGCCGGACGGGGTCGGCGAAGTTTTCGACTGCATGCCACCGGATCGCACCGGCACCCCCACAGACCGGCATGTGCTGATCCGCGGCGTGCGGGCGGTGCGTGGAACGGTGCGCTTCACTTTGGACTGCCGTCCACGCTTCGACTACGGCCGGGCCACCCACCAGCTCGACGTGCAAGACGGTACCGCTACGTTCCGGGCACAGAACGCCACTGCCTATCTGCAAAGCACCTTCCCCCTACAGCAGGACGGTACGGATGTGCGGGGTGCGGTGACCTTGAGGTCGGGCCAGGTGGCCGCGGCGGTGTTCACCGTCGGCGGACCCGATGGCGAGCCCCCGCCGCCGGTCACCCATGGCCAGGCGATGGAACGGTTCTGGGAGGTGGTGGAATTCTGGCAGGACTGGGTCCGCTCCTCCCGGTACCGCGGCCGGTGGCCGGGTGTGGTGCAGCGCTCGGCCATCACGCTCAAGCTGCTCACCTACGCCCCCACAGGTGCTCCCGTCGCCGCCGCCACCATGGGTCTGCCAGAGCAGATCGGGGGTGAACGCAACTGGGACTACCGCTACACCTGGGTCCGTGATGGCTCCCTGTCCGTGCGTGCTCTGCTCGACCTGGGGTTCGTCGAGGAAGCGGCGCAGTTCACTCACTGGATGAGCGACCGCCTCCAGGCCCGGGAGGGCGGCGATGGCGAGCCGCTGCAGATCATGTACCGCGTCGACGGGGATCCCGAGCTGTCGGAAGAAGTTCTCTCACACTTCGAGGGCTATCGGGGGTCGTATCCGGTGAGGGTGGGGAACGCCGCGGCCGATCAGCTGCAGCTGGACATCTACGGGGAGGCGCTCTATGCCTTGTCGGAGGGGCATGAGGCCGCCATGGAAGGCAGCTACCACGGCTGGAAGAATGTCGCGCGGACACTGGACTGGCTGGCCGATTCCTGGGATCGCGCCGATGAGGGCATCTGGGAGACCCGTGGAGGACGCCAGGACTTCACCTTCAGCCGGGTGATGTCATGGGTGGCCTTCGACCGGGGGCTGCGCCTGGCGAGAGAACACAGCCGTCCCGCCGACGCTCCTCGTTGGACCGCGGCTCGCGACGCGATCCTCGAACAGGTGATGGAGCGGGGCTGGAACGAGAAGGAGCAGGCCCTCGTCCAGCACTACGGAAGCGATGTCCTCGACGCTTCGCTGCTGCTGGTTCCGCGCGTCGGGTTCCTGGCTCCCAGGACGGTGAGCTGGCTGTCGACGCTCGACGCGATGGAGCGCACGCTGGTGTCGGACAGCCTCGTCTACCGCTACGACCCTGCGGCCTCCCCGGACGGTCTGCGGGGCTCCGAAGGGACGTTCAGTCTCTGCACCTTCCTCTATGTGGACGCTCTTGCTCGCGCCGGGCGGGTTCGTCCGGCGCGCTATGCCTTCGAGAAGATGCAGACCTATGCCAACCACGTCGGCCTGTTCGCTGAGGAGATCGGCCCCAGCGGCGAGCAGTTGGGCAACTTCCCGCAGGCCTTCACGCATCTGTCGCTGATCATGGCCGCCACCACCCTGGACGACGCCCTTGACGAACAGCGTGACCGAGGACGACGGTTCCGCTGATCCGAGGTCAAGGGCACTCCTGGGAACACAGGAATCTTCATCGGGATGCACGGCGAACGGCGCGCTTGCCGCGTGCCGGGCGAGACAGAGGGTGCCGCCCGAGGTCGCGACGCCGCAGTTCACCCTCCGGTGGCAAAGCCAGGGAAGAGGGTCATGCCACCGTCCACGTAGAGCGTGGTGCCCACCACGTAGTCCATGAGGTCCGAGGCGAGCCCGACGACCGCGTGGGCGATGTCCTCCGGATCACCGACGCGCCCGTAAGGAATCAGCTGCAACAGGGACTTCTCGGCATCGGGAGTGTTCCAGGCGCTGCGATTGATGGGAGTCCTGATGGCACCTGGAGCAACTGCGTTGACCCGGATCCTGTGGGGTGCGAGCTCCTGGGCGAGCGTCTCCATCATCATCTGCACGCCACCTTTGGAGGCCGCGTAGTTGACGTGGCCGGCCCAAGGGATGAGTTGGTGCACCGAGCTCATGCAGATGATCTTCCCGGCAGCTCGCGAGACCTCGGGGACGACTCCCCTTCTCAAGAACTCCTTCGTCGCCTCCCGAGCGCACAAGAACTGGCCGGTGAGGTTGACGTCCAGCACCTTCTGCCACTGGGCCATCGTCATCCCGGTGAACGGGGCGTCGCGCTGCAGCCCGGCGTTGGCGACGAGGATGTCGATGGTCCCGAACTCCTGGACCATCCGTTCGATCATCGCGACGACCTGGTCCTCCTGGGACACATCGGCTTCGTAGGCCGCCGCGTGCACTCCGAACCCGGAGATCTCCTCGACCACCTGCTCGGCATCCTCGCGCCCGGCGACGTAGTTCACGACCACGTCGGCTCCGGCACGCCCCAGGCCGATGGCCGTCGCCTTGCCGATGCCCGAGTTCGCGCCGGTGACGAGTGCCTTCTGGCCTTTCAGCAGACGCGCGGGAATGACGCCCTGAGGGGCTCCCTGAGTCACGCTCACACCGGTTCTCCTCCTCGACTGGCTGACCTCACGGCCTCGTGTGAGTCGGTCCGACTCCTGCCGACACCGAACCATCCGAAAGCTCAGGCCACACGTCGGGCGCGGGCAGATTGCGCCGGTCAGCCGAACGGGTCCGGGAGCCTGGGGGACATGAGCCCGGCACCCTCGGCAGGACATCCCTTGCACGGAGTGCGGGCGACGTATGCCCGGGATAGGCTGTTTGGCAGGAAGATCTGGATATCCAACGATTTTACCGACCGGTCGCCTTGTACGCGCAACCAAATCTTTCTGCGACGACCCGACGAGCGCGGTGCCCCCTCGCAGTCCGCGGAGGTGGGCAACGGCGAGATCCCTAATCTTCGGCCGTCTCGCGCCTTGCGCGCCGGAATGGCGTCGGCTTCCGGGCCCGCAGTTGCAGTCCCTGTGGAGGTCGGGATGAGAGTTGTCGTTGATCTTTCCCGATGTGAAGGGTACGCGCAGTGCGCCTTCCTGGCTCCGGACGCGTTCCGGATGCACGGCGAGGAAGCGCTGATGTACGACCCGAACCCCGATGACGCCCGGCGCAACCAGGTGCTGCGTGCCGCAGCAGCCTGCCCTGTCCAAGCAATTCTGGTCGACCAGTTGGAGGGCCGTGACGTGTCGGCGGAGGAGTCGCCGTCATGACCAGTGCCGAAAATCTGCAAGCGTTCAAGCGCGATGGCCGCGTAGTGGTCGTCGGGGCGTCACTGGCGGGGCTGCGGGCCGCGGAGTCGCTGCGCGACGAGGGTTTCGCCGGGTCGTTGACCATGATCGGCGATGAGCTGGGCGAGCCCTACGACCGGCCTCCCTTGTCCAAGCAGGTACTGACCGGGTGGGTGCCGGCCGGGAACACCGAGCTACCGCGCCGTCGTGACATCGATGCGGACTGGCTGCTGGGCGTGCCCGCCAGCGGGCTGGACCTGGCGGCCAACCAGGTGCGTCTTGCGGACGGACGTGAGGTTCCCTTCGACCGGGTGCTGATCTCCACCGGAGTTCGGGCCCGGCCCTGGTTCGTCGAGAGCGAGGCGGCTCTGGACGGCGTGTTCGTCGTGCGCACGCGCGAACACGCTGAGGGCCTACAACGAGCCCTCACCGCCGAGCCCTCCCGCGTTCTGGTCATCGGTGCGGGGTTCACCGGCTCCGAGATCGCCTCCATCTGCCGCGAACGGAACATCCCGGTGACCGTCGCCGAACTCGCGCCGGCCCCGCTGGTCGGGGCACTCGGCGCCATGATCGGTGAGGTCGCTGCGGACCTGCAGCGCACTCACGGTGTGGACCTGCGCTGCGGCGTCAAGGTGACCCGACTGGAGGGTGACGCGCAGGGGCGGCTGCGCCGTGCCCACTTCGACGACGGCAGCACGATCGACACCGACGTGGCGGTGGTGGCACTCGGGGGAATCCGCAACACCGAGTGGCTGCGAGACTCGGGCCTGGCGGCGGGCGTCTGGGGAATCGCCTGTGACACGGGCTGCCGCGCTCTCGACCTCAACGGCCTGGTCACCGACGACGTCTTCGTCGCCGGAGACGTGGCACGCTGCCCGAACCCGATCTACGAGTACCGACTCATCTCGCTGGAGCACTGGGCAAACGCCGTGGAGCAGGCCCAGGTCGCGGCGCACAACATGGTCAGTGCCCAGGCGGACCGCTGGCCCCACCTGTCCATACCGCGGTTCTGGTCGATCCAGTTCGGCGTCAATATCAAGTCCGTCGGCGTGCCGACCTTCGCTGACGAGGTGGTCGTCACCCAGGGATCGGTGCCCGACCACCGCTTCGTCGCCGCATACGGCTATCGGGGCCGCGTCACCGCGGCAGTGAGTTTCAACAACGCGAAGTGGCTGGATCACTACCGAGGGCTCATCGAGACGGCCGCACCTTTCCCACCTCCCTGTCCCACGCCCGACCAGCCCGCCGACATGAAACCAGTGCCCGTCGACTTCCCCGGCCCCGTCCTGCTCGCCCAGGGCGCCACTGTGGTCGTCACCGGCCACGACCCGAGTGAGCGACGCGTCACGGCTGCGTTCCAGCAACGATAGGAGGGAAGCGAGATGACCACGACCGAGACGCCCGACATGCTGCGCCGGATCCTCGACTACTCCTCCCGGGCCGACCCGTACCCGCTGTACGCCGAGCTGCGCAGGACGCCGGTGGCCCGGCAAGCGGACGGCAGCTACGTCATCAGCACCTATCGCGAGATCGCGGACATCCTGCACAACCCGCAGCTGAGTTCGGACACGCGCAATCTCTCCCATCCGACGGCCGGAGCCGAGGAACAGACCACGCCGGCGTTCATCAACCTCGATCCTCCCGAACACGACCGCCTGCGGCGTATGGCGATGCGTCATTTCGGCCCCCCGCACACCCCGGGGCTGGTGACCGGCATGGAACCTTCCCTGACCGCCACCGTCAGCAGCCTGATCGACGACTTCGCGGGCAAGGAGCAGATCGACATCGTCGACGACTTCGCCTACCCGTTCCCCGTCACTGTGATCTGCCACCTTCTCGGCGTGCCACGCGAGGACGAACCGAAGTTCCACTTGTGGGTCGACGACATCGTCAACTCGATCGATTACGACCCCAAGACCGACCCGAAGGAAAAAATGGACAAGGGCGTGCAGGCCCGTAAAGACCTTCGCCAGTACCTCGGCGGGCTGCTGGAACAACGCCACGGCCGATCGGGCAACGACCTGTTGTCACGGCTGGCCAATGATGACGGGCCCGACGGGCGGATGACCGACGAGGAAATCGTCGCCACCGCCAACCTGCTGCTGATCGCCGGCCACGAGACCACCGTCAATCTCATCACCAACGGCATGCTGACTCTGCTGCGCCACCCGCAGGTGCTGCAACGACTGCGCGACGAGCCGGACTTGGTCGTGCCACTGGTGGAGGAACTGCTGCGCTACGAGCCTCCCGTGCACATCATTCCCTGGCGGGCGGCATACAGCGACATCACCGTCGCCGACACCGCGATCCCCAAGGGCTCACAGATCATGCTGATGCTGGCCTCGGGCAGCCGCGATCCTGACCGCTTCCACGATCCCGACCGCTTCGACCCCGATCGGCGTGACAACCAGCACCTCGGCTTCGGCAGCGGCATCCACTTGTGCTTCGGCGGCCCGCTGGCCCGGCGCGAAACGCAGATCGCGCTGACCGAGCTCGTACGTCGCCTCGACCGCCCCAGCCTGGTTGCCGACCCACCACCGTACCGGCGCAGCCCCGTACTTCGCGGTCCGATCCATCTCTACGTCGAGCAGGGTGGCGAGTGACGCGATCGCCGAGGCCATCAAGGCCATACGGGCCGGCGCGTCGGGTCCGGCCTGGCACGCGCAGCTCGGGCAAGAGCTCGGCTCCGGGCCCGGGCACGGGCTCCGTCTCGGCGCCGAGTGTGACCTCTTCGCCGTGAATCGGGGCCGCTGCCCGTAGGGCACCGGACCGCCGCCGTGACGCACGGTGTCGACACCGCGGCCGCGCCGAGCGTGGATCCGGGCTGGCATGGCCGGGCGCGCTGGACACCGTCGCGCGCGACCCTGGGGGTATGGCCCGCATACGTTTCTGCGATTCCTGTGGGGCCCGGCTGCCCATGGGTGCGTCGACCCGCCGGCGGTACTGCGACGACGCCTGTCGGGCTCAGGCGTACCGGGACCGGCGTCGCCGACCGGATCTGGCGGCTCGGACTGATGCTCGCCGAGGCGGAGTCGATCGGGGACACTGGCATGATCCGGTTGCTGACCTGTCCGGTCTGCGGCCGGATCACGTTCGCCGGCGGGGACCGGCGCCGGGATGCGTCTTACTGTTCCGGGTGGTGTCGTTCAAGAGCGTGGCGTCGCCGGGCGGCTCGTAGAGCGCGGGCAGCGTGACGTCCAGCCGTCACGAAATCGGCCGCTACCGGCGCGTATGACGGCTCTACGTCACGCTCCGCAGCCAGCGCATCCCGAGCTCATCGAGGTCGGCCCGGCTGTCCCGTCTCACGAGACCTTGCCTCTGTCTCACCTGACCTTGTCGAGTTCGCATGTCAGCGGCAACGTCAGGTGAGACAGCCCAGGTCACGTTGCCGCCCGCCGGGCGTCGGTGCCGGAAGATGTGGCTGACCGACAACATCAAGTGAGACGACGGGGCTTCGGCGTCTTACTCGACTTTGCATCCCCGCAGGTCAGGCCCTCGCCTGGCGGCAAGATCAGATGAGACGGGACAGTCACTCGCGTGGATGATGCACGCACGGCGACATGCCCGCGACTACGAACGCTTGGTGCAGCATTCCGAGACCTTGATCACTTGGGCCGCTATCACCCTCAGGAGCAGACGTCTGGCCCGGGAAGGCGCCAGCCCCAGTTGGCCCAGGAAACTGGCGTCGGCCGAGGGCTGACCACACTACTTCCCTGCACGCACCGTTATTCGTCCGTGGCTGGGGTGCCCCCAGCGGTAGCGGTCTCGGTAGTACTCCGACTCCAGCCACTCCTCGATTACGAAGAGTGGGCGGGAGAGTCGCACGTCCCCGATCTGCTGTGACCGCAGAAGTAGCCCGAGGTCGGTCAAGGAGAGGGAGTGATCGGGGATGTAGCAGGGCCTGGCACACCAGGACTCCGTGCCTCGGCCGCAGCACCGCCAGCCGCTCGCGGCGGCCAATGGCGATCTTGCAGAGGCCCACGTACCCGGTGCGTGCCAGGACCTCCGTCAACTTCCCTAATAGGACCTACCGAGGCTCCATCCGGCAGACTCGGTGCCTGGTAGCCGCCATCAGGTGAGCACTCTTTGTTCCCTGGACTCCGAGTCCTGTTGACAGAACGTGCCCCTGCTGGTCGGCCAGGAGCGAAATCGCTGATGGGATGTCGTGCCCGCCCGGCTGCGGCGTGAGCACAGCCTTATCAGGTCGCTGATGGTTCTCCTGCGGGCTACTGCCGATCGAGGTCGATGACGGAGGACGAGTTGCTGTTCGTTGGGGACGACTGGGCCCAGGACCACCACGACGTCGAGTTGATGGACACCGCAGGCCGTCGGCTGTCCAAGGCTCGCCTGCCGGAGGGCGTCGCGGGAATCGAACGACTGCACTCGATGATTGGTGCGGAGCTCGGCGAAGACAGCAAGGCCGAGGTCGTGATCGGAATCGAGACCCATCGGGGCCCGTGGGTGCAGGCGCTGATCGCCGCCGGCTACACGGTGTACGCGGTCAATCCGCTGCAGGCATCCCGGTAACGGGAGCGCCTGGCTGTGTCGGGGGCCAAGAGCGACGGGGCCGATGCGCACATGCTCGCTGACATGGTGCGTACCGACTCCCACCAGCTCCGCCCGATCTCCGGGGACACCGCCGACGCCGAAGCGGTCAAGGTCGTGACACGCGCACATAAGACCTTGATCTGGGAACGCACCCGCACCACGCAGCGGCTGCGGCACGCCCTGCTCGACTACTTCCCCGCCGCCTTGGAGGCGTTCGACGACCTCGACGCCCCCGACACCCTGGAACTACTGGCCAAGGCAGCCGATCCGGTCACCGCTGCGAAGCTGACGACCACACAAATCAGTGCGGCCCTCAAGCGCGCCCGCCGACGCGGCATCCCCGACAAGGTCACCAGGATCCAAGCCGTACTGCGCGCCAAACACCTGGGCCAGCCCACCGCTGTGACGACGGCCTACGCCGTCTCCGTTCGTGCGCTCATCTCGATGCTCGTCACCTTGAACGAGCAGGTCAAGTTCCTGCACACGCAGGTCGAGGACTTCGTCTGCGAGCACCCGAACGCCGAGATCATCCGGTCCCAGCCCGGACTGGGAGCGATACTCAGCGCCCGGGTACTCGCAGAATTCGGCGACGACCCGCACCGTTACGCCAGCGCCAAGGCCCGCGTAGCCGTGTCGTCGCGGGGCACTGGGCGGCCTATCAGTCAAAGCCACACCTACGGCATGAGCGCTTTCAACCACACCCAGGCCCCTGGGTCTCCCGATCGTACGAAGGACCGGAATCAACCCGCCAACAAGGTAATGAGCACTTCAGTTGGCGGATGAGCGCTTGAGTTGGCGGAGGCCGGGCGTCCGAGGCGGCGGGGAAAAGTGGGACGTGCAGGCGGTAGCGACACACCCCACCTGGCCGACCCGATTACGATCACCTGCGTGACTGACGGGATAGTGGGAGCGATCACCGGTCTGTTCCGGGGACGCAGGCGCAAGGATGAACTCGCCCAGGTCGATGCGGAGATCACCGCGTTCGGGGAGGCGCTCGCTGGACATTCCTTCGAACCAGGCCACCACAAGGACGTTCCCGCTCTCCTCGCTGACTACCAACGGGCGCTTGACGCGTACGAGCAGGCCAAGCAGAACTTCTTCGGCGATCGGAACCTCCGGGACGCCGCCGATGTGCTGCGCACTCTCGACGAGGGACGTCATGCGCTGGCCTGTGTGGACGCCGCAATCGAAGGACAGCCACGCCCGCAGCGGCGTCCGCTGTGCTTCTTCGACCCCCGCCACGGGCAGTCGACCGAGGATGTCCGCTGGGCGCCTTCCGAGGGGGCCGCCCGGATGATCGCCGTGTGTGCAGCCGACGCCGTACGCCTGGCGGAGGGGATGCCGTCGATCGAGAGCGGTCTGCGGGAGCGGCGGCCCGCTCCGCACCCGCGGCCCGGGCCGAGCCCGAGCCCAGCCTCCACCGCAGGCGCGAAGAGGCGCCCGGAGCGTCGCCCGACCGCAGCGCTTCCGCCCCCGGCTTCCCCGCTCGCGTCTCCTGACCCCTACGAGACCTGGCCCGGGAACACTGGTGCGCGGCAGCGCTGGGAGAGCCACGGCGACAAGGGAGTCCAACTGGTCCGCACCGACCCTCGGAAGCCCGCCCTGCTCGTGGTCCACCTGAAGCGGGCCGCGGACTCCTGGGTCGAGCTGACCAGCCCGCCCGACGGCAACGGGCGGCCCAGGCAGATCCTCACGCACGGCTCCCCGCTGACGCGGGCGATTGTTCCGGTCGAGGCCGACGGTCGGGACGCGATACGCCTCCAGATGAACACCAAGGGAGAGTGGCGGATCTGGTTGCATCCGCCGGAGGGGATCCCGCTCCTGGAGGGAGAGCTGGAATCGACCGGCTCCTACGTGCTGCGGCACCCCGGCGGCCAGGTGCCCCTGCGGATCACTCAGCATGACGGGACTGCCTTCTCGCTCCACGTACTTCGATCGAACTTCACGCTCGGGGCGCTCCTGTGCCAGGGGAACGGGCAGTTCACGGCACCGGCCATCGCGCCGAGGAAGGCCGGTCTTCTGTACGTTCAGTCGCGCAGCTCCTGGAGCATCGACCCAAGCGGAGGGGTGCACAAGGCACACGCCACACCGTGAGCCTGAGCGTGAGAAGCCGTATCTCAACCGAACGTGATCGCTTGATTTCTGCTGGTCAGGCATGGTTTAGCTCGGAACGAGGGGAGGCATCCGGCGTCTTGTGTCCGCTCCGTGAGTGAGGGGTGCGCGGTGGCGTCGGTGCTGGGAATGCTGGGGGTGCGGGAGACGGCTGCCCGTGTGCGGGTGGAGGGTCTGCGGGAGGAAGCCGCTCGGTTGGCTGGGGTGTTGGAGGCCGCCGAGATCGAGCTGGACCGGCGGGTGATCGGGCGGGAAGAGCTGGTCGAGGCCCTGGCAGCCTCGGCTGCCGAGACCTTTGCCGTGACGGGGGCCGAGGCAGAGCAGGAAACCGTGCCTGCGCCCGCGCCGGTGCCGGGCTCGATCGTGCCACCCTGGCGCGAAGGGTTGCCGGTGACGGTGCCGGCGCCGGACTGCCAGCGGATTCTGGGCATGCTGGAGGAGCGGCTGCCGGCGGGCCAAGGCCACTGAAAGCCGAGGAGATCGCGGTGGATCTGGGCCTTGGGACGACGGCGGCGAAGGTCGAGGGGTGCGCTCGAAGGCCAGGAGCCTGGCGGAACGCGGGTGGCTCGTGCCGGAGACGTCGGGGATGTTCAGCGCCGGCCGTAGGCCCGTGGCCGGGCCAGATGCGCCGGCTGATCTCAGCCGCGTAGGCGCCCAGTCTGCGGCAGCGGCCTGCTGCCATTTGACGGCGACGGTGATGTCGATGCCGAGGGTGCGGAGCCGTTCACCCATGGCCCAGACACTGATCGGGCGGCCGGGCTGGCCTCCGGGGAAGAGCCAGGGTGTATCCGTCCGGGCAAGGACGGCGTGGCTGCGGCGAACTGAGACCTGGTGAAGGGCCAGGTCAGCGACAGGTCGGGGCAGGTCGACCGGAACATCGCCGAGGCGGATGCGGACCCCGTTGGTCTCCTCAATGCGGTCGACGGTCAGCCGGGAGATTGCTGCGGGCCACTGGGCATAAAGGAGCAATAGCAGTCCTGCAAGACGGTCTTCGGGCTTGAGGGTGTCGTCGTGCAGCAGGCGGCGGGCGAATGTCGACGGTCAGGGCCGCCGGGCGGACAGGCGAGCGACAGGAAGTTCAGAGAAGCTTGTGTCAGATGCTCGCTCCTCCGACCTGACGCGGCCCAACGGGGACGGCTTGCCGAGATCCGCGACAACTTGATCGCCCGAATCGCCGAAGCCGAGACGGAAGGCTGGCTCGGCGAGGTCGAGGGTCTGCAGGTCAGCCTGGCTGGCGCCGAGGAGGAGTTCAGCCAGCTCGATCGGGGCCACGGGCAGCATACGGCCGTGGACCTTGGCATCCCCACCACGCGTGGTGATCGATGAACCCACGAAGGTGGGCTGCCGCATGGCCCTCAACCAAGATCGAGAATAGGTTTAAAGAAGCGTGCATCAAACGCCCTTCAGAACACGATCAAGTGCCGCCCGGCCTGCAGGTCCCCAGTGCGGCTTGCCGCCGGGAAGGCCCCGATCTCCGTTCTGTCCCATGAGCATCAGGAACAGGCTCTTCATAGCAGCCAGCCCGCGGGCGCGCCGGATCGCCGCCTCGTCTGCATGCGCGTACATGTCGAAGAACCGTGAGGCCGTGCCCGCGGGTAGCAGCACCCATGCGGCGGCGAGGTCCCACGCCGGGTCGCCGGCGAACATGGCACCGAAGTCGACGATGCCCGAGAGCGTTCCGTCCGAGACGACGACGTTCGCGGGATGGAGGTCGCCGTGCACCCACACCGGCGGGCCCTCCCACGTGTCGGCTGCAACGGCGTCGTCCCAGACGGCCCGGACGTCAGCAGCGATGTCGTCGGGGACAGCGGCCTGGAAGAAGTTCTCGAAGCCGTCCGTGCAGTTCCTGGGATGGGCACCGAAGTCCGTAGCGATCGGCGCCTCGGCGGGCGCCTCCACATGGAGCGCCCGGAGGAAGCCCGCCAGCGTGTCGGTCGCGTGAGCGCCGCGACTGATCGAGCCGTGGTCCAGCGGCTCGCCGGGAACCCACGTCATCACGGTCCAGTGCTTGGGGAAGCGCTCGGACGGTTCGCCGAGCCGCACCGGGGTCGGCACCGGGAGCGGCAGGCGCGGGGCCAGCACCGGTAGCCACCGCCGCTCCTTCAGCTGGAGCTCCGGAGTGGGGTCCATGCGCTGCATGCGCACGGCCAGCTCGTCCCCGAGACGCCACATTTGGTTGCCCCAGCCGCCCGCCACCTCCCGGATGGCCAGCCCCGCAAGGTCTGGATGTTGCTCCTGCAGCAGTTCGCGAACCAGGTCTGCGGTGATCTCGATCTCGGTGTCGGCCATGCGACGTCACAGTACCAAGCCGGCAGCCGGAGCGGCTCTCGCTCTCCGGAACACTCGCTGTGATTCCTCTGCATCACTAATCCAGTTACAGAGAGCTGCAGATCAGAGGCTCTCGGACGCCCAGCCTCCAAGTTCAGAGAAGCCTGCATCAGATGCCCGATGCTCTCAGTCAACCCGACGATGCTGCCCCGGTAGGACGAACTGGAGGACGACCTCGTCAACCGCCGCCAGCACGCCATCGCCCAGGGTGGCAAGGCGAGGTCGAAGGCATCGAGCTGACCTTGACCTTCCTGCGTGCCAAGCGGTCCCAGGTTCACCGAGCCCAACAGCTGCGCCCGGTGAACCTGGGTATCCCCGCTGCCGCGGGGGAGGAGAGACAGGACACCCTGCCCCGACCCTCTTCCTCCGCGGCGCCCCAACCCTGGCCCGAGACCCATGCGTCCTCGGCATCGACGGCGTACGAACCCGGGGTCTGCCTCGGGACTCGTGGTGAGCAACTCCGTCGGAACCTGAGGAACGTGGTCATCGCTGATCACGCCCATGTGCTCCTGACGGAGTTGGTAGACGATCTCGACGAGCTCCGGTCTCAGCCGCATCCAGGTCCGGGAGGTACGGATCTCTTCATCGACCTGGTGCATGAACCAGCGCATGAAGCACGAGGCTAGGGCTTGTGGTCCGGCACTGACTCGGGCAGTCCTGCGTACCAGCCTTGGACGGCCAGCCAGAATCCGGCCAGCACTACGGCGACGAGCGTGACGCGGCCTGCGTACCCGACAACGGGCGGTCCGATCATCCATCGTCGGGGCAGCAACCACGCTGACAGAGCGGCTACCACTCCAACGAGAACAGTCAGCGGAAGCTCCGCGTACAGCACGCTCCAGTCCGGCCCTGCTCCGAATCCGGCGCGCGCCCGGAGTTCGGCATCCGCGGCCCATCCCAGCAGCCCGACGAATCCACCGGCCAGCGCCACCCCGGTACCACTCAGTACTTCACCGCGTTCCCTCATGATCACTGAAGACGCTGGCTACCCCGCTGGAGTTCCCGCAGAACCGCACGATTCTCCGTCGCGAGACAGGAAGGCACCAGGTCCGTGCGGATGTGGCTCGTGGAGTCGATCACGCCGAGTGCTCCAGAGCGGCACGCCATACCGGGCTGTCGACGTAGTGGTTGTCGAAGCGTTCCGCGGAATCGGCGATCTCCTTCGGGTCGGCCTCACCGCGCATCACCCGGCCGAGCAGGCGCAGATAGTCGAACCGGCCCATGCCCGGGGTGAAGACGAACAGGACGTCGGCCTCGGCGCCGGGCGCCGCTGCGAAGGCATGCGGGGTGTGCGGCGGCACCGCCAGGAAATCGCCTGTGTTCAGGACGGTGACCTCGTCTCCCACCAGCACCTGCAGGGACCCGCTGATCACGAAGAACAGCTCCGTCGCCCTGGTGTGGAAGTGGGCCGGTGCCCCAACGGCCCCCTTGCTGAAGGTGGATCGGTAGCTCGTGAAGCCGCCGCCGACGCCAGCTGCGTCCGACTCGGCCAGCAGGGTCATCACACTGCTCGGGTCGGCGCAGGTCTCAGCGTCCGCGTGGCGGGTCAGCACCGCCTGGAGAGTGGTGGCGGGGGTGGTTTCCTCAGTCATGATCACGACTCTACGGTCCGAAGTGCTCCACTGAGCAGGCCATTCCAGCACCGGAGAGTTGGGCCAATTTCCCGGTGGAATGGGGCATCTGACCGGACCGGCGACGAATGGAGAAGCCCGGCCGCCCGGGTCGCGGTCAGTCCGTGAGAGACCCGGGCCCGATCGCGAGGCGTTTGTCGTGTCCGTCGAACGAAACGCGGCCCACATAGGCGTTGTGACAAGGCATACAGCTCACGCCGAAGCCGCCGCTACCTGCGGAGACGCCAGATCAAGCACACCATCCCCGAACCGAAGGACCAGCGGGCCAACCGCACAAGACGCGGAAGCAAGGGCGGCCGGCCCACCGGCTTCGACCGCGAGCTCTACAAACGCCGCAACGGGCACTGCCACGTTGACTGACCGGCCTGGGACGATCTTCTGGTTGGTCGTGCTGGGAGGGGTCGTCCGTGGACAGCGCGCCGCCGTCGTACAAGGGGCACCGGTACCCGGTGGAGATCATCGCGCACTGCGTGTGGCTGCACTTCCGTTTCCCGCTGTCGCTCCGCGAGGTCGAGGAGCTGATGCTCGAACGCGGCGTGCTCGTCTCCCACGAGACGGTCCGCCGCTGGTGTACGAAGTTCGGGCAGGTCTACGCCAATGGCCTGGGCCGCCGACCAGGGGTCGGAGTAGGCCGACCACGCAGGCCAGGGCCAACACGCTGCTCCTGGACCACGATCCCGGCCGCCGCGCCGGCACCCTGTTGCAGGGGAGCCAGGCGGCCGGGGCGACCGGTGATGCGCTGCCCGTACGATGACCGGAGTGACCGTCCGCCGTGCCATGGCGCAGGCCCGCAGGTTCCCGCGCCCAGCATCCGCGCCGCCCAGGCCGACCTGCTCGACACTCTCCCCGGAGAGCATCTGTGCGACCTCGATGAACTGCGTGCCCGTTCCATGCCCGCTCCGGCGGGATCTTCCGGAGACGCACGGGGAACAGCGGCGACAGTCGCGCTCCGGACCAGGTCAGGAACTTGGCAGGTCAGCCGCAGTCTGCATACGGCGTCTTCCGAGCTGGTGCTCCAGGCCCCTGCGCCAGCACTTGACTGGGCCCAAGAATCCACCGGCCTATGCAGTCTTGGCAGTGAGGTGCGTTCCTGCCTCGAGACCGTTTAGCCTCTGCTGGTTCGCCCGGCCTCGGGCGGCTCAAGGGAGGGGTGTTCATGCAGCAGCGGGGAGTGGTCGGCGGGCTGAGAGTCGCGGCCTGGGTACTGGTGCCACTCGGGCTGGTTCTGGCGCTGGGGAACATCGGGTATTTCCTCACGAATTACCAGGGGGCCACCGTCATGAGCGAGGCGATGGAGCCCACGTACCGCCCAGGCGAGCGGCTGGCCATCGAGCGCATCGACGCGGGCGAGATACGCAGGGGTGATGTTGTACTCGTCCATGTGCCCGATCGCTATCAGGGCAGACCGGTCCTGCAGCGGGTCATCGGGATGGGCGGCGATCACGTGGTGTGCGACGGAAATCGGATCACGGTGAACGGGAAGCCGGTCGACGAACCGTATGTGATGCGCGGCGAAGTGAACCCGACAACCGGACCGTACGACGTGCAGGTGCCGGACGGGCGGTTGTTCCTGCTGGGCGACCACCGAGGGAACTCGAACGACTCGCGGTTCTTCCTCGACGAGCAGTCGGGCAGCGTCGCGGCCTCCGGGGTGCTCGGGCGAGTGCAGAAGGGTTTCACTGTGCCGGCGGTGTTGGTGACGCTCGGGGTCTTCGGGATCGTGCTGACGCTGGTCGGGATCGGCCTGGGGATCTGGGGGTACACGGCCGGACGGAGTGCCCGGCGGCCGCTCGCGGCTGTGCCGCCGTGGCCCGCGGTCTAACGACTTGGTACGCGATAGCTGGGGCCGTCAGAACGACTCGATAGGCCCTGGCGATCCTGCGAGACTGCTGACATGACTGGCACGATCGTGGTCGGCGACTATGACTCCCGATGGCCCGAGCGGTTTGAGGACCTGCGGCAGCGGCTCGCACCTCACGTCGCGGACCTGGCTGTATCCATCGAGCATGTCGGAAGCACAGCCGTGCCCGGATGCGCCGCCAAGCCGGTCATCGATCTCGACATCGTGGTGGCCGAGGACGCCACCATGCCCGCGCTGATCTCCCGGCTCACCGAGCTGGGATACCGGCACGAAGGCGATCTGGGGATTCCGGGGCGGGAGGCCTTTCAAGCCCCTCCTGCAGCTCCCGAACATCACCTGTACAGCGTGGTCGCAGGCTCCAGACCCCACCTTGATCACGTCTTGCTCCGTGACTACCTACGTCAGCGGCCCGATGAAGTCCGGCGCTACAGCGCGTTGAAGGTGGCCCTCGCACAGCGGTTCCGTGCCGACAGCCAGGGCAGGCGGGAATACTCGAGGGCGAAGAGCGCTCTGGTGGAGGAACTGGTCGCGAAGTCCTACGTCGCGCGGGCCGCCGGAGAGCCGTGACGTGACGGTGGCCGCGCGGGTTGGTGATGTCGTGACGCATTACCGAACCCGTTCGGCCTTGTCTCATCCTGCCTTCTGCGGCTTTGAGCGTGCACATCTCGGCGTTTTGATCGAGGAGTTGGCCGACCCCTGGTTGGGGCGGTGTGAGTCCGAGTGGCGCGAGCGTCGTGGCGGAGAGCGCAAGCGGGCAGCCGGAGCCGGGGACTCCGAACGGCTGATCACATGGGCCGCGATCACCCTCATGAACAGGCGAATCACCCGCCGAAGCTCTCGCAGCGGGCGTGTACCGCGATCGGGAATCCGGCCCGGCAGAGCGCCGGACTGCCGGACGATCCCGTCCGCGCCTCGACTCGTCGCAGGGTAGGAGTAGGCCCCGCCCCGACTCTCTTCCTCTGCGGCGACCCCGCTGCCCCCGACCCGCAGACCCACGACAGTCGCACGGCGTTGAACCGAGAAGGCCCCGCATCGTGATCCGCGCCCTCCGTTACCGGATCGCCACGGCAGCGCCCGGGTCAGGTGATGCCGCCGGCGCGAGGACGAAATGCAGCCTGTGCCAGGAGTGCTTGTTCGGGATCACCTCCCACACCGCCATCCGCTACGTCCGCACCGCCCACCCCGAGCGCTTGGCCATTGATCCCCACCCAGGCATGAACAGGTCAATCTGCCGTCTCATCCGAGTCCTGCCCGCTCAACCACGGCGAGAACAGCCTTCGTGACGACTTCTGGCTGACTCTGGTGAATGTAGTGCCCGGATTCAGGCACCACTGAATGCTCGCCTCGTTCTGCCGCCGCAGCGATCTGCCCGTGCAGCATGGTCCACTGAGCCCGCAACCCTTTCGGTAGTCCCTCGGTCGCACTCAGGACCCTCACCGGCACGTTTGGCAGCTGTGAGGAAGCGCGCAACCGCCGGAATACGAGGACCTGGTCACGGACCATCCTGTTCTCGGCCATTGCCGTGCGCATCTGATGCCTGTGCCCGTAGCAGGCCAGTTCTGCGTCGATGAGTAATTCCTGGACACGCCGGTCGCCGGTCGCCACCCGAGCCGCCCTCGACGCGCCCTTGCGTATGGAGCGCTCAGCGAGGCCCAGGGCCTTCTGCACGGCAAAGAGGCGAGCAAAAGCCTCGTCTGCAAGGCGCCCAACCAGGGGTTGGAACTCCTCGTGGGCCGGGTCCACAAGCACGAGCCCTGATATCAGCTCAGGAACAGCCCACGCCACCCGCTGGGCAAGCAGGCCTCCCCAACTGTTACCGACCAGCACACAAGGCCCCTGCCCGACATCTGCCAGCAGTGCAATCAGGTCTTCCACCGACGTCTCGGCGGCGAGCGGAATCACAGGGTCGCTCATGCCGAGCCCGGCACGGTCGTAGACGATGACCCGAAAGTGCTTGGCCAATACAGGCAGGACCGGTGCCCACGTTAGCCCCGGGGTGCCACTCGCCGCGTCCAGGACCACAGTGGTACTTCCCGCACCTGCCTCAACCCACCGTAAGGTACGTCCACCCCGGTCCAGCTCACCGCGCGTTGCCCCCGCCGGAATGAGCTCCCGAAGCGCCTTCACCACAATGTCGCTCACAACTCCCCCTCTGCACGTTGTGGTTGCAGTCAGATCCGGAAGCTACCGCAGGTGCGCGTGCTCCAGATGTTGAACCCGTGTGTCACTCCGAGCGGAACGCTCACCTCTGTAGCGGGTTCCCGCGAGAGCCACTTCCAGATTCTGTGAACCCGCTGGGTTCCGGACCTCTCGCGTTCTGCACCTCAACCGTCTACCAACGCACACCAAGCTGATCGAGGCCCGTACGGCGCTGCTCGTGGAGCTTCGCGGCGCGTCTGCGGATGTTGTCGAGCCATGTGCCGAGCTTGACCGCCACACCCCGTCAGCAGCGTCCTGACGGCCCGTCGAGACGGCCTGCCGCCGCGCTACCAGCTCATCCCGAGGGCATCCAGGTCCGCACTCACTCCTGTGCGCCGTTCCATCCTGCGGAAATCTGTGCTTTGCCCCGAGCCGGGCGGTGCGGCCCCTTGTGCGGTCGTATTGCCGGTACCGTGCGGTGTCTACGGCGTCAAATAGCGGGCGCCGAAAAATGGAGGCAGCACCCTATGCTGATTGCTCAGCGTCCGTCGCTGACCGAAGAGGTTGTCGACGAGTTCCGCTCCCGGTTCGTCATCGAGCCGCTGGAGCCGGGCTTCGGCTACACCCTCGGCAACTCTCTCCGCCGTACGCTCCTCTCCTCGATCCCCGGTGCCGCTGTCACCAGCATCCGGATCGACGGTGTCCTGCACGAGTT
>NZ_JBIASS010000040.1:0-31256 GCF_042890955.1 Streptomyces sp. NPDC001933 | reverse complement strand
CCGAGGCGGACGAGCAGGCAACAGCGGAGCCACACGCTCCCACAGGTCATCAGGCACGAGATCAGCAGACACCCAACAAATCCTGCCGACACAACGCCCAACTGCCAAGACCCGCAACAAACTTCATTCTGAAACGATCAGTTAGTCAGACGTTCGTGATCGGGACGCGTCGTGGTACCTGCGCAGCCGGGGGGCGCGTATGGCGGGCAGCCCGACCAGGGTGTCCTTGAAGGCGCGGTGGTGGGGCGTCAGCGGGTGCCAGGGGCGCGGTGGCAGGGAGTAGTCGTCGCGCAGGACGCCTTCGGGGAGGACCCCGGTCGCGGGCTTCGGTGAGGTCTCGCCCGGGTGGGCGAGGTACGCCCAGACCCCGCTGTCCAGCGGCACCACGGCCGCGTCGTCGCCGGGTGGGCGCCAGGGTGTGCCCGTGAAGGGGTGGCAGGGGACGAGGAGGACGTCGGGACGGGGCCAGGGGGTGCGGATTCCCGGGCCGGCCAGCCCCACGGTACGGGCATCGGGCCCGGCCGGCAGGTACTGGCCTACGGCGTGGCCGAGCAGTTCGGTGACGGGGCCGGCGGGAAGGTCCACGGGGCGGTCCTCAGTGGCTGCCACGAGGTGGGCCAGCGCGACCCCGACTGCCGCCTCCCAGCGACGGCTCCACGACCCGTCGGGTTCGACGGGTGGGACGCGGTGCTCGGCGCGCTCCAGCTCGTCCCAGTCGGGAGGCGGACTGGCAGGGAGCCCCGAGGGGCGGCGTACGACCGCGCCGGGCTCCAGCCATACCGTCTGCCACAGTCCGCAGTCGTCCATGCGAGTGGCCACGGCCCGCCCGCATCCCTCGCACGCCAGGTTGGGGCCGGCCCGGCCGTCCACCCCCCGGCAGTAGCCCTCGCACTTCTCGGGGATCAGGGCCATGGACCGGGAGTCGCCGGGGGCGATGACAATCCTGTTCCGCGCGCCGAACGAGACGGAGTACACCGGCGCGTACGCGTCCTGCCGGGCAGCCGCGTCTTCTCCGACCTCCTCCCACAACCGCCACGGCGGTCCAGTGGGTCGGGGGTCGACGGCGTACGTCGCGGGCTCCATCAGCGGAGGATGAAGTTCCTCCCATCCCCCGTGATGGGTATGGACCGGGAGGGCCACTCGGGACACCGGCGCCGTCAGCTCCGTGCCGCACCCGGCACACGCAAACACGTCCAAACAAGCTCCCCCTCGCCCCGATTCCCCGGGAATTGTGCCTCACCTATGGCGAAAGACCCACCGAGTTTTTTTGAAGTAGAGCCGGTGGGCCGCGCCTACGTCGCCACATCAAGCCGCCGCCGTCCGCATCACGTGTCGTGCACCGCAGCGGCCCAGAGCAGAGGCACTGACCACGACATCCGTAAGGGCGCCCACCGCTCGTTCTTCGAGAAGCCCAACAGAAGCGACGTGTCGGCTCACCGAGCGGCGGCCGTAGGCGCTGGCGGTGCAGGTGCGGCCTTCCTTGCCGTGCCGCCAGGGGTTCTCTTCCACCGGGGAGCCGTCGTTCTTGTAGACCAGGTGGGAGCCGTGCATGCCCTTGGTCAGTGCGTCGTGTTCCTGCTGCACGAACTGGTCGCCCAGGCCGTGGACTCCGTCGAAGACCGTGGTCAGGGCGGCGACCAGGGCGAGGCCCTCGATGGCGCGGATGCGATCGGTCATGCTGGGTGTGCTCCTCATCTCGGATTCGGGGTGCGGGGGTGTGAGGGGGCGGCCGGCCTCTTGCCGATGCTGCGGACGCCCTGTGGCGCCTTCGCCCTCGGCCGATCTCCGGCCGGGGGCGGTGGCGCTCAGCATGGAGGGTCGGCCCAGGCCGGGATGGGCAGGAGCCGGATGTGCAGCTCCCGCCGGTCGGACCAGCAGCCGCGTGCCTCCATCTCGGGGTCGGCGTAGAGCTTGAGATGGCTGGCCCTGAGCACGGCGGCGGCCATCGCCGCGGCAAGCGGGACGGCGGCGACAAGCAGCAGGGCGCCGCGCAGATGCTGGGCGGTCACCGCAGAGGGATGGCGCGGCAGGCGGCGGCGTGGCTGTAGGCGTCCGGCCGGATGCAGAACAGGTAGTCCTCCTCGGGCCGCTCGGAGGAGTCTCCGCAGCCGCGGCAGTCCCAACGGTTCTCCTTCAAGTGCTCGCCGGGGCCGGTGACATCCACGTAGCTGCCGCCGACCGCGATGAACCGGATCAGCAGGCTTCTTGGGGCGGTCCGGCTCGGTGAAGGCGGCGAGGGGGGCGGTGCTCATGGTCAGGTGCTCTCTCGGATCAGGCGGCCAGCAGGTGCTTGGCCGGGGGAGCGATGTAGGAAGCGGGGTCGGCGGGCGTGCCGTCGAAGCACCCCAAGCAGGACCCCAAGGTCTTGAGCGGTACTGGCGCAGAGCACTTGTTCCGTTGCTGTCGTATTCCTGGCCAAGAAGGTCCGTCAGACCCCTCGTACGTGCCCCTGGACCGTGCGAACTTGCTGGTCGAGAGAGAGGTCGGTGCGGGAAGCTGCATGCGTGATTGAGCGAGAGGCCGCCATTCAGGCTGTCAAGAACCAGTTGGAGCACGACTATCAGCAGTGGCGGGCTACGGGCGTGGACGCGATGCGGATGGCTGTGGTCGACGTCGAGGAGCACGAGCTGGTGTGGATCATTTCCTGGACCTCCGAGGAGTTCGTACGCACCCGGAACCCGGAGTTCATGCTGGCCGGTAACGGGCCCTACCTGGTCGACCGTGTCGACGGTGGACTGCACCAGGTCGGCGTCGTCTCCGCGGTAACCGGGAAGTGGGAGGCCGACTATCGAGCCCGGATACGTGGGCTGCCGGGGCGCACCGCAGTAGACGATCTACACGACGTGCTGTGCGAAGTCGCCGCTGCGCGCGGACGCGTGCACGCTGTACGGACACTGCGCCAGAGGCTGCCGATATTCTCGCCTGCGGAGGCCATCGAATATGTGAGCGCATTGCTGGACGGTGATGCGCCCGCGCGTCTCGTGGCCGTCGCCACCAAAGAGCTCGTGGAGCCTCTCAACCCGGCACATGCAGTGGAGACGATTCTGAGCGGGGCGGAGATCCGAGCTGGTCAGAGACCCGAGGGGTGACGGGAAAGCCAGTCGGCATGCCGATCGCGCACCCGGTCCCGTTCCTCGGACGTGGCGAGGAAAACGTCGGCGCCACCGTCGTAGGGGTGGTGGATGCGCTGCATCCGGATGTCAATGATGAGGACGCCCGCCACCTTGTCGTCGGCGATGTCTCGGAGCAACTCGTCGATGCAGCCACGCCGCCAGGGTCGGCGGGCGGCGAAGAGGTGGCAGTACGTGCGGAACGCAGGGTCAGGATCGTCCTCCACCAGCAGGCTCTGCCAATACCCGGTGACGGCCTGCGATGGTGGAACCTCTGCTTCGGTCGTCCAGAGCGGTGTGATCACATACACGTCCGCACCAGCGAACAGCTCATCGAGGACGGTGTTGTAACGCTCCAGGACGACGGTGTACTCGCTCTCGTCCTCCGCGTACCGCTTCGATTCCGGCAGGCTGTGAAAACGCACCCAAACATCCCTATACGGGCCCCGGAGCTTGTACCCAACCGGCGGGCAACTGGGCCAACGCCGCTGCCACAGCTCCGTCAGATCCGCCTGCCCGTCTCCAGACACCCGTCGCACTCGTCCTCTCGCGCATGAAACTACCGACGACCATGATGCCGGTGCTCACGAACGAGATACACCGACTTCTTAGCTGTCGCTTCGCCGGCTGCTTATGAAGCCGGTCCAGTCGCGTTTGACGAAGTTCGAACCGACCTGAGTGGGCGTTACTGACTTCGGCTCGTCAGGGTGACGTTGGGGTGTCGAGAGTCAGGCGGGTGCCGGCTATGAAGCCGTCGAGGGTGTCGGGCCGGTACTGACGAGCTGGTGGACACCGTCGATCAGCGCGATGAAGTCGCGCTCTCCCATGCTGCGGCGCTTGCCTTTGCCCGAGGGGTGGGCGCGCAGGCGATGGCACAGGCGGGTGCGGGAACCGGGCCGCATGGCGATCAGTCCGGCCACGGACAGCCGTCCCGAACGCCGTCCGCTCACCGTCACCTGCAAAGTCACTCCGCGCCGGGCCCAGGTGCGTCCTTTGGGCGGCCTGCGGGTGAAGCCTGCCTCGTCCTCGAAGCAGATGTAGCCCCCGCAGGCCGCCCGGGTTCTTTTACCTCGTCCCAGGTCGCCTCCTTCCAGACGGTGACGGCCTGCTCGTCGCGCTCGGCAACCCGTCGCGCGGGGACCTGTGGGCTGAAGCCGAGTCGGTGCATCAGCCTCGTCGCCCCGGAGACGCTGTAGGAGACGTGGAACTTCCTGCCGATCAGCGTGGCCACCCTCGCGGCGGTCCACACCTGGTCCTCCACCCAGCCATGCGCGGCCGGGCCCTGCTCGAGATACGCGGCCGGCTTGTCCAGACAGCGCGGGGACAGACGGCATCGGGATCCGCTCGGGCCACGGGAGGCCAGAGCCTGAACACCGCCCTCCCGCCACCGTTGGTGCCACTGATAGGCCGACTTCGGGCTCACCCTCAGACGCCGCGCCACCTCCAGCGGCTTGATCCTCTGCTCGAACAACTCGGCCGCCTGCATCCGCACCGACTCCCGGCGCCGCCGTCCCACAGCGGTCACCCCGCCCCCATCCGCATACCTCACACACCACGAGATACAGCCACCACACCGGGCCCATCAGGGACTTCGCCAAAGTTCACCCTGACGAGCCGAAGTCGTAGTGGGCGCGGACGCTTCGCTGAGCCCGCGTGATCACGTTCTGGGCATCGGCTCCATATACCGCAGATTCCCTCAGCGTGTCCCGGACACGCAGGTAGGCAGCCACGACATCGGCGTCATCCAACCAGAGTTCCGCGTGCCAGTCCTCGGCAATAACCAGCCGCTCGTCCAAGATCCAGAAGCCATTCGCTGCTGGGATTCGCAGCGAGGAACCGAGCGGGACAATGCCCAGTTCCACCGTGTCCATACCAATCACGCCCGCGAGCCGATCGAGCTGGGCAGTGAGGACCGGCGGCGGGCACACCAGCGCGTGAAGGGCCGCCTCCCACACCAGCGCATGAAACTTTTGGCCTGCCGCGTAAAGCCACTCTTGGCGACGCATGCGAGCCCGGACAGCGTCGTCGGTTGACGTCGGCTCACCTCCGCTCGCGTGGAGAGCACGAGGGCCGTCGGTTCGAATCCGATCGGGAGCGCGGCTCACCTCTGCTCGCGCGGAGAGCACGCAGGCATCTACAAGGGGGCTGCCGTCGATCGCGGCTCACCTCCGCTCGCGCGGAGAGCACCCCGGGAAGGGGTACGCCGATGTGGCAGGCCACGGCTCACCTCCGCTCGCGCGGAGAGCACCTCTCTGTGGGACGGAGCGCGGGGCGACCGGTCGGCTCACCTCCGCTCGCGCGGAGAGCACGCGAACGCCGCCGTCCAGACCGCGTACAGCGCCGGCTCACCTCCGCTCGCGCGGAGAGCACTCCGCCGCCCGGCGGGTCTGCTCCGCCCGTGCCGGCTCACCTCCGCTCGCGCGGAGAGCACTTGCCGCCTTCCTTCTTCTCGGTCTTGCGGGCCGGCTCACCTCCGCTCGCGCGGAGAGCACAGAACATCGCCCCCATCAAGGAGGCTGAGTTTCGGCTCACCTCCGCTCGCGCGGAGAGCACCGCCGCAGTGGCCGTTCTGGTAACCACGGTCACGGCTCACCTCCGCTCGCGCGGAGAGCACGCACTGCGAGATGGGCGGCGTGCGCCTATTCACGGCTCACCTCCGCTCGCGCGGAGAGCACGGCTCGCCGGTGGGCAGCTCCAGGCCGACAACCGGCTCACCTCCGCTCGCGCGGAGAGCACGGCGTTCCATACCTGCGGGGCGTGATCGAAGACGGCTCACCTCCGCTCGCGCGGAGAGCACTTGTCGAGGCCGGCCTGGATGCGGGCGAGGGTCGGCTCACCTCCGCTCGCGCGGAGAGCACAGTCGTACACCGCGACCGGTTGGCATGCTCAGCGGCTCACCTCCGCTCGCGCGGAGAGCACCCAAGGACCGGGCCCGCATGGAAGGCCGGTGGCGGCTCACCTCCGCTCGCGCGGAGAGCACCGGAGTACGCCCGGCCCGAAACGACGCCGAAGCGGCTCACCTCCGCTCGCGCGGAGAGCACGCCGCCCCGTCCGTCCGTCCGTCCGAACCGGCTCACCTCCGCTCGCGCGGAGAGCACCGGCCGGAGATTCAACAGCGCGGTACGGCGGACGGCTCACCTCCGCTCGCGCGGAGAGCACTTCGCCGCGGCGTACGAAACCGGCGTGCCCTTCGGCTCACCTCCGCTCGCGCGGAGAGCACCTTCCTTGACGCGGTCACCGCAGGCACACTGCCGGCTCACCTCCGCTCGCGCGGAGAGCACTTCAGTCCGATCACAAGTGCATCGAAGACCGGCGGCTCACCTCCGCTCGCGCGGAGAGCACAACACCACGGCTACCTCCCAGTTCCTCGATGGCGGCTCACCTCCGCTCGCGCGGAGAGCACGCGTGGCTGTCCGGCGACGTCGACTCCGAGGACGGCTCACCTCCGCTCGCGCGGAGAGCACTTCACCGAAGGACCCCCGCTCGCGCGGGGGTCCGGCTCACCTCCGCTCGCGCGGAGAGCACGGTCAGTCGTTGAGGTGGGCGCCGATGTCCCACGGCTCACCTCCGCTCGCGCGGAGAGCACCTGGTCCATCCGCAGTCGACGCCGTCACGAACCGGCTCACCTCCGCTCGCGCGGAGAGCACGGAGCCGTCTACCGGTGCACGCCAGTTGATGACGGCTCACCTCCGCTCGCGCGGAGAGCACACCGCCTGGTACCAGGACCAGACAGCGGACGACGGCTCACCTCCGCTCGCGCGGAGAGCACCCGGCCGTCGCAGGCGAAGAGCCCGTCCACGCCGGCTCACCTCCGCTCGCGCGGAGAGCACACCAGGGGCAAGGAACAAGCCACACGCAGCTACGGCTCACCTCCGCTCGCGCGGAGAGCACCCGGGCCCACCCCGCGTAGTACATCGCGATCACGGCTCACCTCCGCTCGCGCGGAGAGCACGTTCGAGGGGCCGTGTCGGGGCGGCCGTACATCGGCTCACCTCCGCTCGCGCGGAGAGCACTACGGGGCGCCACCCCGTTCCGACAAAGAGAACGGCTCACCTCCGCTCGCGCGGAGAGCACTGAACACGTCCGGGTATTCCACAGCGCGGTCGCGGCTCACCTCCGCTCGCGCGGAGAGCACGGACCAGGCGGCCCGGGTCAAGGCGGTCGTGGCGGCTCACCTCCGCTCGCGCGGAGAGCACACGGTGAATGCCCCACCGCGGCCCGCCAGGGACGGCTCACCTCCGCTCGCGCGGAGAGCACGGATCCAGGTGGGGGCAGGCCGGGCGCTGACGCGGCTCACCTCCGCTCGCGCGGAGAGCACGCCGACACCTCACCGCGCCCGTACGACCGCGGCGGCTCACCTCCGCTCGCGCGGAGAGCACCTCGGCAAGGTCGTCGAGCACGTGATGCCGATCGGCTCACCTCCGCTCGCGCGGAGAGCACCCTGAAGGCCGCCCGCAAGGCCCAGCGAGAGGCGGCTCACCTCCGCTCGCGCGGAGAGCACCGGATCATCTGGGACGACGCCAACGTGCGCATCGGCTCACCTCCGCTCGCGCGGAGAGCACCCGTCCGTCGCGCCCCGGCGCCGGCCCTCAGACGGCTCACCTCCGCTCGCGCGGAGAGCACGCCGTCTTCTTCGCGGCGGCGGCAGCGGCCCGCGGCTCACCTCCGCTCGCGCGGAGAGCACTTGTCCGGGTTGCACATGCACGGCCGGTCGGACGGCTCACCTCCGCTCGCGCGGAGAGCACCCCGCCGCCTCCGTCTGCACGAACCCGTCCGACGGCTCACCTCCGCTCGCGCGGAGAGCACCCCATCTTGACCTTGCAGTCGGGGCCGGGTGCCGGCTCACCTCCGCTCGCGCGGAGAGCACTCCGCGAGGTCGCGGTACACCTGCCGGATGTACGGCTCACCTCCGCTCGCGCGGAGAGCACATCAGCAACCCTGGCACGCTGCGCCACCCGAACGGCTCACCTCCGCTCGCGCGGAGAGCACCAGTCGTGGCAGACCGCCCTCTCCAACGCGAACGGCTCACCTCCGCTCGCGCGGAGAGCACCGTGCGGCGCAGCCGCTCCCCAATGTCTGTCACGGCTCACCTCCGCTCGCGCGGAGAGCACGAGCCCTCAGTAAGTCCCCAGTTCGTCGGGTACGGCTCACCTCCGCTCGCGCGGAGAGCACGTCGTCGCCCTGCTGCGCGCCGGGGAGGTCGGCGGCTCACCTCCGCTCGCGCGGAGAGCACGATCGCGATGGCCACCAAGCCGATCGCGGTAACGGCTCACCTCCGCTCGCGCGGAGAGCACAGACTCCGCCGTAACCTCCACCTGCGGCCGGGCGGCTCACCTCCGCTCGCGCGGAGAGCACCAGCCCGACACCGGCAGCCCGGAGTCGGTGAACGGCTCACCTCCGCTCGCGCGGAGAGCACCCAAGCAAGGAGAGTGCCCATGTATCGGGCTTCGGCTCACCTCCGCTCGCGCGGAGAGCACTCGGTGTACGGGGTCGACAGGTACTCGGCCACCGGCTCACCTCCGCTCGCGCGGAGAGCACCCTTTCTGACCTGGCAGGTTAGAAAGGGTTTGCCATTTCTTGACTTCGCTGGAAGGCGATCAGGGTGAGGCCGTCGAAGTCGAGAGGTTCGCGGCGGCGGGTGCCTGCCGTTCGTAGTTGGAAGCCCTGCTCGTTGTCGGCCGGGTGAGCAAGGACAGCCATGCCGTCGTCGGTGCAGGCGGCGACGGCTGACCAGAGTTCGTCGCGGACCTTGGCCGAGACGGTGCCGACATACAGCTCGGGTGTGACTTCGAGGAGCCAGCGGGTGAGAGCGCCGCGTAGGTGGTCGGGGACGGCGGTGGCCGAGATGACGATCATTGAGGACATGTGCCGTGCCCTTCCAGTGGGCGGGTCACAGTGGTTTCCCGTGGTTGACGCCGGCGGGTACGGAGCCGGTGATCGGATCCCACAGGTCGACCAGTTGTTCTTCGGGGTCGGGGCATTCGTAGGTGTGGTTCGGGTCGAGGAGTTGCTGGATGTCGGTGACGATGCGGGGGAGCAGCTGGAAGAGGCGGAGTTCGTGTCGGAATGAGCGGCGTGCTTTGCCTTCGGGGTCGGGTGATGCGTGGAGGGAGAAGGCGAGGGGGATGGTGAGTTCGGCTTTGTAGAGGTCCGCGATGTCGTACACGAAGGCTTGCTGGTTGCCGCTGTGGACGAAGCCGAGGGCTGGTGAGCAGCCGAGCGCGGTTATTGCGGCGTGCACGATGCCGTAGAGGCAGGTGTTGGCCGAGGAGAGAGCGAGGTTGACGGGGTCCTGGCTGTCCCAGGATGTGGGGTCGTAGGAGCGGCGGAAGCGACCGATCTTGTATTGGCGGGCGAGGAGTTGGTAGTGGGCTTTGACGCGTTGGCCTTCCATGCCGCGGAGCTTGTCGAGGTTGGTTCCGCCGGTTGCGGTGCCGTCTCCGAAGCGGAGTTCGTACATGGCCTGTGCGATGGCCAGGCGGTGGGAGTCGTTGGCCCAGGCGTGGGTCTGGTGTTCGAGCCAGAGGGTGGTGAGGGATTCGGGGACAGCCGCGGAGTAGCAGCGGACACCTCCGGACCCGGTGGTGACGACGGTGGTGCCGTTTCTGGCGAAGGTTGCGAGGGCGCGTGCGGTGATGGAGGTGCCGGGGCCCAGGAGGACGCAGCCAAGCGCTGCGGTTGGGAGATATACGGTCTCTGTTCCACGTTGCTCGCTGGTGACCTCTGCGCAGACTCCGGTGTCGTCCTGGTGGATGCGGACGATGTCGAGGTAGAGGAAGGAGAGGCAGTCGGCGATGCGGGGGAGCATGGCGACGGTGGGTGCGGCGAGTTTGCGCCGGGCGTTGCTGGTGGTGAGGGGGGTGGTTGCGGGGCGTGGGGTCACTGGGGCTGCCTCGCGGGGGCGATGCTGAGGAGGCCGCATCCGTAGGCCTTGCCGCGTCCGATCCCGTTGAGAATCTTTGTCCGGAGCAGGTCAGTGTCGATGATGGCCGCGGTGCCGTCGAACTGGGTGCGGGAGTGGCGGATGCGCTGGGGCGGGGCGCCGTCAGGGTGGCGTTCTCCTTGTATGGCGTCCAGGGGGTGGGAGTGGTGGGTGAGGGGTTTGAGGCCGCTGAGGTCGGCTTGGCGGAGCCACCATTCGTCGGCTGCTGTGCCGGTGAGCGGGACGACGGGCGGGAGGTTGTAGAGGGCGCGGGTGGTGGCGCCGGGTTTGCGGACGGGGCTGGCGACGCAGCGGTAGCGGATGGTGAGGCCGGGGCGGATGGCGTCGATGAGGGCGTCGAGGGGGCGGGTGAGGGCGGTTCCGTAGCCGTCGGGGAGGTGGCTGGTGTCGGGTTCGTGGGTGGACTGGATGAGCAGGTGCGGCCCAGTGGGGGTGTCTTCGGTGCGGAAGAGGATTCCGAAGTGTGCGCGGGGGTCTGGGGCGGCGTCGGACGGGAAGAGGCTCATGATGCGGCGGTGCATGCCGATGGGGCCGCTGAGGTCTCGTCGGGCGTCCCGGGAGCGGGTGTCGGGGACGATGCGGGTGAGCCAGAGGGTCATCGTCGGCTCCCTTCGGTGGTGTTCAGCCGGGTGTCGAGGTAGTGGCCCAGTGCGGTGATCTGCTCTCTTCCGAGTCCGGCGAACTGGGAAGGTGGGAGGAGCAGGGTGCGGCGGTACAGCGGCCGGGCGCGGTAGGCGCGTTGGCGGGGGTGGTAGCTGACGGGTTGGTCGTTGAGTTCGCTGGAGGGGTGGGATCCGTCCTCGGCTGTGCCGCTGATCATGTGGGGCGGGGCGGGAAGGTGGTTCAGTGGGCGGTCGGCCAGGAATTCCACTGGTCTGCCTCCTGGCCCTGGTCCGGTGGTCGGGCGGGCGGCGAGGGGCAGGTGGATGAGGTGGTGCAGTGCGTCGTCGCTCTGCCCGAGCAGAACGGGGCCTTCGGGCGGGCAGGAGCGTCGCCCGAGGTGCAGGGGCCAGTGGGGGCTGCGCAGGGCGTCGGCGCAGCGGTCGAGGAGTGCGTGGTCCTCGGTGGTGGGGTGGGGGGTGGTGAGGGCGAGGGTGAAGGCGGCGTCGGCGAGGTAGTAGCGGTGGGTGAGAAGGGTGCCGGTGTCGCCGGTGCGTTTTTTGCCTTTGGCTGTGGTCACGGTGGCTTTGGCGGGGAGTCCGCCGCCGACGGTGTGCAGGTCGCGCAGTATCACGCCGGGCCGGTCGGTGCGCACGGTCATGTGCAGTGCTGTGAGGTCGTTGATCGGCTGGTCGCGGCGGCGCCCGAGGGCCGAGGCGAGGAGGCCGATGACGCCGGAGCGGGTGGGGAAGGTGGCGGTGTCGCGTTCGTTGAAGTGGCTGTGCAGGCCCCAGGACTGGAGGGGGCCGGTCAGGCGCAGGAGGAGTCCCGGTTCGGGGGCGGGGAGGGGGGCGCTCATGCGGCGTCTCCGACGGGGTGTGCGGTCAGAGCGTGGTTGAGGGCGGTGTCGATGAGGGTGTCGAAGCTGGTGTGGCGGGTGCCGAGCCCGTTGAGGTCCTTGGTGTCGATCCCCGCCCAGCCGGAGTGGAGGATGTTGCATGTGCCGAGGAGGCGGTTGGCGGTCTCGGCATACTCGGAGAGAGCGGTGCGGGAGGCGTCTGCGAAGCCGCCCTGCCCGGATGCGGTGACTGGGCTTTCGAAGGCTGCGGCGTAGGAGAGGGGCCGGTCGGAGCGTACGGAGATGTGGGCGAGGTCGGGGATGGTGTGGGGGGCTGTGGAATTCTTCTTCGCCTGGGGCAGGGACAGGATGAATGCGCTGAGGAAGGCGGCAGCGAGTTCGCGGAGCTCGGCGGGGTTCTCGCCGATGTTGGCGGCGAGGTCGCGAAGGTCGATGGTGGCGTACCGGTAGAAGGTGCCGGCGCTGAATTCTGTGTGGCCCATGTGCCCGCTGCCGGACTGGTCGCCCCAGTTGGCGGTGACGTCGTCCACGGCGGAGAAGTAGTCGAGTTCGACGTCGGTCTCGTGGGTGGTGAGGGCGTGGGCGACCTGGACGGCGCCGTCAACACCGGCATTGTCGACCTCGGCGAGCATGCGGCCGAAGAGGTTGATGACGCCGTTGCGGGAGCGGAGGACCGCCTCGACCCGGTCGGCGGGCAGGATGCTCTTGTCCGCAGGCTTCTTGATGTCCTTCGCCGCTTGCAGTGCCTCGCGGTGTTCCTCGGCCAGATCGGCGAGTTCGGCGACGGCGCTCTCGGGGACGTAGACCATCGCGTTGGTGAGGACCTTGTTGGGGACGCTCTGCTTGGGGTCTGCCGGGTTCTTCGCGAATTCGAACTTGATGCTGCTGGCCGCAGCCGTATGCGCCCCCGCCTTCTCGGCGAGTTCCAGCGGCCACTCCCGGTCTTCGGCGAGCAGGCGGGTGACACGTTCGCCGATGCGGCGGGTACGCAGAGCCGCCTGGCCGATGCGGTCCTCGAACACGCCGCGGACGGCCCGCTTCCAGGACTGGCTGCTGACCCGGGTGCGCAGCACATTGCCGTACTGGACCGTTTTGACGGAATTCGTGTCGTCTCGGTTCAGGTTGGCGAACGGGACGCTCTGGATGATGTGGATGTCGATGAATCGGGCGGCCATGGGCATGCTGGTGTGACTCCTTCGTATGGATGGGCGTGATGGGTGTGCTGTGTGGTTCACGGGGCCGGTGAGAGCGCGGTCAGGGGGAAGCGGGGGCCGGAGGCGGATCCGCTGAGAGTTCCTTCTCGTCGGCGTCGTCGGCCTGTTGCGCGGCGGTCATGTCCCGTAGCCGGTAGAAGTCCTGGAGCCAGGTGCGCGAGATCCGCCCGGAGCGGTGACGCCAGTGGCTGATGTCGTCGAGCAGCTGGGCCCAGTCGACTTCCACGCCCAGCGAGCGCAGGTATCCGACGGAGGCCGGAAGGTGCCGGTGCAGGCCGTTGACGCTCTGACGGGTGAGGAGGTTGAGGCGGCTTTCTGCGGTCCCTGCCCGCATTTCCTTCTCCCTGCCCGGCCCCTCGGTGACGGCGGTGGCAAATGCGGTGCCGAGACTGGTGCGCCGCCACCGTGTGCTGGGGGAGGGCTCCCGCTTGTCGGGCTGTCCCGGATCAGCGGCCGTGTGGTCTGGTGCTGCCAATGCGCTGCGGGGCTGGGCGGCGATCATTGCGGCGACGGTGTAGTAAGCCCGCTCCACGTCCGCGGGGCAGGAATCGGGCAGCCACGGGGCGACCAGGCGGTGCATGCGCCGCACCTGGTCGAGATCCTTCCGCAGTCCACTGCGCAACGCGCTGCGGGCGCCGGCGTCCTCGCGGCAGACCTGCTCGACCCAGTTGGTGTACGCGCGCGAGCGGCCGGCTCTCGGCATGCCGCTCTGCAGGGGGATTTTCCCGGCTGTCGTGCCCGGTGGGCTGGTGGCGGGCTGATGGGCTGGTGGGGGAGTGGTCGTCATGCGGTGGGCTCCTTGGTCTTCGTGCGGGCGCCAGGCACTGTCGGCCGGTTCTTCGGTGTTCCGCCGTAGAGCTCGATGCGGGCCTGTGAGACGGCCTTCGCCCCGCGCAGTGTGCGGGTGACAGGTGAGGTCACCGTGTCGTACGCCCCCTCGGCCAGACGCAGAAACGCCCGGCGGGTGGCTGCCGGATCAAAGCCGCCGTCGGCGACGTTCCCGGTGCGGTCCAGGAGGCGGAACCGTGCCCAGAACTCGGCCTCGGCGCGCGGCCAGTACCGGGCGCCGGCCTCTGCGGCCCAGGCCGCGCCATCAGCTTTGACGTCCCTGACGTAGGCGGCCCAGGCGCGTTTGACCGCCCGGTCCAGGCGGCGTCCGTACAGTTCCCCGAACTGACGCAGGCGACCAACCGCAGGAACGGTGCGGGCGTCGTTGCGCTCGGCGAATCCGAGGATGGCCGGGGTACTGGCGTCGATGAACTGTGTGTCCTTGGCCTGTCCCTCCTGGTCGAAGCCGAGCGCCCGCACCCGCAGGTCCTCGGACACCTCGACCGCGCTGCGGAAGACGCGAGGCTGCTGCGGGTGTGCGCTGCCGGCGGGCGGATGCTGCAGCAGCAGGGCGTCCAGGTCACGCCACAGCGCCCGGTCTGCGTCGGCGGGACGCGGGTAGCGGTTGCCCTGCTGGCTGACCTGCCAGATCAGGTAGTCGTCCTCCCGCGGCATCCGTTCCCCCCGGTAGGCCCAGGTGATGAACGCGTCTTGCACATGGGTGCTGTCCTGGTCCGGAACCAGGAGCAGCGCGTGCTGGGAGCGGCAGGTATGCCGGGAGCGCGGCCCGTGGGACTCCCTCGGTGGACTGTCTGGATCGGGCAATTCGTCCTGTTCCCACGGGCACAGGTCCTCGTCCCCGCGCACGCTGGTCTCTGGCGGCACCAGACCGGCGAGCAGCGTCTTGAAGAGGGACGTGCCTTCGGGGTGGTAGGACAAAGCGGTCCGCAGTGGGCCGGCGGTGGCTCTTGCGCTCTTCACTCCGTTCACTTCGCGGGACGAACAGCGACCGGATGGGCCGTAGTAGTGCCACACCAGGAGACTGAGGAAGGCTTCGGACGCGGTGGGCGCCTCGGCTGCGGTGTCCGAGTCGTGCCGGAACCAGGAGTGGTTGTTGCCCGAAGGGCGGGTGACGATGAGTTTGTTGACACCGGCGGTGTTCGTGGCGTCGCACTGGTCTAGCAGCCGGGGATCCTGCATCCACGGGCGACCGCCAGGAGCGAACAGGAAGAACCGGTCCTCGAACATCCTGAAGTACGCGTCGACCTCCCCGGGCGGGAGCCAGCCGGCGTCGAGGACATCCAGCCGGCGTTCGTCCCAGTCGCCTGCGCGGCCCTGCTCGGTCAGGCCGGCCACCCCGGCAGTGAGCGCGTAAAGGATCCGGAGCAGGGCCGCGTGCGCGGGCGCGTCGGCGACGGCGAGGCCCTCGATGTCGTGGCTGCGCAGCAGGAGTTCGCGCAGGCCCACCCGGTCCGGTAACCCGCCTGCGGCAGCGGGAACGCTGCCGGGTTTCCATCGCACGGGGACACACGGCTGGTCGATCAGGTTGTACGTGCCGGTTGGCATGGCTGTGTCCTGTCGTCATTCAGAAGATGCTGGGCCGGGCCGGGCGCCGATAGTCCCGCCGCGCGCTGTCGGTGTCCTTGCCTTTACACACCGGGAGGAGTTGCGGGGCAGGGCGGCAACGGGCGGTGACAACTCGACTACGGGAGACCGCACTTGGAACGTAGAGGAAATGTGTGAGCGAAGTGGTGAGAACATGAATAATTCATTCGGCTTCGAGGCCGACCTCGGACATGGAGATCGTGTAGCGCCCGTGCCGACACCGCCAGGTGCCGTCCCCCATGGGGCTCATGGCCAACAGAACGAGGTCGCGGAGTGAGGGGTGCGTTCCCCACCTCTGCGGAACGGCACCGGCAAGTTCGCCGCCGCGCAGCCATCGCCCTGGCACCGGTGCCACCCGCCGCGCAACGTCGGCCAGCTCCGCCGCTTTGAGCCCGTGCCTGCCCCCGGCCGGGACCGGAGCCTTGCCCTCGGGGTCGAGCGTCACCACCCCGTCCGCCTGCTCGTACAAGCAGAGCACCCGCCCGGTGTCAGCACCGAGACGCGTCGTCAGCAACTCCTCGGTCACCCCCACTTCCCGCCGGGAGAGCTTGCTGAGATCGCCCTGCACATCCGCCGGCGCACAGATACCGGTCCACGCCGCGAGATGCCGCTCGGCCGCCTCCACTGCTGCTCGCTCCTCATCCAGCCGGGCCAGCTCCTCACGGGCCGCGCCCTCCAGCCGGTCGACGAAGTCCTCCTCGTACACCTCGTCCACCAACTGCTGCACACCAGCGGGAATCGTGATGCCCTCGCCGGCGCACTTCGACAGAATCTGGGAAGTGCGCCTGAGCAGCCCTGCGTCGTAGACCTTTCCCCACGAACGCGGGACGGAGCCGCCGGGCACGGCCAGCGGATCGAGTACGACCAGCTCCGGTTCGTCCTCCGCTGCTGCCCACCGCGGACGGCCGAGAGGGCCGCGTTCATGCCGCCGCCCGCGTCCGGCACGCTGCAACAGCTGCGCCAGCGGGGCAAGGTCGCTCACCACCAAGTCGAAATCGAAGTCCAGGGACTGCTCTACCACCTGCGTCGCCACCAGCACCGACGCCGGGCGTGCCGTAACCGCTTCCCCGGAGGGGCGGGGCTTGCCGTACATGGTTTCGCAGCGGGTCGTGATGGAAGCCCGCACATCTGCAGGAAACCGGGAGTGCAGCAACCGCAACCCATCCGGACGGGCCACGAGACTAGGGAATGCCGCCCGCACATCCCGGTACGTCTGCTGGGCCTCTGCCACAGTCGTGCAGCACACCAGGGCCGTTCCGCCTTCCGCGACGACGGGAGCCAGCACCTCCCGCAGCGCCGCACGCCGTCCGCCCTCCCGAACCGACGCACCGGCCGGCTCCGCGGTGTCCCACACCACCGGCCGCCGTAACACCTTCAGCGTCCGGGCACGGTTGCTCGCGGTACTCCGCGCAGCCGACACCTCACCAGAGATCCCGCTCGCGAACAACCAGCCCGGATACCGCGGAACCACACGGGACGGCTCGGAGAACCCGGCACCACGCCGATACGCGTCGACCAGCGAGCCGGCCGAACGGCCCGTCAGCGTGGCCGACAACAGCACGACCGGAGCGCCCATCGTGCCCAGCCACTCCAGAAGCCGCACGAGGAGCTGATGCATCCACGGACCGTAGGCATGCGCCTCATCGACCACGAACACTTTGTCCGATAGCCCGAACAGCCGCAGCGCGTTGTACCGCAGAGGCAGCACAGCACTCAGGGCCTGGTCGATCGTGCCCACACCCAAAGGGGCGAGCAGCCCACGCTTCGGGCCCCGCAGCCACCCGTCCGCCTCGACGACCGTTCCCCTCCCGGCACTCATCAGGCCTTCGCCGACCGGGGCTTCGAAAGCGGCTGCCTTACCCCCAGCGTCTGCGGAACTCAGCCACGCCATCGAGTGCAACAGCATCAACGCGCGCTCACCGGACAGAGACCGAGAGGCGAACGCCTCTACCCGCGGCAGCATCGCGTCCGCCGTACCCATAGTCGGCAATGCGAAGTACAACCCCCGCGCCCCCGCCGCCCGCCCCAGCAACGAAGACGCGAACAACGCTGCCTCTGTCTTCCCGTCACCGGTCGGAGCGGTCACCAGCACCAGCCCAGCCCCGTGCTCACCGACCAACCCGGGAAGATGCTCCGCCAGATCCCGCTGCAGGCTGTTTGGCGCGAAGGGGAACATCGCACCGAACTCCTCGGCCGAGAACCGGGCCCGGCCCAGCCGCCCAGCCTGCACCAGCCCCGGCGCGGCCTTCACCGCTGCCTGCCAGTGAGCATCGACCTCCTCTGCCGTGCCCGACCAGCCAGGATCAGGGATACGCGGCTCGATCGCGGACGTCTGGCTCGCCAGCCAGTCAGCCACCACGACCAAACCGGCCACCACCACGGCCAGTCCGGCGGGTAACCCGTACAGAGGAACTACGAACGCCCCCATGGCACGCCGAAGCTCCTCAAAGTGCGCTCGCCTCTGGCCGACCCAGCCTTGCGCACCCAGACCAGGGTTGTAGCTGCTGGCCTGCGCCGCCTCCTTCGCCTTCAACACCGCCCCGAAAAGGCCGTGATGCCCACCTAACAACTGTGCGACCTGATGACCTACAGACTTACGGGGCAGGCGCCTGTCGCCGGGATACTCTGCCGCCGAGAACAGCTCGGAAAGGGCCCAGTGAGATGCGATCTCGTGGCGGAAGCTCTTCTCGGTCTCGGCGCCCGGCGCACTGACGTAGGCGGGGTCGTTGCGAACCGGACTGTAACAGGCGGGAACTTGGGCCTGGAACGGGGGCGTGATCTTACCGATGTCATGCAATCCGGCCCAGAACGAGACCAGTGCGCGCGACTCCACTACGTTCAGACCGAGCGCATCCGCTATGGCAGCCCGGGTCTTGTCGCTCAGAACGACGTCCCAAAGCTCCTGAAACACTGCGCCGGTGTCCAGGAGGTGACACATCACCGGATACGGCCGCGATAGCCCGTGCTCCTTCCCCCACATACGAGTATCCAGAAAGCAGTTCTCTGTGGAGCCAACCCCCTCGCGCTTCACCATGTGCTCAGAGATAGCACCCCGCACTGACAACAGCCCCAAATAGCCCGATGTGCTTGCGATATGAGGACCGGGCCTTACACTCGCTGCGCGACTACGTCGAATCGAGATACATGCACCACGAGACTTGGCAAAGAAGCTGCAAAGGGGCTGAGTAAGTGCAGGTCGCGAAGGGTGCTCTCCGCGCGATCGCCGCGTGCTCGACCTGGGCGACGGGGAGTCCTGCGCCCTCGGCGTGCTCTCCGCGCGATCGCCGCGTGCTCGCGCTCGTAGTGCGGCAGCTCGGCGTTCGCTGAGTGCTCTCCGCGCGATCGCCGCGTGCTCGGCATGGCCAGCGCGGGCACGCCCATGTGCACAGTGCTCTCCGCGCGATCGCCGCGTGCTCGGTGGCACGCACCGGGCCCGCCGGGCTGGGTGTGTGCTCTCCGCGCGATCGCCGCGTGCTCTCCGCGCGAGCGGAGGTGAGCCGTCTGCCCTGCGGCGAAATCCTCGTCAGGGACGGTGCTCTCCGCGCGAGCGGAGGTGAGCCTTCTGCGTGCTGCCGGCGCGCTGACGCAGCTGCGTGCTCTCCGCGCGAGCGGAGGTGAGCCGGCCGAACGTCCCGTGAGCACCCGCATTCCGCAGTGCTCTCCGCGCGAGCGGAGGTGAGCCGTCACCGTCCGGTCTCGCGAGATGTTCGCGGACGTGCTCTCCGCGCGAGCGGAGGTGAGCCAGCGTAGATACGATCAGACACAGGATCGGTCCCGTGCTCTCCGCGCGAGCGGAGGTGAGCCGCACGTGGAGTACGTGGGCGAGGCCCGCTCCGAGTGCTCTCCGCGCGAGCGGAGGTGAGCCGTGTCGTCATTTCCAACCAGTACTTGGGCGGAGGTGCTCTCCGCGCGAGCGGAGGTGAGCCGGGAAGCAGACAATCAGCCGCCTGACCGGACGGGTGCTCTCCGCGCGAGCGGAGGTGAGCCGAACTACATCATCCCGGCGCGCGAGACCTTCACGTGCTCTCCGCGCGAGCGGAGGTGAGCCGGCGCTGACCCGGGTCACGAAGAAGCTGGACGCGTGCTCTCCGCGCGAGCGGAGGTGAGCCGATGCGGATGCGGACAACGGCCTCGTCGCCGGGGTGCTCTCCGCGCGAGCGGAGGTGAGCCGCACCGCGGAGCGGACCAGCCTGTCTACCGCGCGTGCTCTCCGCGCGAGCGGAGGTGAGCCGGCCCCCGTGTATGTGGCATCCAGTGCGCGCCGGTGCTCTCCGCGCGAGCGGAGGTGAGCCGGAACTCCTGGCGGCGCACCCCCCGACCGAGGAGTGCTCTCCGCGCGAGCGGAGGTGAGCCGGATTTGTCGTGCCACCGCGAGGGCTTCGTTGTGTGCTCTCCGCGCGAGCGGAGGTGAGCCGCCGCCTTCACGCACACACGCGCTACTACCTGAGTGCTCTCCGCGCGAGCGGAGGTGAGCCGGACCAGTACAAGGAGTGGTCGAACGCTCTGGCGTGCTCTCCGCGCGAGCGGAGGTGAGCCGAGGGTTTCAACAGGTGGCGCGACCGTGCTCTCGTGCTCTCCGCGCGAGCGGAGGTGAGCCGGCGACGGCACCACCGCGGTCAACATCGTCAACGTGCTCTCCGCGCGAGCGGAGGTGAGCCGTCGTCAAGCCGATGGGCCTGCCCTACCTCGTGGTGCTCTCCGCGCGAGCGGAGGTGAGCCGTACGACGACCCACGCATCCTCGCCCTCGGCTAGTGCTCTCCGCGCGAGCGGAGGTGAGCCGTCCGGCGTGATCTTCAGCGAAGAAGAGGCGATGTGCTCTCCGCGCGAGCGGAGGTGAGCCGCCCGATTGGCGGGCTAACTATGCCGTGGAAAGGTGCTCTCCGCGCGAGCGGAGGTGAGCCGTGGCTCCTCGCATACGAGGACGAGAACACCGGGTGCTCTCCGCGCGAGCGGAGGTGAGCCGAAGGAGAAGTGACCATGGCCGCCCCCATCGAAGTGCTCTCCGCGCGAGCGGAGGTGAGCCGGAGAAGCCGTGGACCACCCCGGTACCCCCACAGTGCTCTCCGCGCGAGCGGAGGTGAGCCGTCGGTCCCCCGCACGCTGGCCTCCCAGATCCTGTGCTCTCCGCGCGAGCGGAGGTGAGCCGAGGCGCTGATCCAGGTCGTTCACGGCGGTGGCGTGCTCTCCGCGCGAGCGGAGGTGAGCCACCGATCACGCCGACCAGCGGCATGCCGACCAGGTGCTCTCCGCGCGAGCGGAGGTGAGCCGGAGTGGGTGTGGCCGCTCCACGTGGTGCTGCGGTGCTCTCCGCGCGAGCGGAGGTGAGCCGTCGAAGTACGGCGGCAACAAGTTCGCCGGCTGGTGCTCTCCGCGCGAGCGGAGGTGTGCCGCCCTGGACCGAGCAGAGACGAACGGACCGTCAGTGCTCTCCGCGCGAGTGGAGGTGAGCCGATCAAGGGCGGCCTCCCGTCGAGCGTGCGCGGGTGCTCTCCGCGCGAGCGGAGGTGAGCCGTCCTTGATGATCTTCTCGTCCAGGGTCAGGTAGTGCTCTCCGCGCGAGCGGAGGTGAGCCGTGGTCTCGCTCATGGTCAGTTCCGCCAATCCAGTGCTCTCCGCGCGAGCGGAGGTGAGCCGGGCCTTCCGTTCCGGGCAGCGACCCGGTGGGGGTGCTCTCCGCGCGAGCGGAGGTGAGCCGCCTCGGCACATCATGAACGCTGGCTGGCTGGAGTGCTCTCCGCGCGAGCGGAGGTGAGCCGGTGTTGTGACCGTCGGACAGACCCAGCGGGTCGTGCTCTCCGCGCGAGCGGAGGTGAGCCGTCCTTCTGTCCGTGCTTGTTCTCGTTGTATGTGTGCTCTCCGCGCGAGCGGAGGTGAGCCGCCCCGACGGGCGGCGGGTGTCTGCGGGGTCGAGTGCTCTCCGCGCGAGCGGAGGTGAGCCGCTGGTCCAACTCCACGGCGGCAGCGCGCACTCGTGCTCTCCGCGCGAGCGGAGGTGAGCCGGCGACCGACGCCGAGGAACGCGCGACGTCGTGGTGCTCTCCGCGCGAGCGGAGGTGAGCCGTACAGGGCGCAGACGAGCAGGGAGGTGGCCAGGTGCTCTCCGCGCGAGCGGAGGTGAGCCGGGTCGTGGCGTACCGGAAGCCCCGCACTCTACGTGCTCTCCGCGCGAGCGGAGGTGAGCCGCTATCCAGTCCCAGAATTACGCACCGGGTACGGTGCTCTCCGCGCGAGCGGAGGTGAGCCGAGCCGCCGACGGAGCCGGACCCCGGGGAAGTGGTGCTCTCCGCGCGAGCGGAGGTGAGCCGTCCGGGTATGACGACACTCCCGTACGCCTTGCGTGCTCTCCGCGCGAGCGGAGGTGAGCCGCCCGGCTTGGGGGTGCGTTCCTTGCGGCCAGAGTGCTCTCCGCGCGAGCGGTCGTGAGCCCGTCACCACCGTCAACCACTACTCCGGACCCGTGTGCTCTCCGCACGAGCTGTGCGAGCCGGGTGAGACCGCCGAGTTCGACACGCAGTTCTTCCGTCGGCAGCTGGAGGACAAGCTCCGTAGTGCCGCTGCGGCGGCGGACGCCGGGTATCCGGACAACGAGGGTCTGGTCATCGCCCTGGAGACGGGCATCCCGTCGCTGAAGCCGCACCGCGCGGAGGGGCTCACGCCCTCGGCGAAGCGGCTGGAGCAGGAGATCAAGGCGAGGTTGCCGGAGCGCACGCTGACCGAGATTCGCCGACGCTGCCCACGTACCGCAGCCCGCCTTCACGTGCCTCTCCTACCAGTAGGGCGCCGGGCGGGCCGGTGAGCCCGCCGCGGCCGGGCACCCATCCGCCCACCAGTAACAATCCCAGCCCGTACCTCGAGCCCTTCATGTGACGATTGTCGGCGATGCCTGCGGAGTACACCCTCGGCTGGCGGGGGCTTCGTCGAGCTGTCAGGGAGCAGTAAGTAATATCTTGTTGACCTGTCGTTAGTGATGGTCTTAGGGTGCCCTGGTGGTTTCTGAGGCGTTGTTCGTGATGATTCATGTGGGGCAGAAGGTCGGGCACCAGCGGAACCTGGAGCACGGGATGGTGACGCGTTCCTGGGGTTTTCCGAGGAAGCCGGACTGGTACGGACGGCGGGAGCCGGACTTCGCGGTCCTGGTGACCGGGGCGGCGCCGCGGGTGCAGCCGGGGGAGTGGGAAACGAAGTCTGTGCGGATGGTGCTGTGCAAGGTGCAGGTCGGTGTGTACGAGGGCACGGCGCCGCACTGGCCGGACGAGGCCGCCGAGGAGCGGGTCATCTACCCCTACCGGCTGGGCCTGGAGCCGCTGGCCGTGCTCGACGATGTGCCTCTGGGCCCGGACGGTCCGCTCAGCGCGGAGGCGTCGCAGGCGGCGCGCCGGTCGGGGACCCAGCAGGGGGTGGGGTACCTGGTGGCGATGGACCCGCAGCCGTTGTTCGACGCGGCTGGCATCGAGGCCGACTGGGCCGCGGACCATGACGTCGCGCTCGCCGCGACGCCGGGGGTCACGCTTGAGCAGTTGGAGGGCCCCAACAGCCCCCGGCGCGGGCGGCGGGGCGCGGGGCGGCAGATGGACCCGGAAAAGCGCAAGGCGGTCGAGCTGTACGCCGAGGAGAAGGCCGTCACCCACTACCAGGATCCCGAGCGGGGCTGGACGGCGCACAAGGTCGGCAAGCCCTACGACCTGCGCCTGGAGCGGGGAGGGCTGGAGCGGCGGGTGGAAGTCAAGGGCACCACCGGCGCCCCCACCAGCGTGGAGCTGACCGTGAACGAGGTCTTCCACGCCCTCGATACCCGCCACACCGTCGACCTGTTCATCGTCAGCGACATCAAGGTCACCAAGACGGACGGCGCGTACCACTGCAGCGGCGGCGACGTCCTGCTGCTCGAGGACTGGCAGCCGGCCGAGGAAGACCTGCGCCCCACCCGCTACCAGTATCTCGTCCCCCAGCCCGCCGCCCCTCAGCCATAAACGCGGCCCGGCTCGCCCGATCTGGCCCCCTGCGCCCAGGGGCGCGGCTGTACGACATTCACGCGCGGCATACGTGGGTGCGGACGAGCCCCTCCGGTGCCGGGCGGGGGACAGCCCCCTACGGGCCGGGTCCGTGTGCCCACGCAACGCCGCCTGACCATCACCGGACCGCACTCACCCCGCGCGGGGCCACCCGCGCTGTTTCACGAAACACATCCGACCGAGGAGACGACGATGCCGTTACTGCGCATGTCCGTGCACGAGTTCGTCGACCGCTGTAATCAGGACACGGTGGCCGATGATCTGGCCGAGTGTCACCGGCAGGCGCGACTGGGCCGGCTGGAGGACGGGGAGATGCGGTCCTGGCGCAACAGCCTGCCCGCCCTGGCCCGCGTGCTGGACGAAGCCGGACTGCAGCATGTTGAGGTATTGATCGAGTACCAGCTGGCCCTGTCCAGCCTGCGGGCCGACGTGGTGCTGGCCGGCTGGCACCCCCACACGTCCCAGCCGTCCTACGTCATCGTCGAGCTCAAACAGTGGACCCACGCCCGGGCCCTGCCCGACACCGAGGACCTCTGCCTGCCAGGGGTCGGCAACAACAACCAGGCCTTCTTGCATCCGGTCGCCCAGGTACGGCGCTACTGCCAGTACCTGCAGGACTTCACCACCGTGCTGGACGCGGAACCCGACGCGGTGGCCGGCGTGGCCTACCTCCACAACGCCGATACCACCGGCGTGGCCGACCTGCTCGCCCTTGAACCCGACCACCACGGGCGCCTGTTCACGCACAGCACCCGCGATCAGCTGATCACCTATCTGCAGTCGCGCCTCTCACCCGCTCACGGCACCGCAGCCGCCGACGAACTCGTCGACAGCCCCCTGGCACCCAGCCGTCCCCTGCTGCGCGCGACCGCGGAAGAGATCCTGCACGCCGACCGGTTCGTCCTGCTCGACCAACAGCAGGTCGCTGTCTCCCTGGTCCGCCGCGCGGTGAAGAAGGCCCGCGAAGCGGACAGTAAAGAAGTCCTCATCGTCACCGGCGGCCCCGGCTCCGGCAAAAGCGTCATCGCCCTGCACTTGATGCGCCACCTCGCCCACGAACGCCACACCGTGGTCCACGCCACCGGATCCAAGTCCTTCACCCGCACCCTCCACCACGCCGTCGGCACCTACAACCCCCGCGTCCGCAAGCTCTTCGGCTACTTCATGAACTTCGCCGACACCCCCAAGAACGGACTGGACGCGCTGATCTGCGACGAGGCCCACCGCATCCGTGCCCACTCCGTCCGCCACCGCGGGGTACGCCAGATCGACGAACTCCTCGACGCCGCCCGCGTCCCTGTCTTCCTCCTGGACGACCACCAAGTCGTACGCCCCGGCGAGATGGGCAGCCGCAAAGCGATCGACCAGGCCGCCGCCGCCCGAGGCCTGCGCCCACGCCACATCGACCTCAACGGCCAGTTCCGCAACGGCGGCAGCCGTGCCTACGAACAGTGGGTCCTGCGCCTGCTACAGCTCACCGACGAGCCCGCCACCGAGTGGGCCGACGAGCGGACCTTCCACGTCCGAGTGGTCGACTCTCCCCAGCAGATGGAAGACCTCCTGCAGGCCAAGGAGGCGCAACACCTCACCGCCCGCATCACGGCCGGCTTCTGCTGGCGATGGAGCGACCCGCGCCGCGGCCGTCTGGTCGACGACATCACGATCGGCTCCTGGCGCAAGCCGTGGAACCTGCGCGGTGAGGCCCGCCTCGACGGCGTTCCCCCGTCCTGGCTTTGGGCCACTGACCCCGACGGCTTCGGCCAGGTCGGCTGCATCTACACCGCCCAGGGCTTCGAGTACGACTGGAACGGCGTCATCCTCGGAGACGACCTCGTCTGGCGTCAGGACCGCTGGCTCCCCAACCCTCAGGCCAGCAGAGACCCCGCGCTCAGCAGAACCGACCCCGCCACCTTCCTCCGCCTGGTCCGCAACACCTACAAAGTCCTCCTCACCCGTGGCATGTCCGGAACCCTCCTGTACTCCACCGACCCCGAAACACAGGCACGACTGCGCCAACTGGTCCCCGCACCGACTGCGGCAGAGCCCGACCCGCCTGCGCCGGTCCAGCAGCCCACCTGAACCACAGCACCACCCGAAGTCACCACGTACGCTGCAGACTCAGGACTCTCTCCGCATCGGGTTCCATGGTATTGAGCCCTGAAGTGAGTTGGGGTGTGGGTGCGGGGCTGGACTCCTTGCGCTCGTCAGCGTTCTTTGACGCCTTGCCCGCATCCGCGCGCCAGCGGGTCTTCCGCTGTCCGTGGCGCCTCTTACGGTAGTTGCGGGGCTCGGTGATTTGCAGTCCGGGCCCTGCGAACAGCAGGGGTACCTGGGCGAGGCGGCTGACCGCGAACCCTACGGTGATCGTGGAACCGATGCCGATACTCTCCGTACCGGCGCGGATCAGCAGCGCCCCGACGGTGACGTGCATCGGATAGTCGTGCCGGGAGGTGCAGCCGCCCTGGGTCAGCAGCCGCATCGGCTCGGACAGCAGCGTCGCCTCGTCCGGGTAGCGCTCCAGGTAGGCGGCCAGCTCCTGGTCGATGTCCACCTGGCTGATCAACCAGTCGTCGCACTCGCCGCGAGGAATGACGGCGGACGGGGCGGGCTCGTGTGGCTCCAAGTGGGGCACGGATTCTCCACGTTCGACGGTTGGGGGACGACCAAGGCACGAGCCCGGCCGGTTGCCAGTGGGGTTCGGGCCGGCCCAGGGAGGCCTCCGGGAGTACCACTTCGTGAGCACGGTTCCTGTGCGGGCTGGAGATCACGCAGTGTCGCCCTGTAGGCAGCGCACCTTCGTGAGCACCGACTCCTGCGGAAACCTCGGAATCCGCATTCGGTGAGCAGCCCACATGTTGACTGATCACGGGCAGAATCGTCTGCCAGGGCCTGAGTGGTGGTTACCGCCGGTTACCCAAACCGGCGATCGTCGGCTATGTTGCGATCGCTTGACAGGGGGCGGGCCAGAGCCTCGGAGGTCCCACCGAGCCTCGCGCTAGCGGCCCGCGGAGAGGCGGTGCCACTGGAAGATTGACTGTGCCATCGGGCGGCGTGAACGCGTGATTGCCGCAGAGCCCGGCGGTCCAACACCAAGTCGGCCTTGGAGCCCGCATCGGTGGTGGTCACTGCTATAGCCAGAAGCTTCCTGAAAGTGGCTCTGATCGAGGGTTCCGTGAACCGCTGGTCAACGTCGTCATAGCAGCCCGACGTGCTGCAGTGCGGCTCGCGTGGAGGGGTCTTTCACGGTCAATGGGTGGCCATGTTCCAGGCTCTTGAGCAGCACGTCCTGTTTCTGGGTGCGGTCAAGGTGGAATGTGGACCAGGCGCGGCATCGTGGGCACAGTTGACGCGTGAGGAACGGGCGCAGCAGGTGGAAGCGCCGTTCGCTGTCGATGACGTACAGGCTGCCGACTTCGAGTCCAGGATGGTCTTGCTCCAGGGCGCTGATCGGCACAATGGGGTGGTCGCCCATGAGGCGGTGATGGTCGACAGATGCTCTCTTCCGCAAGGCGTCCCAGCGCACCGAGGTGACGTGGGCAAGCGGCAGGTCTGCCAGAAACAGGGCGCGTTCGAGAAGGAACCGCAGGTCTGCGAGTGCGGTCTGGAGGGCGCCAGGCAGGTCGAGTTCATCAGCGCGCCGCTCGTGTGCTTCGTCGTTGCGCTGGCCATACAGGCGTACCCGCGCTGCAAGGACGTCCTGGTCGGCTCCGAAGGACGTGAACTCGGTCAGAGGGTGGTTGGACTGCAGCCCCAGATCTCGGACGGCTGAGGGCAGTTCCTGCAGGACGGCAACCCAGTCGCCGAACCCTGGAGCTGTACCGCCCGAAGTGAGGCGGCTACGGACGGCGGCCATCCTCGGGATCGTGACGCCCTCCCAGTACGCAAGAGCAGCCGCGACCAGGGCGCAGTAGCAGAAGAGGATCTCAGCTGTCGCAAGTGCTGCCTGATAGGCCCGTCCTGGTTCATCGTCGACGCTTACCTTCGCTTCGACATCGCGCCATCGCAGGGCAATGGGATACGGCAGCGTAGTGCGGTAGATATAGCTGGCGTCGTCGAGTTGGGAGGCCGCTTCTACCCGCAGACGCAGCACGCGGCCTTCTGCGATGATGCGCTGTCTGGCTCCTTCGCGATCGCGGTCGGTGAAGGAGGATTGCCGCAACGATGTCGCTTCACGGTGCCAGGCCAAGGTGCGTTGCCGTGCCTCGTTGAGATCGTCCAATGCGTCCACAAGGGCCTCGTCGGGCGCGGGCAACGCCAGGCTTTGGAGTACTTTCCACTGGATACGGCGGATGGTCCCGCCTGCCGTGTAACCTTGCAGAACCGCAGAGTTGAGGTAAGCGACAAGCAAACGCAGATGGTGCTCTTCGACCGGCTGTTTAAGGCGGAAGGCAAGGTTCATCGAGCCCTCAAGCGCAGCGGGCAGGTCCTCCGGAGCAATGACGGCCACAGCGGGGCCACGCGTGGCGGACTCGTGGAGCACGCTCTGCATCACGATGTCGCCGGCCTGCAGCTGCCGGTCCTGGGGAATCGCTGCCCACACGGCATCGTTCTCCTCGGCAGGCACGAGCGTCCCGGTGTCGGAAAAATCCCGGAACCGAAGAAGCCGCACCGCCCCTGGAGCTCCCTGGCTGAGATGCGGGAACGCGTCCTTACGAATGGTCCTCACGCGTTCGAACAGGTCGCCGAAGGTGCGGGCGGGACGTTCCACCTCCGTACTCGCGTCCGGCTCCAACCTGTCGGCCGGAGGGGGCGCGGCTGCGGACGGATCGAACCGCCAATTGGCTTCCGCTGCCCATGGCTGCGACAGCACATATCCGTGCGCTGTCGACCCGGACGGCTGTGCGAGCAGTTGCGTCAGCTCTTGCTCCAAGTCGGTCCCCCTGCCTGTCCGCGGGACGCGGAACACATGCACCGCCCGTGGTTTCGCAGTGCATGATCGCAGGTAGAGCAGGGCGAGTTGCTCGGAGGGGTGTACCTCGGGAAGGGCTCCAGTGGAATAGATGACGCTGATTGGCCGCCAGCGACGCGCAACAGATGCCCGGAAGCCCTGGTGTCGTCGCGAGGTGACCAACGAGGCAGGCAGCAGAAGGCCAAGCAGCGAAGCGTCTGACGGCGGCTCCAGGCGCTCCAGCACCGCCTTGAGCGGCTCATCCGCGTCTGGAGAGCCGTCGGGCATGACGTCAGTCATTCCAGCCACCAGCACGACCGGTTGCTCGCGTAGGCGCGCGGCGGCAACTGCAGCTGCCTCTTCCCATCCAGCCGTCGCGATGGGCTCTTCCTGGCTGAGAAGGCGCGCCGCGGGGTGGGTTCCAGCCACGCTGGTGATCGCAGGAGTACTGCTGCCGAGGCAGGCCCCGGCCAGGAGGGCGGAGCCGAAGAACAACTGTGATGGCTCTGGCGCGTTGTTTCCCGCTGGTTCCGCCATGTGCGTCACTCACCCCTCTTAGAAGCTCGGTGATGGAGCGCAGTCTATGGTCAATAATCGTGCACAGATAGCTGGTTGAGGGGGCGCTAGTGCTGTGGCCAGGAAGGTTCGCCGGGTGGGGGTGCGGCCAAGGCCGGGCCGGCTGGGTACTGGGCATGGGAAGATCGCGCCGTGACTCTCACCCTGCATGACTTTGACGGCGAACACTCGCTGACGCTCGCTGCCGGTGGCCTGGCCGCCGATGCCGCAGTAGTTGCCGCCGGACACGAGCCGAATGGGTACTTCTGGGAGGGCCTTGTGCAGTTCGCCTGGCCGGATCTCGCTGAGCGCCTCGATTTCGACAGCGAGGGCGGCATGTTCTGTGCGCTCGGGAGCCTGAGTGACCTCACGCAGCTCAAGGCTACCCTTGAGCCCGTGATCTCGAATTCCAGCGCAGTTCGCGAGATCGTTGCCCGTGCCGAGACGGCAGGCTTTGAGTTCGACGACTAATGCTGTGGCCAGCAGGTCTTCCGGATTCAGGCCGCAAGCTGGAGAGTTCTGCCGCCCCAGCGGACGTGTTTCTCGCTGCGGATTCGTGCGCGTTCTCGTCGTTGGGCGGCGAGGACGTCGGGGTGGCGGGCGTTCTGGTTGCGCCAGCGCAGGTAGGCGTGCAGGGCCCTGGTCTGGACGGTGTGGTTGGGGTGGTTCGAATTGGCGAGGGTGAACTGCCGCAGGGGGCCGAAGTGGGCCTCGATCGGGTTGGCCCAGGACGCGTAGGTCAGGGTGAAACAGAGCTCGACCCTGTTCCGGGCGGCCCAGCGGCGGATCCGCCAGTTCAGGTGCGCGGACAGGTTGTCGAGGATCACGTAGATCGGGGCGCCGTCCGGGCGGGCCGCGCGGATCGACCGCAGTGCCGCCCAGGTGTGGTCGATGCCCTTGCGCCGGCGGACCACGCCCCACAGCTGATCGTCGCCGACCGAGTAGCAACCGTGGAAGTAGGTGATGCCGTGGGTGCGGCGGTAGGTCGCCGGCAGCCGTGCTGGGCTCCCCTTCGGTGCCCAGCACGATCCCGCGGTCGGGCGGATGCCGAGCGGCCCGAACTCGTCCAGGGCGAACGTCCGGTCCGGCCGCTCGGTGAGGGCGAACTCGATACGTTCCAGCTTGGTGTCGAAGTCCGGGTCCGGGGACTCCTTCCAGGTTTTCGTGCGCTGGAAGGAGATCCCGCGGCGGATCAGGAGGCAGCGCAGGGTCTCCCGGCCGATCCTCACCGGGCGGGCAATGTTGCGCTGCAGGTGGTCGGCGAGCTTGCGGATCGACCAGCGGGTGAAGGGCTTGCCCAGTGCGGTGGGCCGGGTGGTGGCCGTCTCGACGACAAAGTTCTCGTCCTCAATGCTCAGCAGGCGGGGACGGCCTCCCGCCCACCGAGGGTCCAGACAGGCCAGGCCCATCTCGTTGAACCGGTGGATCACATCCCGGACGGTGTCTTCGTCGGCCTGGACCAGTTGTGCAATCGCCGGGACCGGGGTGCCGCCCGACGAGGCCAGCAGCATCATCGCCCGCCGGAACCGCACCGAACTGGTGCTTCCCCGCCGAACGATCCGCTGCAGCTCAATCGCCACATCGTGGTGGACACCCTCGGGCTGCTGCTGACGGTGATGGTGACCGCGGCCTCGGTAACCGACCGGGACGCGGGGCAGACACTGCTGGCCCGGCTGAGCGAGCGGCACTGGCGCGTCACGCGGGTGTGGGCCGACGGCGGCTATACCGGGCGCCTGGTCGACTTCGCCCGCGGTGTCCTGCGCGTCGCGCTGACCGTGGTCAAACGCAGCGACGACACCAGCGGCTTCACCGTGTTGCCGAAGAGGTGGCTGGTGGAGCGCACGTTCGCGTGGCTGCTGCACTCACGTCGGCCGGCCCGCGACTACGAGACGCGCACCGACAGCTCGGAGGCGGTGATCCGGTGGTCGATGAGCATGGTCATGAGCCGCCGGCTCGTGCGACGGGCACGCTGAACAGCCCCGGATGTTCCTCCGCCAGCCAGCCCCGCGCGGCCAGACGCTTCGCCTTCGACCGCACCCCTTCCACCTTCGCCGGGACCGGCTCCAGCCCGACTGCCGCCGCGAGTTGCCGGCAGTCCATCGCCTCCCCGCGCGTACCGCTCCCACCGGCCAGGACATCCATGATCCGCTGGTGGTCCGGCGCGAGAACCGTCGGGGCGAGCCCTTCCTGCCAGCGCGGCACCACCGAACCGGGCACCGCCGCCGTGACCTGCACCAGCCGCTCGCCGGCCACCACGGCTGGCGGCACGTCCTCGCCACCGCGAGGCTCCGCCAGAACCTCGCCCACCGTCTCACGGGCGATCACGAACCGCTCCCACACGGCCTCGGCTTCCCGCAACTCGGCCTGGAGAGCCTCCACCCGCTGCCGAGCCGCGCGTTCACGCTCCTCCAGCAACCCCATCACCGACGGCATCCCGGCACCTCCACCGAAGAGGCGACACAACGCCTCGTCCCTGCCGCCAAAACACCGCACCTACACCTGACCAGCGGAAACATACCCGCCACTCTCGGAAAGACAACGGCTTCTTAGTGGTCAACGTCGGAAGTCCTTCGGGGGTTGACGCAGAGTGGGACCTACGCGGGGCCTTGACCACATCTCAACGCCCACGGACAGACTGGGC
>NZ_JBIASS010000039.1:0-33536 GCF_042890955.1 Streptomyces sp. NPDC001933 | reverse complement strand
CCGCGTCCCCGTAGGGCTCGAATCCAGCGTCACAAGTCAGTGACGCCACGCCCAAGCAGTAACGAGCACGGGCATCCTGTCGTTGATCGAATCCCTCCCCCGAGGGAAGAATCCGCATGTCCAGAAGGACGGCCGGTGTGGGTCTTCTGGACCGCTGGAGAGCGAGGAAGACTGCGGGCACATGCCAGTGGATAGGGAGGGGGCGGTGTAAGTGGCCAATACAGTAAGGACTTGATCTTGAGCGGCTAGCACAGGTGATCGACCCCGCCTTCCTCAATCCCCGAGCCCGTTGCGGGCATACATCCTGTCCCGCCAGTATCTGCCCTACGCCAGCACCAGAAGCTCTCGGCTGGGTGGGCCACGGGCCGGCCGATGCGGCGGCCTGCGGCGGGCATGGGCGGCCCGCTCCGCGGTGAAGGGCCGCTCCATCTCGGCGAACAGGGCCAGTAGCAGGAAGACGATGCGGTCCATGCCCGCCCACTGCCCATCGCTTAAGATCGCCGCCTTTGCGGGCCCCTTCCGCGATGCCTTGCCTCATCGCGGAATAGAACACCACGGGAATGACGCTCCCCGCCAGTTGGGGCCTGGAAGTGGGACGCGGACCAGAGACACTTGGCTTCGCCACCGCCCTCATGGAACAGATCACCGCGGCGGGCTCCAGGTCGTGGAGAACTGGAACAGTGCCAACACCGTGCTCCACTACGGCAAGGACGGCGCCCTGACCGGCCCGGACAAGGAGCACGCCGAAGCGTCGATGCTCGCCCTGCACCTGCTGCAGTCCGCACTCGTGCACGTCAACACCCTGCTGGTCCAGCAGGTCCTGGCCGAACAGGCGTGGGCATCAAGGCTCTCGGACGAGGACCGGCGCGGCCTGACCGCGCTGTTCTGGTCCAACGTCAACCCGTACGGCACCTTCCGCCTGGACATGGACAAGCGCCTCGACTTGGGGCCAGCTGTCACCGTGCCCGGCCCTCGTGCTGCGGCGGACTCTGTCGGCATCAAGGTCCTTCAGCCAACAGAATCGGGGCCAGGTCGTTGAGCAGGACGGGCGGAGCACCGCAACTGCGGTACTACTAGGGCCTGGGAGACGGTGGATCGATCAAGTCGCAGGCGATGCCGAGCGCCGCATCGATCAGCTCCGGGCCTCCGTTTTCCGCTCGATCGGCGTCGTCGCCGGCCAAGTGCAGTGCGGTGATGGCCAGGCGGACGCGCAGCGATGCGGCCGGGTCGCCGTCACCGGACAGCACGCCGGGCCCGGCCAAAAGCTCGAAGAGCGTCATGACGTGCTGATGTACCTCGGCCGCGAGCGGCTGGTTGCGCAGCGCCGGTGCGTTGTCCTGCGCGAAGCGGGCCGCCGCCGTGATGCCACTGGCTGTCAGCTCGGCGTAGCGGCGCAGGAGTTCGCGCCGGGTCTCGGGTCCTGCGGGCTGCTGCTTGGCCCAGTCGGTGAGTTCGGCGACCGCGGCGGAGAAGTCGGCTAGTACGGCGGCGAGGATCTCCTCCTTCGACTTGTAGTGGTAGTAGAGGGCCGCCTTGGTGATGTCCAGCTGCTCCGCGATCATGCGCAGCGAGGTGCCGTCGTACCCGTGCTCGCTGAAGAGCTGGAGGGCTACGCGCTGGGCGCGCTTACGGGTGTCGGTGCGGCGGCCTGCCATGGAAGTCCCTTCGTCGCCGTCGTCTCAGCCGGCCCGGGGGCGGGCCCGTAAAGGGCTTACCCCCATTGCTTGCCGATCGGCAAGCAATGGGCTAGCTTCGCCTCGACGCCAACTTTACCTGTCGGCAGGTAATGAATGCGAGTGCCTGACGCACGTCTTCACAAGGGGGTTCGCCATGCTGAACGAAACAGGCAAGAAGACGAAGAGCACGAAGAGCACGTGGAGTACCGATCCGGCCCGGCTGCGTGTGCGCCGCTGGTGGGGGCTGGCGGTCATCGCGATCGCCCAGCTGATGATCGTGCTGGACACGACCATCGTGACCATCGCGCTGCCCACCGCTCAGCAGGATCTGGGCATGTCCGACGCGAGCCGGCAGTGGGTCATCACGGCCTACACGCTGACTTTCGGCGGGCTGCTCCTGCTCGGTGGCCGCATCGCCGACCGGCTCGGCCGCAAACGCACCCTGATCGCCGGCATCCTCGGCTTCGCCGTCGCCTCCGGTCTCGGCGGGATGGCGGACTCCGGCTGGATGCTGGTCGTCGCCCGCGCCGGACAGGGCGTCTTCGCCGCACTGCTGGCCCCCTCGACCCTCGCGCTGCTGATGGCGGTGTTCCCCGGACCGGCCGAACGGGCCAGGGCCATCGGGATCTACAGCGGGGTGCTGACGGCAGGCGGCGGGATCGGCCTGGTCGGCGGCGGACTGATCACCAGCTACCTCGACTGGCGCTGGTGCATGTACGTCAACGTTCCCATCGCCCTGCTGGCCGCGCTCGGCGCCATCGCCGCACTGCCCGATCCGCCCGGCCGCACCGACGCACGGATCGACGTCCTGGGAGCGCTCACCGGCTGCGGCGGCATCGCCGCTCTGGTCTACGGGTTCTCCGAGGCCAGCGAGCACGGATGGCACACACCCCGGGTCTCCCTCTGCCTGGCCCTGGCCGCCGCCCTGCTCCTGACGTTCGGGATCGCGCAGGCCCGGCTGCGTGCTCCTCTCCTTCCGCTGCGGATCCTGACCGACCGCAACCGGGGCGCGGCCCTCGCCACCGTCGCGCTGACCACGCTCGGACTGTTCGGGGTCTTCCTCTTCCTCACCTACCAACTGCAGTCCGTGATGGGCTACTCCGCGGTCAGGACCGGCCTCGCCATGCTCCCGTTGGTCGCGATGAACGTGGCGGCGGCGACCCAGCTGTCCGGCCGCCTGCTCCCCAAGCTGCCGCCCCGGCTGCTGATCGTGCCCGGACTGCTGTGCGCGGCCGCCTCGCTCGCCCTCCTCACCCAGCTCACCCCGCACAGCTCCTACACCGCCGGCATCCTGCCCGCCGAGCTACTCCTCGGACTCGGCATCGGCACACTGTTCGGCCCCGCAGTCGCGACGGCCACCAGCGGAGTTGCTCCCCACGACGCCGGCATCGCCTCCGCGACCGTCAACACCGCCCAGCAGACGGGCGCCTCGATCGGCACCGCACTGCTCAACACCATCGCGGCCAGCGCCACCAGCACCTACCTGGCAGACCACCACGGCGCAGACGTCCTTCGGGACGCCACCGTGCACGGCTACGCCACCGCCGCGACCTGGGCAATGGGCATCATGCTCGGCACCGCGGTCGTAGCCGCCCTCTTCGTCACCGCAGACCCCCGCAAGACCGCACCGTGACCCGCAACAAAACCGCCCCGCGCAGCCGCGCCCCACCGGGCACAGCGCCCACGCCGCTGACGCACAACCCGATCGCCCCCTCATAGCGCCGGACCGGCGCCCAATGAGACCGGCGACCCGAGCAATGCGTCCGGACCACGTCATCCCGAAGGGGCGTCGCAGGACGCGAGCCACCGGGGTCTTGACACCACCAACACCAAGGAGCACGCCATGACCGCCCGTTTGAACCTCTTCAGCAATCCGACCACGACCACTGCCAAGGCCGCCGGGTACTTCGGGAAGGCGAGCAAGACGATCCTGGAGGAATCCGCGCTGCTGGCCACGACCCAGAAGCTGGTGGTGCTGCGCGCGAGCCAGATCAACGGCTGCGGCTACGCCACCGACGTGTGGAGCAAGAACGCCGCACACGCCGGAGAGAGCGCAACCCGCATCAACCTCGTCGCGGCCTGGCGCGAGTCAACGGTCTTCACTGACGCCGAGCGCGCCGCCCTGGAACTGACCGAACAGGGCACCCGCATCGCCGATGCCGCCGGTGGCGTCACCGACGACGCATGGGCGAACGCCGCCCAGCACTACGACGAGGACCAGCTGTCCGACCTGGTGATGCTCATCGCCCTGATCAACGCCACCAACCGCATGGGCGTCATCGTTCGCCAGCGCGGCGGCGACTACCAGCCCGGAGTGTTCGCCGACATGGCTGCCTGATCCGCATGGCGCCCTGAGCATCGCGGATGAACGCGAGTCGGGCAGCGGTCTGCTCGGGATAGTCGCCCATGCTCATGGAAGTCTCTGCGCCTCCACACCGGTGGCAGGACTGCCAGTCGCCTGTCCCGGACAGGCCGCTGAGCAGGCCGAACAGAACGGCAGCTGTCCGGGACGGGCGACTGCCGTTGTTCCGTGCGGTGCCGGTCCAGCAGGCTCTGAAGCGCCACCCGGCCGGTGACGCCTCACGCTTGGAACCCTTTGCCGGAGCAGCCGGCTGGCCCGTTCGTAAACCGCTACCGGAGGACTTCATGTTGAACGTCAGGAGAGTACTTGCCGCGCTGACCGGCGTGGCCATAGTCGGGCTGGCGGTGCCCGCCACCGCCGCCCAGCAGGTCCGGGAGGTGGTGCCCGCCGCCGAGGAATCCCTGAAGCCGATCCCCAATCGGTTCATGACGTGGAACACGAACGGGCAGGACCTCGGCACGCCAAAGGCGATCGCAGAACAGATCAAGCGCTTCCGGCCGCAGGTGGTCGCGTTGCAGGAGTCGTGCCTGAACGAGGTGCGTGAGGCCGTTCGGCAGCTCAACGAAGCGGGGTTCAAGTACGAGTACCGGAGCGGACTGTCCGCCCTGAACTTCGGGTGCCCGGGCCGGCTGGGCACGGCGATCATCTACGCCAAGGGCACCACGGTCAGGGCGCACAAGAAGAAGGGCTACAGCGACGACGAGGGATGGACGGAGGCGCGTGGCATGCAATCCTTCACCACGAAGCTCGACGGCCAGTGGGTCCGGGTGTTCAACACGCACCTCAGTGCACCGGGCCACGAAGACCTGAGGAAGCTGCAGGCCGGAGAACTGGCGGCCGCCACGCGACCGCATCCTCGCGCACTCGTTCTCGGTGACTTCAACACCCGACCGTACGTCACACAAGTCATGGACCCGATCTGGCAGGCCGGGTTCAAGGACGTCGACCAGTTCTGCGGACCGGTCGAGGATCCCCGGTGCAACAAGACCCTCCCGAAGACCGGACCTGGGTTCCCCACCAAGGCGGCCAAGTTCGACTACATCCTCGGCCGGGGCGTGAACTACCGTAGCTGCAGGCTGCATACGCCCACCGAGGACCACCGGATCGTGATCAGCGATCTCACCGTGGCCGACGTTCCCCGGCCGGTGTGCACCGTGAGCTGATGGAGGCGGACGGGGCAGGGCGGACGGGGCTCCTGGCCGCCCTGAAGTCTGTCACCCGTACGCGGGCCGCAGCTTCGGGAGATGCTCCACCGCTTGGGAGCGAAGCCAGTCTGATCCGAAGCTCATGTCGTGACGTCGTCGGTGACAACCAGAGCGCTGGCGCGGCGACACCGAACTGCGGCAACAGGGGAAAGGACGTGGGGGACAGAGCGGCGCCCTGATCGCCAAGCCCTCAATGAGCCCACCGTGCGCGCGGTGGTCCGCCAGTCCGTCCGCACCGCACCGCCTTCGCTGCCCGACGATCCGCCAGCGGATCCCGCGCTGCGCCGCGTCGTCGACGACCTCGCTGCCTGCACCCATGTGATCGGGGATGCTCGAAGTTGCCCCGGCCTACCTCTCCGACACCGACGCCGCCCATGTTCTGGCGCTGCGCGCCGGACCGGCCCCCGACGGTGAGGCGCTTTGATCAGGTTGTGTCGGCAGTATCTGCGGATGGTGATGCTTCTGGCCGGCACATCAAAGCCCGAGGCGTGGCGGCGGGGCAAGGAGCCACAGTCGCGGTGACTCCATCGGGTGAGGAAAAGGCGACACAGGGTGGGCCCGGCGAGGCCGCTACAAGAAGGTCCACCGCGGCCAGACGGGTTTCGCTGCCGCCGGGCCGCAGGCCACGCCTCATGCGAAGCAGAGGACCGCGGATCCGTGGCTGTAGGGGAGTGCGGGCGCGATATCGTGGAGTCTTCGTATCAGCGGTTTTGTGATCTGGCAGGAGTACCCGCGTGCCTGAGGACCCCATCGCCCACAGCGAGCTGTCCGCGCTGACTCGCCGCTACGAAGAGACTGCGCAGAAGACCGACCGCGAGTTCGGCATCGTCAAGAGCGACCTGACCGCGCTCCGCCTTCAGGTCGGCAATCTCGATCAGAAGGTCGACGGCCTGGGCGAGCGCCTCGATGGGCTGGAGCAGAAGATCGACGGGTTCCTGTCGGAACAGCGCAGTGTGAATGCCACCCTGGTCGAACTGCTTTCGGGCCTCGTCGGCAAGGACACCTCCTCCAGCTGACCCCGGGCCTCGTCGAAGGCGTCTTGCCGGATCGCCATGGATATGGCGGCTCACCGGCACGTGGCCTCCATCGGCCCCGACCAGACACTGTCTGGTCTGGGCCGATGTGCATGTACGGGTCAGTTTCCGGTGAGCAGGTGTTCCTGGCGGGCCTGGACCAGGCCGTGCCATGCGGTACGGACGTCGTCTTCGTTTTTTTGGTCCAGCGGGTGGTCGAGGGCTCCGGAAGGGGCAGGGCGGCCATGAAGTGGGCGATGTCGGTGAAGTAGGCGAAGTCGCCGGTGGCGGTGAGTTCGCGCAGGCGGCTGATGGTGGCGGCCAGGTCCTGGTTCTCGCCGCGGGCGGCGTGGTGGAAGGCGAGGGCGAGCTCCACGAAGCGGTGGAGGAAGGGGAGCCCGGCGGCGTCGATGTCGGTGCGCAGGCTCTGGGCGCGGCCGGGGACGCTGTCGGTTCCGGCGTCCTTGATCAGGGCAACGACCTGGGCGAGGAGGGTGTTGGAGCGCTGGTCGAGGCCGTTCAGGAGCTGGTGGGCGAGAGCGAGCTCGTCGCTGGCCCGGGCGGGGTCGGCGAAGGAGAGGGCGAGGGCGAGGCGGACCTGTGTCATGGCGCGCTCGCCTATGGCGTCGTGCTGCTCGGCTTCGGCGCGGCCGGCTTCGAAGGCGGTGACGGCCTGGGCGGTGTCGGCGTGGGACCAGTGGATGTCGCCGAGGACGCGGTGGTGGCGGCCCTTCCAGCCCAGGGCCGGGACGGCGGCCAGGGCGGTAGGGAAGTCGCCGGCAAGGCGGGCCAAGTTGGCCAGGCTGCGGCGGGCCTTGAGGGCGAGACGGCCGCCGGTGTCGGCAACCTGCTGCATCCCGGTGCGGGCGGCGTCGTTCCGGCTGAGGTCCTTGTAAGCCTTGGCCCGGTAATACAGGGCCATCTCGGTCAGCTCGTCGGGCAGCAGGCCGGTGTCCAGGACAACGGTGAGACGGTCGGTGGTGCGTTCGCGGTGAGGAGCTCGGCCAGGGCGTCGGCGGGTGTGTCCAGTGCCGGGTCCGGTGCCCCGCCGCTGGTGCCGGCCGGGGTGGTTGGGTGGGGTGAGGGGTTCCCAGACTGAGTCGTCGGTGTAGACGAAGGCGGCTTCGGTGAGCCAGCCCAGGTCGGTCAGGCGGTGATCGCGGGCCAGGCGCAGGCCCTGGCGCAGGCAGGCGACGAGGAGGATGCGGCTGGGGGTGAGGGCGGTGGTCGTGGCCCATTGGTTACCGAGGGCGGCCAGGGCGCGGGTGGCGGCCTGGTGCCAGTCCGCGGGTGTCCAGTGGTCGTCGGCTTCGGTGAGGGCGGAGCGGATCGCGCCGGTGGTACGGCCACAGTGCGTAGGGGTTTTCCGTGACGATGGGCCGCTCGGTCAGGCGCCGGGCGGGTGCCTGGTGGGTGAGGCCTGCGGCGCGGGTGGCGAGGTCGAGGTTGAAGGCGTCCAGCAGGGACACCGAGCGCAGGACGTGTCGTTCGTCGGCGGTGAGGTCGGACAGGGCGCGGGCCAGGAGTGCGGGGAAGGTGTGGTCGAAGTCGGCGGGCTGCGGCTCGCGGGTGCGGCGGATCTCCAGGAAGCGGGAGGCGGCCAGGTCGAGGTGGAGGGGCAGGCCGTGGGAACGCGCTCCGCGGGCGTTGTCACGTTGTCGGGGGTGTTGGCGCTTGGTGGGGCGTCGGGGCGTGCTGGGGTCGGTTCCGGCTCCGTGCTCAGGCCGTGGCGGGCAGGCCGGCGGTTCCGGTGATCTGCTTCCAGATCGCGAAGCGGACGGTCATTTCGGCGCGATGGTCGGTGGCGGTCATCAGGTGGCGTCGGGGTCGGAAGTGGGGTGAGATGCCGCTGAACGCGGCCAGGAACCGTTGGGCTCCGCCGACGCTGCGGAAGCCCTTCATGGCGCGTTCTCGTTGCCGGGTCGGCTGGTGGGAGTTCTCGGCCCGGTTGTTGAGGCCCTTGTGGGAGCGGTGCTCGACGGAAGGCATCGCCTCGCGGTGGGCGGCCCCGTAACTGCGGAGCTTGTCCGTGACCACCACCCGCGCCACCGAGCGGGTCTTCTTGAGGAGCTTGCGGAAGAAACGCCTGGCCGCGGCCTTGTCGCGTCTGTTCTGCACGAGGATGTCCAGCACGTTGCCATCCTGGTCCACCGCGCGCCACAGGTACTTCAGCTCACCGTTGATCTTGATGAAGACTTCGTCCAGGTGCCATTTGTCGCCGGGACGGGGACGCCGGCGACGCAGCGCGTTGGCGTAGGCCTGACCAAACTTCAGGCACCACCGCCGGACGGTTTCGTAGGAGACGACCACGCCGCGCTCGAGCGTCAGTTCCTCGACCTCACGGAACGACAGCGGGAACCGGTGGTACAGCCACACGCAGTAGGAGATGACCTCGACGGGGTACCGGTGCCCCCGGTACGACGGCGACACGGACGACACGAGCAGTCCCCTCCCCGATACGACCACCACGAAGATCATCCCACGCCGGTCAGCCAACGTGACAACGCCTGTCGGATCGCTTTCGCTGTCTTCGGCGCATGTGGCACAGTCGCCGCTATGACGTTGGATGATCTGCCAGGCTGGCTGGTTGGCTGGTGTGTGGATCAGCTGGGGAACGAGCCGGTCAAGGTGCTGTTCGAGCGGCGGTCACTCTCGGCGGTGTTCGGGCTGCGGCTGGTCGATGGGCGAGACGTCGTGGTGAAGGCGCGGGAGGACGACGGCCGGGCCGCTTCGTGTGTCGCCGCGCAGGCGCAGATGGCGGAACGGGGGTTTCCGTGCGCGCGGCCGCTCACGCCCGTGGTCGGCGTCGGTGCGCTGGCTGTGCATGCCGAGGAGTCCCGGTCCGGTGGTGAACTGCTGTGCGGCAACTCGCCGGATGTCGCCGTGCGCTACGCGGCGGTGTTCGCCTGGCTGATGGCTGAACTAGCCGGCGTGACCGTTGCGCCGCCGCTGCCGAATCCGCGCTGGGCGCGTTGGGACCATACGGATTCGGGGCTGTGGCCGGCGATCGACTTCCTCGATGAGCGAGACCAGAGCGCCGTGCCCGCGTACGTCGTTGAGACAGCCGACCGGGCCCGCACGAGGATGCTGGCGGCAGACCTGCCGTGCGTACTGGGCCACGTCGACTTCGAAGCGCAGAACCTCCGCTGGCACGACGGTGACGTGTGGGCCGTACACGACTGGGACAGCCTGGCGTGGCAGCCAGAGGCGGCACTGGTAGGTGCGGCGTGTGGGGCGTTCGCCAACGTCTCGCCCCCGACCCTGGCCCCGATCGAGAGTTCTTCCGCGTTCCTGGCGGCCTATCAGGACCTCCGGGGGCGTCGGTTCACCGTGGAGGAGCAGGAGATGGCATGGGCTGCCAGCCTGTGGCCAGCTGCGCACAACGCCCGCTGGGAGGCCCTGCACGGCGATACCCCGAAGTCTTGTGAAGCCGTCCGCGTCCAGGCCGCCGAGCGTCTCAGCCGAGCGAGCGCCTAGGCGGCCGGGCCCGCCCCGACCATGGGCCCGACCACAGACCCGACCACGGGCCGGCGTAGGCCGACCACAGACCCGACCACCGCAGGCCAGGGCCAGCACGCTGCTCCTGGACCACGATCCCGGCCGCCGCGCTGGCACCCCGTTGCACGGGAGCCAGGCGCGGTGGCGGGTGCGCCGTGCTGGGTGAGTCTGATGGCTCGGGACCTGCGTGCGGCGCGGTCCTTCTACTCCGACGTCATGGGCTGGAGGTACAGGCCCAGCACGCTCGGCAGCGACTTCTCGGTGGCTCTGGCGCAGGGTGAGGCGGTCGCCGGGATCGGATGCTGCCCGGGCGGTGGCCATCCGGCTGTCTGGACGCCGTACTTCGCCGTCAGGGACGCGGACGAGACGGCGGCCCGGATCAGCGAGCGCGGCGCCACCCTCGCCGTCGGTCCTCTGTGCCTGGGAGAGGGCCGCGACAGCCCTTAGGGCGTGGGTGGTGTCACCGACGCCAGGTAGGTCGCCGTCTCGCTTCCGTTGTTGCTGTAGCGGTGAGGCCGTGTGGCGTCGAAGGTCAGCGCCTCGCCCGCCTGCACGTCGAAACGCTGATCGGCGACTTGTACCGTGACCGTGCCGCTGATGACGTAGGCGCATTCGACCGCGACATGGCTCCACGGCTCGTCGCTGGAGGCATGGCCCGGTTCGAGCTTGCCGAGCAGGACTTCGAGTTGGCCGTTGCTCGGCGTCAGGCGTTCGTACTGGACGAGGCCCTTCGGCATGAGCAGCCGGGGACGTTCGTCGGGTCGGCTGTGGTGAGCCGTGAGCGGGGATTGCTCATGGAACAGCGAGGCGGCCGACGGGCCGAACACCGTGCTCAAGGCCCGGAGGGTCTTGAGGCTCGGCTCGCGGATGCCCCGCTCCACCTGGCTGAGCAGGGTCGCTGACAGGCCGGTCTGCGCCGCAAGATCGCGCAGGCTGAGCCCCGCCTCCGTCCGTAGCGCGCGTAGCTGGTCTCCCATCACGGTGGTCAGCCTAGCTGAGTCGTGCACCTTTGTGCACTCTTGTGCACCCGGACCCTGGGGGCTTCGGCACGCTACTGCCGAAGAGTCAACGGTTGACAGTCATGGAGTCGTGCACTTTTGTGTACTCGTGTAAATAAGTACACGCCCCTGCGTTACCCTCAACGTCATGGAGAGTCCACCGCCAATGAGCGCCGACAACCACCTGGTCTTCCGCGGAGGAAAGGCACTGGCATTTTTGCCGGTCGCCGTGTTTCTCGGTTTCTGCGTCGTCTTCTTCGTCGTGTTCAAGACGTTCGACATGACCGCCCTTGCCGCGGGAGGCGTCGTCGCGCTGCTCGTCGGCGCGCTGTTCGCCAAGCCGTATTCGGCGTACTGGTCCGCCGTGACGAAGGGGATCGGATCGTCCACCGCGGTGACGATCGTGATGATGCTCTTCTGCGTGGGGCTGATGTCCGCGCTGATCAAGGAGACCAACGTCTCCGGCGGGTTCGTGTGGCTCGCCGAACTCCTCGGCGTCAGCGGTGGCACCTTCACACTGTTCACGTTCATCGCGGTGTGCATCATCTCGATGTCGACGGCGTCGTCCATAGGGACGATGTTCACAGCGTTTCCGATCTTCTACCCGGCCGGCGTGCTCCTCGGCGCCGAGCCGGCGTTCCTCGCCGCCGCGATCATCTCCGGCGCGATCTTCGGAGACAACGTCGCCCCGATCTCCGACACGACCGTCATCTCGTCGTCGACGCAGACGTTCCGCCGGAAGTCCGGCACCGCAGATATCGCCGGAGTCGTGCGGAGTCGCGCCCGCTTCGCCTTCACGGCGGCAGCCGTCTCGGCCGTCGGGTTCTTCGCGCTGGGGTCGTCGGGCCACTCGACCGACTCGGCGCACTCGCAGGAGCTGCTGGAGAAGGCCTCCGACCCGCTCGCGCTGGTGATGCTCATCCCCGTCGCGCTCATGCTCACCGTGGCGCTGCTGACCCGCGACATCTTCAAGGCGGTCACGGTCGGGCTGGCGACTGGGATCGTCACCGGCCTCGCTTCGGGCCTGCTCACCCTTGACGGCATCATCGGCGTCACCGACGGGGCGCCCACCGGATTCCTGATCTCAGGCGTCAGCAACATGCTCAGCGTGATCGCTCTGGTGGTCACCGTGTTCGGCATCATGGGCGTACTCACCGCCGCGGGCATCCTCGACTGGCTGGTGAGCGCCCTCACCCGCAGCCGCCTGTCCCGCACCCCGCGCGGTGCGGAGTTCGCGATCGGCATCGGCATCTCGGGCACCACGCTGCTGTTCGGCGGCGTGAACTCGGCCGCGATGCTCACCTTCGGCCCGGTCGCCGACGAGATCGGCGCCCGCGTCGGCCTGCACCCGTACCGCCGCGCAGTCGTCATGGACTGCTTCGCGATGGGGATCGCCTCCATCGTCCCCGTCCTGAGCGCCTATCTGTTCATCGGCGCACAGCTCACGACCGGGATCAAGGGCGTTCCCGCCCTGGCCACGACGGAGATCTTCGTCGCGATGCTCTACCCGCTCGTCCTCACCGTCGTCATGGTCGTCGCGGCCGCAACCGGCTGGGGCCGCCGTTTCGAGGGCCCGGACGGCGTCGAACTGAAGCGACCCGAGCGCACGCCCGCCGCGGTCTGACCAGCACACCCCAGCAAGAACACCACCGGACGACGGCAACTGGAGCACGCACGCATGGATCGCAATACAGTCAACTGGCGCGGCTACATCCCCGCAATCACCACACCATTCACCCGCGAGGGCTCGCTCGACATCGACGCGTTGCACGTGCAGGTCGCCTGGCTCGTCGACGAGGGCATCCAGGGTGCGATCCTGGCCGGCACCAGCGGCGAGTGGTTCTCCCTGTCCGCGAAGGAACGCGCGGAACTGTTCGCGGCGGGCGCGGAGCACCAGAGCGGCGCCTTCCCGGTCCTCGGCGCCTGCAATGCGTTCACCCCGCAAGAGGCAATCGCCCACGCCCGCGCGGCGGAGGCGGCAGGCCTCGCCGGCATCCTCCTCACCCCGCCGCCCTACATCGTGCCCAACGGGAAGGAGATCGTCGCGTTCTACCGGGCGGTCAGCGATGCCACCGACATCCCGATGACCGTGTACAACTGGCCGCGCGGCTGCGTCGTGGACATGGACGTGGAACTGCTGACCGAGCTCGCGCAGATCGAGAACGTCGTCGCGATCAAGAACTCGACGGGAGACTTCGCGAGCTTCCTCGCCGGGATGTACGCACTAGAGGGCAAGGTGCGGTACTTCGGCCTGCCCACCAACGCGCTCGGCGCCGACCTTGCGATCCTCGGCCACGGCGACGGCCTGATGGGAACGGGCGGGATCCTCGGCCGCGACCAGGCCGACTTCTGGAACGCCATCGACGCCGGGGACCGGGAGCGCGCAGTCCAACTGGGCAAGAAGGACCGCGTGTACATGGACGCGTGGTTCCGTCCCGACTACGGCGTGCAGTTCGGCAACCAGCAGGCGATCATCAAGACCGCGCTGCGGCTGCGTGGCATCCCCGCGGGATTCGTGCGGGCGCCGCTCCTTGAGCTCACACCGGACGAGGTCACCCGCGTCGAGGCGACCCTGCACGAGCTCGGCATTGACACGCACCCCCTCGCCGATGACTGAGCGGTACGACCTGGTTGTCGTCGGCGGCGGGCTGCTCGGCTGCCTCACGGCGTGGATGGCCGCCCGCGACGGTGCACACGTGCTCCTGGTCGACAAGGATCAGGTGAACCAGCACGCCTCGGGCCAGAACGCCGGGAGCCTGCACTTCCAGCTCGAATACCGGATGGTCGAGGCAGGCCAGGAGGCCGCGCGCGTCGCCGCGGAGGCGATGCCGCTGCACCTCGACGCCGCCGCGATGTGGGCACGCATGGAGGACGAGATCGGAGAGCCCCTCGGCGTGCGCCAGACGGGCGGGCTCATGGTCGCCGAGAACGCCGACCAGGTCAGGATGCTTGAGTTCAAGGCGGAGCTGGAACGTTCCTGGGGCCTCGATGTGCGCACGCTCGATCGCACCGAACTCGACGCCATCGCACCGTACCTCTCACAGAACATCCTCGCAGCCAACCTCAGCGCGCTGGAAGGAAAGGCGGACGCCCGCATCGCCGCTCCCGCGGTCGGCCGCGCGGCCGTCGCAGCCGGGGCGAGCGTGCGCACACGCTCCCGCCTGGTCGGCGCGCATCGCGTTCCGACCGGATGGGAAATCACCCTCCGGGAGACGGGCCGCGCAGGAGACGAACGGACCCGCATGGTCCGGACCGCCGCAGTCGTGCTCGCCGCCGGCGTGTGGACGACCGAGCTCGGGCAGATCTTCGACTCCGAGCTCCCCACTGTTCCCCTCGCCCTCACGATGACCGTCACCTCGAAGATCCCCAAGCTCATCCCGCACCTCGTTCAGCACGCAGGCGCGCGCCTGTCGCTCAAGCAATCGCTCGACAGCACGGTCCTCATCGGCGGCGGGTGGCCGGCACGTCTGATGAGGGACGCGCACGGCGCCCCGGCGTTCGACCGCAAGCACCAGCTGATCCCGCAATCGATCGCCGGCAACGCGCGTGCGGCCGTGAACACCGTTCCCGCACTGGAACGCGTACCCGCCGTACGCAGCTGGGTCGGCGCAACCACGGTGGCACCCGACCAGCTCCCGCTCGTCGGCGCGGTCAAGGGCGCGCCCGGGGTGTTCGTCGCCACCGGGGGATCGGCGTTCACCCTCGGGCCGAGCTTCGCACGGGTGCTCACCGGCCTCATCGCCGGGCGCTCACCCGATATCGACCTCGCACCGTACGACCCGGCTCGCTTTGCGGAAAGGAGCACCTCATGACCACAGACACTGCCTGGCGTCGCACTGCGCAGGAGCGCGGCGACGCCGTGACGATCGGCGTGAACGGCGACCCGGTTCGAGCCTGTTCGGGCGAGACGGTGGCCACCGCCATGCTCGCCGAAGGGGCCACGTTCGAACGAGACCGCACCGGGGCACCCCGGGCGCCGCTGTGCAACATGGGGACGTGCTTCGAGTGCGTCGCCACCGTCGACGGCCGACCTCTGACCCGCACCTGCCTGGTCCCGGCGCGCGAGGGCATGGTCATCGAGACACCAGGGAGGCTGTGATGTTCGATGTCGCGATCATCGGCGCAGGTCCGGCGGGCATGTCGGCGGCTCTCACCGCAGCCGACCATGGTCTGACGGTCGTCGTCATCGACGAGCAGCAGCGGGCGGGCGGGCAGATCTTCCGCCAACCGCCCGAGGCCTTCACCGGAAGCATCCTGCACCCCACCGCCGGCTACGACTGGGCCACCGAGCTCATCCAGCGGTTCGAGCAAGACCCGCGACTGACGACGGAGTTCGGCTGGTCGGCGATCGGTGTGCTGCACGACGACGCAGAACCGGACGGTCTGTGCGTGGCGATCAACCACCCGGAACACGGCACTCGCGTGATCGTCGCGCGGCGGCTGCTGATCGCCACCGGCGCCTACGACCTCCCCGTCGCCTTCCCCGGCTGGACGCTACCCGGAGTCATGACTGCCGGCGGTGTCCAGACCCTCGTCAAGGCACAGAAGATCGCACCCGTCAGCGACGTCGTGCTGGCCGGGGCGCATCCGCTGCTGCTGCTCGCGGCCGACCTGCTCGTCCGCGACGGCGTCCCCGTACGCGAGGTCGCGTTCGCGCAGAGCATCCCGACGCCGATGGACATGCTCCGCGCCCTCGGCGCCGTACCCGGTCATCTGCGGATGCTCGCAGAGACGGGCGCGATCCTGGCGCGGCTGGTGCGCAAGGGCGTCCGAGTCTCGCCCCGGACCATCGTGACGGCCGCCCACGGCACGGAACGCGTCTCCCGTGTCGAGCTCGCCCGGGTCGACCGGCGGTGGGAGGTGACTGGCGCACCCCGCGAGATCGCTGCATCGCATCTCGTGCTCGGCTACGGCTTCTCCGCGTCGACGGAACTCGCCCGCCAGATCGGATGCGAGCTTGCGTTCGACTCGCCACGGGGCGGCTGGGTGGTCGCACACGACGAACGACGGCAGACATCCGTCCCTGGAGTGTTCGTCGCCGGCGAGCCCACAGGCGTCGCCGGCGCCGACCGGTCCCGCGCCGAGGGCGCGCTCGCGGGTCTCGGGATCGCCGCCGACCTCGGCCGCGCCGTGCCCCCCGCGGCATTCGCCGAAGCGGAACGTGACATCCGTAAAGCGACACGATTCTCCACCGTGGTGCAACGCATGTTCGAACCGACCCGCGAGGCACTCGGAGATCTGGCGATGCGAGAAACCACCATCTGCCGATGCGAAATGGTCACACGCGGCACAATCGACGACTTCCTCGCATCGTCACCATTCGTCAGCGGCGTCAACGCCGTCAAGCTCTCCTGCCGCACAGGCATGGGCCCCTGCCAGGGACGCTACTGCGAGAGCAGCGTCGGCGCGATCCTCGCATCGGCGCGCGAGCAGCCGATCGGGCTCGGCGGACGCTTCTCCGCCCACCTGCCGGTCAAACCTGTGCCTGTCGGGGACCTCCGAGGCCTCGACTCGGCTGCCGAACAATCCGCATCGGACGCATCGGATCCTCTTCGTTCGTGACCGGTATGCCATGGCCGTTGGACATCCCCAGCTGATCTCCGACGGTCGCGGGCACGAGTGCCGCGGATCGGGAGTCCCGTCATGGGCTGCGACGCGGCGGCGGATGCCGGTGAGGCCGGAGCCGCCCTTCTCGTCGCCACCGCCCCGGCCGTCGTCCTCGACGCGCAACAGGAGCCAGCCGCCCCGGCTTCGGACGGTGACGGTGGCCTGGGCGGCGCCGCTGTGTTTGGCGATGTTGGTGAGGGCCTCGGCCATCACGAAGTAGGCGGTCGCCTCGACCGAGGAGGCGCACCGCTCCGGCAGACGGGCGTCGGTCCGGCAGGGCACCGCGCAGTGTGCGGCCAGCCCGAAGAGCGCGTCGGCCAGGCCGCGGTCGGCGAGCACGGGCGGCAGGATGCCGCGAGCGACGGTCCGCAATTCGGCCAGCGCCTGTTCGGCGGCGGACTGGGCGCGTTCGAGAAGTTCATCGGCGCCGGCCGGGTCGCGGGCCCGCAGACTGAACCTCGCCCCGAACACCGTCAAGCGCTACGCCCGCATCCCTGCCGCGGCCAACGTCAACGACGCCAGTTACCTGCCGTCACCACCGACTACGGAACAGAGCCGGTCGATTGACAGTCCCCGCCGTTTCTCTACCCGCACCAGAGCCGCCTTCTCAGGGCTCTCCAGCACTGCCCGCAACGACGGCATCCGCCACCTCCACATCACCAGGACGAACACGACGGCCTTATTAGCCTGCCCGGAACATGCAGCAACCACAACCGACCTGCAGAAACCCGGAGGTGTCGTACGTCATCGACGTCACCGGGGTCGGTGAGGCGTTGCTGCCGTACCGGACCGGCTTGCGCATCGTCTTCATCAGGTGCGACGCGTCGTAGGTGTACTGGTAGTGGTCGTCGTCCTCAAGACTGGGCGAGCGGGGGCCCACGCCGTAGACGTCGGTGAGGTTGTTGTCGGAGTCGTATCCGTAGGTGACCTTGCGTCCCGCGCTGTCGGTGAGGGAGGTGATGTGGCTACTGGCCCAGGTCAGCGTGTAGACGCGGCCGCGCGGGTCGGTGATGGTGTGCAGCTTGTCCTTGCCGTCGTGGGCCAGGGTCGTGGCATACGACGGGGTGGCTTTGCTGCCGATCAGATCCTTCTCGGAGACCAGGTCTGGAGCAGTGGCTGGAGTGGCAACTGCGGCAGGTCCGGAACCGGATCCGGGCGCTGGAGACCCAGGAACGGCCGTCTTGCTGGGGGGCACCAGCGGGCCAGGGCCGCGAGCTGCGAGCCGTGGGTCGCCGGGGGCGGTGTCCAGATCGCTTCTTGCGCAGTGGTTCCGTCCACGCGATTCATTCCGCACTGCGGTCATTGTTGCGGGTGGTCACGAATGGTGCCCGTTGGGGACGCGGAGGGCGAGGACGGCGATGTCGTCATGTCCGTCACCTGGATGCTGGTCGGCAAGCGTCTCACACAGTTGTGCGGGGTACTGGTCGGCATGTGCGGTGGCGATGTCAGCGAGGGTGCGCAGGCCGTCGGTCAGGGAGTGCTGGTGGTGTTCGACCAGTCCGTCGGTGTAGAGAACGATGGTGGATCCCGGGGGGAGGTCTTGGGAGTGGTCGTGGCGGGGAAGGCTGAGGTCAACGCCGAGGGGTAGGCCGGGGTCGCGGTCGAGGTACTGCGCCGGGCGACCCGGTGCCAGAAGCAGCGGTGGGGGGTGCCCGGCGTTGCTCCATTGCAGAACCCAGGCGTTGTGGTGGCGATGTACGCGTGCTACGAGTGCGGTCGTCACCAGGTTGCGGGGGATGGCGTGCAGGGTCAGGTCGAGCTGGGTCAGGACTCGGCTGGGGCGGTGGAGCCGGGTGTGGAGCAGGGCGCGGAGCATGCTGCGCGTCTGGGACATGGACGCGGCGGCGGCCATGTCGTGCCCGCAGACATCACCGATGGCCAGGTAGCAGGTGTCGTCGGCAGTGGCCAGCGCGTCGTACCAGTCCCCTCCGAGTTGGTTGGGCTCGGACGCCGGCCGGTAGACCGCGGCGGTGCGGAACGGCGGCCTGTCCGACACCTCCGGCAGTAGCAATCTTTGGAACTCCTCGGAGTCGGAGCGGACGTGCTCATACTGGCGGGCGTTCTCGATGGCCACGGCCGCCGCTCCTGCCAGAGCCACGATGATGTCCTCGTCACGGGAGTCGAAAGGAAGGCCGTCGCCCCTGTCCGCAAGATAGAGGTTTCCGTAGACGCGGCCTTGCACGGTGATGGCTACGCCCAGCAGCGTCTTCATCTGCGGGTGGCCGCGCGGGAAGCCGGCCGACGCCCGGTGGTGCGGGATGTCACCGACTCGCAGGGGCTTGGGGTGTTCGATCAGGTAGCCGAGCAGCCCGCGGCCCTGCGGGAGATCCCCCGCCAAGTCGGCGCGTTCTTGCTCGGTGAGGCCCTCGGGGATGAACATCGACAGCCTGCGGCCGTCCTCGCTCAGCACGCCGATCGCACCGTAGTGAGCGCCGACCAGTTCCATCGCACTGGTCACGATCCGCCGCAACACCCGCCCCAGATCCAGATCACGGCTGACCGACAACATCGCCGCCAGCAGCGTCTGCAATTTCTGTTGTGCCCGACTCAGATCTTTTAGCTGATCGGCGATCCCAGCAGGTCGCCGTGCAGCAACTCGGGACCGGCATGGTCATGCTCTTCTTCACCATCCACAGCAGCAGGCTCCTTCGTCGGGTCTGAACAAAAGGTGGGTATCAGCGCGACCAGCACACAACTCGCCACGCATAGCCTAAATGTTTCCTATGGGTTATTTTCTTCTATTTCTTCCCTTTAAGGCCGTGCCCTACATGGTTAGTTTGAGGAGCCGTTTGTAGCAGCAAAGGGCGGCGGCAAGTCCGAGAAAGGCCAGGTGCCGGAAGGCCCATGCCCTGGCAGTCGATCACGCTCATTGACCAGGGGCAGCCGGGCCCGAACGGGGCGATGCCGAAGCGCGCACCGGCCAGCAGGTCCTTGTAGCGGACGCGGTCGCAGCGGTCGAAGACGACCTGCACGTGCGGCAGGTCGGCGAGCTGGTCACGCATCTTCTCGGGGCTGTCGTCCGGGCCTTTGCGCTCCGCCCGGCGCTGGCCGAACAGGTCCATGACCCGCAGCCTGACGGTGCCGGACGCGACCAGGTCGCGGGCCAGGTCCACGAACTGCCCGGTGCCGTAGTGCGCGTACAACTGGTGGTTGCAGACGCCGATCGCCCCGGCGCCGGAGGCGGGCTGCGTGGTGGCGGGGTCGCGTACCAGACGCTCGTCACGCGGGGCGGGCACCACTCGCAGCTTCTCGCCGAGGTCCACGGCCATCCGGGCGGCTGCCGCCGACACCCAGGACGCGGCCGTGGAGGAGTGGACCAGCACCCGGTCACAGGCGGCCAGTCCGGCGGCGAACGCCAACAGCACCAGCCGCCCGAGCCCCGCGTCGTTCAGGGACGGGGCGAGCTGGAGCTGGCCGCCGCCCGTGTAGCCGGCCACGGATCCCTCACCCCGCAGCACTCTGCACCTCACCAGTCCAAGACCGCGGCGAGGGATGATCCCCCGAGGGGGGCGATGTCGTCGGACCCGGTGGTGATCTCGTCGTCGGTCGGCGGGCGGAATGCTTGAGGCTGGGTATGGATCCGCTACTCGTGCTGGTGGTGGACCTGCTCCTGGAGATAGTCCCAGGTGGTGTGGTGACAGCGGACGCGTGCTAGCCGGACACCGGCAGCCTTCGCCACTTCGTCGTTCCGGCTGACGTGTTTCCGGGGCCAGGAGTCTGCCGCAACCGGCTTTGACGGTGCGGGCGGCGTTCTGCTGCGGCCGGGGTCTTGTGGGTGGCCGACGGATGCCGGGCCGCCACGCCAGGCTGGACTTTCGTCGTTGGCCGTCGCGACCAATGGCTGGCGCGGAGCGGGTTGAGAGGGGCTTACTGACTTCGGCGTATTAAGACGTGCCAGTCGAGCGCAACGAACGACCCTGCTCACGCAGAGGGTCCAGCGCGCACCGGTCGTAGAGATCACATGCGTCATAACATCGGAGAACGGGACCTGCCAAGCAGCGCCGGTGAGCCGCCTATGTCGGTGCTCCTCGCTTAGATTGTGCTGGAGCAAGCGGAGTTGACCTGCAGCAACGCGGTCCGGAGCCGTTGCAGCACGAGCATTCAGACCTCTCGGCACCCCTTGGCGGAGCCGGCTAGGTCGGTTCGGCGCCGACGGCCGGTCTGAGGAAATGCCACGTACGCCGCCGATGCCGCGGACGCACGGGGCACGGATCGGGGGGTGGGGCGCTGCGGAGGAAGAGGGTCGGGGCGGGGTGTCCCGAAGCTCCGCGCGGGGACTCTGATCTGCGCACGTAACCTTGCACAGACACCCTGAATTAACCGTTTTGTGATGATTTGGTGTGTCATTCGCGTCCAATAATCGACTACGGAAGGCCCGGAACCGGGTGCGGGAGCTTGAGATCCAGGAGGAGCAGGTCTCGTGGTGATCTTCGGCGCGAGCAACTTCCCGGTCCCCTACTCGGTCGCGGGCGGTGACACGGCGTCGGCCCTGGCCTCTGGCTGTCCGGTTGTCGTCATTGCACACAACGGCCCACCCGGTGCCTCCGAGATCGCGAGTTGGTCATGGCGGGCACATGTCGCGGGCCATGGGGCTGATCACCGCGAGCCGGGTGCTCGGTGGTAGTCCAGTTTCTGGATTTCTCCCTTCAGCACCTCGGCGGCTTCGCCCTTCCAGGCGATTTCGTCGACGAGCCGCTGGGCGTCGGTACGGACGTGCTGCCAATGGTGGTGCCTCACCTGACGGTCACCGTAAGAACCAATGCCGCCATTCCAGCGACAACACGCCATCGCCCTGGCTCGGACGGCATCGGTGGGTCGGTCACTGCAGGCGGGAGACCTGGTAGTGGGCGATGGCCCAGCCATCGTCGGTGCGGCGCAGCAGGATGCTGAGGTTGGCATTGACGGTCGGCCGGTCGGTGAAGGTGAAGTCGACCTCCAGGTAGCCGAGGATCAGGTCGTCGGCGAGACGTCGGGTCTCCAGGACGTGGTAGTCGGCGGTCATGCCGAGTGGCTGGGAGGCGTAGTAGGCGGCGACACCGGGGCGTCCGACGCTGTACGGGTGGAGGCCCTGGAAGATGGCGTCCTCGGTGAACTGGGCGGCCACCAGGTCGGGTTGATGGCCGTTGACGGCGGCTTTCCAGCCGTCGAGGGCGGTGCGCAAGGTGGTTTCGTCGTGGGTGGTGGTGTGGTTCATGGCGGTGTCTTCCCGACGGTTGGCGGGTGGTGGGTCAGTGGCCGGCGCTCATGCCGCCGTCGACGTGGAGGATCTCGCCGGTGACGAACGGGGCGTTCTCCAGGTAGAGCACGGCGTCCACGATGTCGCTGATCTCGCCGAGGCGTCGGACGGGGTGGAGGCCGGCCAGGTAGGCGTGGGTCTCGGGTGCGTGCATGGGGGTGCGGATGGTGCCCGGGGAGACGGCGTTGACCCGGATGTTGCGGGTGGCGTACTCGATGGCCAGGGACTTGGTGGCGGATTGCAGGCCGCCCTTGGTGAGGGAGGCGAGTACGGAGGGGACGCGGGCGTCGGCGTTGTCGACGAGGCTGGTGGTGATGTTGACGATATGTCCGTGGCCCTGGCTGAGCATCTGGCCGACGGCGAGTTGGGTGAGGTGGAAGAAGCCGGTCAGGTTGACACCGGTGACGGCGGCGTAGTCGGCCGGGGTGTAGTCGGTGAAGGGCTTGGCGACGAACAGCCCGGCGTTGTTGACCAGGGTGTCGATGCGGCCGAATCGTTCGACGGTCGCGGCGATGAGGCGTTCGGCGGTCGCCGGGTCGGAGATGTCGCCGGGGACGGCGAGGACGCCCGCGTCTGCGGACGGGGTGATGCCGCGAGAGGTGGCGACGACGTTGTGGCCGAGCTTGCGGTAGGCCTCGACCAGGGCGGCTCCGATGCCCTGGGAGGCTCCGGTGACGACGGCGACCTTCTGCTCGAACGTGGACATGGCATACCTCCGGGAGGACCGGCGTGAGCGCGGTCGGGTGAGTGTGTACGGCAGCGTCATCGGTCACGCGCGGAGCCCTGGTCCAGGGCCCGGCGTCTTGTTCCGGTCGACTCCTCGACGGTAGGCCGCGTGCCGGAACACGGGCAACGCCAAACCGCCCCGCGCCGCGATCGGCTTCCTCCCTGCCGGGAGGCGCAGCCTCCCAGCCCAGATCAGTGCCCCGACGCTAAGCGGATCGCGGACCGCCGCCGGGCAGCCAGGCGTCCAAACCGGTCAGCCCGTGCTCGTCGGCCTCGTCGGCCGCGTCGCCGAGTGCGTCGACGACGGCCAGCACCGCGGCCCGCTGCTCATCGGCGCGCCGGACCACGAACCACGGCCAGTGCACCTCCGGCGAGACCACCGGGCGCTGGACCAGGTCCGCGGGCAGCGCGGCGTTCTGCCCCTTGGGACAGTTGAGGACCGGACGGCCGAGCCGGCGGACGTGGTCGAAGTAGGCCGAGCCGGTGATTCCGCTGTCGGAAATCCGTTCCGCCGGGGCGCCCGTGGCACGGACCAGCTCCTGCGCGTAGACGTTCCACGACGCCCACGAGATGACGTCCTCGCCCAGCAGCACCACCGTGTCCTCGGCGCGCACCGGCCCCGTGGCGGCCCCGGCGGAGACGGCGCACAGGCGGTCGGTGCCGAGCAGACGGGCCTCAAGGCCGAGCCGTTCCAGGTCCTCCTGCGGCACCCAGCACACCGCGAGGTCCAGACTCCCGTCGGCCACTCGGGTGGCCTGGGTGTGCGAGGGCGCCACCCAGGCGTCCACGTGCACGGTGGCCACCGCCGACGTCCGGCCGGAGAAATCCCGTGGCAGCCAATTGACGTACCCCACCCGGACCGGCTGTGCGGACGACAGGCAGCCGGCCCGGTGCCGCAGGTCGTCGGCCCGCTCCAGCAGCGCGCGCACGTGCGGCAGCAGGGCGGTGCCGGCCGGGGTGAGGGCCACCGAGCGGCGGTCCAGGTCGAAGCACTACCCCGAGGTCGCGCTCCAGCGCCTTGATCTGCTGGGACAGCGACGGCCCGGCGATCAGCAGCCGGGCGGCGGCCCGGCTGAAGTTCAGCTCCTCGGCGACCGCGACGAAGTACCGCAGTTGGCGCAACTCCGTGATCCGCATGCTACGGCCGGTGGGAGGCTGCGCCTATCAGTCGGGAGGATGCCGGTCGTGGCACCGGGCGCGTGGCGGTCCGAGGATGGACGGACAGCGGGCAGTGGGTCACCGAGACCCGAAGACCACAGGAGACGCAGGGACGGAGCCGGGCCATGAAGGACTTCCTGGTCGAGATCACCACCGACGTACCGCAGGACGTTCCCGCCGAAGAGGTGGACCGCAGACGCGCCGCCGAGACGGCCCGCGCCCGTGAACTGGCCGCCACCGGGCGGCTGTTCAGGTTGTGGCGGCCGGTGGGGGAGAAGCGCAGCATCGGCATCTGGCGAGCCGCCGACGAGGCGGAGCTGCGTACAGACGTCCTCGGAACCCTGCCGTTGTGGCCCTGGATGACCGCTGTGGTGACCCCACTGGAACCGCACCCGAACGACCCGAGTACGCACACGTGAGCACCACCCCTGGACGGCAACCTGATTTGCATGGCTCCGCGCCACCGACAGAACCTGCCACCTCGCCTACATCCTGAGGGAGGCCTGGGGGCATGGGCCACGCAACCGTCTGCACGTGCCTGCTGCTGACCAGAGCCAGAAGCAGGGGTCCGGCGGCCCGTTATCCCGAAGCGGGCAACTGCTTGTGCAGGTCCGTGCCGTGGAGAACGCGCGCTCGCCCGTCGTCATGAGATGCGCCGTGCCGTATCCCTGGGCGGAACGCCCAGCCAGCTCGGGGTCGTGGTGCAGCATCCGGGCCGCGTCGGCGAACGTGATCCGCTCGAACGGGCCGTCACCGGCGGCGATCTCCTCCAGGTGGTCGAGCGTGCCCGCCTGGGCGCGGATGGTGTCCGGGCAGGCGGCGAGCAGGTGCCGGGCCAGGTAGCGGATGTACTCCTCCATGATGGACATGGTGGTGTCCAGGCCGCCGGGCAGCTCCGCTTCGCTGTGGAAGAACTGGCACAGGTGGGAGGGGTCGGGGTCCTCACCGCGGAAGGACGGCATGAGGTAGTAGCAGCCCGAGCCGGCCAAACGGCACCCGTACTCCAGCGCGAACTGCATCGAGTCCGCCAGATACACGTCGCGCCCGAACATGCGGGCCTTGACCGGCTGGGAGTCGGAGCCGAGGCCCATCGGGGAGGAGATCGCTCCCGTGGTCACCGGCAGATGCAGGGTCGGCACGCCGCGGGCCGCCCAGAACCGGGCGGTGGCGTACGACAGGGCGTCCTGCACCGTGACCAGCGTGCGGCCCCACGGAGAGTCCATGAGGTCCAGATACCGGCCGGGGTCGGACCACAGCGGCGGAGCGGCGGTGGCGGTCGTCATCAGTTCGTCTCCAATTCCGTCAGGGGCACGGGCGCGTGCTCGAAGTGGGGGTCGTAGGCTCCCGGCTCGATGAACAGCTCCGGCTGCTCCGGGACGTCGTCGCGCGCCGGCCGGCGAAGGACGAGTTCCAGGACCCCCAGGTGGGCGTGGTTGTCGTTGAAGACGTGGCTGACGTTGCGCCACTGCTCGCGGACCCGGACGCGCTCCTGGGGCGGCAGCGCTTCGATCCGGGGGGTGTTCGTCAGGGCGTCGGCGTAGGCGTCGACCACGTGTTCGGGCCGGGCGGCCATGGGTCTGCGGTCCAGGTGGTAGACCTCCCAGCCGTCCGGTGCGAGGTCGGTCAGCCACTGCTTCCACCTGTGCACGGGCACCGTGAACCCGAGGACGTTGGCGAGGCGGCCGGACAGCTCGGGCGGCGGGGTGCTGCGGTTAGTACAGGTGGGTGATCGACACCATGCCGAGCGGGCGCAGGACGCGGCGGATCTCCGAGAACGCGGCGGGCCGGTCGTCGACGAATCCGAGCGCTCCGCCGCACACGACGGCGTCGAAGGTGTCCGCGCCCCAGGGGAGGGCACGGACGTCGCCGGTGTGGAAGGCGACCCGCTCGCCGATGTGGGCGGGTAACTGGGCGGCAGCCCGGTTGGCTTCGGCGACGGCGGCCGGGTTGATCTCGATCCCGTCCGCCAGGCAGCCGGTGAGTGCGGCCAGCTCGATGGACGTGAACCCGGTGTTCGAGCCGACTTCGAGCACGCGGTGACGGGGGCCGAGGTGCATCGTGTGGGCGAGGCGGGAGACGGCCCGCTTGCCACCGGGGCACCGGTTGGTCTCGCCGACCAGGGCGAGCAGGTCGACGTACGGCATGGGCTCGCTGATCGTGGTCACTCATCCTCCTCGTAGGACAGATAGGGCGGGGCGCTGGGGATGTGGGCAGCCGGGACGGGGTCTGTGTGCGCGATCGCGGTGGCCGCCGCGGTCAGGGCCAGGCCGAGGGTGAGGGCCGCACGGACCGCTGCTCGGGGGTACACCACCCGGAGTTCTTCCACCCCGCATGGCGTGTATTGAGTGAACCGCCGGGCACGCAAAGTGAGTACGGTGGTGTCGCTGCCATGCCTTGAACACCTTGAATTCCGGGGGGACTTGCACCGTGGTCACACGCGAGCGCACTCCGAATGAGGATCTGATCAGGCTGTTTGCTGAGACCGAGTGGACGAACGGTGACTTCATTCGGGCCGTGTCCCGGGTCGCCCGTGAGCGGGGCCGCGAGTTCGGCTATGACGAGTCGTCGGTGCGGCACTGGATGACTGGCGCCCTCCCGCGTCCGCCGGTGCGGCCTCTGATCCTGGAAGCGCTGTCGCGGCGTCTCGGGCGGCCAGTCACAGCGCACGAAGCCGGGTTCACCGCCGGCCCTGACCTGACGGCCGAGCCGGCGGATACGGTGGCAGGGCTGACGGATCTGGGGAGGACGGACATGGACCCGTCGAGGCGGACCGTGATCAGGGGCGTCGTGTACTCGGCGGCGCTCGCGGTGCCCGGATGGCAGGAGATCGACGCGTGCCTGTCCCGGCTGGATGCCGACCCGCACGCCCGCATCGGCATGACCGAAGTAGAGACGGTGGTCGCGATGACGGATCGCATCAGCACCCTGGATGACGAGTACGGCGGTCGCATGGCCCGGCCGATGGCGGCCGCATTCCTCGTCAACACGATCGTCCCGCACCTCAAAGCGCGGGCGTCGGAGCCGGTACGGAAGGCGATGCTGTCGGCGGCCGCGGACCACCTCTACCTCACCGGCTACATGGCGATGGACGAGCGTGAAGACGGGCTCGCACAGCGGTACTACATGAAGGCTCTCGACCTTGCGCACCGGGCCGGGGACCACCTCACGTACTGCACGACCCTGCGCGGCATGAGCGTGCAGGCCGTGGACCTCGGCCACACCCGGCAGGCGGTACGGCTGGCGGAGTCGGCTTCGTCGGCGTCCCCGCAGGCAGGCCCGCGGATGCTGGCGTTCCTGGCCGGGCAGCAGGCGCATGCTGCCGCGCAGGACAGCGATCGCCTGGCCGCCCTCGCCCACCTCAAGACGGCCGAGATCGCGATGGAGCGGGCCGAGTCGAGGGCGAAGGCCCTCGGGTCCTACAACCCCAGCGCGCTGAGCTACCACGTCGGTCAAGTGCGGTTCGAACTGGGCGACGTCACCGGGTCGATCGAGTCCCTGGAACTCGCCGACCGGCTCCGCGAGCCGACCCACCGGCGGACGCGTGTGCGGTACAACGCGATGCTCGCCGAGCGGCAGTGGCAGGCAGGACGCATGGAGGAAGCCGTCGCCACCTGGGGCAAGGTGCTCGACGACTACCCGCACGTGCAGTCCGGGCGGTGCGACGGCCGGGTCCGCACGTTGATTTCCACCATTGCGCCGCGCACCACGAACCCGCTGGCCAGGGACCTGCACGACCGCGCGAAGGCGCTGCTATTGCGCTAGGTCCTGTCCGGCGGATCGGGCCAGGCGCAGATCGATCCAGGGCACGGTGTCGCCCTCGCGCAGCAGATAGCGTTCAAGCTCGACGAAGCCGTGCTCCTCGGCGAAGCGCAGTCCGTCCGGGTTGGAGGCCAACACCACGGTTTCGATCACCTGGGCGTCCAGTGCGCGTGCCTGGCCCAGCATGCGCTCGTAGAGCCGGGTGCCAAGGCCGTGGCGGCGGTACTCGGGCAGGACGCGGGCGATGACCGTGGCGGTTCCGCCGTTGTCACCGGTGGGCGGGCGCACGGTGGTGCAGCCGACCAGGATGTCGCCGAGGTAGGCGACCTCCATGCGGTTGCGGCTGGTGCGGGTACGGACGTCGTCGAGAGAAAGTACGTCACCAGGGATGATCAAGTTGTGGACGTACTGCCAATCGTGGATCGAGGCATCGTCCTCCACCGCTTGGATGCGAAGGTCAGTCATCGGCCCAGCGAACCGGTGCGCGCCGCGGCGCGTCAACCGCGATTGTTGTGCGGGGAATTACAGGTCAGGGCCGCGAGCGGCGGGGCAGCTTGACCACCTCGGTACGCTGGTCCTTCGGCCGCTTCGGCGCCCCTGTACCTGACGGACGTCAAAGGGCAGCGATTCCTCTGCGGACCGTCGTCGCCGTCTCCTTGCTCGAGTGAGGTTCGTGTACTCACCGGTCCCTCGGACAACTGACCGACGGCACCATCACCCACCACCAGGTCAACTGGATCTCACCACTCAAAGAACGCACCACCGTGGTCACCGGTGACCATGGCATCCTCGGCGCCGACACCCTCACCGCCGACCTCTCCTACTGGGCCAACGGCTCCACCCACACCCAGTGGGACGCACTCACCGCGTTCCGCGCGGTGCCGCCGTCACCGAAGGAGACGTCACCTGCTACGCAATCCCCAAACGAGAACCCCTGATCGCCGAACACGAAGCCTTCCGCGACCTGGTCCTCGGCCACAGCCAGCGCACCGCGACCCTCCACGACGGACTGCACGCCGTCCTCGTGGCCAACGCAGCCCTCCACGCCTCACACACCGGCACCACCACAGCCGTCCCCACCCCAGAACAACTCCATCACCCGTAGCCCCAACCTGACAGAGGGGGTTGGCCCCGCGGAATGTGCGAAGTGACCGCAGGGCCGAACCATGAGCACCGTCCTGTCAGGGCGCCCACGCCCGACTGTACGAGCCGCAGTGGTTCACCGCCCGGTCAGCTCCTGCATACTGACTCTGGCCTCGTGAATAGGGTGGCGGGCCTGCCTCGAAGTTCGAGATCATCCGGTTATGTTGGATGGCACGGCAGGACAGGACCTTCCGGTCGGTTTCGGGTTCCGGCCGTATCGCGGCGACGAAGACCACGGCGCCATGGCCGCGGTGCGGCTGGGTTGTGCTGAACCGGACCGGGTCGATGTCCATTCTGTTGTCGAAGGGCTCCCGACAGCGGCCCAGATCGCCGAAACTTCTGCCAAGTTGGAGGAGCCGTCCAAGAACCAGACCCTGGTGGTGCTCAACGGGAGCGTCGTCGGCTACTCGACGATCCGGTGGTGGCAAGAGCGGGACGATACGTGGCTGTACCTGCACCGCGGCTACCTTTTGCCCGAGCATCGTGGCCAGGGCATCGGCTCAGCCATGCTGAGCTGGGCCGAAGAGCGGATCCGCCAGCTCGTCGAACAGCATGGAACGGCGCGGACGGCAGTGATCGGCGCGAACGCCGTGGCCTCCGAGCAGGACGCCACGGCGCTACTGCTCGCAGCCGGCTACCGACGTGTCTTCAGCCTGGTCGAGCTGGAGCTGGGCGATCTGCAGCAGTTGCCCGAGCCGGGCAGCGAGCTGCCAGCCGGGATACGGACAGGGCCGATCGGGACAAGCCACTACCGCGCAGCCTGGAGAACGGTCGTTGATTCGTATGCGGGCACCGGTTTCACTCAGAGATGGCCTTTCCAGGACTTCGTCGACACCGCCGACCCGGCATGCTGGAGGGCTGCCTGGGACGGGCAGGACATGGTCGGCGTCGCCCTCTGCTCCATCCGCCGTCACGAACACACCGTGGGCGAGGTCGAAGAGCTGAGTGTCCGGACGGACCAGCGACGCCTCGGAATTGGCCGGGTCCTGCTGCTGGACGGGCTGCGGAGCCTTCGCGAGCAGGGTGCAACGACCGCTCGGCTGTTCACGGGCACGTCAAATCCGCACCGGTCCTACGACCTTTACGAGAGTGTGGGGTTCCGGCGGCAGAACGAGTACGTCCGTTACCGCAAGCCGCTTGGTTGATCGACCGACCATTGGGCTGTCTGGTCAGACCACAGGATCTGGCAATACCTCCGATACACGCGCCATGACGGTGCCAGTCGCGCCCACGCCACCCGTCGAACCGGCCTCTACCCGTAAGGAGCAGCGACGTCGGCGTGATCCACGACCTCGACCTCACCGCAGTGGTGTGGCCGGTGACACAGGCGGTGGCGCCGGCGCGGCCGAGTTCGATGGTGAGGGCACGTCCGGCGCCGCAGGTGGCCCCGACTACGTGTGCGGTCCGGCCGGAGAACGGGCATTTCTGGCCGGGGTGCTGGGTGTGCCTGTCCTGGTCCATGGCAGGTGGCAGGGGGCAGGCCGAGCTGAAGCACGAGGAGCTCTCGTCCGCGCCCAGCAGGTCGCAGAGGTCGTGGTGTAGCGCGATGGCAACCAGTGCGAGGCCGCGCGCCGATCAGACGACAGTCAACCGGCTGGTCCGCAAGACCCGGACCGCAGCCGCCACCGGAGGTTCGGTGAGATCGTCTCCCGCACGAGCTATTCCGACGCGATAAGACGGGGTCCCGCGCGTTCACGTAGGACCACCCCTGCCTGTTCGTCGGCCTCGTCCTGGTCCACGGGGGTGAAGTCCTCGGGCGTCTGGCCGGCCCGCGTGTTCTGTCGTATCCGCAGCAGAGTGCGTGCGAATTCCTTCACCCGTTCGAGGTAACAGGGGTGTGTGGTGCGGGGGATTCGTTGACAAGGTTGTGGATCTTCGAGGGTTCCGGTAAGGGTGGCGCGGCGGGGGCGCGGGGTGGCGGTGGTTCGCGCGGGTGCACTCGCGGCTCATCGGATTCGAGGCATTCGCGGTGGTTGCCCGTTTCTTCTGACCGGTTTTGACTGACTGTCGATCCTTTTTGTGCGAGTGGTTGATTCATTGATCACCGCGCGGGGTGATGGGCACCCGTACCCACAGCGCTACTTTCTGGCACCAGGCGGGTGCGGAAGGTAGTACTGTCCGACTCCCGGTTCTTCGCCGGGCAGGCAAAGACCCCGGCTGCTGGTTTGGTCGCCTCGCCGGGGTCTCTTGTCGCTTCTCAACGTCAGTCCGAAACCAAGAAAGAAGGGAATCCCCTCGTGATTCCTCACCGACGCCGAACCTGTTTCCCCGCAATCGCATCTGCGGTCGCACGGAAACTGAGTCGCGAACGTATCATCCCTGCCCCGCACATGGTTCAAACACCTCAGCGGGATGTCATGGCTGTCACCGTGCGGGGAAGCCTGCTCGTCATTACTCTCTGCCTGCCTCTTCTCGCGATCCCGGGCTCTTTCGCGTCCCGGATGCTGCCCTTCTTGGCGCTGTTCCTGACGGCATCTCACGGATCCTCGCTGGTCTACCGGCGGGTCCGCTGCCGCTGACCCGACAGGCCGTGCGGCGGGACACCCGACCCGCCGCACGGCCGCGGCCCAGGAACGCCACCGCGCCAACCGGGCGGGCGGGTACAGATACCCGTCCCGGCACCCCGAAAGAGGTCATCCATGTCCATCCGTTCGCACCCCGGCCCCGAGCGGCCGCTCCGGCCCGGACCCGCCATCGACGCCGACCGGGCCGGCCGCTGCACCGAATCCGTCCGCGACATTGCCGAGGACTTCACCGTCCTCGCCGAAGCCCTCATGCACAGCACCTACGGCTCCGCACCGACCACCGAACTCCTCCACATCATCATGGGGCTCGAGAACCTCGTGCAGCAGGCGATCGCGGCCCTCGTCGTACGCCAGCGCTCCCAGGGCAAACCGCTCAGCGACCTCGCCCCCATGCTGAACCGCACCGAGGACCGGCTGCGCAAGAAATACGACCCGCAGACCGTCGACCAGACCCTGGCAACCCGCCGCCGGCCCATGCGCGCAACCCCCAGCACCCAGCCCCCCGAGAGCGAAGTACCCACCGCGAAGAACCTGCTGCGTCGGCCCCGCCAGCGCCTGGCCTGCGCACTCACCCTCATGTGGACCCGGTCCGGTATCTCCCAGCGCGCGCTCGCCGAGCGCATGAACGTCGACCCGTCCTACGTCTCACGCATGCTCTCCGGTGAACGCGACGTCTCCTGGCAGCACTTAAAGATCATCACCGACACCTGCGACGGCAACCCCGACCTGATGAAACCCCTCTGGGAAGCGGCCGCCGGAGTGCATCCCGCCGGCACCGAACCCGCCCGCTACCTGCGCACCTACCTGCGAGCCCTCCAATACGCCGCCGGATCCCCGAACGACACGACGATCCTCGCCTCCGCCCAGCACACCATCACCGCCGCCGAACTCCACCGGGCGTTCAACGGACCCGGCGTCCCCGACTGGCCGGTCGTCGCACAACTCACTACCACTCTGCAGAGCCTGCCCGACATCGCCCGCCCGCTGTGGCGCCAGGCCCGCTCCAGCTGCGAGACCACCATCTCCGCCGAAGCGTTCGGCTGACCACGACCGGCAGGAGAAGGACCATGAAACCCGCCCCGCTCACCGTGCTCACGAACGCCTTCTACGCCTTCTACGACCTGCACCGCCCCGCCTACCACGCCTACGCGGCAGCCCACCTGCCCCCGGAAGAAGCCCAGATAGCCGTCACCCACCTCTTCAACCTCGTCGCAGGAAACTGGACCACCGTCGTCGCCGAGAGATGCCCCTCCGCCTGGGCCTGGCAAAGACACACCCGCGCCGTCGCCCGCCGCAACGGCCGCACCTTCACCGCCATCGAGGACGCCCACCTGCTCCACGACCAGCTGCTGCTGAGCATCGATCAGATCGCCACCGTGACCGGCACCGAACCCGCGACCGTCACCGCTCTCCTGGCCGCCGCCCACCGCTCGGCCCGCGCCGGAACAACCCGCCCGCGGCCCTGGACGGCCAGGCCCACACGCAACACCCCCCGCCTTCGCACAGCCGCAGTCTGACCAGCCGCCCCTCCTTGCGCGGGACCCAGACAGACTGCGCCCAGAGCCGCGGGTGGGGTGGCACGTCACTGACTTCAGCTTCGCCGCAAAACTTTGGATGACAGGGTTCCCTCGTTCTGAGGCCGACTGGAGCGCAGCCAATCTGCACTCCTTTGTCCTGTGACACCGATCTTTGAGCTTGTGCCATCGAACTTTGAGTGGTGCTGCTCGTCACCGTGCCGAGCCACGCTGGTTGGCATCGCCCTCCCTCAGCGCCCCCGACGGGCTTCCTGCGGCAGATGATGGGCTCGGCGAACATCAGCGGCAGCAGGGCCATGCACTTCATGACCGGCAACCTGTCGCACCAGATCGAGCACCACCTGTTCCCGGACCTGCCGAGCAACCGGTACGCCGAGGTCGCGGTGAAGGTGCGCGCACTGTTCGAAAAGTACGAGTTGGAGTACGTCACCGGGCCGCTGCCCAAGCAGGTGTTCTCCGCGTGGCGCAAGGTCTTCCGGCTCTCGCTGCCGAACAAGAAGCCCAAGGTCAAGACGCCGGACCGCGAGCAGGAGCTCATCGCGGCCTGATTGGAAGATCCAGCCGCAGCGGTCGTCGGCGGCGGCTCTGGTGCACCGCGGGGACTGTGCCCTGTATCCGGTCGACGGTGGATTCCTCACCCGAGAAGAGGTGGTGATCGCCTTGGCGGAGCCGGACATCGAGGCGTGCCAGATCTGCAGGCCCGAGACGGGACTGCAGCCGCAGTAGAAGGGCGCCAGGGCCAGGTGATGTGTGGTCCGGCGACAGTTGTCACCGGATCGCCGTGGAGACCTCCGCCCGGCTGCTGTCAACGCCTGGGAGTAGGAGTTGTCACCTGCCGCGGATGTGCGGGGTACATCAGCGGCGTGCTGATCACTCATCGAGCCGACGTGGCACAAGGCCTCACCGGAGCGAGGAGGGATCACCAATGCCCGCCAGCAGTTGGAACTGCCATTCCGGGTCAGCTTGGCCGATGGCCAGGCCGACCCATCGATCCGAGTTTGGCAACCGCCACGTCTGCATGCTGCCGGCGACACCGCAAAGGAAGCTGAGCGGTTCGCGGGCCGGGGGGTTCGGGCCGGGGTCGTCGAGCCCGAG
>NZ_JBIASS010000038.1:20017-37838 GCF_042890955.1 Streptomyces sp. NPDC001933 | reverse complement strand
GAGCTGCAGATACTCATCGCGACCTGGACCGGCGCCTGCCCCACTTGTCACCGCGACATGCCAGACCCCGCACCAACATGACCAAGCCCTACTAGGGCGCCGCCGGTCTGCGCCGAGCTGATTTTGACGGTGGTGGTGTCGCCGGTCATCCACTTGGTGACGCCTTCGTCGCGGCGGACGAAAATGCCGTTGCGGCGGGTCCAGCGGGGGTCGTCCTTGTCGGGCACGGCCGGAGTTCCGAACGTCATGGCTGCTTTCCTTTCCTCTGTGGTGCTGGGGATTCGAGCCTGCGGGGGCTGCCGCCGGTGGGCCGGTCAGCGCAGGACGAGGCGCAGTGCGAGGGTCGCCACGGCCGCGAGCAGGAGCACGGCCGATGGCAGGATCCGCCAGTCGCGGATCCGTAGGTGGGAGGCGACAGCGCCGGTGAAGTACGCGATGAGTCCGATGGCGGCGGCCACGCCCAGGGGCTTCCAGGCAAGGCCCATGAGGATTCCCACGGCACCGGCGATCTCCGCCGTCGCCAGCAGGGGCACCCGCTGTGCCGGGAATCCGACGTGCTCGAGCGTCTTCATCTGCTGTGGGTCCCGCACGAGCTTGCCGTACGCGGAGAAGAGCAGGGTCAGGGCGAACAGGGTGGTGATGACAAGGGTGGTGATGAACATCGAAAGCTCCGGTCGGGGTGCGGGCGTCTCCTCGGAGCGGGCCAGCACCGGATGGTGGACGGGCGGCGGCCGGCCTGTGCGCACGAGGTGTCCGTCGTGCGGGCCGGTCCCGTGTACCGCTGTTCGGGTCAGTCCTCGGGAAGGATCGTCACGTTCTGCGCGAGCAGCCCGTCCACCAGGGCGGCGTACCGCTCCGGCTCCCAGGGCGGTGACGTCTCGCCCTCGACGGGCTCGTCCCCGTTCTGGAGGAAGAACTGCTCGTGTCCGCCCGGGGTGTACATGAACAGGAAGGTCGCGTCCTTGTCGCCCACGTTCTTGAACCGGTGACGTGTGTGGCGCGGGACGAAGACGAAGTCTCCGCTGGTGACGGTGAAGGTCCTCGCGCCGAGGAGGAACTCCAGTTCGCCGTCCAGGAGGTAGAACGCCTCGTCCTCGTTGCCGTGGGCGTGGGCGACCGGTCCGCCGCCCGGCGGGACGACGGCCTTGGCGAAGCCCAGGGCACCGTTGGTGTCGTCGGCGGTGGCCTTGATCGTGTAGGTGTCGCCGGCGAGCCAGCGTGCGGTGCCCTCGCCGCGGCGGACGTGGACGCCTCCCTCACGTGTCCAGCGAGGGTCGCTCTTGTCGGGAACGGGGAAGGGGAAGCTCACTTTTCTCTCCTCGGGTCGAACGGGGCCTTGGTGCCAGGTCGGTGTGCTGTTCCGGTCCGGCGTCCGTTCAGGGGCCGGGGGCGCAGGAGGCCGTCGGGGTCGTAGCGCTTCCAGAGGTCGGTGACGCGGGTGCCGGTCGGTCCGGGGTAGGCGCGGGCGAAGGTGGTCTCGTCGGGTGTGCTCTCGAAGTTCACGTAGGCGCCGTCGGTGTGCGGGGCGATGGGGGCCCAGGCTGCGGCGAGTGCCCCGCGGCTGTCCGGGGGGAATGCCGAGCCGATCACGAGGGTGTTCTGGTGGCGGTGGGCGAAGGCCGTCGCCGAGGGGTCCGGGTCGTGGGTCGCGCCGCCGAGCGACCGCAGCTGGACCAGGATCGGACGGGGGCCGGTCGAGGCCGTGACCAGGGCGCGGGCCGCGTCGGAGGTCATCTCGGTGAGCAGTCCGTTGGTCGTCGCGGACGCCATCTGCCCGGTGTTGGCATGCAGGTGCTGGGTGGGGACCAGCGCCGTGTAGGGGGCGACGTGGGCTTCCTGGGCCGTGACGTCGCCGATGCGGAGCAGTGGTTCGACGGCGTCACGGATGATGGCAGGGCTGTCCGAGGCGACCACGGCGGTGATGAACGCCGTGGTGCTGGTGCCCCGCGGGGCCAGCGTCACGGCGGTCGACAGCTCGCGTGGAGCCTCCCGGACGACCTCGGCCCAGTGCCGCAGCGTGTCTCCGGCCGGGTCCACCGCCGCGGCCAGCTGTACGTAGCCGATGTCGCTCAGCTCCATGGCCTCGATCTCGAAGGCGACCGCGATCCCGGCTCCCGCGCCGGCCCCGCGCATCACCCACAGCAGCTCGGGCTCGTTCTCGGCGTCGGCGCGGACGAACGTGCCGTCGGGCAGGACGACCTCTACGGCGCGGATGTTGTCGATGGTGAGCCCGTACTGCCGTACCAGCCAGCCGACGCCGCCCCCGGTGGCGATGCCGCCGACTCCTACGTTGCCGTGGTCGCCCGAGCTGATGGCGAGGCCGTGCGGGGCGAGCGCCTGAGCGACCTGGGCCCAGCGGGCGCCTGCCTCGACGCGGACCAGGCGGGAGGCGCGGTCGACGACCTCGACCCGGTGCATCGCGCCCAGGTCGATGACGAGCCCTTGGTCGTTGGTGCCGCTGCCGGACAGGCCGTGCCCGCCGCTGCGGACCGCGACCCGCAGCCCCGTCTCCCGCGCGAGCCGCAGCGCCGCGGCGACGTCGCCCGGGGACTCCGGCCTGACGACGGCGGCCGGGCTGCCCACGGTGGTGTAGGTGGACCTGAGAGCCTGGTAGCGCCGGTCGTCGGGGGTGACCACCTTCCCGGCCAGTGCGGCCGGAAGGGTGCCCAGGGAGCTCGTCATCGCCCGCTCCTCTCGGCGTCGACGCGCTCGCGCACGGCGGGCACGACCTCGTCGGCGAAGAGCGCGAGCTGCCGCTCGGGATCGGCGGTGGGCCAGAAGACGAAGGTGTCGAAGCCGAGTTCCACGGCCCACTCGGTGAGGGTGTCCACCCACTGACGCACATCGCCCACGAGGCCGCGTCCGGTCCGGTGCGCGCCGAGCGAGCCGATCGCCCCGGTCACGTTGTAGACGCGCCGCAGCGTCCTCGGGTCGCGCCCGGCTTCCACGGCCGCTTCGTCGATGATCCGCTGCCGGGACGGCACCTCCTGCGGCGGGACGTAGATGTTCAGCGGGGAGATCCAGCCGTCGGCGACCCGGCCGGCCAGCGTGAGCATCTTCGGCTTCTGGGCCCCGAGCCAGATACCGACGGGCTTCGGGGGCACCGGCCCGGCCTGGTAGCCGCCGATCGAGTGATAGGGGCTGTCGAGCCGTACGGCCCCGCCGGCCAGGGCCGTGCGCAGCAGCCCGAGGGACTCCTCGGCGTACGCCACCATGTCCTGGCCACGCCGCGCCGGACCGCCCATCGATGCGATGGCGTCAGGGATGCCTCCGCCGCCGACACCCAGCTGGACCCGCCCGTCGGTGAGCACGCTCAGCGACGCGGCGGCCTTGGCGAACATCACCGGCGGCCGCAGCTGGAGATCGGCGACATCGGTGAGGAAGGAGATCCGGTCCGTGAGGGCGGACAGGTGGGAGATCAGGGTCCACGCCTCAAGGTGACCGGGCTGGTAGGGGTGGTCCTGGACGGCGATGTAGTCGAGGCCCGAGCCCTCCGCCCTGCGGGCCAGGAGCCGGGTCAAAGGCCATGCCCCGGCGGAGGGTTCGAGGCTCACCCCGAAGGAGAGCGGGTGTTCGTAGTCGGTCATGGGTCTACGGTCCTCCGGATCGCTTCGAAGACGAAACGATGGGTAAGGTGCTAATCTTTTGTAAGTGGATGCGATTCATGACGACACCTGCCCGAGCTTCGAGGGCACCCTCGAACTGATCGGACGCCGCTGGACCGGCTCGGTCTTCCAGGCCGCCGCCCAGGGCGCCCGCCGTTTCGGGGAGTACCGGGCGATGATCACCGGCGTCTCCGACCGACTGCTCTCCCAGCGCCTGAAAGAACTTGAGGCGGCCGGCCTCATCGAACGCACCGTCATCCCCACCACGCCGGTGCAGATCCGCTACCAACTGGCCCCGGACGGCCAGGACCTGGTGGACGCCTTGCGACCGCTCGCCCAGTGGAACATGCGCCGAGGCGGGCGTACCCGGGGCGCAGGGCGGAACCCGGCGGTGTGACGATCTCGGGGACCGATCCCGCGCCCAAGCGGAGACGCCAAGCCCGCCTACTCCTCGTCGTCCTCGTCGAGCCCGGCGTGTCCGGGTCGCGCAGCGGTCGCAGGGCGTCGGCGGCCGGGGTGGAGGCTCCGTGCTTGCGAATCTGCTGCCCCGTCTGTTCACAGGTGGCGTCAGTGCACTGGCGCCCGAGGGCGAGCACCTTCCCGGCTCGGGAACTCACCCCTGACGAATAGCTGTCATTACCAACAGACTTCAGGTTCTTCCCGCCGTCGACGCCCTGTCAGCCCCCCGCCAGGGCCGACGTCGGCCTAGCGCACGATCTGACATGGATGTTCCTCAACCCCCGCACCGCGCTGGTACCGGGCATCCGCAGACCCGCGGCTGGGCGCCGCGCTGCAGGTCATGCGCAAGGACGCGGCGCACCCGTGATGGTTCCCGAGCTCGCCGCGATCAGCGGCCTGTCCCGAGCCGCCTTCGCCCGGGTGTTCCGGGACGCGCTTGGCCAGGCCCCCCATGCAGTACCTGACCGAATGGCGCATGCCCCTCGCCCGCGACCACCTGCGTGCCGACGATCTCAGCCTGGCCCAGATCGCCGACGCCGTCGGCTACGGCTCGCCCTTCGCGTTCGCCGCGGCCTTCCGCCGGCACCACGGAGAACCACCCGGAACCTGGCTGCAGAGGGAGCAGCGGCCGCAAACACGCGACTGCTGACCACGCACCCTGGCTCGTGAACGGTGTTCGGCCCAGCTCGCCGGGCGGCAGGACCGCGCCGCCCGACCGCAGCAGCATGGAAACGCGGACTTCCGACCGCGAGTGTTTCACAGGTGGTCGCTCTGCGTATTCAGCCGTGGGACTCGGTCGCCGAGCCGATTCGGCACCCGGCGCCGCCAGGCAGGACTGTGGTCTCCAGCTCGACCGGTCGGGCATATCGGTTGCTCCGCCCCGCGCGCTCACGTCCTGGAGCGCCTCCGCCACACGCCCTGGCACGGTGATCGGCGACGACTCCAAATGAAATCTCACGTTCTGCGGGCGGCGTCCGTCTACCGGTCAAGAGAGGGGAGACGCAGATGAGCACCCGACACGTCGTGATCGAGACGCATCTTGGACCGATCACGATCGTCGCCAAGGACGAGACGATCACCGGCCTGTACTTCAGGCATCATGTCCGTCGGCCCCCGCAGGAGACGTTCGGACCCGAGATCAGCGACGCGACGGACTCGTCGCTGAACGAAGCGGTCCGCCAGCTGTGCGATTACCTGGCTAGGCGGCGTAGGCAGTTCGATCTTCCGCTCGCGGCCGAGGGCGACTCGTTCCAGCACGCCGTCTGGGACATCGTGAAGAGCATCCAGTGCGGTGACACGACCACCTACGGCCGTATCGCCGAGCAGGTCGGAGGCCGCGGTCTCGCGCAGCAGGTCGGACAGGCCGTGGGTGCGAACCCGCTGTGCATCTTCGTCCCGTGCCATCGCGTCGTCGGCTCCGACGGGGCCCTGACCGGGTACGCCGGCGGGCTGAAGCGCAAGCAGGCGCTGCTGGAGCTTGAGGAGCCGCCCGCGGGCGACGCCGGGCGGTTGTTCTGACCGGGAATCTCACGTTTATCACCGCACGTACGTCTTCAATGGGATGGACATGAAACAACCGTTCGAGAGTGTGGTCGCGCAGCACGGCGCAACCGTGCTGCGCGTCTGCCGGGTCGTCCTCGGCCCGCACGATGCGGACGACGCGTGGTCGGAGACTTTCCTCGCCGCCATGCGCGCCTATCCCGATCTGCCGGAGACGGCGAACGTGGAGGCGTGGCTGGTGACGATCGCGCACCGCAAGGCGATCGACGTGCTGCGTGCCGCGAAGAGGAATCCCCTGCCGGTCGGCGAGGTACCGGAAGCACCGGCAGGACAGGATGTTCCGGACGCCGAGGCCGTCGGCCTGTGGGCTGTGGTGAAGGAACTCCCCAGCAAGCAACGCCAGGCTGTCGCCTACCGGTATGTGGCGGGGCTGGCGTACGCCGAGATCGCGGAGATCCTCGGCGGCACCGTCGAGGCGGCCCGAAGAGCTGCCGCGGACGGGCTCAAGAATCTCAGGAAACACTATCCGGGCGCGATCACGAAAGGAGCATCGTCGTGAGCGACATGCGCAACGATGACGACATGGCCGTCCTGTTGTCGACACCCGTGGACGCCGACACCCTCCGTCGCCTCCACCGCCGTCTGGAACAGGCCGCAGAGCAAGCCGACCTGATCGATGTCGCTTACACGACGATCGACTCGCCCGTCGGCAAGCTGCTGCTCGCCGCCACCCCGAAGGGGCTGGTCCGTGTGGCGTACGCCGGCGAGGACCACGACCGGGTTCTGGAAGCCCTCGGCCAGAAGCTCAGCCCGCGGATCCTGCGCGCCCCGAAGCGGCTGGAGGAGGCGGCTCGCGAGATCGACGAGTACTTCGCCAGGCGCCGCCGGGTCTTCGACCTGACGCTGGACCTGTCCCTGTCGCACGGATTCCGGCGCCTCGTGCAGACGCATCTGCCCGAGATCGAGTACGGCCAGACCCGCAGCTACCGCGACATGGCCGAGCTCGTCGGCAACCCCAAGGCCGTCCGGGCGGTGGGCACCGCCTGTGCGACCAACCCGCTGCCGATCGTCGTCCCGTGCCACCGCGTGCTGCGCACCGACGGAACCCTCGGCGGCTACATCGGCGGACTTGAGGCCAAGACCACGCTGCTGGACCTGGAGGCCGCGGCATGAGCACCACGAAGGCGACCGGGCAGAAGACGGACCGATGGCACGGCCGCGTCGAGTCCGGCGACTGGGAGACGATCACCGCGGAGGTCAACGAGTACGGCGGCGCACTGCTGCCGCAGCTGCTGACCCCGAAGGAGACCGTGGAGATCAGGGAGCTGTACGACCAGGACAACCTGTTCCGCAGCACCGTCGACATGGGCCGGCACCGCTTCGGTGAGGGCCAGTACCGGTATTTCAACGCGCCGTACCCGCAGCCGGTCGAACGGCTCAAGCAGGCGCTGTACCCGAGGCTGCTGCCCATCGCCCGCGACTGGTGGACCAAACTCCGCCGGCCCGCGCCGTGGCCGGACTCGCTCGATGAGTGGCTGCAGATGTGCCACGACGCCGGCCAGACGAAGTCCACGGCGATCCTGCTCCGCTACGCAGAGAAGGACTGGAACGCTCTGCACCGCGACCTGTACGGCGACCTCGTGTTCCCGCTGCAGGTCGTGATCAACCTCAACGAGCCCGGTGTGGATCACACGGGAGGCGAGTTCCTGCTCCTGGAACAGCGCCCGCGCGCCCAGTCCCGGGGCACGTCCACGCTGCTGCCGCACGGCCACGGATACCTGTTCACCACCCGCGACCGACCCGTCGAATCCGCCCGCGGATGGTCCGCCGCGCCGGTTCGCCACGGCGTGTCCGCCATCCGGTCCGGCGAACGTCACACCCTTGCCCTCGTCTTCCACGACGCCGCATGAGCGACGCAATGAAGACGTACACCCTTCTCGGGGCCGACGGCCGTTCCTACCGGTCGCCGGTCAAAGGAGAGTGGTGCGGCCACCGTGGCTCGAAGATCTACGGACGACTCGACTGCCCTGCCGCACTGCGCGCCATCGCTCGCGGCGGCTACGTGAGGCACCGGGTCTTCTTCGCCGACGAGGCCACGGCGATCGCCGCCGGGTTCCGCCCCTGCGGCACCTGCTGCAAGGACCGCTTTCAGCGGTGGATGACCGCCCGAGAGAACGGCCGACAATGGACCCCCTGACCAGCCCCCTGCTGAAGAGGCCGGCGAGCTACGACGCAGACCTGACGGCCACGGACGCCGAGGTCGCGGCCATCGTCCAACTGGCTCGCGACCGCCGGGCCCACACCGTCGTGATCGGCTCCGGCCGCACCCCGCACGCACGTGAGACCTCATGCCTGATCGAATCGGCCTGGGACCGTGCGGGAGGCGCAACCCTCGCCACTATCACCTGGCCCGAGACCGGGGCCTCCTGGCTGCGCCACGCGTCACGGTTCGCCGCCGCCAACCCCGACCTCTGGGTGATGGCCGGCCCGGCGACCGGCTGGGCGCAGATGACCCGGCGGCTGCTGTGGTCGACCCCGTGGAGCCCCGCACGCACCCTCGCGACCGCCGCGATCGGCGATCCGCGCACGCTCGCGCTCGTCGGCCTGATCAATCTGAACGGCCTGGCCGGCGCGACCGCCCACGGCAATTCCTGGCTCGTCGAGGACGACTCCCTCCACCACCTCACCCACACGGAGGACAGGCCATGACAGCGCTGTTCACTCCACAGCTCCCCGAGCGCGACGCGGGAGAGATCACCCCGGGCGCCACCCACGTCCCGAACTGGCTGCCCCTGGAACAGCAGGAGTGGATCGCGGACCGATTCCACGAGTGGGTGCGAGGCCCCGTCCCCCTGCGCGCCGCAACGGTCCGCGGACACCAGATGTCCGTGCGCACCGTATGCCTGGGCTGGCACTGGCAGCCGTACCAGTACACGAGAGAGGCCACCGACGTGAACGGCGCCCGTGTCCTCCCGTTCCCCGACTGGATGATCCGACTGGGACGCCACGCCCTTCAGGCCACCGGGCACGACACGGCCACGATCGGCTCGTACACGCCCGACACGGCGCTGGTGAACTACTACGACGCGAACGCCCGCCTGGGAATGCACCAGGACAAGGACGAGGAATCGTGCGCCCCGGTCGTGTCGCTGTCCATCGGCGACACCTGCACGTTCCGCTTCGGCAACACCGAAAGCCGCGGAAAACCCTGCACGGACCTGCTGCTGGCCTCCGGCGACCTCTTCGTCTTCGGCGGACCCGCCCGCCTCGCCTACCACGGTGTCACCAAGGTGCACCAGGACACCGCCCCCGAAGGGTGCGGCATCAGCCGCGGCCGGATCAACATCACGATGCGCATGACAGGGCTCGACGGGTGATCGCATGACACAGGAAGCCAGCAGCACCACCGCCGACCCCGGCGTCGTCGTCGGAGAGGACGGACTCGCCCGGCCCACATGGGCAGCCGTCGACCCCCTGCTGCGCGACTACTACGACTCCGAATGGGGCATGCCGGTCACCGACGAACGCGGCGTCTACGAGCGCGTCAGTCTCGAAGGATTTCAAGCGGGTCTGTCCTGGGCGACGATCCTGCGCAAACGACCCGCGTTCCGCGAGGCGTTCAACAACTTCGATCCGGACGTGATCGCCGCGTACACCGAGACCGACGTCGAACGGCTGATGGCCGACGCCGGCATCGTGCGCAACCGGCAGAAGATCCAGGCGACCATCGCCAACGCCCGCGCCACCATCAGACTGCGCCAGGACATGGGCCTGGCCCGCCTGGTGTGGTCCTTCCAACCCGAGACCACCCCCCGCCCCCAGACCTTCGCGGAGATCCCCACGAAGTCCGCCGAGTCCATCGCGCTGTCGAAGGAACTGCGACGGCGCGGCTTCGCCTTCGTCGGCCCGACCACCATGTATGCGCTCATGGAGGCGATCGGCATCGTCGACACCCACTTGCTGGACTCGCACCGGCGCGGCAGCTCCGGAATCTGGACATCGTGACCCTGCTCCGCCTCTTCCCCCAGGGCCCCACCGACTCCGAGACCGCGCTGCGGATGCTGGCTGCCCACGCGATCCCAGGAGCCGAAGAAGCAGACATCCCACGCCGCACCCAAACCCGGCTTCTGCCCCACGCAGGAGCGCCTGTGCGGGTGACGGTGACCTTCGCCGCGGACCAGGTCGCCGTCGACCTGCCTGACGAGATCCCCGACCCCGACGGCCTGGCGGCGCCGATCCGCCGCTGGCTGGACCTCGACTCCGACACCGCACGGATCGCCGACGCCCTCGCCGCAGACCCGCTGATCCGGCCGCTGGCCGAGCACCGGCCCGGCATCCGGCTCATCGGCTACCCCGACGAGTTCGAAGCGGTGACCGCGACGGTCGTCGGCCAGCAGGTCTCGCTCGTTGCGGCCCGCACCTTCATGGGCAGGCTCGTCGCCGCCTACGGTACGCCGGTAGCCGGGCTGAAGGCTCTCCCCGCACCACGGGATCTCGCGGCGATCCCCGACTCGGAACTCCAGGTGGCCATCGGCCTCACCGGTGCACGAACCCGCACCCTCCGGGCCGTCGCCGAGAAGTGGGCGGACGGATTCACCCTCGCGCACCTCACCGCCGACGAGGCACGCCGAGCCCTGCTCGCGCTCCCCGGCATCGGTCCCTGGACCGCGGACTACCTCACCGTGCGCGCGATGCAGCACCCCGACACCTTCGCCCCCGGCGACCTGGTCGCCCGCAGAGCACTCGGATCCGTCACCGCCGACCAGGCCCGGACCACCGCCGAGAGGTGGGCACCATGGCGCTCCTACGCGCTCATGCACCTGTGGGCGGACGCCGCTTACGCAGCGCCCGGGAGGGGAGGAACGCGCGCCTGAAGCCAGATCCGGATCTCACACTTCTGTGCGAACCGACGTCTTCCTCGTGCCGGGAGGCAATCGCCCGGCGCCGCTGACCTCAGTCAGCACAGCGTGCCCGTGGCCGTCACGCGCCCGACGGCCACGGGCACCGCTGCTACAAGAGGCGTGCAGGAGGAAAACGAATGGCCGACCGACAGGGCAAGAATTACGACCTGACCGCTTTCGACGCCGACAACTACGGAACAAATACGCAGCACGCGACCGCTGCCACGTACTCCGTGCAGGCCGCCACGGCGGCGAGCACGTGATCACCCGCTACTTTGCGGCTGGTGTCTGAGCTAGGACACCGAGGCCTATCTGAGGGGTCAGGCCACGGGGTTCTCCAGCAGGGTGACCCGGTTGCCGTCCGGGTCTTCCAGGGCAGCGAACCGGGTGCGCGTACCGCCAGCCTGCACCGGCCCCGCAGCCAAACCGCGTTCCTTGAGCTGCGCAAGAGCCTCGTCCAGATCAGGAACCTCCAGATTGAGGAGCGCCGAACCAGAACGCTCGGCGTCCTCGAAGACCGAGAGCCAGCCCCCTGTAGTGAGATGCCAGTCCGCCAGTGACGGCATCGGCCGGGTGTCCGCCGGACGTCCCAGCAACTGTTCGTACCAGACCACCGCAGTCTCAACGTTCCCCACGGGCGCAACCATCAATACGCGGGCAATGTCCATGAACGCCACCTTTTTTCGAACCACAGTTTCGTGTCTCTTCTCCAGACTGCTTGAGTCAACGGAACTCATCGCACGTTGCCAAGCACGTACTGCTGAGAGCCGCTGAGAGTCCATCAGGGCACCCATGGGGCCCCAGAGTGGGGTGTGACCGAGATACGCGCCAAAGGGGCAACGGGATGATCTTGAAGCCCTGATCCGCTCGGAGCTACGTGCGGCGACGCGCAGCGGGGTCGCGTTCGGCGACGTGCCGAGCGACCGAGTCGACGCCGGGCCGTGCGTATCGCTCCAGGGAGCGGACGGAGGCGTGGCGGGAGCGGGCCAGCGGCATCGGGGTGGAGGTGCCGTCTTCCGCGTCGTGCGTGAGGGCACTGTGACGTAGCCGGTGAAGCGTCCAGCCGTCCAGATCCTCGATGTTGTCGGGTGAGGCGAGGGGGTTGGCCAGCAGCCGCGTGTTCTCCTCGAAGATCTCCTCAGCGCGGCGGTAGGAGAGCCGGGCCCGGCCGGTCTCCGGGCACACGTCGAGCGTCGGTGTTCCGGCCGGCGCCTTGCGGTCGGTGAGGAACAGCGGGCCGCGGGTGCGGCGGGCGATGAGGCGGGGCAGGAGCTGGGCAGTGCCGGACTGCCAGTGAATCCATTCGATCGCCCCGCCCTTGGCGGTGATCTTCCCCCGCTTGTCCTGCGGGTACAGGTCTTCCACGTTCAGGCACCGCACCTCGTCGGCCCGTGCGGCGGACTCGTAGAGCATCTTCCACTGCGTCTTCTCCCGCAGTGCGACGTCGAGGCGCCACAGGGCAGCGATCTGATTCTCCGCGAGAGCCTTGGTGCGGTCCGGCGGCGCCGGCCGCCGCTCGATGCCGATCGTCGGATCGCACTCGATCCAACCCTGGCGCTGCCACCAGCCGATCGCCTTGCGCGCGATGGACAACTCCCGGTTGACGGTGTCGGCGCCCATCTCGTCCGCCCGCGCCGCCGCCAGCTCGGCCAGCACCTCGGGCAGCGCCGGGTCATCGATCGCGGCGACGGGGAAGACGGGTGGCTTCGCGCCGCGGCGGGCGGGTCCGGTCGGCGCCGGTTCACCGGTGAGCATCCACCCCCACGTCGTCAGCGAGATCCGGTAGATACGCGCGGAGGACTTCGCGATGCCCGCGCCGGCGAGGTAGCGCTCGACCGCTGCGGTGTACGACGCGGGAGGGGCGGACATGGGCACGACGCGGGCGCGCGGCAACCGCAACGCGCCCCCTCACCCCGGCGGCCGGAATGCCCCGCCGCAGGTCGCGATGATCACGGTATGGGCTCCGCCGCAGTAGATCCGGCATTTACTGCGGATGCTGCACTGCGCCGCCGGGGTCTTTGCGGCGGGGGCCCAGCGAATCGGCTCGCGACTCGGAAGGTTGGCGCTGGTGCGGGTCGGCACCCTCGGCTCGATCGAGTTGCTCCAGGGCCCAACGGCCCCACTGCTGTTGCGCCTGATATTGGTGGACGCCGTACTCGATGGCCAGTCGGCCGAACCGCAAACGCCCGCGAGGATGGGACTCGGTATCGGCAGCGTCGGCGAGAGCGCGTAGTTCGGCCGCCACATGGTCGGCTTCTTCGAGGTGGCGGAGCACCAATTCACGCGCCTGCGGGATGTCCAGTACGGACAGCAGGGACATGCGCAGTACGTGTTCGTCGCGGACGGCCCGGGGCCTGGGTGGCGACAGCAGCCAGTCGCGAAGCTCCGCGCGGCCTGCGTCGGTGATCGCGTAGGTGCGGCGTCCGCGCGCGCCTTCCTCGGTGACGGCGATCAAGTCGCTGTCGGCGAGGCGCTTCAGCTCTGGATAGATGTGGCTCTGCCGGGCGGTCCATGCGTATTTCTGCAGCGAGCGTTCGAAGCGCGCGGTCAGGTCGTAGCCGCTGGCAGGCCCATCTTCCAGCAGGCCGAGAAGGGCGTGGCGCAGGGACATCGTGTCCATCCTCCGAAGACAGGTACCAATTGACAGGTCCGATTGTAGGTATCAGAGTAAGTGAGGGCCAGAGGTCGACTGGACATGGCCTGCGCTGCCGGGAGAGGGACGGGGCAATGAGCGACGTTGATGTACTGATTACGGGGGCCGGGCCGACCGGATTGACTCTGGCCTGTGACCTGGCCCGCAGGGGAATCGGATGCCGAGTGATCGAACAGGCCCCCGGTCCCACGGAGGGTTCGCGGGGATTCACCCTCAAGCCGCGCAGCCTGGAGATCTTTGACGACCTCGGGATCGCCGACCGCATTGTCGCGGCTGCTGACGTCCAATCAAGAACCCGCTTTCACCTCGGTACTCCGTTGCTGTTTGACATGCGGGTGCCGCCCGCACCGCCCACTGCCTCGCGCCCCTACCCGAACTCTGTGGCGCTGCCCCAGTGGCGAACCGAGTCGATCCTGCGCGATCGGCTGGCCGAGCTGGGCGGGAAGGTGGAGTTCGGCCGCCGTTTGACCGGCTTCACGGCCGATGGCGACGGCGTGACCGCCACCGTCGAAAACACGGATGGGGCCGGGACGGAGACCGTCCGGGCCGGTTACCTGGTCGGGGCCGACGGCGGACGCAGTCAGGTACGCCGCACACTTGCTCTGTCGTTCTCCGGGTCCACCGATGAGGACACCAGAGCACTCATCGCCGACGTGCGCATCGACGGGCTGCCCGACCGCGACGCAGTACATCTGTGGATGGCGACCAGCGGCCACATCCTTGTCGCCCGCCCCACCCCGCACGCCGAAACCTGGCAAGTTGTGGCCTCGCTCCAGCAGGACCCCAGTGGCCAGTGGCCGCAGCCGTCGCTCGATACGCTCCAGCGCGCGGTTATCGAGCGGACCGGGCGCCGCGACATCCTCCTGGCGGACCCGGCCTGGTTGTCGGTGTGGCGCTACAACCTGCGCATGGTCGACACCTACCGGGCCGGACGCGTGCTGCTGGCCGGTGATGCCGCCCACGTGCACAGCCCGTTCGGTGCGCACGGCATGAACACCGGCATTCAGGATGCCTACAACCTCGTGTGGAAACTCGCTCTGGTCCTTCAAGGCGTCTGCGCTGAAAGCTTGCTGGACACCTATGAGGAGGAACGGTTGCCGGTTGCCCGCGCGGTGCTGGCCGACAGCGACCGGCGATTCGCAGCGGCCACCCCACCCCGGGCCGTCCGTCCGGTGGTGCGGTTCGCCATCAAGTCGTTCCTCGCCCGGCAGCAACACCGCGACCGCAACGACCACCCCACCTACCGAACCGGTCCGCTCACCACCCACCTCGCCGGTCGGCGCAGCTCTCTGCGCGCTGGTGATGTCGCCCCCGACGGCCCTGTGCAGACCGTCGACGCTGCGGCACGGCTATTCGACATCCTCCGCGGCCCCCAGTTCACCCTCCTCGCCTTCGGCGCCAGGCCCGCCCCAGAGATCTACCGGGCAATCAGCGGACTCGAAGGCCACCTGCACACCTACACCGTTGTCCCGGCGCCGGACTACGGCACGGCTGCCGGTCCGACGGTGCTGATCGACCGGACGCGCCGTCTCTTCCGTGTCTACGGTGCACGCGAAGGCACGCTTGTGGTCATCCGTCCCGACGGCTATATCGGGCTGATCGCCCATCGCCCGACCGCCTCCACACTTCGCGCCTACCTTCATCGGATGGGCATCCAGCTCCCGCAGGCGGAAGGTGATGCCGCTCCTTAAAAACGGTGCACGACCAGGGCCTCACCGGCGTCGCCGCCAAGACCGTCCTCGGCGGCGCCCACCTTGCCGGCCTCGCCCTGGCCTTCCGCCTCATGGTCGCCGCCTGGCGCTACTCGCCCCCACCCCCGCCTGACACCGCAGCACGAGACAAGCAGCGTCCCAATCCATAAGAGGTGGCTTCGGGCGCCGCTTCGACTGCTCGGGCACTACCCACACGAGGAAGATTTTGGGCCGGACGGTCAAGCGGCCTGGCCGAGGCCGGCGGCGGTCAGATCCTGCTCGCGCAGCGGGGTGAAGTCGACGTCGAGCTTCGGGTCGTACGCGTCGGGCCGGATGCCGAGTTCGTGCGTGGAGTACTCGCCGAACCGGTTGATGTGCTCGGTCAGGTACGGCGAGATGTGCGCCAGGTCCTCCGGGTCGATCTCCCATCCCTCCTCCAGCAGCTGCCTCACGATCTCCGCGATGTCCAGGGCGTTGTGGAAGATCACCGCGTTCGTCAGCAGCGCGTTGAACTTCATCGCCTTCTCCTGCTCGATGGGGTCGTTGTCGGCGATGACGCCGCGGTTGCCGAAGCCGATCCACTGGGAGAACCGGTTGAACGACTCCACCTTGTTCGTCGCCGCCGTCACCCGCCGGCGCAGCGGCGCATTCGAGAGGTAGCGCAGCAGCTGCACGGTGCGGATCACGCGGCCGACCTCGCGGAAGGCGGCGTAGGTGGCGTTCTTCCGTGACCCCGAGCGCAGGCGCTTGAGGAGCGTGGAGGAGGAGATGGCGCCCTCGCGCACGGAGACGGCCTCGCGCATCAGGTGGCGGAACTGGGACTCGATCAGGTCGAAGTCGATGACGTTCTTGCCCGGCTCGCCGAACAGGGCGTCGATGTGCACGTACTCGCTGTGCTTGGAGGGCCGGTAGAAGGTCAGTTCCTTCCAGTTCCTGATCCTGGGCATCAGGTCGAAGCCCAGCAGGTGGGCGAGCGCAAAGACAGGGAAGCTCTGGCCTTGGGTATCCGCGTGCACGGTGGTCGGCTGCACCTCGCTGGTGTTCTTCAGCAGGCCCTCGATGATGTAGACGGCCTCCCAGACGCCGCACGGGATGAAGTGCGTGAACAGCGCGATGTAGGTGTCCGAGACGTGGTGGTAGGCGATCCCGCCGGGCTTGCCGTACCGGACGCTCGTCTCGGAGAGCAGGTTGTCGAGGTACGTGTCCATGTGGGTGCCGTCCGCCGCGACGGCGGTCCCGTCGCCCCACGCCTGTGAGATGTCGAGGCGGGCGTGCGCGTTCACCAGGTCGGCGACCGCCTCGTTCAGCAGCACGATCGAGAAGTGCTTGTTGGCGACGTACGACAGCTCGTGCCCGCTCACGCCGGGGATGTGCCGGGCGGCTTTGTAGGGGCCCATGTTGGAGCCCTTGACGAACGTGACGATCACGTAGCGGCCCAAGGGGTCGGTGGGCTCGTTGCCCGACGGGGGGCCGAAACGGCGCCACCACTCCACCCAGTACGCGGTACTGGCCACGATCCCCATCAGGGAACGCTCCGGCATCCTCGCTTTGGTCTCCTGCTCCAGCCGCTTCGCCGAGGGCCGCTGACCGTCCGCCCGGAACGCCTTCAGCGAGGGAATGCCCGTCTCCGGATCGATGACCAGGCCGTCGTTCTCCGGGTACCCGGCGTCCGCCGCGGCGGCGGCGCCTCGCAGCTTGTCCTCCAGCTGTCGGCGGAAGAACGTTGCGTCGAACTCGGCGCTCTCGCCCGGCTCGGCGAGTCCGACCTCCACCAAGTAGGACCCCAGCGTCTCCTGGACGACCTCCCAGGCCAGAAGCTGCTCGGACCAGTCGGCGTACTCCTCCGAGCCGACCACCGCGACGTCGCCGGTGCGCAGTTCCTCGGCGAGCGCGGTGAAGACCATCGCCTCGAAGTGCTTGCGCACGAACTGCCCGGTCCGGGTCTTGTCGACCGCCGCCGTGCGCCAGTTCTGGGTGGCGAAGGAGAGGCCGACCTCCTTACCCTCCTCGTTGAAGGCGGTGATGTACTCGCCGTGGGCCGCCTGGTGCCGCTGGGCGTGTGCAAGGGCGTCCAGCACCCGGCTGTCCTCGCTGGTCGCGGTGAACTTCAGCTTGTCGTTGTCGGCAAGGTCGAACATCACCGCCCGGTCCCGGCCGATCTGCCCGTGCAGCAACACTTCCAGAAGTTGCCGTGATGGGCGGAGACCTTCTCGATCTGCTCGTACTGCTGGTCGAACCCGCCGAGCTCCTCCACCGCCTTGGTGACGGCGCCGAGCCCGCCGGCCTGCACCACCAGGGCTTTGGCCATCGCGAGGACCCGTATCTCGGCGATACCCCAGGGGGATCTGCCCAGCCGCTCGGCCAGCTGCCGGGCAGATCCCCCGGCGGCGATGCCGCGGGATATCTCCTCGCGCTCGCCGCAGGTCAGATGCCGCTCCGACCGCTGCTGCGGGGCCAGGCGGACGCCGCCGCTCTGGTGCAGAAGCCGGCGGAGGTGGCGTATCGGTGCCCCGAGTGCCCGTCCGATCAAGCTGAGCGACCCTCTCGCCAGCGTCTCCAGATTTCTTCCTGCTGAGCCGGTGACAATTCGCGGTCACGCGCCTGTGCCTCCACGATCACATGATCATCCGTGGGTGGTGCGTTGATCACTTGAGGGTGCCGTCGATAGTTCAACAGCCTCATGAATTGAATGGCCAGATTTTTCGGGAGACGTGAGGCACCTCGCTCTTCGCTTCACGTCTCCAGTGAGCGAGGTTTTGGCGGGTGGTCAGGGTGTCGGGGTGGTCGGTGCCCAGCACCCGTACCCGGTCGGCCAGCAGTTCCTCGAACCTGGTGGCGGCACCGGCCGCGTCGCCTGCCTGGCCCCGCCAGTAGGCGAGGTTGTGGCGGGTGGTCAGGGTGTCGGGGTGGTCGGGGCCCAGCACCCGTACCCGGTCGGCCAGCAGTTCCTCGAACCTGGTGGCGGCACCGGCCGCGTCGCCTGCCTGGCCCCGCCAGTAGGCGAGGTTGTGG
>NZ_JBIASS010000038.1:18641-19919 GCF_042890955.1 Streptomyces sp. NPDC001933 | reverse complement strand
GGCGGGTGGTCAGGGTGTCGGGGTGGTCGGGGCCCTGTACGCGCACCTGGTCGGCCAGCAGTTCCTCGAACGCGGTGGCGGCACCGGCCGCGTCGCCTGCCTGACCCCGCCACCGGGCGAGGTTGTGGCGGGTGGTCAGGGTGGCTGGGTGGTCGGGGCCCTGCACACGCACCTGGTCGGCCAGCAGTTCCTCGGTCGCGGCTGCGGCACCCACCACATCGCCCGCCTCCCCCCGCCAGTAGGCGAGGTTGCGGCGGGTGGTCAGGGTGTCGGGGTGGTCGGGGCCCAGCACCCGTACCCGGTCGGCCAGCAGTTCCTCGGTCGCGGCTGCGGCACCCACCACATCGCCCGCCTCCCCCCGCCAGTAGGCGAGATTGCGGCGGGTGGTCAGGGTGTCGGGGTGGTCGGGGCCCAGCACCCGTACCCGGTCGGCCAGCAGTACCTCGAACCCGGTGACGGCACCGGCCGCGTCCCCCGCCCGACCCCGCCACCGGGCGAGGTTGTGGCGGGTGGTCAGGGTGGCTGGGTGGTTGGGGCCCTGCACACGTACCCGGTCGGCCAGTAGCTCTTTGAACGTGGTGGCGGCACCGGCCGCGTCGCCTGCCTGACCCCGCCACCGGGCGAGGTTGTGGCGGGTGGTCAGGGTGGCTGGGTGGTCAGGGCCCAGCACCCGCACCCGGTCCGCCAGCAGTACCTCGAACCCGGTGACGGCACCGGCCGCGTCCCCCGCCCGACCCCGCCACCGGGCGAGGTTGTGGCGGGTGGTCAGGGTGGCTGGGTGGTCAGGGCCCAGCACCCGCACCCGGTCCGCCAGTAGCTTCTCGAACTCGGTGGCGGCACCGGCCGCGTCCCCCGCCTCCCCCCGCAAGGAGGCGAGGTTGTGGCGGGTGGTCAGGGTGGCTGGGTGGTCAGGGCCCTGCACACGTACCCGGTCGGCCAGCAGTTCCTCGGTCGCGGCTGCAGCAGCCACCACATCGCCCGCCTCCCCCCGCCAGTAGGCGAGGTTGTGGCGGGCCATCAGAGTGGCTGGGTGGTCGGGGCCCTGCACACGCACCTGGTCGGCCAGCAGTTCCTCGGTCGCGGTGGCGGCACCGGCCGTGTCGCCCGCCTGACCCCGCAAGGAGGCGAGGTTGTGGCGGGTGGTCAGGGTGGCTGGGTGGTCAGGGCCCTGCACACGTACCTGGTCGGCCAGCAGTTCCTCGGTCGCGGCTGCAGCAGCCACCACATCGCCCGCCTCCCCCCGCCAGTAGGCGAGGTTGTGGCGGGCCATCAGAGTGG
>NZ_JBIASS010000038.1:0-18542 GCF_042890955.1 Streptomyces sp. NPDC001933 | reverse complement strand
GCTGGGTGGTCGGGGCCCTGCACACGCACCTGGTCGGCCAGTAGCTCCTCGAACTCGGTGGCGGCACCGGCCGCGTCGCCCGCCTGGCCCAGCCAGTAGGCGAGGTTGTGGCGGGTGGTCAGGGTGGCTGGGTGGTCGGGGCCGAGGCGGTGGCCAGTGGTCTCGGCCAGGCGACGGAAATGGGCGGTGGCGGCGGTGACCTGGCCGGCTTCACCGATGCTATGACCGGTGCGGAAGAGCACCTGGTGGGGGGTGGGCTGGTACAGGTCATCCTCGGCAGTGAGGGTGAGAGCGGTGGCGTTCGCGCGCAGGGTTTGGGCAAGGGCGGTGTCGCGTTCGATGTCGGGCCAGGCGGCAGCAAGGGCGTCGGCGACAGCGAGGGAAAGCCCGCTGTGCTGGTTGGGGGCGAGGGTGTCGCGGGTGGCACGTTGGACGAGTTGGTGGACGCGGACGGCCTGGTGGGGGGTACTGGGAGTGTGGTCGATCAGGCTGAGGCGATGCAGGGCCAGCAGAGCGCTGGCTGCGTCCTCGGCCGTCACCGCGGCCGGTTCCCGATTGACGGGCGCACGGTGGGCGGTGAGATGGGCGCGGGCGGGTTCGCTGGTGAGGACGGTGGCTGGGATGCCGTTGGGGTCGAGGAACGCGGCGAGCTGGAGCATGGGGCGGGCCAGGCCCGCGGGGCGGAGTTGGTCGGCGCGTTCAATGGACAGGGACCATGTGGCGGCCACGGTGGCGGTCTGGTCGTCGGGCAGTGCACCGGGCTCCGGCAGCAGGTCGGCCAGTTTCCTGATCCGATCCGCCAGCAGCTCCCGGTAGGAGGCGCAGGTCAGGTCCGCGTCGACGATGTGGGCGGCGGCCTGGGCCAGGGCAAGGGGCAGGTATCCCAGGTCGGCGGCGAGGCTGTTGATCTGGTCGGTGGGCTCGTGGCGGTCGTGCGCGGCGAGTACGGCGGTGAAGTAGGCGGCGGCTTCCTGGGGGGTGAACAAACCCACGGTGACCCGGCGTCGGCCGGCGCCGGTCAGGGCGGCTTCGCGGCGGCGCGTGGTGACCAGGGCGCGGCCGTGGCGGCTGGTGGGCGGCCACCAGCCGCGCATATCGGCAGGATCCGCGACATCGTCGAGTACGACCAGCCACCGGCACGGTTTCTGTTCGGCCTTGGGTTCCAGCCAGGCCAGGAACGCCCGCGCGGCCTGCTCCGGATCAGCGGGGTCGGCGGCAAGGATCTCTACGCCGGCCTGTGCGTAGCCGGCCGTGATCGCTGAGCGGCTGCTCGCGCTGATCCACACCAGTACGTCGACCTCGCCGTTGTCCCAGGCAGTGCGGGCGTAGTCGGCGGCCAGTTGGGTCTTGCCCACCCCGCCGGTCCCGGTCAGTACCTGGGTGAGCACCGCGGTGCCCCCGCTGTCGACCGCCGCGCGCAGCTGGTCGGCTTCGGCCCGGTGCTGGAAGGACTGGGCGCGGGGTGGGAGTACGCCGACTTGGTGCGGCCAGGTGGCGGGTGTGCGCGGCGCGGCCTGCTGCACCAGGGTGAAGCGGTCGACCGTCAAGTACCCGGTGTTGGCCAGGCCGCCCTCACTGGCGGTGGCGTCTCCCGTATGGCACACGTGCACCGGGCCGGTGGTGCCTGGGTCCGGTCCGGTGTAACCGGTCACCGCCGTGGCGCCATCACGGGCGGTGGCGGTGCCGGTGTCCGCGGCGGTGACCGACGGCTCGCGTTTTGCGTCCGCGACCTCGGAATCAGTGTTGGGGTCACTGTCCGGTTCGGGGCGGCGGTTGGGCCATCGCGCCATCGGACAGAAACCTCCCACCCGCTCTGGCCGTTCCGGCCCGGTCAGCTGAAGTCGATACCAGTGCTTGCGCTGCTGTCAGGCCCGTCCGCAGTGGCGTCCCCGGTTCGCTCCGCCCGAACCGCCCCGCTCCCGGCCTCCTGCGGGCGTCGCACGCCGGTAGACGCCCGGCCTCCACCGGTGGCCTTGGCCTTCCCGGTATCGACCACCACAACCCCAGGCTGTGGGGTGGCCGAGGACTGCATCAGTGCCCAAACCAGGGCGGCAATACCAGTGGCGCCCTGGACTGAGGCGGCAACCAGTTGGCCGGTATCCGGGCTGTCCAGCAGCCAGAAGAACGGCGTCGACACGGTCAACACGACCGCCGCCACCATGACCGCGATCTTCCTACGTCGCGACACACCCACTCGCCCCCTCCTCGTAGCCGATGAACGTGCGCCCTCAGCAGTTTGGATGGCCTTCAACTGTTAGCACAGGACGCCTCTGCACAACCATCAGTTCCCCACTCGCATTGAAACCCGCCGTCTCCGCCGCAGACCGGCACAGGTGCGGGTGGAGTAGTTGCGGTACAGAAAGTGCCGCTGAGATTGATCATGGTCCGGCTGGTGTCGGGGTGAGCGGGTCGTCCGGCCGCCGGATGCGTACTCGGCGGGGGCGGGGGAAGTCGTCGGCGTCCTGGAGGTCGGCGAAGTCGGCGTGCGCCTGGGCGACGGCTTCGTGGTACGCCTCCTGCTTCTCGTGCTCGGCGAGCGCCCGGTAGATGCTCGCGATGCTGGGGGCCTGCCCCTTGCGCTTGCCGGTGGGGATGATCAGGTCGGGCTGGATCTGCTCGACCGACTCGCCGCTCGCACGGCGGCGGAGCACGGTGTGCAGCATGTCCTCGGTGATGACGGGTGGCCGGCCGCCGTGCTTGCCCTTGCGGGCTGTGCCTGCCGTCCCATCATGCATTCTCGACCCGATCCGCGACCAGTTCCTCGCCCTGCTGCCCACTCGTATGGAGCGTCACCCCTGGGGCTGCCACAACCCGCGGATCAGCGATGCGGTGGTCTTCGACCGCCTGGTCCAGGTCCTGATCTTCGGCTGCGGCTACGAACGCGCCGCGGACGAGCACTGCTCCGCCACCACCTTGCGCCGTCGCCGCGACGAGTGGATCGCCACCGGTGTGATGGAGACCCTGCGACTGCTCGCGCTCGCCGCCTATGACCGCATGGTCGGCCTCGAACTCGAGCAGCTGTCCGCTGACGGCTGCATCACCAAGGCACCTTCGGGCGGTGAGCACGCCGGAAGGAGCCCGGTCGACCGGGCCAAACTCGGCCTGAAGTGCTCGCAGTTGACTGACCGGTCCGGCATACCGCTGATCACTGAGCCGGCACCGGCCAACACTCGCGACCATACTCTGCTGCCCGCTACCCTCGACCGCTTCACCGCCCTGGAGACAGTCCTTGGGCCACTGCCCGAGCATTCGCGCCTCACCCTGAATGCCGGCTACGACTACCAGATCGTTCACGACGACCTGGCCGACAGGGAGATCACCGCCCGGATCGCCGAGCGCGGGGCGAAAGCCCCGATCCAGACCGGCGGACGCTGGGTGGTAGAGTGCACGAACTCCTGGATGAACAACTTCGGCAAGCTCGCCGCTGCACCGAACGGCGAAAGGATGCCGTCGAGTTCTTCATCGCCATGACCAGCACCATCATCACCATTCGCTGCCTGATCCGACGCGCCTGGACCCTCTACCGCTGGGACACCCGCCCTCGAAGCCCTCGCATCCGCTGACCTACTGGCGGATGCCCTTAGCGATCTGGGACCAGATTACCGGCACGACCACCCTGCCTGCCGCGGCCTGAGCCCGGAGCCGGAACCCGGCCAGGAACAGAGCTCGGAGTCGCGGGCGACCCGCACGCCAAAGCTTTGCGGGCGGCAAGGTAGCCCGCGATTTTGAAGGCCAGTTCGTGAGAGCCGAACGCATCGGCGCGGGCACGCCGCAGTACCACCCGAGTGGCGATCACAACTCCGTGCTCGGGCAAGCTCAGCTGCTCCTCGATCCCCGCAGCGGCAGCGGCGAAAAAGCGTGGCAGGTCTTCGGCAGGTTCGTACTCCACCGTCAGCTCTTGGGCTGCCTCGAAGGCGAAGCCCTCGGCTGCGGGCTCGAAATCCACCTCTATCTCCGCGAAATGCGGCGCGCAGTTCTGCTTCTGATGCAGGACACACACGCCACGGATCGGATACGGCGGGAACCGAGGCAGCGCTGACGTCATGCCGGAACGCTACCCCCTCCCCGGTACGCCGCCTCCGCCGTCGACCTTGGCGACAGAAAACCTGCCTCCTCGAGCCTTGCCAGATCTGTAGTTCGCAGACGGGACTGCAGGCGCAGTAGAACAGCGGCGGGGTCAGGTGATGTCGTCTGGGGCGAGGTCGGGGCGCAGCCGGTGCCAGAGGGGTGCCGCAGCAGCCCCGCTCTGGTCCCGCTTGTGTAGCGGACCTCGCCGGCCAGGCGTGGCAGGACCCATCGTGCTCCGGCCACGCCCGGTGCGTTGTCGAAGGGGCACTCGTCGATCGCGGCGACTTTGAGCAGGGCGACGAGTGTGGTGCGTTCGGTGTCGCTCCATCCGGTGCCGACGCTGCCCACGTATCGCAGCCCGCCTTGGTGTGCCTCTCCTACCCGGCGCAGACAAGCCCATGCGTCGCGGCATCGCCCGCGCCGTATTCGGCGGGATGGGCCTCCCGCCTGTTCCGCTGGCACGGCGGAGGGGGGGGGGCGCCCCAAGGGGGGGCCCCACCCCCCCCCGCCCGGGCAGAGCCCAAGGGGACGGGGGGGGGGGGGCGGCCGCCGCCCCGCGGCCGGGGGGGGGGGGGGGGGGCCCCCCACTTTGGGCCCCCCCCCCCTCCGCCGTGCCAGCGGAACAGGCAGTCGCGATCCTGGGTGAGGCGGAGCCGGCAGCGCGGCCGTCGCCACCGGATAGAGTTCCTGCGACGGTAGCGGGAGATACGGGAGTTCTCTGTGGCCGAGTTGGTGGCGCGCGAAGAAGTTCGGGTGTCCGTGGAGTTCCATGCGTTCGCCCTTCAAGAAGAGGACGACATGGAGGTCCCCGCTCCCTTCCCCGAGGAGCGGGCAGAGGTTCCAGGGGCAGATTTCCTGACCGCCTACGACAAGCGTCTCGACTTCGAGAGCGCCGGGCACACCCACGAGGCAGTTCTGAGAGGGCGTTTGATCTAGGCAGATTGCTCTTTATGCCCTAGTAAGTTCCTCGCCAGGTGGGGTGGTCTCGTCCGTTATGCGTTTGGTGAGGTTGTCGATCGACGCGATATGGATCATCGCTTCGGAGCTGGCCGGGAGGGTCTCGTAGTCGCGGGCGAGGCGCCTGTGCATCATGATCCAACCCAGACTTCGCTCGACAACCCAGCGTCTTTTAACGACATGAAAGCCGCGAACTCCGGGGTTTCTCTTGACGACTTCGACGTCGATTCCGAGATCTGCGCCGTGCTCAACCACGGCGTTCTTGAAGCCGGTGTCGACCCAGCTCTTGGAGATGCTGGGGTAGGTCTTCTTCGCCTGGTCGAGAAGGCGTATTCCTACGGCGTTTTCCGAGAGGCTCGCGGCAGTGACGGTCACTGCGAGGAGCAGGCCGATCGTGTCGGTGAGGATGCCTCGCTTCCTGCCTACGATCTTCTTCGCGGCGTCGGTTCCCTGGCTGGTCAGGGGCACGTTGGTGGAGGTCTTCACGCTCTGGGTGTCGATGACGGAGGCCGTCGGTTCGGGTTTTCGGCCCTCTTTCACGCGGGCCAGACCGGTCAGGTCGTAGTTGAGCTGGGCAAGGATTCCCTCGTCGCGCCAGGCGGCATAGTAGGCGTAGACGGTTCCGTGGTTTGGGAAGTCGTGTGGGAGGTATTTCCAGGGGATTCCGGTGCGGTTGACGTAGAGAATCGCGTTGAACACGTCGCGGAGGTCGACCTTGGCCGGCCGGCCAGTGGGCCTGCGGTCGAGCCGGGCCTTCCTCCAGGCCGTCAACGTCGGCTCGATCAAGGCCCATCGGGCGTCGGGCAGGTCGCTGGGGTACGGCTTGCGCTGACTCACGTCGTAGCGTTGACATGGACGCGGCGGACGATGTCGTTCCGCTGCCCGTTGGGCGTTTCTTCCGCATCTTCAAACCAGACGGACTTCACGTACAAGAAGCGGAGCAAACGGGCGGCCGGGTCAACGGCTCGACGCGCGCGAAGGTGCACGCATGGGGCAAACGCTGTGAAAGTCGTCGATCGCAAAATTCACTTAACGACATAGGCTAGCCCTAAACGCCCTCTGATGTCCGATTTGATTGAGAATGCGGAAAATCAGCCCACCGTTCTCGCGTGGGGCGCGGGGCGGGTGGGGCAGCTCGGCAACGGCACCCTGAGCGACAGCCTCAGTCCGTCCTCGGTCACCAGTCTCTTCCGCGGCGACGTCGACCAGGTCTCGGCCGGTGGCACCTCGTCCGCCGACTCGTTCGCCCTCACCCGTACCGACAAGACGGTCAAGTCCTGGGGCTCCAACGCCTATGGCCAGCTCGGCATCGGCAGCAACACCAGCCAGGCCGTGCCCACCACCGTCCCCCGCCTGGCCAACATCAAGGACATCGCGGCGGGCGGAAGGCACGCCCTCGCCCTCGACACCGGCGGCCAGGTCTACTCCTGGGGCGACAACGCGTACGGCCAGCTCGGCAACAACCGCACCGGCGACAGCCGTACGGTCCCCGACCGCGTCCAGGGCATGCCCAAGGTCAAGCAGATCTCGGCCGGCGCCGACTTCAGCCTCGCACTCCTGGAGAACGGCAAGGTGTACGCCTGGGGCCGCGGCATCCACGGCCAGCTCGGCAATGGCACCCGCGCCACCAGCTCCGTACCCCGGCAGGTCCAGGGCCTGGAGAACATTGTGTGGATCGCGGCCGGCGGCCACCACGCCCTCGCGCTGACCGCCGACGGCACGGTCAAGTCCTGGGGTTACAACCTCTACGGCCAGCTCGGCAACTCCTCCACCAAGTCCGCCACGCTCCCCGTCGACGTCGACCTGCTGGAGAACATCACCTCCATCACAGTCGGCGCCTGGACCAACTTCGCAACCGACGGGAACGGGACCGTCTGGGGCTGGGGCAACGACCAGTACTCTCAGATCCGTGGAGATGCCGGCGATGGAGTCACCTCCCGCACGAACCTGAACGCGCCCGTCGAGGTCAAACACCTCGCAGGAGCCCAGGTGCTGGCGGCAGGCGCCCGGCACAGCCTCGCCGTCTTCGCCGACCGGGTCATCGCCTGGGGCCACGACAGTGAAGGCCAGATCGGCGACGGTGACATCACCGAGAACCCGACTCCGGTCGACATCTCCCTGCCCCATACCGGCTACAAGACCGTAGCCGCCTCTCTCGGCGGCAACACCAGCTACCTCTACTGAACCGGCTCACCCAGCCGCTTCCGCATCACCACGGCCCCGACCGGCATCCCGGTCGGGGCCGACCCGTCCACCGAATGATCAACCTTCGACGGCACAACCCACCAGTCACCAATCTTCGGTGACAACACTCAACCTTCACCGGCGCAGGACACCCGAATGCGCCGTTTTGTGAGGTTTCGGCGCGTCATTCGCATCCGATATTCGAACAGAAGTGCCATTCGGGGCGTGCCGAAAACCTTCCCCTTCCCGCAAGATCTGCGCGATGCCCAGCTCGCCCTTCACGAGACCCGCACCGCATACGAGTAGTACGCCACCACCCTGCCGTGGTCGGCCGAGCCGATGCCCGGCTGGGAGAGCGACAAGCAGCTCCACAGCAACTACATCTCCTCGAAGCCGGCCAGTCCCGGATACACCGAGGACCAGGCCGCGGAAGTCACCCGCTTCCGCGCCCGGCTCCTGGAGCTCAGCATCACCGTGTCCACCCACCCCTTCTGGGAATCCGTCGAAGCCGGCGACCGTGTCGCGGCCCGCATGGCGCTCAAGCACGCCCACGAGCCGGCCGAGGACGAGGCGTAGCCGTGTCCGGCCCCGGCGGGATATCCGACCTGGACAAGAACCGGGCCTTGGTCGAGTGGCTGGAGTGGCAACTACGCAAGGCCCGGAACCGGGTGCGGGAGCTTGAGGTCCAGGAGGAGCAGGAGCGGCGGCGTCGGCAGCTCTGGTGCACCGCGGGGACTGTGCCCTGTACTCGGTCGAGGGCGGATTCCTCACCCGAGAAGAGGCGATGATCGCCTTGGCGGAGCCGGACATCGAGGCGTGCCAGATTCTGCAAGCCCCAGACGGGGCTCGTCCACGGTAGGCCCGTACGGACCGCCCGACGCGCCTCGGTGGAGCCGGGCGTGACGGGCGTCGCGGCCACGTGCCGCAGCGGCCGCTCAGAGGTGGCCGTCCAGGAACTTCCGTACCTCGGTGATGGTCATAGGCCCTGTGCCGTGCGCCACCGCCTCTCCCTCCTTTAGCAGGACGTAGGACGGGGCTCCGGTGATCCCGTATCGCTCGGTTGCGGCCGGACAACGCGTGATGTCGGCGCGGACGGCCGTCAGGCGGCCCGTGTAGTCGTCGGCGATGCCACCCACGACGAGGTCCATCACCCGGCAGGGCTCGATTGCCTTGGGCCATGTCCCGGTGAAGTATGCGAGGACCGGAACTCCGCTCATCCCGAGGATGAAATTGAACTCCGCGTCCTCACGGGGTCGGTGAACCCGCTTCGTCATGAAAGCTCCTGACCTCACGTTCCGTCATTCCATCCCCATCATCCCTCGCGCGGTGTGCCAGGCCGGCCCGGTCGGTCGTCCGGTTGACCTGTCGGAAGGGAGGCACGTGGCCGTCGCAGAACCACGGTGGTCCCCGGCGCGAGCGGCCCGGCCCTCCGCCCCTGGTGACCCGGCCTGGTCGCCCCGCCGGTCACCCAGCTGCAGCCCGCCGCGCGCCCATGGGGCAGCTCGTGCCAGGACAGCGCCCTCCACGACGACATGAAAGCTGTTTTCCAGGGCATAGTGGCCCAGATCACCTACCAGATGCTCGATGAGCGCGTCGACGAGCGGGCCGGTGCGCATCGTCCACCGGATCCAGTCGAACCGTATCCGCCACCGCGCTTCTCAGAGACAGCGCCCCCGACGGGCTTCCCGAGGCCTTGCCTGGTCTTCACATCAACCCCCGGTCTCAGCCGGCTAATACCGCTCTTCCCCGGGCCGCATGAGCCAGCTGATGGCACCGAGAACGAGGCACGATTCCTGGACCGCTCGCGGACACAGTCGTGGACGGTCGAAGTACGCGTCAGCTGACCCGAAGACCGACCGCCAGCGTCAGTTCAAGGACCCGGTGTGGCGATGCGAGATCCGGAAACAGCTCCCGCAGCTGCGACATCCGGTACCGGACCGTCTGGGGATGGACGAACAACGCCGCCGCCACCTCGTCCCGCCTGCCCTGGTGGAGCAGCCACGCCCGCAACGTCTCCTCCAGCCGCCGTGCGGTCGCGACAGGCAAGGTCCGCAACGGTGCGAGAGATCGGGCACGCAGGTCTGCGAACGCGTCCACGTCGGCGCTCAGCACCAGCTCGGGCAGGTGGTCCTCGGTGTCGCGAATATCAGAGGAGAGGGAGCGCGCGCGTACGGCTCGTGCGTACGAGGCGGACGCACGAGTCCATGGCCGGGCCGGGCCGACCACGGCGGTGCGGTCGGTTAGCTGCCGCAAGAGATGTGATCGGTCGGCATCGGGGACGAGCAGCACACCGGTGGCGTCCGGCAGATCGTCGAGGACGAGGGTGCTCGGGTCGAGCGCGCGGTAGGCAGGTCGGGCCTGGGCGGCGGGCAGCAGAACCGCGGTCAGCGAAACCGGAGGCTGCCACCCGGCCCGTTGAACAGAGGCCAGCAGCACGTCCGGGCTCGCGCCGGCGAGGAGGTCGCGGGCCAGGTGTTCCAGGTGGCGCTCGTGGGCCCTGCCCCGGGCGGCCAGTTCGTCGGCGTGGCCCGCGGCGCTCGCGGCGGAGAGCTCGTCGATGTAGGCGAAGGTCAGCTCGGCGAACTTGGCGACCTCGGCGGCGGGCAGACCTGCGGGTACGGCACCCGCTGCTAGGCATCGCCAGGCCACGCGGGCGCCGACGCGGTAGGCGCTGAGCAGGGCGTCCATCGAACGGCCGTCGCGCACCTCACCGCGGCCCAGCTCGTAGGCGTCACCGGCGTCGCCGCCTGTGGCGTTCCCGCTCGCGAGGTCCAGGTAGTGCCCCAGGGCGGTGCGGACGGCTCGGCGGATGGTGCCGCCCATGCGGCCCGAAAGAGCGTTGGCGTAGGGAGGGACCTCGTCGATGATCGCCTGGACGACCTCGTCGGCGGTGGTCTTCAGCGCGGCCCGAAGTGCGGTGACCGTCGTCTCATCCAGGGCCAGTTCGCTGGCCCTCCGGATTGCATGGCTCACGTTTTTGTTCCCTGCGAACAATTCAGCCGACCAGATTTACGTCCTGCGGTCAGGACTTTACGCCTTGAGGCGCAGCAAGCTGGAGTCATGACGAGTGCAGCCCTCCGCAGCAGGGCGTGGAAACTGCTGGAGATGGTCACGACGCCGCTGCTGCCGTCGGACTACCTCGACCTGGTCAGCCCGCTGCGTGCGGGCGCTGACCTGCGTGGGCGCATCGAAGCCGTGCACCCCGAGACGGGTGACGCCGCGACCATCGTGATCAGGCCGGGACGGGGCTGGCGCGGCCACACAGCCGGTCAGTACGTGCGGATCGGGGTCGATGTCGACGGGGTGCGCCTGTGGCGTGCCTACTCCATCACCTCGCCGACAAACCGCCAGGACGGCCGCGTCACGATCACCGTGAAGGCGATCCCGGACGGCAAGGTCAGCAACCACCTGGTCCGCAGGGCGAAACCGGGCACGCTGATCCAGCTCGACCAGCCGACCGGTGACTTCGTGCTGCCGCAGGCCAACCCCGCCAAGGTGCTCTACCTGACGGCCGGCAGCGGCATCACGCCCGTGATGGGCATGCTGCGCGACATCGAGTTCGACGACGTCGTCATGGTCCACTGCGCGCCACAGCCGCAAGACGTGATCTTCCGCAACGAACTGCACGACCTGGTCGCGGACAAGAAGCTGCGGCTCACCGAGGTGCACACCGACACAGACGGCATGCTCGACATCGCCCGTCTCGACGAACTCGTGCCCGACTGGGCCGAGCGCGAGACCTGGGCTTGCGGGCCCGCGGGCCTGCTCGACGCCGCCGAAGAGCACTGGACCGAGCACGGCGTACAAGAGCGCCTGCACACCGAACGCTTCCGCCCCAGCGTCGTCGTCGCCGGCGACGGCGGCGAGGTCACGTTCAGCGCCACCGGCAAGACCGTCGACGCGGACGGCGCCACGCCGTTGCTGGACATCGGCGAGGAGGCCGGCGTGCTCATGCCCTCCGGGTGCCGCATGGGCATCTGCTTCGGCTGCATCACGCCGCTCAAGGCGGGCGCCGTCCGCGACCTGCGCACCGGCGAGATCACCGAGGCCGAGCCGGGCGTCCTCATCCAGACCTGCGTGTCCGCCGCGGCGGGCCCCTGCGACATCGAACGGTAGGAGCACCTTGACCGCCATCGACCCCACCGCCCACCTGACCGCGGAGCAGATCGAGGAGCTTGGCCGCGAGCTGGACGCGATCCGCGACGAGGTGATCGCCAGCCGCGGCGAGAAAGACGCCGCCTACATCCGCAAGGTCATCTCGGCGCAGCGCAAGATCGAGCTGGTCAGCAGGGGCGTGCTGCTGTTCTCGATCTTCCCGCCCGCGTGGCTGCTCGGCACCGCCGGTCTGTCCGTGGCGAAGATTATGGACAACATGGAGATCGGCCACAACGTCCTGCACGGCCAGTGGGACTGGATGCGAGACCCGAAGATTCACTCCACCACCTGGGAGTGGGATCACGTCTCGCCGTCCGAGCAGTGGGAGCACTCGCACAACGAGCTGCACCACACGTACACCAACGTGATCGGCAAGGACAACGACCTCGGCTACGGCATCATGCGCGTCGACGAGGACCAGAAGTGGCACCCGTTCCACCTCGGCCAGCCGCTGTGGAACTTCATCAACGCCTGCTTCTTCGAGTACGGCATCGCAGCGTACGACCTGGAGCTCGGCAAGAACCTGCACAAGCGCCGCCGCAAGAACCCGGAGTTCCGCGCGCGGGCCAAGGCCGTGGGCCGCAAGATCCGCAAGCAGGTGCTCAAGGACTACGTGATCCACCCGCTGCTGTCGGGCCCGTCATTCCTCACCACGCTCGCCGCCACGTTCACCGCGAACCTGGTCCGCAACATCTGGTCCCACTCGGTGATCATGTGCGGGCACTTCCCCGAGGGCGTGCAGGTCTTCGAGCGCCGGTCGATCAAGGGCGAGACGCGCGGCCAGTGGTACCTGCGCCAGATGATGGGCTCGGCGAACATCAGCGGCAGCAGGGCCATGCACTTCATGACCGGCAACCTGTCGCACCAGATCGAGCACCACCTGTTCCCGGACCTGCCGAGCAACCGGTACGCCGAGGTCGCGGTGAAGGTGCGCGCACTGTTCGAAAAGTACGAGCTGGAGTACGTCACCGGGCCGCTGCCCAAGCAGGTGTTCTCCGCGTGGCGCAAGGTCTTCCGGCTCTCGCTGCCGAACAAGAAGCCCAAGGTCAAGACGCCGGACCGCGAGCAGGAGCTCATCGCGGCCTGATTCCCGGTATTGGTTCAGATCTTTCGGCCGTACCGGCGGCACCGCTGGGTTCGGTGAGATCCGTTGCGGACGGTGGGCGGCCGCGACATCAGACCGTACGACACGGGATCCGGGCAGCCCGGTGTCCGGCTGCGCTGCCTGGACGTGCGCCAGGAGCTCAGCACACAGCCCCCGGCGAGGTGTTGTAGTGCGCTGACCTGCCGTGGTCGGGCCGGTAGTCGGGTGCGTACGCGCACTCGGTTTGCCGACGGGCGGGCTGGGTGGAAGGCATGGGCTGTGACGTGGACACTGCCGGAACCGATGCTCGCCGCCCCTGTGTCCGACCCTGCGCTGCTGCCGGGGTGGGCGGGTGAGCCGAAGTAAGACAGGTGGCAGGCCCTGGTTGCGGCAGTCCTTCCGGCAACATTCAACGCGTCACAGGGAGGGAGGCCACGGTGCCGCCCTGGCCTAGAGCTTCGCGCAGGGTGGCGTTCTCCGCTGCGAGTTCGGCGTTCCGCAGGCTCAGCGTCTGGATGTGGTTGGCGTAGGCGGCGATGGTGGCGCGTGCCTCCCGCTGCTCGGCCGCGTGTTGGGAGCGCAGCGTGCGGTCCGCCTTCTTGAGGCGGGCGATGTCCGCCGTCAGGGTGCCGGTCTGCGGTCGGGGCGCGTCCGGTGTCCGGAGCAGTCCGGTGATGATCTTCGCCAGGGGGGAACGGTAGTAGGTGGCGCGCGAGATAGCCGCTTCCGTGCACAGCGTGGAGACGGACAGGGCGCCGCTGGTGTGTTCGGGGTTGCCGGTCACGATCCGCTCGAAGGCGTGCGGTCGCGACCTCGCAGTCCGCCCAGATCACCGTGGCCGGCGACCCGCTCGAATGGCGCCCCCACGACTTCAGAAGAATCTTCGTGACCGACGCCATCCGCTCGGGACTGCCCCCGCACATCGCCGCGAAGATCTGCGGCCACGCCGCTCTGAACACGACCATGGGCTATGCCGCGATCTACCCGGAAGACGTGATCTCCCATCACCGGGCCTTCATCGCCCGCCGCAGAACCGAGCGGCCCAGCGAGGAGTACCGCGAGCTCACCGCCACCGAGTGGGACGAATTCCTGACCCACTTCGAACTCCGCAAGGTCGCCCTGGGAACCTGCGGCCGCGACTACGCGACGCCGTGCCAGCACGAAAACGCTTGTGTCAGATGCCCCCTACTGCTCGTGGACCCAGCCCAAATGCCACGCCCCCAGGAGATCCACGCCAACCTCATCGGCCGCCTCCAGGAGGCCAAGGACCAGGACTGGCTCGGCGAGGTCGCCGCCATCGAGACCACCATGGCCGCCGCCAGGCAGAAGCTGGAGGCCATGCGCGAGCGTGCAGCCCAGCCGTCCACCTCGGCATGCCCGACTTCCGCCGCGATGCCGGACGAAGCAGCGCTGAGCTTGAGGACTGAGGTCAGTTGGTCGTCGGCCAGCGACATGCGGGCCGCTCATGGAGCGGGGCCTGGCAGGATGCCTGGATGGAGATCTTGGAGGAAATCGCGCCGTTGCTGGGATCACTGGCGGCATCGAGCCATGTCTACTCCAGGTGCGGCGCGGTATCCGAGACCACCATCGCGGAGCAGGTCTTCGACCTCGTCATGATCGCGCAGGACGACTGGGCGCATCAGGCCGTCGCGGGAGCGGTCGGCCCCGCGTCTGCCCGTGAGATCGAGGCAGCGCTTGAGCCCGTCGACGCCGCCGGAGCCATCGAGTTGATGACTGACCTGTCGGCCTTCGATCTCGTCTACTCGCGAATCCTTCTCCGTGACCGTGATCACGCGAAGCGGGCGGCTACGCGGGTGGCGAAGCCGCTTGGCCCGGGCACCAGTTGGGTCACGAACATGGAGGGCATGGACAACGGCCGCGCATGGACGCCCGTCACCCGACACGGCATCGATGTCGTGGTTGCCGGAACCAACAGCGAGCAGTTCGCGATACTGCTCGCGCTGGGTGACGACTAGCGGGAGCCAGGCCCCTCACCTGGGCTGATGGCCGGCCTGGCCGGATAATCAGCTATGGCTCAGGCCGCTCGCAGTGAGAGCATGCACGTCATGCACGCCTGGGATTCGCTGACGATCGCCGAACAGACACTCATGCGTCGTGCCATCTCGGGGTACTCCCTGGCCGGGGTAGTCCAGAACTATGGCGTGGCACTTCGCTGGGCCGGTGCTGCACAGGCTCCGCCCCTGCGCAGCTTCACAGAGGACGAGCAACGCGCCCTGGTCCCACAGCTCGCCGACGTGGCCCTCGATCTCGCCGAACGCGGGCTACTGACCGTCCACGAGGGGGAAAGCCACCGCGCCGTCGCCCCTGTCCTGGTGGCAGGGCCCGAACTCCACGAGGTCCTCACCGATCCGACCAACTGGCTGTGGACCGCCCGCCCTCACCGCCGCTTCAGCCTCGCCGCCCCGCAGCACGTGCGCGAGCACTGGTTCGACGGCGCACATCCGACTGCCGACACCAGCGCGCTTCCCACCTGGGACGAGCTGAGCGTTGAGGAACGCGAAGTCCTGGTCTGCGCGGCCGAGGCGAGCGGCATGCTCACCGGGGCGTTCGGCATCTGGGAGGATCCGCCGGACGACCTGGACAGCGCCGAGCGCCTTGCCTGGGTGGACCGGCAACTCGCCCCGCTGCTGCCCTTCGTCCGCAAAGGCTGGATCGAGGTCCAGCACTGCCCCGACGAGCGCAGCGATGCCTTCACCGTGATCCCCCTCGACGGACTCCGCACTGCTCTCACGGATGCCGCCATCCGCTACGAAGGCGACGAATGGGGCATTGGCGTCGGCTGCATTTTCACCTACGCGGGACTAGCCGTCTGGCGCGGTGGGTGGAGCAGCGAATGGGGACGCCGCCTCAACTTCGACTGATCCCTGCCCGCCGCCGCACCCCAGTCAGCGTCGTCCACCCCTGTCCCACGACACCCAGTCACGGCGCCCCTGCAGGAGTCGGCGGCGCGACACGCCCGGACACTTCGGGGCGCCGAGATTGTCGCCCACTACTTTTAGCAACTCGCCTGCGAGCGGCCCCGTCGGTCCGTGCACTGGGTAGTTCGGATAACCTTGCGTCCGGTGTTCCCTCCTGCGCCCCGACCCTGCCCAGCACAGTCGGCTGGTTGAGATCCGGGACAACCTGGTCAGCCGGATCGTCGAAGCAGAGAACGAGGGCTGGCTCGGGGAAGTTGAAGGGCTACAGGTCAGCCTCGCCGGCGCAGAGAACAAGATCAGACAGCTGGAGTCCAGCCGAGGAGGGCCGACCCTTCTAGGCATGCCCGCTGTACCAGCGCGCAGGCCCGGTCCGCCGAATCCTTGATCAGTATGGTGACAGGATCATGGCTCTGATCTTGCTGCTCGCTGCGCCGGCCGTCATCGGCATACCAACCGCCTTGGTGTGGCTGCTGGGACGGCGCGCGAAGGTGCCCAGTTGGATCCTGATCGTCTTCTTGCTGGCAGGTTGGCTGACCGTGTTGGTCGGCTGGGCTCTCTCACAGCGCGCTCAGCCGAGCCTGTTTCCTGAGACCTCGCCCTGCTACGGCACGCGCGGCACTCCCGTCTCGCAGTACTTTCCGCCCGACTCGTTCTGTCGCCATGCCGACGGGGAGTTGCGGACGGTCAACGGGGCGAACTCCAAGCTCCTGTTCTGGAGCGCCGCCAACACCACCTTGGCAGTGATGATTGCCGCAGCTTTCGTCCAACGTCACCAACGATCTCGGTCGTGATCGCACCAACACAGGCCACCACGTCCTCGACCGTCCTCTCGCGGCCGGGCAGTCGGCGTCTGCCACGAACACACACGTGTCTGAGTTCGGGGACCAGTAGCATCCGGGCTGTGCCACTTCAGACGCGGATCCAACTCGATGCTGACGAGCGAAGTCGGTACTCGTGGCGGGCTGGGTTCGTGATGCTGACCTTGATCGGTACGGCGGTGGCGGCTGGACTCACGACACCAGCCGCCGAGCGATGGTGGTGGATCGGTGGCGTCGTCGCATTCTCCTGCCTCGTGCTGCTTTCCATGGTCAATCAGGCGACAGGCGCGACGCTCCTCACCCCAAGGGGCATGGAGTTCCGAACCCTCTTCAGACATCGGATAGTCCCTTGGTGCGAGGTCGTGAGCGTCGAGAAGCGATCCCGCACGGGACGGAACGGCACATGGTCCTACGTGCGCGTTCTCCGCGCGCACAGCAGAACTCTCGTACTTCCAGGCATCTTCACCGCGCGCTGGAACGACCCCAAGTTCGAGGCGAAGTTGGCTGCGATCCGGCAGTACATGGCTCGCGTGAACAACAACTGATCGGGTGTTCCCGAGTTGACGTGATCTGCGGTGTTGCTGGAGGTGTGGTGATCGTTGCCCTTGTGCCGGGTGATCGTTGCCCGGCGGTCAGTACAACCAGCGGTCGAGATATTCGGGCCAGATGAAGCCGAGGTACCCAGCGAACGCTGGCGGGTCGAGCTCCTTGATGTCGTCCGCGAGTCGTTGAAGCTCCGCCCGGACTGCTTCCTCGTCGTGGGTGTCGGGGTCGATGAGTAGGTCGCAGTGGTTGGCTCGGTCTCCGTATAGGTGCAGTGATTGCAGCCACAGGGGGATGGAGGAGTTGGTGAACCAGGCTTCCTCGGCGTTGAGCATGCAATAAACGGCTCCGGTGTCGGGCTGTGCTCCGAAGGACAGACCAGGGGCGGTGGTGCTGTCTTGGTCGGCGACGGTCAGGCGATAGAGCGCGGGTCCGTTGAGGGGGGTCAGTGCCGGGGCGGTTCCGGGCTGGTAGGCGGCGCGATCGACAAGGTCGCATCGGGGGATGCCGACCTCGACGAGCATCGCCTTGTGATCGGCGGGGATGTCCCAGCCGGCGACGATGTGGAGGCCTGCCCTCTCGATGTGCTCCTCGGTGGCCCAGTTGAGCAAGTCTTGGTGTGTCAGTGGCATGGCGGCTTCCCGGTCGGTCTGGGAACCGCACTCTATCGATGGTGGACGGGTCGCCGCCGATGATCCAAGTCGCCCAGACCCTCATGGTCACCGTCGCGAACCTGATAATCCTCGATGTCTTCTGCCAGACCTCCCGCGGCGAGCACCTCTCGGCCACCGCCAACGATCACGACGCTCCAGCCGAACCTGTCAATCCCCCGGAAACGTAGAGGCTTCCCTTGTGCGGCCTGGTTCTCCTGATAGTGGCCCGCTCGCGAACCCGGCCCCTCGAGACTTGCCCGGGACGTCACCCGCGACTACTGTGCGCGATTGCCCGTACATACAGCGCTGCCCAAGGCGGTGATCCGCTGGGCGACGCTCCTGTCAGGTGTTCCGTTGGTCCTGCTCGAAGAAGGAGCCCTTCTTCAGCCTCTCGTAGCTGGGTTCGGCTCGTGCCATCCACGCATCCACGTCAGCTGCCACCGAAGGGAACTTCTCCTTGAGGGGCTCCGCCAGTTCGGAGATCTCCTCCCAGGAGTCGGCCAGGTACGTCTCGTTCTCCAAGCCGATCGCGACGGCAACACGGAACTGGTCATCCGAGGTCAGCCAGCGCTTCGCCACCTCGATTACGCCTGCCACGTCGTCGGGAGCGATGATCCACGACATGGACAGGAGCTGCTCGGAGATGTAGCCCGGGACGACGTTGGGCGCCCTGTGATCGACCAGGAAGTCCATAACGTCTTCCACATGCATGGATCAAAGCCTCCAGAAGCTTCCCTTTATGCGGCCTGGCTCTCCTGATGGGTGCCAGCCCGAACCTTACTGATGACCAGTTCGAACTCCACCGGTGGAAGCCCGCCAGCTGCGCTGTGCCTGCGCTTGGTGTTGTAGAAGTCTGCGATCCAGGTCGCGATCTTCAACCGGGCCTCTGTTCGGGTTGTGAACTGGGTCCGGTGGATGAACTCGACCTTGATCAGCGAGTTGAACGACTCCGCGGCAGCGTTGTCGAGCGCAGACCCCACACGCCCCATGGACTGAACCACGCCCAGCCTGTCACACAGGTCGTTGTAGGACGCCGAGGTGTATTCACCGGATTCAACCGGTCGTTGCAACACCAGCTTGTTGAAGCAACTGTAGCTGCTCGTTGAACGCCTCGGCGGGCGTCTTCCAACCGAGCGTCTTG
>NZ_JBIASS010000037.1:0-45379 GCF_042890955.1 Streptomyces sp. NPDC001933 | reverse complement strand
GACTTCAATACCGCCCCGACACCCTCGACGGCTTCATAGCCGGCACCGCCCTGACCCTCGACACCCCAACGTCACCCTGACAAGCCGAAGTCAGTTAACGGTGCGCGCCGGCAGGGCTGTCGACGACGACCCCGGCTTCGACGACCTTCACGGCCAGCGCCGTCCGGGACGAGACCTCGAGCTTGCGCATCGCTGTCTCCACGTGCCGTGCGACCGTCTTCGGCGACAGGATGAGGGCACCGGCGATCTGCCGGTTGGTCCGGCCTCCGACGAGCAGCCGGACTACGTCGAGCTCACGGGGAGACAGCTGATCGCCGTAGCTTCGTCGTCCACCGTGCCACGACGGGCGCTTCACCCCGACACCGGATGCACGCAGTGTGTGCATGACGCGCTCGGCGTCGCCACGAGCGCCGAGGGTGGACAACCCCTGGAAGGTTTCCGTAAGGAGGGAGAGAGCTGCATCGGACTGGTCCGCACGCAGCAGACAACGGGCCTGTCGCTCACGGCTGAGCAGGGCGTCGTACGGCTGCGGAAGGCCCTGCCACGCGTCGGCCGCACGCGCGAACAGTTCGGCGGCGCTGAGGGGATCGTCCTGATGCTGGGCCAGGATCGCCCTGCAGGTCGACAGGGCGGCGTGCGGCCGAGGTGCGCGGCGATCACGCACTCCTGCTGCGAATGCGTCGACCAAGTCGCCGGCCTCGTCGATGCGGCCGGCCATGAGTAGTGCCTCGGCCCGGACCGGGGCGAGTTCGGTGGCCCAGATCCACGTGCCCTTGCGTTCCAGGAACCGGATCGGCCCGTCGGTCAACTGCAGCACGTCGTCGACCCGCCCGGCGCCGAGCCGGAGCCTGGCCAGGGCGCCGGCAGGTTCGACGGAATACTCCGCACCGCCATGTCGGTCCGCCTGTTCAAGGACGCGCCGCAGACACTCGTCCGCTCTGTCCTGGTCGCCGCGGGCCGCATGCAGCAAGCCGGTGACCAAGGCCGGCGTCAGGCGGCTCACCGGCTGCAGGAGTTCCTCGTCACCGGCCAGCGACAGGGCCCGGTCGGCCAGCCCGTCCCAGTCTCCGGTGAGCCAGTCCAGCTGAGCCAGCGTCACCTGCCCCTTCCTGTGGAGCTTCTGGTACTGATACGTGTCGGTCATTCCTGCGGCCAGCGTGAGCGCCCGCCTCGCCTCCGGGTACCTCCCCCAGATCAGCGCCATGTGCCCGACGTTGTGACGGCCGACCGTGATCTGCTGCCTTTCCGCGGCGGTGGACGCGTCATCGGCGATCAATGCCGCCTCGGCCCACCCCTCCTCCTCACCGAGCAGCAAAAGCCCACTCGCCCGTCCGACCCGGATAGGCAGCCGGTCCACCGGCGCGATCGAGGCCGGCACCTTCGCCACGCGCCGCAGCCACCTGAGGTGTTCGGCTGCCGGTGTCGTCGTCCCGTACGGCAGGCCGAGAAACATCATTGCGCGAACTGACTTCGCCGGGTCGTGCCCGAGGTCGGGCAGCGCACGTTCCATCTCGATCCGGGACTGCTCGAACCCCTCCATCTGCTGCAGCAGCCGGGCGACGTGGAAGCGGATCTCCGCCGCTTCGCTCGGCGTCGGCCCGCCAGTGTCCAGCACGAGGCGGAGGGCGTCCATCAGTTCGCGGTAGCGTTCGTGCCCGCTGAGCAGGTGGAATGGAATCTTACCGGCCAGCCGGACCACGTCGGCGGGCGGCAGGCCGGCGTTGGTCAGCAGATCGTGCAGCAGAGTGACCGCCGTCGCATCGTCACCCGAGGCGAGGGCGAGGTCGGCAGACTGTTCCGCGTACCGGCACCACGCCGTCGTGTCGCCGGCCTCCCGGAAGTGGCGCGCGAGCTGGGCAACAGGGGACGGGGTGGTGTCTTCGAGAACGTGTGCGGCACGCAGGTGCATCGCCCGCCGCTGCGGCACAGGAATCGCCTCGTACACCGCGCGGCACGCCAGCATGTGCCGGTACGAGACCAGCCCGCGCTGGTCCTCCCTCAGCAACCCCGAACCCACTGCCTCCACCAGGCCTGCCAGCCTGCTCGCCGGATCGCCTTCCGGAGCCATCACCTCGACGACGACCTCCTCGGGGGCGGGGTCGGCGAGTACGGCGGCCGCTCGCAACGCAGCCTGCGCCGCCGGGCCGAGCCGTGCGCTGCGTTCCAGTACGACGTCCCGCACTGTCGGCGGTACGTCGATCTCACTCAGTCGCTGCCGCACCCAGGAATCACCCTGCCGGGTCATATCAGCGCGGTTCCACATCAGCCGGACGGACTCCTCGACCGCGAGCGGAAGCCCGTCGGTCCGGTCGTGCAGGATGGTCGCGAACTCGTCGGAAACCCGTTCCCCACCCAGCATCGAGGACACCATCGCGGCAGTCCCGGGGACATCCAACGGCTCCAACGACAGCCGCAGCCGCGCCGCCCCCGCCGGTTGCCGCGACGACAACCGCAGCAGCAGAGAGTCCTGCGCGATTTCCTCCGGGCGGTAGCTCACCAGCAGACTGACCTGTTGTCGCGGACGTGATGCCAGGAACAGCAGAAACTCCAAGGTGGCCTCATCCGCCCAGTGCACGTCCTCAACCGTGAGCAACCCGATCTCGAGCCGTACGAGGATCTCCTCGATGGCCCGAAAGAGCTGGTGTCGGGCCGCTGCCGCGTCTTCGGCCAAGTCGGGTGCCGGCGGCAGCGCCGATGCCCACTCGGGGAACATCGGCCGCAGCACCCCCGCCAACCCGCTCAGGCCGAGCCGGGCGACATCCTCGGTGGCCGACCGGATCGCATCCACCACCGGCCCGAGCGTAAAAGGCTGCCGAACGGCCGGACATGCCGCCAGCAGCACCCGCTGCCGGGCCGGAGTATGCGCAGCGAGCAGTTCCTGGATCAGCCGGCTCTTACCGATCCCGGCCTCACCCTCGACCAGTACGAGCACCGGCGAGTCGGACAATGCGGCTTTCAAGGCGGCGAGTTCGCGCTCGCGTCCGACCAAACCGGGTGATGCGATCGCCGGCAGGTCGCATGTGTCAGAATCGCTGGTAGACATTCGCCCCACTGTCGGAGACAGGCGACGGCGTGTCCGAACCCTCGCCTTCCGTGAACAATATGACCAGAGGTTACAAGGCGGGGCAGCAGGGGGATAGGCCACGTTCAAAGGCGTGGTGCAGAAGGCGCTCACTGTGGAGTTCCGAGGCCGAGGTGCTGCCATCGCGCCCACCTGGGGGCAGAGACCTCCGTGTCACTTGCCCCAGCCTCACATCGGTCCGCTCTGCCGCCGTGGCGCTACGGACCAGCGGACGCCCGAGGACGGGCCGGATGCTGGAGTGGGATTGGGCCTGGCCGAAGAGGCCACCTACACGGCACTGATTCCTAATGCGGTCTGTCAAGCCGCGAGAGCGGTGGGTGGCACGAGTTCGCAGGTCCGTCCGTCGCGGGGGAGGGCCCAGAGGACGTTGACGCGGCGGCGGGCCAGAGCGAGGACGGCCTGGATGTGGCGGCTCACCGCATCCCGCAGGAAAGCGTAGGGAGCCTTTTCCAACCTCACGCTGATGCGTGGTGAAGGACGAGAATGGCCTTCGCGAAGTGGGTGATGCGGTCCGCAGCGTCTACCAGCGCATCCCGAGCTGATCGAGGTCTGCGCGGCGTTGTTCGGGGAGTTTCGCGGCACGTTTGCGGACGTTGTCGAGCCAGGCGCCGAGCTTGACCACCACGGGCCCGTCAGCACCGCACTGACGGCGCCTGACAGGCCGTTCTCCGTCTCTTGCTGCTCGACGTGCTTGCGGGACCTCGGCTGCCGCGTCAACCGTCACCCTGCTCGATGTCCAGATGGATCGGACCCCGAAGAACGGGGCTGGGCCGGTACGGCGGCGGGTCGGCGACCAGCCTGGGGCGGTCGAGCCGGCGCACCAGCTCGGTCAGCGCGATCTGGGTTTCCCGCCGGGCCAGCGGGCCGGCGAAACACAGGTGGATGCCGCTGCCGAACCCCAGGTGCTGGTTGTCATGCCGATCCGGGTCGAAGCGGTCCGGATCGTGGAAGCGCTTCGGATCGCGGCTGCCTGAGGCCAGCATGAGCATGATCTGCGAGCCCTGAGGGATGACGGTGCCGGCGACGGTGACGTCGCTGTACGCCACCCGCCAGGGAATGATGTGCACGGGGGGCTCGTAGCGGAGCAGTTCCTCGACCAGCGGCACGACGAGGTCCGGTCCGTCGCGCAGTCGTTGCAGCACCTGCGGGTGGCGCAGCAGTGTCAGCATGCCGTTGGTGATGAGGTTGACGATGGTCTCATGGCCGGCGATGAGGAGCAGTCTGGCGGTGGCGACGATTTCGGCGTCGGCCATCCGACCGTCGGGCCCGTCGTCGTTGGCGAGTCGTGACAGCAGGTCGTCTCCCGGCTGGCCGTGGCGCTGTTCCACCAGCTCGCCGAGGCACTGGCGCAAGTCCTTGCGGGCCTGTACGCCCTTGTCCAGTTTCTCCTTCGCGTCGGTCTTGGGGTCGTAGTCGATCGAGTTCATGATGTCGTTCACCCAGAGGTGAAACCTCGGCTCGTCCCCGCGTGGCACTCCGAGCAAGTGACAGATCACGGTTACGGGGAACGGCAAGGCGAAATCGTCGACGACGTCGATCTGCTCCTTGCCCACCAAATCGTCGACCAGGCTGCCGACGGTGGCGGTCAGGAAGCCTTCAAGCCCGGTCACCAGCCCAGGGGTGTGCGGGGGACCGAAGTGACGCATCGCCATACGCCGCAGGCGATCGTGCTCGGGCGAGTCCATGTGGATGAACGACGACGTGGCCCCTCCCTCGGCTGGGGGCACCGGACGCGACAGATTGCGCAGGTCGGAACTCAGATGCGGGTCATTGAGTATGTCCGTGATCTCGCGATAGGTGCTGATGACGTAGCTGCCGTCCTCCTGCCGAGCCACCGGCGTCTTGCGCAACTCGGCGTACAGCGGGTAGGGGTCGGCTCGGGTGGAGTAGTCGAAGATCTGTTGCAGCGTGCCGGGCGTCCCGGTCGTGGTCGTCTGGCCTTCTTCCTGCCGGTGTTGGTGCACGGCTGTGACGCGGCGCTCACACCGGTCATGCCCTGTGACGACCACCGCGGCGCTCTGCGCGAGCAGGGCGGGGCCAGGGAAGTCGACGGGCACCGGTTTCATGTCTGCCGGTTGGTCCGGCGTGGGGCAGGGGGGCGGAAAGGGTGCAGCCGTCTCGATCAACCGTCGGTAGTGTCCCAGCCACTTACCGTTGTTGAAGCTCGCGGCAGCCGTGACGCGGCCTCGATGGCCATATGCGGTGACGAAACGGTAGTCGTCCAGCGATCCCTGGGTGACGACCACCTCGTCGGCGAAGGCCGGTACGCCGACGGACTTGATGTTGACGCCGAACTGGAACGACCAGAACAGCGGGATGGACAGATTGGACCAGCGGTCCGCCTGGGCACTGACCATGTTGTGTGCCGCGATCTCTGCCTGCTTCACGGCGTTGGCCCAGTGCTCCAGTGAGATGAGCCGGTATTCGTAGATGGGGTTCGGGCAACGTGCCACATCTCCCGCGGCGAAAACGTCGTCTGTGACGCGGCCATTGATGTCGAGGGCGCGGCAGCCCGTGTCACAGGTAAGTCCCCACTCGCCCGCCGCCAGCCCCGACTCCCGCAGCCACTCGGTGTTGCGGATGCTCCCGAGTGCCACCACCGCCACATCGGCGTCGACCGTACTGCCGTCGTCGAAGTGAGCACGGCGAAACCGTCCCTGCGCGTCACCCTCCAGCCGGGCGACCTTGACACCGCACCGCAGGTCGACACCGTGAGCGCGCTGCATGTCGGCGGCAACCTCGCCGATCATGGTGCCGAGCGCCCCGACCAGCGGGGCCGGCGCGAGTTCGGCGACGGTCACCGGAATGTCCCGCTCGCGGCAGACGGAGGCGATCTCGGAGCCGGTGAATCCCGCACCTATGACCAGCACACGGGAGGGACCGGCGGTGAGGGCTCGCTGCAGGCTCTCGGCCTGCTCGTGTGTACGTACGACGAACACTCCGTCCAGGGCCGCCTCGGACTCGACGAACCACGGCCGGGCCCGTACCCCGGTAGAGATCAGCACCCGGTCGAAGGGAACCTCGCGTCCGTCGGCGAGACGCACGTGGTTCGTCGCGCGGTCCAGCCCGCTGGCGGGCACGCCCAGCAGCCACTCCGCATCGATGCGACGACGGCGGGGCAAAGTGGTGCCCCCAGCCGGCACCCACCCGGTCAGTACTTGCTTGGACAGGGGAGGCCGGTCGTAGGGCTCGCCCAATTCGTCACCGATCATGGTCAACGATCCGGTGAAACCTTCGTCTCGCAGAGCCTCCGCGGCCCGCAGCCCCGCCAGCGAAGCCCCGACGACCACGATGCGGCCATCGCGCTTGAACGCACACAGGTTGTCGGCACTGGTCATGACGGCGACGCCTCCGCCAGCGCGTGCCGCGCCTCCAGCAGGTCGACCAGGATCGCCTGGACCGGGCAGGCCGCCGCAGCGCGTAGTACCTGGTCGCGCTGGGCGTCATCGGGGTTCGGGTCGTACATGAGCGCTTCCTCACCGTGCATCCGGAACGCCTCCGGAGCCAGGAACGCGCACTGCGCATACCCCTCGCATCGGGAAAGATCAACGACAACTTTCACCCCGACCTCCACAGGGAGTGGGAGCTGCAGACCCTCAAGCCGGCACCACTCCGGCGCGCAACGAGGGATGATCCGGCCGCTACCCACCCCTGCGAAGTGTGAGGGGGTGCACCGCACTCGTCGGGTCTCCATGGAGAGAATTGATCATCGCGGCTAAGACGATCGGCGCCTGACTAGGGACGTATCCATGGTTGCGGCTGCATTTTGGTTACGTAAGTGGTGCTCGGTGCTCTTTTGGATTGCCATTTCAGCGTAACAGCGGCACCGATACCGGCGAGTCCGATGGCCCGGGGTCAAGCGCTGGCCAGGGCGGATGCCGACAGAAGAGGGCGGGAGTCGGTCTCGCTGACTCCCGCCCTCTCTCATTGTTTCTGGGTGTTCGCGACACACCTCCGACACAGTCGGATTTGCGCCCGCTGCGCGACCCGCTGCTCCGGACGAAGACGACGATCAGTGGTGGGACAGAGCACGGCGGGCAACGCCTGCCTCGGTGTGGCTCTCGGCCTCGCGTGCGCTGAGCGTGATCATTAGGGCATGGCATCGTCCTGGTCCGGTAAGCGGGTACGCCTCCGCGCTGTCGAGCCCGACGACTGGATGGCGTTCGCGCGTTTCGCCGATGGTGACGGGCGGCGAGGGGGTCGGCTGGATCTGCCTCGGTCCGCCGAGAGCTACCGCGTCCGGGCGAAGGAGCAGACCGTTGCCGAGTGCGATGACGACCGTTTCCGGTTGGCAGTCGAAACGACGGTCGCGGGAGAGGTGGTCGGCGCAGTCGGCTCACATCGCACCGGCCGTCGTTCCGGCTCGATATCACGATCGGCGTCGACCACCGGCGCAAGGGCTACGCGACAGAAGCCGTGGTGGTGCTGCTGCGCTTCATGTTCGCCGAGCGGCGCTATCACAAATGTCTGGCGGCGATCTTGGCCCATAACGAGGCATCGCTGGCACTTTTTCGTCGGCTCGGCTTCACCGAGGAGGGGCGCTTGCGGGAACACGTTTTCTTCGCGGGCCGGCATCACGACCTCGTCAGGATGGGAATGCTCGCCGGCGAGTTCGACCGGCGACACGCCATGAGCGGACCGTGAGCCGGTCATCCGAGCGTGTGTGGAATGGCGCTCGGACGTGATCGACGTTCCTGTTCGCGGGTTGAGACGGCCTGGCAGCGGAAGCACACCGCCCTCAGCCGCGCACGGTGGCGCGCAGATGCAGGCCGGGGGTTGCGAGACCTTCGAAGGTGGTGAGCTGGTAGCCGGGTTCCGGTCCGAGTGGCTCGCTCAAGTGGTAACGGCGGGCGGTCTGCGCGGTCAGGAGCGTGAGCATGGCCATGGCCAGAGCGGCTCCCTCGCAGCCGTGCGGCCCGGTACCGAAGGCGAGGAAGACCCCCGGTTTCGCCGGTGAGTCGAGCCAGCGTTCGGGCCGGAACCGGTCCGGCTCGGGGTGTTGCCGTGCGTCGCGGTGGGCGGTGTAGGGGCAGATGAGAACGGTGGACCCGGCATCGATGGTGTAGTCGGCGAGCCGAGTCTGTCGTGGGGCGCGCCGGGTCAGGAGCCAGCTGGGGGGCTGCAGTCGGAGCACCTCGCGTACCAGTGCCTGGGTGTAATGCAGGCTGTCGAGGTGGGTGCTGGTCGTCGCGGCCGGGTCCGCGGGCAGCAGGGCGGCTTCGGCCGCGACGCGGTCCGCTGCCTGGGGGTACCGGGCCAGGTGGAGCAGGATCAATCCGGCTGCCCGGGAGGGTGTCTCGAAGGTGGCGACGGTGATTCCGGGGAGAGTGTCGAGGACGGCCCCTTCCGACAGGATGCCGTAGCGGGGGGAGGGTCGGAGCATCTGTCCCAGCACGTCGTCACCGAGCCGGCCCGATGAACGGCGGCGGCGCACGATTGGCCGCAAAGCGTCGGTGAAGGCGATTTGCTGCCGTGTGCGGAACCGCCGTGCCGATGTGGGGACCCAGCGCGGCCGTACCCAGCGCGAGGGGCGTACGAGCAGCTCCCGGGCCACGAAAAGCTGCCAGGCGAAGGGCAGCAGAGTGGGAGCGTCCTCGGAGAAGAGGTAGCGCACGCCGATCTCTGCCAGGACGGGCCGGACTACGGGCAGAATCTCGACGTCCCGGCCCGTGGGCCACTGGTCGGCGAATCGAGCGGTGCCGGGCGCGATCTCACCGATCCGGGCCGCCACCGCCCGCGTGCGCAGTCCGCGCATGCGGGCGGCGCGGGCGTGCGCATGCTCCTCGGGCGTCAGCTCGCTGATGGCCCGCTTCAACGGTGGGAAGAGAGGCGAGGATGGCTTGGGGAAGTCCTGCGAGCGATGCAGCACTTCCGCGCACGGGCCGGCCGTAGCGGCTACGTAGACACCCGGCTCCAGCTGCCAGACGTCCCCGCACTCGACGGCGCCACGGCAGGCCAGTGCCAGCCGGTCGCGGCTCCAGGCCGCGAAGCTGCCTTCGGGCAAGCGTGGCGGCTCATTCCTTCGGCCCATGAGATCGCCCCTGACGCTCGTACCTGTCCAGGCCGATATCGTCGGCAGCATGGCCGGGAGCCGGCGGGCGCCCGGGAGCACTCGCCGGCAGTGCGGTCACACCTTGTCGGCGGACGTACCCCAGTCGTGGACCCCGTACGCACCGTAGTTGCGGGTGAAGGACAGCTTGCGAAGCAGCTTGGCGATCATGATGCACTCCTCTCGCCTGTCTTCAGCAATGTGCCTATACGTCACATTTTCACACATGCTCTGCCGTCGGGCAGTCGGCCGTACATCCACAGCGCGAGGAGCAGCTGGATCAGCGCCAGGCCCAGCAGCGCGCTGCCCAGCTGGGCCTTGAGCAGGATGACGGCGTGGCCTTGCACCCCGAATAGGCTGCGCCGGTGCTCCGGGGTGTGCACCAGGCCGTACCAGATGAGGCCGCCGGTCACCGCCAGGGGCAGCAGCAGCCACAGCACCCCCAGGAGCTGCCGGGATTCGGTGCGCGGGGCGAGGCGTGGCATGTGATCAGCCGCCCACGCCGCCAGCCTTGTCGCCCCGAGGGGCGCTGGCCTGAGCGGATGCAGAGCGTGGCGGGCCGGTGATCAGGAAGCCAGCGAGCGAGGTCACGGCGCCGACGGCCTCGGCGATCGCGCTGGCGGTCTTCTTCGGCCACCAGGCTGGCTCGTACATGTTCGGCAGCGGACCGAGCGTGCCCACGTTCACGTACCGGTAGAGCAGCACGGCGCCCAGGGCGGAGACGGACACCAGGAAGGCGAACACCCACACGGGTCGCCGTCGACCGAGAAGCAGGACCAGCAGCGCGGCCAGGGACGCCGCGGCGGCTTCGAGGAGGAACAGCGTTCCTTGGCTGATCTGCTGTCCGATCGGGTCAAAGGCAGAGGCGAGGTCGGCGTGGACGTAGGCGTTCACGGCCAGTGCGGCCGCGGTCACCACTTGGAGCAGTACACGCGTGACCGTGTGGCGGCGGGCAACGGGTTCGGGAGCCATCGCTACTGCCCGGTCGCGCTCGCCGCGGCGCTCCGGGCGCCGGAGCCGACCCCGAGACGGCCAGCGCGTGTGCCAGGGTGTCGGCGTTGTCCATGACGAACGTGACGGTCCCCGCGGCCACCTGGGCCTGCGAGAGGGCCATTGAGTACTCCTTCTCCGTGACGGTGATCGTCGCAGCCGCCCGCGCGCTCGCGCTCGGACCAGGACTCCCAGCCGGGGCCGAACCGCTGGAGCACGCAGTGGCAGCGTTCCGCCCGACGAGCGTCAGGAACTTCACACCGTCGCGAGCGAGGCGCGGATCTGGATGACCGCTGGAACCAGGGCTGCACGAACGCCTGGAGGGTGTGGGAGGAGATCGTGCCGCTCGGCTATCAGGGCAGCTACCAGCGGGTTCGCACCTATTTCCGGGAGAAACGGCTCTCGCCGGGCCCCGTCACCGCTCGGCCACCGTCACCTCGCGTTGGTCGCCGGATGGATCCTCCGCCGACCAAAAACCCTCACCGAGACGGAGCACCTTCGGCTCAAGGCCGTTCGGGTCCACTGCCCTGAAATGGACGCCCTCACCAGCCACGTCCACTCCTTCGGTCAAATGCTCACCGAGCGCCAGGGCGAACGGCTGCCGCAGTGGCTCGATGCCGTCCGGCGAGACGACCGCCCCAGCCTCCACACCCTCGCCGCAGGCATCGACCGCGGCCTCGATGCCGTCATCGCCGGCCTCACCCTGCCCTGGAGCTCGGGCGTCGTCGAAGGCCACGTCAATCGAATCAAGATGCTCAAACGTCAGATGTTCGGCCGGGCCGGCTTCGCCCTCCTCCGCAAACGCGTCCTGCTCTACTCCTGAGACACAGGTCAGACCACATCATCAAGGAGCCCGAAGCCCTCCGGGAACCCTTCCAGGAACCCACGCCGCGCAGGGTCGGACTCCGCTTCGGCCATCGTCCCGAGCAGGTCGATCAATTCGCTCCGCTGGTCGCTCGACAGCTTGCTGACCAGGTGGGAGACACCCTCCAGGACCTTGACGGCATCGTCCGGATCCATCTGCTCGTCTTCACTGCCCCCGATGAACCACAGGACATCGACCAAGACCTCAGCCAGGGCGTGGGTCAGAGACGAATACACGGGCATCAAGGCAGACTCCCAGCAGGTCACGGCAGCAGAGTCCGGCCATCCCACCACACCACTGACATCACACTCAGTCAGCCCTCCACGGAAAGTGAGCCAGAACCCAAAGCCGTGAACATCGGTATCGCCGCCGCGCAGGTGCCTCCCGCAACGGTGAACAACTGCTGACGCGAGTCGGGTTCTGGCACAACTTCTGTGATGACGGCCGGCCGATCGCTGTATCGGCTCGGTAAGTGAGCGGAAACAGCAGGTCAGCAGGTTGACCCGGCGCGAGCACGAGTACAGGCGGTGCGGCATCACGGAATGTGTGCCAGAACCTCGAGTCGTGAACAAAGCCAACCGGTCGCTCCCTGACGACAGTGCCTTCGCCCGGGCCATCGCGGTCCTCGCCCGCGCTCAGCAGGACGCCACCTGGAACCGGCAGCAGATCGCCAACCAGCTCCGCTCCCTGCTGCGCGAGTACTACCCGTCCGCCCTGGCAGCGGCCGACTCTGGAAGAACGGTCTGTGCCGGCCTGAGGTTCGCGAGATCTTCCGGGCAGCCCCAACCCCGACCTGCGCAGCCCAGCTGACCCGCACCCAGCTGCAGACCGCACTCAAGCGGGCCGGCCGACAGCGCGGCATCAAGGCTGACGCCGAACAGCTCCGGGACATCTTCCGGACTGACTGGGCTCATCAGCCGCTGCCGCCCTCCGACAGGTCTTCACCGCGTTCCTGACACCGCCGGGCGGTCTCCTCCCCGCCGTCACCGAGGCCGTCCGGCGCGCGTCCGCGGGCGGCGGGTCTTACGGGGCGGACCTCGCCGCGTATGCAGCCGTCACTTACGCCCATCCGGACGATCCCGGCCTGCTGCCCGCCCTAATGCTGAATCATGTGGAGCTGGCACCCGGGCAGGCGCTGTTCCTCGGTGCAGGCATCGCGCACGCATATCTGTCCGGCCTCGGCGTGGAGATCACGGCGAGTTCTGACAACGTCCTGCGCTGCGGGCTGACGTCGAAGCACGTGGATGCGGCCGAGCTGCTGGAGACCATCCGTTTCACCGCGTTCCCTGTCCGAGCCGTCGCCGCGCGGTGGGACGCGGCGACCGGGGGCACGTGTACCCGGCCGCTGTCGACGACTTCAGACTCTCGCGGTTCGACCTCGTACGAACAGACGCGCCGCTCGCGCTCACGGTCGACGCGCCCCAGATCGTGCTGTGTGTCCGGGGTGAAGTGACCGGCGCCTCGGAAAGCGCTCGGTGGGGCTCGGTCCCGGCCGCGCTGTGTACGCTCCCGCAGGCGACACACTCCGGCTCAGCGGAGAGGGAAAGGTGTTCCACGCTACGGCCGGACTCGCTCACGCAACCCCTTAACGAGCCCCCTCGCACCTCGACATGCCACGGTTCACGACGAATTCATCCGAAGTAGCACCAGGGGCCTTGCCGTACCTGCGCGCCCTTTCTATCTTCACGATCGTTCCGGGAACTGGACTCCACAAGGTCAGCCCGGAATGCCAAGTACGCACGAAAAGGAAGTGCTTCATCATGCAAAAGTTCCGGAGAACACGGGACCGTCGTCCGGCCACCGCCGTCGGCGTCGCCGTGATCTCGGCAGGGCTGCTCCTCCCGCTCCTGGGAAGTCCCGCAGCAATCGCCGACTCCACCGCGGCGGCCCCGGTTCCTCACCCCGTTCAGTACGTGGACCCGCTCATCGGCACCAGCAACGGCGGCAACACCTACCCCGGCGCCAATGTGCCGTTCGGGATGATCGCCTGGTCGCCCACCAGCACCGCGGGCGACCAGACCAACACCGCCGCCGCCAACGGATACTCCTACAACACGACCCGCCTGCGGGGCTTCTCCCTCACTCACATCAATGGCGCGGGGTGTCACCCTGGAGCGGCCGGTGACGTGCCGATCATGCCGTTTGCCGGCAATGTGGACTCCTCACCCACCGCCGACACCAAGGACGCGAAGTACGCGGCGAACTTCTCGCACGCCAACGAGAAGGCCGAGCCGGGTCGATACCGGGTAGGCCTCGACTCGGGTGTCACCACCGACCTGGCGGTCAGTGAGCGAGCCGGCGTAGCCGACTTCGCCTTCCCCAAGGACAAGCCCGCGAACCTGCTGTTCCGGGTCTCCAACTCCCTGAACGGCAGCGAGGACGCCCACGTCGACATCGACACCGCGCACAACAAGGTCACCGGCTGGGTGGAGACCGGCGCGTTCTGCGGTCGGCGCGCCAACGGCGGCACCCCCAACAACAACCGCAAGAGCTACTACCGCCTGTACTTCACCGCCGCCTTCGACCGCAGCTTCTCCGGCGTGGGAACCTGGCACGACGGCCGGCTCTCCCCCGGGTCCACCAGCGCCGACGGCGGCGAGGGCTACCTCACCGGCGCTGACCGGGCAGGCCGGGGATCCGGCGGATATGTTGCTTTCGACCCGTCGGATGACAACGATGTCCGCATGCGCGTGGGGATCTCGTACGTCTCCCTGGCCGGTGCGGAGGCGAACCTGCGCGGTGAGATCGCCCCGACCGCGGGCGTCGAGGACGTGGCGAAGGCCGGGAAGGGTGCCTGGGACCGTGCGCTGAAGTCCGTCAAGATCAGCGGGGGCGACGAGGACCGCCGTACCGCTTTCTACACCGCCCTCTACCACGCTCTGCAGCAGCCCAACCTGATCAGCGACCGCGACGGCACCTATGTGGGCATGGACCGCAAGGTCCATGCCCTCGCACGCGGCCCGAAGGGGCAGTACAGCAACTTCTCCGGCTGGGACCAGTACCGGGCCCAGGTGCAGCTCCTCGCCCTGCTGGAACCGCGCGTCGCGGGCGACTTCGCCCAGTCGCTGTACAACTTCGCGCAGCAGAACGACGGGGTCTGGGACCGCTGGGTGCACGTCAGCGGCGCCACCCACGTGATGACCGGCGATCCCTCGGCGGCCACCCTGGCGACGTTCTACGCCATGGGCGTACGCAATTTCGACGTCCGGGGCGCTTTCGACTCCCTGTACCGCCAGGCCACCGTGCCGCACTCCTCCGGGCTGTCGGACGCGGGCTGCCCGGGCCAGTGCGAGGGTAATCGTCCCAACCTCGCCCAGTACATGAAGTCCGGCTACGCCGCCCAGGATCAGTGCCACTGCTGGGGCGGCGCCGCCGAGACACTCGAGGACTCCGTCGCCGACGCGGCTCTCGCACAGTGGGCCAAGCAGCTGGGCCGCGACGAGGAGTACAAAACGCTGAGCGAGCGCGGCGGTTACTGGCGGAACGTGTTCAATCCCGCCGCCACCCCGACCGCCGGCTACATCCAGGCCCGCAACGCCGACGGTTCCTGGGTGACCCCGTTCACCCCCGCCTCCCAACTCGGCTTCGCCCAGGGCAGCGCCGCCACCTATCTGTGGATGGTGCCGCAGGACGTCCAGGGGCTCGCCACCGCCATGGGCGGACACGACAAGACAGTGGCCCGCCTGGACGACTTCTTCCACAAGCCCGACGGTTCCTGGTCCATCCGCGGCGGCGACGCGCTGCGCTACGACCCCACCAACGAGCCGGGCATCCACGCTCCGTGGCTGTACAACGCACTCGGCAAGCCGTGGAAGACCCAGGAAACAGTCCGCCAGATCCTCGACACCGTGTACGGGACGGGTCCCGCAGGCCTCCCCGGCAACGACGACCTCGGCACCATGTCGGCGTGGTACGTCTTCGCGACGCTCGGCATCTACCCGAAGGCGCCGGGCTCGGCCGACCTGCTGCTGAGCGCTCCGGTCTTCCCGCACGCCGTCATCGCGGGCGTCGGGAACCGGGAGGAGATCACGATCGACGCACCCCAGGCATCCCGCACCAACCTTTACGTGGACTCGGTGAGCCTCGACGGTGCGAAGCACGAGTCCTCCTGGGTGGACGGCTCGTTCGTGCGCCGAGGCGGCTCCCTGTCGTTCGAGCTGAGCGACCGCGCCGACACCGGCTGGGCAACCAACCCGGGCACCCTGCCTCACTGACCCACCAATTTCCGTCCGGTGAGTGACGGCCGCACATCTCTCGATCGCAGGCCCAAGTATCGGTCGACGTCACCATCACACTGTGGCTTCGACCGATACGGGCTCGGGCGGCAGCACCAGCAGCAGCCGGATCCGGGGAGACAGCCGCACGCGTCCGCTGCCGCAGAGGCTGCCCCGGCTGTAGGCGCAGCAGGGACCGCGCAGCAGCCTTTGCCCTGCCAGGCGGCGCGGCCTTCCTCGACGCCGACGGCGACGACGACAAGGGCGCGAATGGAGCGTTCAGCCTCGCCGGTGCCGGTCAGCGCACGGCGGATGACGTGGGCAGCGAGCGGGCCGCTGCTCGCGCTGCACCACAGCGGAAGCGGTTTCGCCAGGGCACGGTGCTGATCGTGGACGGCACCCTGGTGCCGACACGGGACCACAGCATGGCGGAGCAGTCCAAGGACTTCCGCTACTCGACCAACCACCAGGTCGTCATCGATGCCGACTCACGCCTTGTCGTCTCCGTCGGCCGGCCTGTGCCCGGCAACCGCTATGACTGTAAGGCATGGGAAATGTCCGGAGCCAGAGCTCGGTCGGCAAGACCACCGTGATCGCCGACGGTGGCTACCGCGGCACCGGTCTGATCATCCCGCACCGCCGAGAACCCGGCCAGACCGAGCTACCGGCCTGGAAAGAAGCCCACAACACCTCCCACCGCAAAGTCCGCGCCCGAGTCGAGCACACCTTCGCCTGCATGAAGAAATCGGGGCGCTCGGCCAGGGTGTCGGGTTGACGTCCGGGCCGAGGGCTCGTGGCGCGGCTGCCGGGCTACTTGGCGCAGGTGCGGTCGTGGGCGGGCAGGCGGCCGGTGGCGAGGTAGGAGTTGACGGTGGAGTCGATGCAGGTGTTGCCGTAGACGCCGTAATTGACGTGCTGGTTGGCGCCGGCGAGGGTGAGGAGGCGGGAGCTGGGCAGACGGTTGTGCAGGGCGACGCTGTTGGTGTAGGGGACGCGGGGGTCACCGGTGGAGGCGACGATCAGGGCCCGGGTGTCGTGGCGGACCCGGACGGGTGCCTCGCGCGGGCGGTCCCAGAAGGCGCACGGGGTGATGCTCTCGGTCAGCGGGGCGAACAACGGGTGGGCGGCGCGGCCCCGTTCGATGTCGCGCCAGTACGTCTCGGGGTCGCGCGGGGCGGGGGCGTCGCCGCACAGGATCGCGGTCTGGGCGCTGGCGACGGAGGAACCGGCGGGGGTGAACACGCTGCGCAGCAGGTCGGCGAAGGCGGGCGGCAGGGTGGTGGGGCGGCCTTCGGCGGCCCTGGCGAGCAGGGACATGTGCTCGGCCAGGGAGGCACGCGCCGGGTCGGTGTCGTTGGCGAGTTCGGTGAAGAGCAGGGCGGGGACCTGGCTGCCGTCGAGGCGGAAGACGTCGAGGGCGGTGCCGACGGTGAGCGGTTCGCGGGCGGAGGTGGCGATCACGTCGTCGAGGGTGGCGCGTACCTGGTCGCGGGTGCGGCCGAGGCCGTAGGTGCCGTGGCGCGTCGCCGTCCAGTTGGCCCAGTCGTCGTACGCCTTCTCGTTCTCGGCGTCGGCTCCCTTCAGGAGGCGGGGATTGTAGCGGTCGGGGTCCAGGGCGCTGTCGAGGACCACCCGGTCGTGGCGGGTGGGGAACATCTGGGTGTAGGCCGTGCCCAGGTACGTGCCGTAGGAGAAGCCCAGGTAGGAGATCTTCCGCTCGCCGAGGACGCTGCGGATGACGTCGATGTCGCGGGCGGTGTTGCGGGTCGTGACGTGTGGCAGGAGCGGGCCGTTGGTGGCCCGGCACTGCTCCGCGACGCTTCTGGCGCGGGCCGTCTGGCGGTCGAAGCCGGCCCGGTCGGGGCCTGCCGAGAGCAGGCCGGGGCCGGAGGGCAGGCCGCAGTCCAGGGGGGTGCTGCGGCCGGTGAAGCGCGGGTCCATGCCGATCAGGTCGTAGCGGGCACCGGTCTCCTTCATCATGGGGCGCACGGCGAGCCCCGTGCCGAGGCCCGGGCCGCCCGGACCTCCGGGGTTGATCAGGAGGGAGCCGATCCGGTGACGGGTGTCGGTGGCCTTCAGGCGGGAAATGGCGACGGTGATGGTCCGGCCGCGAGGCTTGCCGTACTCGAGCGGCACGGTCACGTCCGCGCAGCGTGCGCCCGCGGTGTCGAGGGCACGGCCCGTCTCGTCGTCCGCACCCTGGGCGCAGCGGTGCCAATGGGGGCGCTGCTGGTAATAGCGGCCGAGCCCCGCCGCGGGGGCCGCGTCGGCGGCCGCGGGCGCCGCGGCGGTGGCGGCGGGCGGGGTGGCCAGGCCGGTTGTGAGGCCGGCGGCGAGGACGAGTCCCACAGCCGAGGCGCGCCGTACGGCGGTGCCGGGGGTGATCATGGTGCTTCTCCTGACGGTGACGAACACGGTCGGTCCGGAGAGCGTCCGGGCCGGGCAGGTCGAGCCTTCCAGCGCGCTCCGCCCGCACACATCGCCGTGAGGCATGAACTGGCGGTACGTCAGGTGCAGCAGGACGGGCCACCGACGTGCGCCCTGCGTACTACCTCCCCCGGACGCGACGGGGAGGCGGCGCCGGGACACGCCGGGAAGGAAGGCCACGGGCCGGTCGGTCCGGCCGGGGCGGGGCGGGGCGCGCATGGTGTGCGGCCGTCGGATTCGCGAGTTTCGGCCCGTCTCAGGAGCCCCCTGCTGCGTGAGTACGGGGCAGCGTCGCGAAGGCCCCGTCCCATTGACCACTTCGACGAGAACCAGGCCCCGGTATTACCTGAAGGCCTGTCACTCTCCGAGTCCGAGCGACCAGAAATCCGGGGCTTGCGCCGGGAGTTGTCACGTTGTTGGGTGTGTGGGTGTCTGATGGTGCGTCGAGGTGTGGTGGGGCCGGGTGCCGGCCTGGGCTCAGGCCGCGGTAGGCCGGCTGGTGACGCCGGTGATCTGCTCCCAGGTGGTGAAGCGGATGGTCATTTCGGCTCGGTGTTCGGATGCGGTCATCAGGTGGCGTCGGGTCCGGAAGTGGGGTGAGATGCCGCTGAACGCGGACAGGAACCGCTGGGCCCCGCCCACGCTGTGGAAGCCCTTCATGGCCCGTTCGCGTTGCCTCGTCGGCTGGTGACTGTTCTCGGCCCGGTTGTTCAATCCCTTGTGGGAGCGGTGCTCCACCGAGGGCATGACCTCGCGGCGGGCGGCGCCGTAGGAACGCAGCTTGTCGGTGACGACCACTCGCGGCACCCCGCCCGTCGTCATCAGCCTGCGGAAGAAGCGCCTGGCCGCGGCCGCGTCCCGCCTGTTCTGCACCAGGATGTCCAGGACATTGCCGTCCTGGTCGACCGCCCGCCACAGATACTTCTGCTCACCGTTGATCTTGATGAAGACCTCGTCCAGATGCCACTTGTCCCCCGGCCGTGGCTGTCGGCGGCGCAGCGCGTTGGCGTACGCCTGGCCGAACTTCAGACACCAGCGGCGCACGGTCTCGTGGGAAACGATGACACCGCGTTCGAGCATCAGCTCCTCGACTTCACGGAAACTGAGCGGGAACCGGAAGTACAGCCACACACAGTGCGCGATGATCTCGACCGGGTACCGGTGCCCCCGTACGACGGCGACACGCTCCCCACGGACGATCCCCCTCCACCGTGATCAACCCGAGGATCCTCCCACGCCACCCGCCAACGTGACAGCGCCCCAGCCGCGCCAGCAGCCACTGGATCAGTGCCTCAGTGCGCGGGCAGTACACGACACTGGAGTGGCTCCGCGTTGACCGGCAACTCGAAGAGGCCCTGACCCACGGGCCCGATCCGCTCCACCTCGCCGAGGTGTTCGGCCTCGACGAGGTGGAGCGCTATGCGCTACGCGGAATCCGCACGAGCTCTGCTGGAACAGAGCGCTGAACAGCAACTTTGATGAAACCGACTCGACCGGCAGCTTCTTCCGGCGCGGCCATATTGATCGCGCTGAAGGAGCCGGACGACGAGTGGAATATGACCTCCACGGCAATCCTAACTTCCCCTGCAATCAAGGACTCCACGTACGAGGGGAGGGACATATCCCCTCATCTCCTGGAAGCGGTTGTCGGTGATTTACCGCGCACTGTCTGGCGGGATGATGAGGGATGCCTCGGGTCCGGCGAAGCGGGCGGCGTCGGCGTCGGTCGCCGCTGTGCGAAGGGTGACGACGTTGCCCAGGTGTCGGGAGAGCCGCGCGGCCATGCGGTTTGCCTGCTCGCTCCAGTTCTCGGGGGCTGCGGAGGGTGGGACGACGATCAGTTCCAGTACGTCGGCCGGGTGGGTGGCAGTGCCGTCGGCGACGGGACCGGCGATGGTGAGCCGGGCAGGGGCGGGCGTGAGGTCCGCAGCGGCACGTTCGCGGACTTCCTCCACCACGCGCTGCCGCAAGTCGGTCAAGCCGTCCAGTGCCTTCCACACGACGTGCCCTGCGACCAGCCGCACATCCCCTCCACGCTCACGTGGCTCGATCAGGCCCAGGAGACCGAGGCGGAAGAGCGTGGCCTCCACTTGGGTGGCGGCAACGGACGCGTCACGGGCCAGGTCCGTCGGCGACAGCGGTGCCTCGGTGTTCGTCGCCTGGTGGGCGGTCAGCGCGGTGACGATACGGCCCGAGGCGCCGGGGAACAGCGCCGGGATCGGTGTACGGAAGTTCACTTCTTCGCCTCCCGCGGTTGCGCGGGGAGGGCGTCCATGAAGGAGCTGACGGAGAAGACGGCGTTCCCGGGGCCGGCCGGGCCGTATCCGGGCGGCGAGCTCAGTCCGAACTCCTGCATCGTCGCCCGGTACGCCTCAAGGAGCCGGACGTGGTATTCCAGCGGTGCTCCGTGCGGGTTGGCCTTGCCCAGTGGGGTGGTGGGCTCCGGGCACCAGGTGGTGAAGCGCGGGGTGATGCCGTGCGACATGAAGAACCGCAGGCCCTCGACGGTGGAGTCGATGGCCTCGCCGACACCGGTGAAACCGAAGGGCTCGGCCATCTCGACCCCCGCGACGAAGTTCGGGATCACGTTGCGCGGCCCGAAGATCTCGGCGGAGTCCAGGATGCGCCGGTGCCATTCGTCGCGTCCGACGTGCCGTTCCTTGCCGGGGCAGTACAGCTCGAACAGACGCCGGTCCCACACCTCGTAGTTGGGGTGGTAGATCCGTATCCCGTGGTGGTGGAAGCGCCGCACGGCGTCCTCGGGCAGGGCCTGGGCGACGACCTTGCCGATCCAGCGGCCGGGGAACCGCTCCTCGATCGCCCTGGCGTACTGCCCGTAGAAATCGGCTTCGTCCAGCCCTCCGACCCGTGAGGTGATCGCCCCGCCGGTCAGCGTGTAAGCGGTTGAAGTGCCGGCGACATCGTGCCGGTCGATGATCTCCAGCGCCTCCAGTACCTCCTCGACGGGCTTGACACCGGTGTAGGGGCGACCCGCGGCCTTGTGCTGGTGCCAGTTGTGGTTGATGTCGCAGTACTGGCACTCCTGCTTGGCGCCGAAGTACTGGCAGACGCGGAACACCGTCAAATAGATCAGATAGCCCCACTGGATGGTCGGGGCGACCTCCATCACCGATTTCCCGCTCGCCAGGGTGTGCCGGTAATAGTCCGGCATCGGCGGCAGACCGACATCGGCGATCCGCTCCCCATCCAGATACAGACCCAGCCTCCCCTCAGCGCCGGGAGCCACCCGATAGGGCGAGGCAGGGTTCACCCGAACCGACACCACCGTGCGGCGCAGCCCATAGGGCCCGCCAGTCAGCACGATCTCCTCCGGCGGGCGGCGCAGCGCGGCCTGGCCCAGCTCGGGCAGGGTGCCATGGTCGAAGGAGAAGATGAAGTACGACTTCGGTTTGACGTCCCCGTCGTGGTTGTCACTCAGCGCGGCGGCATCGAAGGCGATGCCGCCGCGCAGCAGGTCCTCCTTGATCACCGCTTCCCGAGGCAGGTCCGGGAAGCGATCCATGAGACCTTCGACCAAGGTGGCGCGGCTGGGCATACGCGGAACTCTCCTTCACTACGTGGGGGTTCTCGCCGGCCTCGGTCAGGGATGGGGGCATCGACGACGAAGCCGGCGAGAGTTCTTTGGGTGCGAGTCGGCTAGAAGTCGGGCCGGTGTCCCGTCATGAGGTCCTGGGTGGTCTGCCCGTACTCGGTCAGAACGCCCAGGAAAGTGTCCTGGCCCCACAGCGCCAGTCCCAGCGCCGCGACGAAGACGGCCGACACATGCAGGGCACCCACCAGGTCCTTGCCGCACACCTGCCGAACCCCACCCGGGTCGTCGCGAGCCCAGGCACGTACGGCCTCGGTGACGGCGAACTCGTAGTGCGGCGGCGCGGCCGAAGCGACGGAGTCAGCCAGACGCACCAGACGGCAGACCTCGATGTCCCGGCCGACAACCTCGACGATGCTCAGAGTCGACTGGAGCTGCGCCCCGAGGATTGCGTACGCCCTCTCCTGACCGGACGTGTCCAGCGTGACGAGGGAACTCGCCACCGCGACGGCGTCCCGCTCCGCGTACCCGCGCACAAGGGCAACGGCGCAGTCCGAGGCGGCTATCTGCCCAGCTTCACTCATGACCACCACGCTAAAGGTGGAGGTTCCTCTTCCGGATCGGTCCTCGGTCGCACCCGGCCTCGGAAGAAAGCACTAGGGCGTGTGTCGGAGTGACCTAGGTTGGCTGACGTGAGTGCGCGGGGGCGGAGTTATTGGCCTGTTCCGGCGGAGACATGGTTCTGGGTGCCGGCGAGGTCAGCCTCATGCGCGAGGCAGACCGATGGGCCGTGAGCGAGGTCAGTAACCAGTTCACCGGATACTGCCCGGACGTCAGCTCCTGGCCGGAGGTCGCTCGTGCTCTGGACGACGTAGACCTCGGGCGGCCTTCCGGCTTCACCCACGAGGTGGCCAGTGCCGGACGCAAGGACGGAAGGGAGCCTGGCGCGAATTCCGCCGGGCAGGCGGCGGTGTTCCTGGCTCGGGGCGCGAAGTCGGTGACCATGCTGGTGCGCGGGGAGTCCCTGACAGCGTCGATGTCGTACTACCTGATGCAGCAATCGACGAGGCCCCGAACATCCTCCTCCCGCGCGATCCGCAGGCGCCTCCGCCGACGCGGCATCCGTGCGGTCATCCCGCAGCCCGCCGACCAGATCGGCCACCGCCTGCGGCGAGGCCGGGCCCGGTCGCCGTCCACCTCGTCGAGGCTCCACTGATCACCCTCGCGCAGCATGACCGGGCCCGGCATGCCGTGGCAGAGCACGACCGCGATCTCCCGGGCTGCCCGGGTCCGCATGTGGGCGGAGCCTCGTGCCAGGAAGCCGATGTCGGAGATGAGCTCCACCCGCTCGATCCGGGCGTACCCCTCTCCGTCCGGTACCCCGTCGACGGCCATCCGCTCCGAAGAGATCTGGAGGTAGTCCCCCGGGCGAAGCGCAGTACTCACGTGCGGCACGGTCATTCCCCACCCCCGATGCGCCGCCTCGCAGTGCGGCAGTCTGTGATCTCCTCGTGTATACCGCACCGGACCGGCACCACCTGCTCGGTCTCGCCCGAGCGTTGGCCTCCCGCACGGCGGGCAGGCCCGCCCAGGCCGCCACTCCTTTGGGGGAAGCCATCCACTACCTCGCCACGACGAAACTCCAGGTCACAACAACAAGCTGAGATCTCTACCGAACCTGGGGCGGTTCATGGACGGTCACGAAAATCTGCAGGGAGAATTTCACGTGTCCAAGCCGTGTTGAGCCTGCGAGGCGATCGGCTGGGGTGGTGGCCACGACTCACAGGCCCAGGGGTACCGGCCTGTCGGGAAGGCCGCTGGAGATGAGTGCTGCCAGCGGGCCGGCGAGGTCGCGGGGGGAGAACAGGTCGGTGCCGTGGTAGTCGGTGATGTCCTGCGGCCACCACCACTCCAGCCTGGTGATGTTCTCGGCGGCGAGTTCATCGTCGGACAGCGCGCCGCGAGGATTGAAGAACGCGGTGCGTATGAGGAAGTAGTCGTTGATTACACCGTCGTAACCGGCCGCGTGTCCGGGGGCGACGACCTCTTGGTGCCACACGTGGGGCGGGTCTGCGTCGAGGGTTAGGCCCACCTCCTCCCGCAGTTCCCGACGCAGGGCCGTAAGGAGAGTTTCGCCGGATTCGACACCTCCGCCGGGGGCAGCCCAGACGACTGTCGTGCCCTCTGGCTTCGGGATGGCGAACCGACACAGCAGGATGCGGTCGTCTTGGTCGAGGATGATCGCGCGGACTGCGTGACGCAGGTTCACCAGGGACATCCGGGAACGATATCGGGCGTCGGGGGAGAAGGCCCCGGCGGACCACCGCAGGTGATCGACCTGGCATGAACTGTCCGGTCGGGGACTTGCCATGCCTCAGACCATCTCCGCAGCCCCTGGCGTACGCCAGGTTCACCAAGCGGCAGAGATCATTCCAGGGGAGAAAGCCATGCCGGCGTCTCTGCGGGTTCGGCCCGCAGCACCACTACGGCTGGGGTAGAGGTGACCACGCGGACCGAGAGGTCCACGGGCGTCTCCGCGGGGCCGACCCGCAGCACCGGTCGTACCCGGGTCGGGATCAACACTCCCATGCCGATCCCGGACGACCTCGCCGCCCTGCTCCGCGAGGCCGGCGTCGCGTTGCAGCCGTAGGTCGGCCCGCAAAAGGCATTGCTCTTCGAAGCTCGCTCTGCGGGGCCGCCCGACCCGCAGAGCCTTCGAGAACCGGGGCCGTTCAACAGCCCGGGTCACTGTTCTCACGCGTGACGGTGGTGGATCTGCGGGTCCCCGTCCTTCTTGCGGCTGATCTCCACCAGCTTCGGGTAGTCGACGGCGACTCCGCGCAGCAGGGTGTGCACGGCTTGTTCCACCTCGTCGTCGCTGGTCACGGCGTGACCGAACAGCGCGCGGTCGTGGACGAGTGAGGCGAGCAGGTCGAGCAGCAGGCCGCGGTCGACGTCGTCACGCAGGTCTCCGCGTGCGAGAGCGCCGTCGAGCACCTGGCCGACAGCGGCCCGTGGCGGGTCGAACAGTGCGGCCATGAAGTCCTCCCGCCGCTGAGGGTCGTCTCCGCAGTCGGCGAGCAGCGAGGCGAGCGCCTCCGGCGGCATGCGCTGGAACGCGGCAACATACAGCTTGATCGCGTCGCTGAGGTCGCAGATCGTGCAGTCGCTACTGGGTGCCCTGAGCCGGCCCAGACGGGCGGTCAGGGCGTCGAGCGCCAGGTCCGGCAGGGTGCCCCAGCGCCGGTAGATCGCTGGTTTCGTCGTACCGGCGCGGTGCGGCGCGACGGAAGCGTGGTTGTCGAGTTGACACCGGTACTGCGGTTCGTGGCCGCGGGAGAGCGCATGCCGGGCGAGGGCACGTACGACATGGCGACCGTGGCCGTTCCCACGGAACGCGGGCAGCGTCAGGACGCCGAAGTCGGCGATGGTTCGACCACGGGGCTGAGATTCCCCGTCGCGAGCGGGTCCTGGCGGCGAAGGCGGGGCAGGGCTCAGGTGGCCCTCTCCAGGCGTCGCATCAGGGGAACGTGACGTAGCCCTTCCCGGTGGAGGGAAGGGCTACGTGAGCGAGCGCTCGGGCAAGCCTTGCACCTGCATTTCCCCACGGGAAGTGGAGCGTCTTTCCTTGGACCACCAACGCATCGTCGGTCACCGCGAGTTTCGGTGAACCGGCAAGATCAACTGTAGCGCATGCGTGCGATCGGTCGGGCGCGGCCGAAGCGTGATGGTTTGCCAGGGTTTCGGTTCCGGTATCGCGCATCGCGGTGGAGCCGGGCGGTTCCGATTGCGTGACGTTGCCGCATCGTGGGTCGAACAGCATTCGGGGGACGGCGAGGTGGCCGAGGCCGAGACCGCTGACGAGACCGTGAGTGAATCGGCTGCCTTCGTCAGAAGTGCCGACGGCCAGGGGCAAACGGCCAGGGGCGAGGCGTCCACTGCTGGTTCGCGTAGCGATCACGTTCGGGGCCGGCCGCTCGCGTTGCAGGTTCGGCTCACGCGGAGCTGTGGACCGCGCGGTGCTGGCTGGGTGTGGTCCCGTAGCGGTCCAGGAAGACCTGCCGCATCGTCTCGGCGGAGCTGAACCCGCAGCGCCTCGCGATCGATGCCAGCGGCAGCGCTGTGGAGACGAGGAGTTGTGAGGCCGACTCGGCTCGGGCGGTCCGTACGAACTGGGCCGGTGTCTGTCCGAGGTGGTCGAGGAACAGCCGGGCCAGATGACGCCCGCTGACTCCCGCGTACGAGGCGAGCGCGGTGGCACTGAGGTCGCCGTCGAGGTGCCCGGTGATGTGCTCTACGGTCCGTCGCACGGTCCGGTGTTCCGGAGCCGGTGCGTCGACGAACATGCTGATCTGGGCCTGGTTGCCGGGCCGTTGGAGGTAGGTCACCATCATCCGGGCCAGCGTCCGGGCGAGGGCCGGGTTGTGGTCCTCCTCGACGAACGCGAGGGTGAGGTCGAGCGCCCCGGTGACCCCGGCCGATGTGCAGACGTGCTCGTCGCGGAGGTACAGCGGCGCGGGGTCGACTTGGACGGCCGGGTGACGCTGCGCGAGGTCGTGCGCGTACGCCCAGTGGGTCGTGGCGCGCCGGCCGTCGAGCAGCCCGGTCGCCGCCAGAACACTGGCGCCCGTGCACACCGATGCGACCCGACGGCTGATTCCGGCCAGGTGGCGCACGTGCTCGACCAGCCAGGTGTTCTGCGCCGCCGCGGCGTGGCCCGGCCCGCCGACGACCAGCAGCGTGTCGATCGGTCCGTGGGTACGCTCCAGCGCCGCCTGCGCACCCAGGACCAGTCCTGAGGAGCAGCGCACCGGGCGGCCCTCCGGGGTGACCAGGCGGACATCGTAGGGCGGACTCGCACCGAGGCGGTTCGCCCCGTCGAAGGCGCTGGTCACGCAGGCGACCTCAACGAGTTCGACGTCGTCGTAGGCCACGACCACCACGCGGTGGCGGACAGCTGTCGTCATGCCTACGACCCTACCGAATCCGTCTGCAGGACAGGTATCCCAGGATTCCGGACATAGAGTCCAGAGGCTCCCGTCTCTGGTTGCGGTGGTGGGTGAGGGTGGTCAGGCCGGCCACCGGCCACCCACCGACATTCAGGAGTCCTGTCATGACCGAAACCTCGCCCGTGCCGTCGGCCCCGGTGAAAACCATTGTCTTCGTGCTGTACCCGGGCCTCACGCCGCTGGACATCGTCGGCCCGCTGCAGGTCTTCGCAGCGCTGGCTGATCTGGTTCCCGGCTACCGCACCGTCGTGATCGGCGAGCGGATCGAGCCGATAGGAAGCGACACCCCGCTGTCCCTGGTACCCAGTCACACCTTCGAGGAAATAGCGGATCCGCACACAATGATCGTGCCCGGCGGCCTCGTCCCCACCCTTGCCGCGATGGCCGACGAGAATCTGCTGGGGAACCTACGCGAGACCGCGGCGCGGTCACAGATCGTCGGCTCGGTGTGCACGGGCTCGCTACTGCTCGCGGCGGCAGGGCTCCTGGAGGGCCGCCAGGCCACCACGCACTGGATGTACCGCGACTTGCTCGCCCGCTTCGGGGCAACGCCGGTCACCCGGCGCTGGGTCGAGGACGGGCACTTCATCACCGCCGCCGGCGTCTCGGCCGGCATCGACATGGCACTGCACCTTGTCGGCCGCCTCGCCGGCAACAAGGTCGCGCGCATGGTCCAGCTGTTCATCGAGTACGACCCCGAGCCGCCCTTCGGCCCGATCGACTGGACAGCTGCCGACAGCGGCCAGTACGCGCCCTTCGCCCGACAGCTGCTCCAGAACGCTCTCACCGACCACCCTGCCCTGCTGGCGCACCTGAGTAACTGAGCGCCGTGGGCTGCTGGGCGGGAGGGGGAAGGCATACGGCGCAGTGGTCATGAGGCCCGATGGCCAGGTCGGAGCCCAGACCCGGCCGGGCCGGAGGAGGCGGACACGGCACCCGGAATTGTGTCGCGGCCCGGCGACCGGGCCTGTGGGGCCCGTGCCGCCGGGATGCCCCGGCGGCACGGGCGTCTTCGCGTGTCCCGAGGTGCTGTTACGCCGTGCTGGGTTCGGAAGGCGCGGCGAAGACAGCACGGGCTGCGTTTCTCTGTGCCAGTGCCTCTTGGTCCGCGTGCCAGCCAGCGCTGTGCCGAAGTGCGTCGAACTCGCGCTTCAGGTTGGTGGCGGAGGTGGTGCGGGTGTCGGTGCTGATGGTGACCGGGAGGCCGTCGGCCAGCAGGCGGGCGGCCGGGTGTTCGGCGAGGGTGGGTACGGCGCCTGTCTGCACGTTGCTGGTGGGGCACATCTCCAGGGCGATGCGGTCGGCCCGCAGCCGGTCGAGGAGCGCGGGGTCGGTGGTGCAGCGGACGCCGTGACCGATGCGTCGGACGCCGAGGATGTCGATCGCCTCCCACATGCTCTCGGGCCCGGCGGCCTCCCCCGCATGCGCGGTGCAGGGGAGGCCGCCTGCGTGGGCGAGGTCGAAGGCGGCGCGGTGGGAGCGGGCGGTGAAACGTTTCTCGTCGCCGGCGAGGTCGAGTCCGGCGACATGCTCGCGTTGACGCAGCGCGGTCTCGGCGACGGCGACGCTCCCGTCGGGGTTCTGGTGGCGCAGGCAGCACAGCAGCAGCCCTGTACGCACACTTGTCGTCTCACGTCCTGCGGCCAGGCCCTCGGCCACTGCCTGCACGGCCTCGTCGAGGGTCATCCCCTCGCGGCCGTGCAACTGGGGTGCGAAGCGGACTTCGCCGTGGACCACGCCGTCGGCGTCCCAGTCCTCGACGAGTTCGCGTGCGGCTCGGGTGAGCGCGTCGGGGGTCTGCAGCACCTGCAGAGGGGTGTCGATGTAGGTGAGGAAAGTGGTGAGGCTGTCGCAGTTGGCCGGGGCGACGACCAGTTCCTCGACGGGTCTATTCAGCACGATGCCCTGCTCGCGAGCCAGGTCTGCGACCGTGCCGGGACGCACGGATCCGTCCAGATGGCAGTGGAGTTCGTAGCGCGGTGTGGGTGTGCTTGAGAGGATGTTCATCGTTTGCTTCCAGCTCACGGGGTCGCGGGGATGGTGGGCGCGGACGCCGGGACCGGGACCGGTGCTGCGACGGTGTCGAAGAGGAGCTTCTTGAAGCCGGCCTCGTCGACACGGCGTACCAGGGTCATGTTGGGAGCGGGCGCGGCCACACGTCGGTCGATGAGCATCTGGCAGCGTGCTTCGTCGCCCACAGCGATGTCGACATGGGCTTCTTCCTGCTCCGTTTCTGACTTCAGCTCGTCAGGGTGAGGCTGGGTGGTCGAGGGCCAGGCCGGTGCCGGCTATGAAGCCGTCGAGGGTTTCTGGCCGGTATTGAAGGCGTTTGAGCCGGTTGCGTACGAGGACTTCGAGCCTGTCCAGGGCGACGACGGCGAGGTTTGCCAGGCTGCGTTTGACGTGCGCCCACACCCCCTCGACCGGGTTCAGGTCGGGCGAGTAAGCGGGCAGCAGGAACACCGTCAGCCATTCCCGTGCGTCGATCAACTCTCGTATCGTGCGGGAGACATGGGTGTTGAGCCGGTCCCACACCAGCACGATCGGTGCCTTGATGAGCTGGTGGGTGCCGTCGGCCAGGGTGATGAAGTCGCGCTCGCTCATGCTGCGGCGCTTGCCCTTGCCCGAGGGGTGGGTGCGCAGGCGGTGGCAGAGCCGGGTGCGGGAGCCGGGCCGCATCGCAATCAGCCCGGCCACCGACAGGCGTCCCGAGCGCCGTCCGCTCACCGTCACGACCGGGGTGCGGCCGCGTCGGCCCCAGGTCCGGCCTCGCGGCGGTCTGCGGGTGAAGCCTGCCTCGTCCTCGAAGCAGATGTAACCCCCGCAGGCCGCCCTCGCCCTTTTACCTCCGCCCGGGTCGCCTCCTTCCACACGGTGACGGCCTGCTCGTCGCGCTCGGCGACCCGCCGGGCGGGGACCTGCGGGGAGAACCCGAGCCGGTGCATCAGCCGGGTGGCACCCGAGATGCTGTAGGAGACGTGGAACTTCCTGCCGATCAGCGTGGTCACCCGAGCGGCCGTCCACACCTGGTCCTCCACCCAGCCGTGCGCGGCCGGCCCCTGCTGGAGATACACGGCCAGATTCTCCAAGCAGCGCGGGGACAGGGGGCATCGCGACCTGCTCGGACCACGGGAGGCCAGAGCCTGAACACCGCCCTCCCGCCACCGCTGGTGCCACTGGTAGGCCGATTTCAGGCTCACCCGCAGCCGCCGCGCGGCCTCCGGCGGCTTGATCCTCTGCTCGAACAGCTCGGCTGCCTGCATACGCACCGTCTCCCGGCGCCGACGTCCCGCGGCGGTCAGCCCGCCCCCATCCGCATACCTCACACACCACGGGATACAGCCACCACTCCAGGCCCTTCAGGGACTTCGCGCAGATTCACCCCAACGAGCCGAAGTCAGTATGGACTCCGGCTACGACGTCACCTACCTCTCCCACGCCCTGGCGGACCTGCCCGTCGTCCTGGTCGGACGCCTGCGCTCGGACCGCGTCATGCTCCGCGACCCCGGTCCCGTCCGCTGCGGGCCGAAGGGCGGACGGCCGCGTCGGCACGGCGGCGCCCTGACCTTCGCCAAGCCCGAAAGCTGGCACGAACCCGACGTCACTACGGTCACGGACACCACCCGCTATGGCAAGGCCGAGGCCAGAGCCTGGGACCGGATGCACCCCCGGCTCACCCACCGCGGCCCCTGGCTGGAGCACGCAGAAGAGGAACTGCCCATTCTGCACGGCGCGTTGATCCGCCTGAAGGTCGAGCGCATGCCGGGCGACCGTGACCCGAAACCGGTCTGGCTGTGGTGCTCGGCCACCGCCGCCACCCCGGCGGACGTGGAGCGCTGGTGGCAGTCGTTCCTCCGCAGATTCGACCTGGAGCACACCTTCAGGCTCATGAAACAGACGCTCGGCTGGACCGCCCCGAAGGTCCGTCACGCGGACACCGCCGACCTGTGGACCTGGCTCATCATCGCCGCCCACACCCAGCTCCGCCTGGCCCGGCCACTCGCGGAGGACCTTCGCCGTCCCTGGGAACGACCGACCGAGCCCCGCCGGCTCACCCCCGCCCGGGTGCGGCGGGGGTTTCACAACGTCCGCGCGGCCACGGCCCGGCCCGCGGCCGCGCCGAAACCGTCCCGGCCAGGGCCGGGACGGCCTGCAGGCTCGAAGAAGAAAAACCGGGCCAGGCATCACGATGTCGGCAAGACGGTCAAACGCGCCGAATCGATCAAGGAACACCAAGCCCGCCGAGGATAAACGCCAAGCTGAGAGTAGACCAGCTGCCGCACCTTACTTGAGTGCGCCAGGCCCAGCCGGAGCTCCTGCGCCTCCCCGTCCTGTTCGAGGTCGACGATAAGCCAGCAGAAGCAACAGGTGGGGTTCCGATCCAACGAGACGCTTCCTTGCAGTCGAGGCAACTTCGGCGAGTGAAGCATGCTCTCCACCGAGACAGGAACCGAGGAGCGGGACCCCTTAGGGCTTGTGGTCCGGCACTGACTCGGGGAGTCCTGCGTACCCGACAACGGACGGTCCGATCATCCACCGTCGGGGCAGCAACTACGCTGACAATGCGGCTACCACTCCGACGAGAACGGTCAGCGGAAGCTCCGCGTGCAGCACGCTCCAGTCCGGCCCTGTTTCGAATCCGGCGCGCGCCCGGAGTTCGGCATCTGCGGCCCATCCCAGCAGCCCGACGAATCCGCCGGCCAGGGCCACCCCGGTACCACTCAGTGCTTCAACGCGTTCCCTCATGATCACTGGAGATGCTGGCTGCCCCGTGGGAGTTCCCGCGGAACCGCACGATTCTCCGTCGCGAGAAACGAAGAGGCCGAGGACGATGGTGGCTACCGCGGCCGATCGGGAACCACGACGGCACAGTGGTCATGCAGACCCCACGGCCGTCCCTTGCGCACCGGGTCGGCGCCCGCCCTCCCGCCGCAGGCGGGCCTCGCCCGTGCGCTCGCAGCCCGAACCGGCATCGAGCAGTGGGTCGGCTGATACAACACCGAGCGCTTGTACTCAGTATTCGGCTACCTCCCGCCCGAGGAATTCGAAGCCCAGCATGCCGATGCCAGGCGACCGCGAACGCCGCCTGAAACCACACAAACCAGCCGCGAAACTCGGAACAGCTCACCAGGCGCTGGGCCGGGATGCATGGTCTGTCTGGGCGCTGGCTGCCGAGCAGGACACATGACAGGTGACTCTCGGGCTCTGATGACGTCGCGCCCGAAGCAGGTGGGGTGGTGGCGCATCCCATGTCGTCATCTACTCATGAGGGCGGGGGGCGACTGAGGGCGGTTGCGGGCTCGGAAGGCAGCGTTGTGGCTTGCTCAACCGCGGGGCCGGAGGGGATACCGACGACACGCGATCCGCGAGGTGACGGAATGTACGTCGTGGTCAACGGACCGGCGGCCGACCCGGGTTGGGTGACACTCTCGCCGCGGCGCGTGCGGTCAGGGTAAAGCGGTTGCTCGCAGGCGGACTGGTGACGATCATCATCACTGATGACTGGTGAACTTTCTTCTGTGAGGGGTCTGCGGTGACGATCGTGACGAGGGCTGACGGATTCGATCCGGTTTGCCTGGAGGAGGCCGTCTCCGCAGTGGCGCAGGGGAAGGGGTTCTCCGGCACGGTCCGGGTCACGCGTCATGGGGAGCCGGTATTCACCCGTGCGTTCGGGATGGCGTCACGGCGGTGGTCCATACCGAACACGTGCGACACGCGATTCCGGGTGGCGTCGGTGTCCAAGATGTTCACAGCGGTGGCCGTCCTGCAGCTCGTCGAGCGGAAGCAGGTCTGCCTCGACGACGCGCTGGTGGGCTTCGTGAAAGAGCACATGCCCCAGCTCGATCCGCGTGTCACGGTCCACCACGCCCTGACGATGACGGCGGGCATCGGCGACTGGTTCGAGGAGGGCAGCGACGACTGGGAGGCCGAATGGGCCGCCCTGACCTCCTCCCACCCGCTCTACCTGCTACGGAGCAACAAGGACTACCTGTCGCTGTTTGCCGGCAAGCAGCCCCACTTCCCTCCCGGGGAGCGTCATCTGTACAACGGCGCCGGCTACATCCTGCTCGGCCTGCTCATCGAATCGGTGACCGGCCGATCCTTCGAGGAGGTCATCGCCAACGATGTATTCGCCCGTGCCGGAATGAGCGCGGCAGGATTCCCGGCCCTGGACGACCTGGGGCCGGACATTGCCGAGGGATACCTCACCACCGCCGGCAGCCCCACCCCGTACCGGACCAATCACTACGCAACCACCCCCGGGGCCGCCGCCGACGGAGGGGCTACCTGTAGCGCCGCCGATCTGACGGCCTTCGCCCACGCACTGCGCCACAGGCGGCTGCTGAACGAGGAGACCACGCGCCTGGCGCTGACTCCGCAGGTCGACGAGCGTGAGGAGAAGGTCCGCGGCTACCGGTGGATGTACGGCTTCGGCCTCACCCACATCCTCGACGACGAAGGAACCATCGTCCGCTGGGGCCACACGGGCGAGGAGGACGGGGCCAGTGCCCGCCTCTATCACTACCCGCAACAAGGCCTGGACGTCGCCGTCCTCGGCAACATCAGCTGGTGCGCCGGCGACGTGGGGTGGGCCATCCACGACGCCCTGGTCGGCAACTGAACAGCCGCGTGCCGCGTTCGCGACGCCGGGCGCTCAGCAGACCGGACAGGCATCGAAGGGTGGAACTGGAAAGATCGAGCCCTGATGGGTAGACAAGCACACGATGCTCCGGGCAGACAGGTTGAACTGGGTCGACAGCCCTTAGCTTGTCGTTTAACCATGGCCTAGCTGGGCTCGTGGAAAAATCCCAACCCAGATCATCTGATAGCGGCCCGGAGGGTGTGTTGCGGGAGTCCGGGAGCGAGGGTGCGTCAAGACACCAGGTGCTGGCAGCACGGGACCTGGTGCTCGGCTTCGTCGGCGCTCTCGGCGCTGCCCGCGCTGCGGTTCGGAAGTCCGTGCCCTCGCTGAATCGGCTAGCGGACCTGCTCGTGCTTGCCCACTCCGGCGAGATCAGCCGCCGCGGCGACGTCGGCGGCTACTCGTATGCGGTGCACGGGGTGGGCTGTCGACTGGCAAGCCCGGAAGGGATCGACATCGACGTGGACTTCGCCGCGGATGGAACGGAGATCTTCGACTTCTGGCGCCTTCGCCTCTTCGGCCAGAGTCTGCCGACGCCTGTTGACCCCTTGGCGGAGGACCTGCGCTCAGCGGTCGAGGGACTGGAGGACGTACTGACCGAGGTCAGGCCGGGTTGGTTCACTGCGGCAGGGCCGCTTCGAGACACCTTCGAAGGCCCGGCGTCGAACGCAAGTCGAAGTTGATCGGCGTTTCCGCAGTTCAGCTGACGTGAGAGCAGCCTTCGACTGATCCTTTACTCCGTCTCAGCTTGGTCAGCCCGCACCTGACGACCTCGACCGTGTCCTCCGCCGCGAGTTACGCAGGATCCAGCTCCGGCCCCACCTGATCAACGGCTGCCTCACCGCCACCGGTCTGACCCTCGTACCACCGACTCCACCCGGAAAACCTCAGTAACGCGGCCTGTCAAGCCGCGAGTGCGGTGGGTGGCAGGGGTTCATAGGCCCGTCCGTCGCGGAGGAGTGAGCCTTTTCCAACCTGCTGACGGGCTGGTCGGGTTGAGGAATCCCGGCTGTGCTGAATGACGAAGCTCCTGGCAGACGGTGTCACGGCCAAGATCCACCGCTCACCAGGAGCTTCGCGTGCTTGTCTGCCCGTCGGCGATCGATCTGTCCAACACTCACCTGTGGCACGTTGCCAGCCGGCTGTCCGCACATCGTCGGGAGATCGGTTCGCGCTGGCGGCGCCTGGCGCCGGGACGACAGGCCCTGCTCGTCCTGGCGCACCTGCGGTGCGGTGACACCTACGCCCGCCTCGCGGCCGGGTTTTGCATCGGGATCGCGGCCGTGTACCGGTACGTCCGCGAAGCCGTCGAGGCCCCGCGCCCGGCCGGGGCGGGCCCCCGCCTCATCTCTCGGGCGCGGCAGTGACGGCAGAGCCCTGCTGGGCGCGATCGCGGTCACGGGCATGGATGCGGCCGGGGGAAGGGAAGCCGTCGCGCCGGGCGAGCACGGCAGTCAGTACGGAGGCAGCCAGCAGGGCGGAGGCCGTCCACGGCAGGGCCCGTGTCCCGGCGCTGTCCAGGACGGCGCCGCCGAGCAGGGAGCCGCCGGCCATGCCGGTGTTCCAGCCGGTGACCCAGAGGGAGTTGGCCGTGTCGGCATCGAACGGGGCCGCCGTCACCCCCGCGGTCTGCGTCAGGGTCGGAATGCCGCCATGCGTAACGCCCCAGAGCACCGCACCGAGCACCACGGCCACGGTGCTTTGCCCGACCGCGCCGAATACCGCCAGGCACGCAGCGGCCAAGGCCAGCAGGCCGACCGTGGCGGCGCGCAGCCGGCGGTCGGCGGTGGCTCCGGCGAGCCAGACGCCCCCCATGGAGCCCAGCCCGAACAGGAACAACACGGCGCCGGTGCCGACAGCCAGCTCCGCTTGTTCCACGAAGGGGGCGATGTAGGTGTAGAGCACGTAAAACCCGAGGACCATCAGGAGCGACGCGATGTTGATGGCAGGGATTCCGGGCGTACGGACTGTGCGCATCAGCCCGGAGCCGCGGTTCGCCGTCTCGCCGGGCAGCTGCGGAAGATGCCACAGCGCGGTGGCGGCCAGGGCCACGGCCAGCACGGTGAGCAGCCCGAAGGTGGCGCGCCAGCCGATGAGTCCGCCGAGCGCGGTACCTGCCGGAATACCGAGCGACAGCCCGACGGTCATGCCGGCCAGCGCGGTGGCGATCGCCTTGCCGCTGCGCTGCGGGGCCAGCCGCGCGGCGTAGGCCGGGACCATGGCCCACAGCAGGCCGGCGAACACCCCGGAGAAGACCCGCGCGGCAAGCGTCAGGGCGAAGCCGGTGGACATCGCCGTCACCACGTTGGTGGCAGCGAAGCCGAGGAGCAGTGCCAGCAGCAGGGTGCGGCGGGGCAGGATCAGAGTCCAGGCGGTCATCGGGATCGCGGTGAGGGCCGCGGCCAGTGCGTAGACGGTGATCAGCAGCCCCGCACGCGCCTCGCTCACGCCCAGGTCGGCGCTCATCGCGGGCAGCAATCCGGCCGGCAGAGCCTCGGTGAGGATGGTGACGAACGCGGATCCGGCCAGCACCAGGAGCCCACTCAGGGGCCAACCCGCAGTGGTGGACGGGCGATTCGTAGAACGCGGAGAGTGAGTGTCGGAGGTCATGCCCGGAGGCTAAAACCCTCACGTCTGCGTGAGGGTCAAATCCGGATCCGGGCCCCATCGCCCGCCCTCACGCCTCCACGGTCGCGCGGGCCGCTTTCCGGGCGGCCCGGAGATAGGCGTCGACGGCATCGCGATTGCGGGTCAGGCACCGGATGCGACTGTCGAGGTGCTCCCGCTCGGCAGACACCTGGTCGAGCATTTGCGCACAGGGGACCTGCGGCAGCAGATCCGACGGGCCGTCGAGGTACGGCAGGATGTCGCGGATGATCCGGGTGGGCAGCCCGCACTCGATCAGCCCGCGGATCTGCCGGACCACCTCGTCGGCCCCGTCACAGAAGTCGCGGTAGCCGTTGCTGCCCCGGGCGGGCCGGATCAGCCCCTCCTCCTCGTAATAGCGCAGCGCGCGCACGCTGACACCGGTCATCCGCGAGAGCTCGCCGATCTTCATGTGGCCCACCTCACAACGTCTTCCGTTTGACCCTCACGCTCACGTGAGGGTTTTACGTTACTGCACCTCGACCTCCGAAAGGAAAGGCTCACCCACATGTCCGACCCGAGCACGACCGACCGCATCGACCCCCAGATCCACCAGGGTCTGCGGAACCTGCACACGCTGACCGGACCAGGCGGTCTCATCAACTTCGACATCCCGCGCCAGCGCAAGCTGTACGAGGAGATGAATCAGGCAGCCCTCGCGGCGCTGCCGCCCAATGACCGAGTGCAGTACGAAGACCTCTCCGTGCCCGGCCCGACCTACGGCCCAGAAGTGAACATACGGGTCTACCGCCCCACAGAAAGCAAGAACACCGCGCCCCTCCCAGGCATCCTGTACATCCACGGCGGCGGCATGATCACCGGCAGCATCCTGACCGACCACCGGCAGGTGCTGCCCCTCGTCGAAGCGGTCGACGCGGTCGTCGTCTCCGTCGAATACCGCCTGGCACCCGAACACCCCGACCCCGCCCCCGTCGAGGACTGCTACGCCGCGCTGCTGTGGATGTCCCGCAATGCCTCCGCGCTCGGTGTCGACCCCGGCAGACTGGCCCTCTACGGCGGCAGCGCGGGAGGCGGCCTGGCCGCCGGCGTCGCCCTGCTCGCCCGCGACCGCGGCGGCCCTCACCTGGCCTTCCAGATGCTTCCCTACCCGATGCTCGACGACCGCAACACGACACCGTCCAGCCACGAGATCACCGACATCGGCATCTGGGACCGCGCCGCCAACATCCAGGGCTGGCAGTCCCTCCTGGGCGACAGGCTCGGCACCGACCACGTCAGCGCCTACGCCGCGCCCGCCCGGGCCGAGGACCTCAGCGGACTGCCGCCCACATACCTGGACGTCGGCGACCTCGACCTCTTCCGCGACGAAGACATCGCCTACGCCAACCGGCTCATGCAAGCAGGCGTCCCCGTAGAACTCCACGTCTACCCCGGCGGCATCCACGCCAGCGAACTGCTCGCCCCCGACGCCGAGCTCAGCGCCCGCATCACCAACTACCGCATGACCGCACTCAACCGGGCCCTGAACCCGCCCCCGGCAGCGGGTGGATGCCTGTAGCCCAACCGATATCGGGTGGAACCGCGCTCCGTACCGCTGTCGTGTCGGTCTGCCCGCCGTCGGGCACCAAGGAACGGCTCCACTTCACAGAAACTGAGCCAGAGCCTGACGAGGCGCAGCGTTTCTCGGGCAGTTCGGGAGGCGTGCACGCACTCCAGCGGGCCCGAATGCCGACGAGTACGGACAGCACCCCCCAGGACGGCGCGACTCAGGCCTCGTTCGCGACGGAGGTTTCACAAAACCGCCTCGCCGACCGCAGCCGGGACGGTTGCATCACGGGCGGAACTGTTCATTGCCCAGCATTCGTCCGTGGTCAGCGGGCGCGCGTCTGCGATTCCGATGGCGTCGTGAAGCAGTTCACCGGGCCTGGCTGCATCCGGTTCGGGGTGTTCAGGTGTTGGTGGTGGGGGTGAGGGGGCTCGTGGTGCGTGGCGGCGGGGGTGGCCCGGCTGGGCGGGGGTTGGGGGAAGGGGAGGGTGATGTGGTGGCCGGCTGCGTGCGAGTTGGTGTCCGGCCAGGCGGCGGGCGTCGTCGAGGGACGGGGCATCGGGGCCGGTGAGGAATTGGTTGGTCAGGCCGTCGAGGAATGCCATGGCGATGGTGGCGACGCCCTGGGGGCGCAGTCGTGGAAGTCACCGCGGTCCAGACCGTCTTCGACGGCGGCGACGAGCGGGGTCAGGATGCGGCGGCGCAGCTCACCGCCCGGACAGTCGGCTGCGTGACCTGGCCATGGACGGGTACGTCGATCCGACGGTGACCGGACGCACCGGAGCACCGTTCCTCGCGCCTTTCGGGGACCAGGTCGTCGAGATGCGCGCGTGGAACCCCGCCGACTCGAGGATCGGCTGCGGTACGGTCCGGGCCGGCGGGGTGGTGAGGCCGGCGGTGCTGGTGGCCAGGCAGGCCGTACAACAGCAGCCGGCGGCGAAAGCCGTACCGGGAGCATAGGCGGCGCGGCTGTCGGCCCATCCCAGCAGATCGGCCAGGCACCGACCTTCGGCAGGATCGGATTACGAGTGGGGACTCAGAACTGAAAAACAGTCCACTTATCTCGAATTGGACTTGGTTTCGCTGCGATTGGTGCCGATACAGTCGCGCCATGCGTATCCACATCGTAGACGCCTTCACCGACCGGCCCTTCGCCGGCAACCCTGCGGGCGTGTGCCTGCTTGATGCCGAAGACTGGCCTGAAGTTGCCTGGATGCAGCGTATTGCTGCCGAGATGAATCACTCGGAGACCGCCTTCGCGCGGCAGCTCCCCGCAGGCGACGGCGCGGACTGGGAGATCCGCTGGTTCGCTCCGCTCGTCGAGACCAATCTGTGCGGCCATGCCACATTGGCCACGGCGCATACGCTGCGGCGGGAGCGAGGGGTTGTCGGCGCGCTGCGTTTCCGCAGCCGGTTCAGCGGCATCCTCACCGCGCATGCACACGAGGACGGCAGCATCACCCTGGACTTCCCAGCCGCGCCCGGCACGGAAGTCCCGGTGCCGGAAGGCTTGCCGGAGGCCCTGGGGGTGAAGCCGGAGGCCGCCTTCCGTACCGGTGCGCTCGGTGACCTGCTGACCGTCCTGCCCGACGAGGCCACCGTCCGGTCCGTGACCCCCGACCTCAACGCGATAGCCGACCTCACCCGCCGTGAGAGCCTACGCGGCGTCATCATCACGGCCCCGGCGCCCGGACCCGGCCTGGAGTACGATTTCGTCTCCCGCTTCTTCTCACCCGCCGAGGGCATCCTCGAGGATCCGGTCACAGGAAGCGCCCACACCGCCCTGGCCCCCTACTGGTCGGCGCGGATCGGCCGCAACGTACTCACCGGCCTGCAGGTATCCGCGCGCACCGGGCTTGTCAGGACCGCCGTGCTCGGTGACCGCGTCCATCTCACCGGGTACGCGGTCACCATTCTCGACGGAACCCTGCACACGTAACTGACCGATTCCCAGGGATCAGCCACGCTGATGGGACGAGCGAGGCCAACATCGTTGTGTTGGACTCCCTCGGCATCGCACTGGACGTGAAGTCCGACGGCCTGCTGAAGGACTCACCCGATCCGGATCCGTGGCGGCCGGCCCCCGGGATCGCCCCGCAGCCCGGCGATGCGGAGCCGGTGACCTTGGCCGCCACGCAGGCGATGACCGGTTTACCTCCGAGCAGGAAGCGGTTGCTTCGAACGGCAGCGGCTGTACCCGGAACAGCCCTGGCGCCATAGACGGAAACCGCACCGTCCATATGCCTGCGACAGGCGCCTCGTACGGTGGTTGAGCCGGTGGATCTCCTCGATCATCACCAGTTGCACGCCGGCCACGGTGTAGGTGCGGCGGAGCGTGCTCACGATCTGGGCCTGGGACATGTGCCCGCTCGCGGGGATGCCGAGGTAGCGGGCGAATTCCAGGGCGAGGGTCTTGGCGCCGGCGGTGGGTGGGATCAGCACGTAGGCGACCTTGCCACCCACATTTACCAGGTCGGGGAACTGCTCCTCGAAGTCGCCCCCGCCTACCTCTCCGACGACCAGGCCACCGACACCCTCACCCGGTTCTGCAACGACATCGGCATCGACCCCGACCACGCCCTCGCCGCCCGCCGCTACGCCCTCACCTCAGACCGCCGCGCCCTCCACGGCACCGTTTCTCTGACAGGTGTGGGCACTCTGTGCCCGCCCCTCGCGCGTTCCCCTGCCGCGCCCGCGTCTACCAGCGCATACCGAGGGCATCCACATCCCCACGGCGATGCCCGGTGAGCCTGTCGGCCCGTTTGCGGACGTTGTCGAGCCACGTGCCGAGCTTGACCACCACGACCCCTTCAGCGCCGCCCTGACGACCTCCCATGCCTTCTTCAAACTCCACGTGCTCGGCGTGCTTGCGAGGTACCCGCAAGTGCCCCTCACGGCCATTGAACTGACGTGCGGCCGCAAGGTTGAGTGCCCACATATCGTCTTGTGTCCTTCGTACCGGCCGATCGACGTACTCGTGCACCAGTCTTGAGGAAGAGACGAAGAAGTCCCGTCCGGACCGCCGGGAAAAGCTGCAGCAGCTGGACACGGCCGTGCGAACCTGGCCGAGGCCGAGGCCGACCGCCGCCGGCTCCAGGGACCGCCGGACGACGACGGCGACATCGGCGGCACGCGGACGACACCGCGCGACCCGAAGCAGCCTCCGAAGGGACCGGGCTCCACCAACCCGACGACCACATCGACCACACCGACCACATCGAAGGGGACCAAGAGCACGACCGTGACCGGGCCCACGGTGACGCCGAAGGGAACCACCAGCACGACCGACCCCGCGATGTCCTGGAAGGGGTGGAGCAGTCTCAAGACCCCGAAGGCCGGGTTCCGGGGCAGCACGGGCACCAATCAGATGGCTGACGCCATTGCCGGGGTCATCGCCGACGGCATCAGCCAGGACTACGCGGCCCACCTGGACCGCAGGAACCAGCAGCTGCTGGAGCAGGCACGCAAGGACCCGGCTCTGGCGAAACGGATCATCGACGACTACAACGAGATCAAGGACAACAACGAGATCGAGGTCCTCTTCCGCGGCTTCGACACCTCCAAGGGATTCACCCAGGACGCCACCCGCCAAGTCGCTCCTGAGCTGATCAAGTCCCAAAAGGCGATCGACACCGCGAAAGCGGTCGCCGACAAGTCCAACGCGGACCCGTTCTACCAGCAGGCGCGTACGGAGTGCGGCGGGTACGACACCTGCGTCACCGACCGGGTCGCCAAGCTCCGGGACCAGAAGAAGACAACCACCGCCACGACCACGACACGTACCGAGCAGCACAAGCAGTCCCAGAAGAAGACGCAGACCCCGGACTACCGGGGCAAGGGCGGCGTCAAGGCCTCGGCAGCCTGAGCCTGCGGACCGGCACTGAGCCGGACACCAGGCCCGGGCTCAGACTCCCGGTCCTCCGCCTGCCCAACCGACGAAGGCCGAAGGAAGCGCCCGGGGGCGCGGTGGGGGGGCAGTACGAGTACGTCACCAACATCGGTCTCGCCGCGTAGGCCGCCCTGCACCTCCCCTGAGCGCCTGCCAGCCGCTTCAGGTCTCCCCGGCCCAGGGAGCGGCCCGCGTACGACGAGACGCTGAGGGTTCAGGGCGCCAAGCGCGAGGAGCAGCGGTGCAAGGAGGGGACCTGCCGGAAGCCGAAGAAGAAGGGGGCGTCACCGGTGACGCCACCCCGAAGGATGCCGAATCGGGGGGTAGGGCCCCGGGGAGAGTCCCGTTCTCCCGACTTGGTCGCGGGACGTCGCCGACACGAGCGTCGACGACGTCCGCGCCGCCCACAAAGCCGGCCCCGCACCACACCCATGCGACAACGTCGGCCTTCAAGACCACAACCAGGTCTTGAAAGCCGACGTCACGCGCGGGACCGAATTGACCAACAGCGTCCCGGGGGTGGTGCGGCCCCGGTGCGAGGAGTAGCAGCCCAGGTTGTCCGGTCACAGACCGCAGACTGCACCTTCCCTATCGACGGGCCTGGCGGGGCACCCCCGCGATCTGCGACGGGGGTTGACCACGACCGACCCGGCCTGCCCGCAGGCACCCTCGGCCAGGGAAGTGCTCCGCACACGGCGAGAACGCGGCGGCCAGGTCGCCCGCCGCTACGCCACAGGCCGGCAGCCCGGTGGCGGCTCTCAGAATCCCGGCGGCCGGCGGAACCCGCCGATCACCTTCGCAAGGCACCGCACGAACTGGACCGCGGTGCGGTCGTGCAGGTAGGGGGCGATCACCTGGATGCCGACAGGAAGCCCGTCCCGGGTCGTCCCGACAGGTGCCACCGCCGCGGGCAGATGGTTGAGCGACGACGGCGCCATCCACGTGAGCATCTCGCGATAGGGCCGGTCGGTGCCGTCGACCCGCAGTGTCCGGACCGACCAGCCGGGGTCGGGTCGGTGGTCGTGGGGGAAGGCGGCCGTGGGGCTCACCGGGCAGATGAGCACGTCGACGTCGCGGAAGAACTCGGCCCAGCGGCGCCGAGAGTGCTGCCGACGTTCGTCGAGGTCGTGCCAGTCACGGAAGCGGAGCGTCAGGTCCGACGCGAACCCGCCCGCGTCCCCTTCCGCCGAGGCGAGCTCCACGAGCCCGGCATACGACTCGTCCGGCTCGACCAGCCCGCTCTGCGCCATCAGCAACGGCTGGTAGAGGGCCATCGTCTCTTCGAGCCCGACCGGTCCCTTGCCCTCGACCACGACGGCGCCCTCGGCCCGCACCGCTTCCAGCGTGGTCTGCATGATCGCGGCCAGCTCGCTGTCGACGGGGCAGAACGGGTCGTCCAGCCATGCTGCGACCCGGAACTCCCGCAGGGTGCTCGACCTGGCGGGGGGCAGCTCCAGCCGCCATCCCGGGGCGCGGTCGTGGTCCGCTCCCGCGAGGACGTCGAGACCCAGGTCGAGGTCGTCGGCGTGCCTGCCGAGCGGGCCGAGTACCGCCATGTCGAAATCCGCCAGCGTCCCAGGAGCATGTCCCGAGACGCTCCCGTACCTCGGCACGATCCCGAATGACGTGCGCAGCCCGTAGACGCCGCAGAAGTGGGCAGGCACCCGTATCGAGCCTGCCGTGTCGCCGCCGAGCTCCAGGCCGGTCAGCCCTGCGGCGACTGCCGCGGCGGACCCGCCGGACGAACCGCCGGGTCCGCGGGTCGGGTCCCACGGATTGTTCGTGGTCCCGTAGACCTCGTTGTAGGTCTGCCAGTCCCGGGCGTCCGGCGGCATGTTGGACTTGCCGAACACGATCGCTCCCGCGTTCTTGAGCCGTGCGACCGACTCGGCGTCGTTCGTCGAGACATGCTCCCCCCAGCGAGCCGAACCCCCGGTGGTCCGCATGCCCGCAACTTCGAGACTGTCCTTGATCGTCACAGGGACGCCGTGCAGGCGGCCGAGCGGTTCGCCGCGCGAGACCGTGCGGTCGGCCTCCAGCGCTGCGGCCCTCGCACCCTCCTCGTCCCGGGCGACAATGGCGTTCACCTTCGGGTCGAGCCGCTCCACACGGGCGAGGTAGTGGTCGAGCAACTCAACGCTCGACACCTCCTTCGCCGCGACTGCGGCAGCGAGCTGACCTGCGGAGCGAAATGCTAGATCGGTCATGCAATCTCCAGAAAAGGCCAGACCCGCGGCGATCACATTGCTGTGGCCGACGCAAAATCCCAGTTCAGGGCGGGTCTAAGTCGACCTTAGCGGACGCGGGGGACCATGTCGGGGTGTGGCCTTTCTCACTTTCAGCAGCGGCTTTGTCCAGCACTCTGGGCAGCGACTGGAGGCCGACGGGCTCGGGAATGGTCACGAGAAACGGGAGGCCCCCCCACCCGGCCCGAGGACGCTCGGGGCGCTTACGGCAGCAGAAGGGGCCCGAACGTCTGCCGGGCAATGTGTTCCGCCTCCGGCTGATCGACCACACGGCCAGGGACATCCGGGCGCCAGCGTTCTCGGCGTCGGTGAAGAAGTTCAGCGCGTCGCAGCAGACAGCGGGTGGGGGTGGCGCAGGACGAGGCGCCGTGGATGTTCCCTGCCCGGTCCAGGGTGAGGAAGTCCTCTGCGGCCAGTCCGCCAGCACCTCGGTCGTGTTCCTTCCGGCCCCGGCCGTCTGCAGCATCTCTGTATCGCGGCGGTTCCGGTGGCGGCGAAGTGCGCAGGATCTGCTGGTGCACGGCTCGCAGGCCGCGTTCGGCGGGCGCGCGGCGTTGTGGAACCTCAGAAACGGCGCGCCCAGATCCTGGAACCAGCTGGGCGGCCGGCGTGCGGTGAACGTGGCACTCATCGCGCCCAGCCAGGCCGCGAACGAGGAATAGTCCGGCCGTGCCTCGTCCGCGAACTCCCAGTCGCCGCCATCGGCATAGCGTGCGAGCCCCTCCCGGGCGTCCTGGTGGTGGTAGTAGACCGGGTACTCGCCCTCCGCGTCCGGCTGGGTGACATCGAAGCACCACACCGCCTCGTAGCCCCTGTCGACGCCGAATCCGACCAGATGGTTGGTGGACAGCCAGCGGCCGTCCCCGCGGCCCACATGCTCGGGCAGGTGCACCAGATCCGTGTTCAGCTCGGCGATGGCTTTGTCATCGACGATGGTGAACTCCGCCGATCCGCCGTCCGTCTCGCGTCCACAGCTCAAGGTGTTGTGCTCGGCGAGGAAGGCCCGATAACTGGGCGGCGCCGTCCAGTTGACGCTTCCGAAGTGCGGCGCAAGGCCCATTTCCCGGTTCGCTACGGCCTCGGCCGAGGCAGGCTCCGATGGCCGAGAGCGTGACGGTGCCGTCCCCGGCGGCGCGGCGGAGGATCGCCAGGCTGTCGTGTATCAACGCTCTGCTCCATTCATCTTGAGGTCTTCTTGCGGTTTTGTTCCGGTGGTGCCGCACGCGGCGGGCACCGGTGGTGGGCCGACGGGAAGCCGTCGGCCGGCCTCAACGCGCCGTCAGGCGGCGTCGCCTCGCCAGGTCCGGTAGCCGGCTGAGGCGGCTACGTCGGCGAGGCCGCGGAAGTCCGGGCGGCGGGCGAGGGTCCGGTTGGCGGCCTGGTAGGCGTCGTCCGTACGGTCCGCCTTGAGGAACAGCTTGACCTGTACGGCGCGGATCCAGTCGCGGGTGGGGTTGTCGGGCTCGCTGCGGGCGAGGGCGGCGAGACGCTGCCGGACGGGCGGGTTCAGAAGGCCGAAGTCGATGGTGACGTCTTCGAGTTCGGTGAGCGCGTAGAACGACTCGGGCAGCGTCGTCAGACCGTTGAACCCCAGGTCCTCTCGGGCAGGGGTGCATTACGGTGAGGCACGAGTGCCTTGCTGGTCGCCGGTGCAGATGTCGCAATCCACACCAGGCCAGAAGGCCCTCACCCATTTCAAGATCATTCAACCGTGAACCCTGTCACCAACCTCCATCGGCAGAACACCTAGTACTGGCTGAAGCCGGGTGGCGCGCTCCACGATGGCCTTGTCGATGGTGGTGCGCAGCCGTGCCTCGTGTACTTCGATGCCCAGACTGTGGCAGGCGCGGGTGAAGCCCGCGGAGATGAACGGCGAGCCGTGGTCGATGACGAGTGTTTCGGGTTTGATGACGGGACGGGCGGCGGCGCCGGTGAAGCGGGGGTCGGCCGCCAAGAGGTCCTCGAAGGGGAGGTCGGAGCCTTCCATGAAGGTTTCCGGTGCCCAGCCCGGGCGCGCGGGTAGCGGGGCCGTGGTCTGGGCGACGACCTGCATGGTGTCGAACGAGCGGGTGGCCCGCCCGGCGGCCCATCGCCCCGTCCCGCCTGTGCGGCCGGTGCGCTTGGGCACGAGCAGAGATCACCGCCACGGGGTGCAAGGGCGGCGAGTGTTACGTCGACGCGGACGCGGTGACGGACGGCGACCTCATTACGGCCGGGCCGACCGAACCGGTCGCGTTCGCCCGCGAGGTCTTCGCACGGCTC
>NZ_JBIASS010000036.1:0-47274 GCF_042890955.1 Streptomyces sp. NPDC001933 | reverse complement strand
GCGACCAGCGAGGCCGAGCAGGCCGTGTCCACCGTCACGGCCGGTCCTTCCAGACCGAACGTGTACGAGATACGACCCGACACCACACTCGCCGCATTGCTGGTCATCGAGAGGCTGTCGGCATCGGTGACACCGAGGAGGAGGGTGGCGTAGTCCTGGCCGTTCGTGCCGGTGAACACACCGGTACGGCTGCCACGAACCGACGCCGGATCGATCCCGGACCGCTCGAACGCCTCCCACGACGTCTCCAGCAGCAGCCGCTGCTGCGGGTCCATGCCGAGGGCCTCGCGCGGCGAGATCCCGAAGAGGGCGGGGTCGAAGTAGCCGGCTTCGTAGAGGAATCCGCCCTGGTCCGTGTACGAGGTGTTGGGCGTGCCGCGCTCCGGGTCGTAGAGCCGCTCCACGTCCCAGCCCCGGTCGACGGGGAAGCCGCCGAGGGCGTCGCGGCCCTCGGCCAGCAGATCCCACAGCTGCTCGGGGCTGTTCACACCGCCGGGGAAGCGGCAGCTCATCCCGACGATCGCGATCAGGTCGTCGTCGGCCGCGGATCCGGCTCCGGCCACGGCCGAACCGTTGCGCGCCGTGCCGTTGGCTGCCGTGGCGTTGTCGTCGCCGAGGAGGCTGGTCCGCAGGTGGTGCGCGAGAGCCTCGGGCGACGGGTGGTCGAACGCGAGGGTCGCCGGCAGCGCCAGCCCGGTCACGGCCTTCAGGCGGTTGCGCAGTTCGACCACGGTGAGGGAGTCGAAGCCGAGGTCCTGGAACACCCGGCCCGGCTGCACGGCTTCGGCGGTCGCGTGGCCGAGGACGGCGGCGGCCTCGCCGCGTACCAGCTTGAGCAGAGTCTGGTGCTGTTCGGCCGTGGAGAGGGCCCGCAGCCGGCCGAGGAACGCGGAGCTGGTCTCGTCCTCGCCGTCCCGGGCCCGCTCGACCGCGGCCAGCAGGCTGCGGACCTCCGGAATCTCGGAGATCAGCGGCTGCGGGCGGGCAGCGGTGAAGCGGGGGGTGAACCGGTCCCAGTCGATGTCGGCCATCGCCACGCAGGGCTCGTCGCCGACCGCCGCGCGCTGCAGGGCGAGCACGGCCAGGTCCGGGTCCATGAGGGGCAGCCCGCGCTTGCGCATCAGCTCGCCGGCCTCGCCGTCGGCCATGCCGCCGCCGCCCCAGGCGCCCCAGGCGATGGAGGTGGCGGCCAGACCGCGCGAGCGGCGCTGCTGGGCGAGCGCGTCGAGGTGGGCGTTGGCGGCGGCGTAGGCGCCCTGGCCCGCGCTGCCCCAGACACCGGCGCTGGAGGAGAAGAGGACGAACGCATCCAGCGCGGTGTCTTCGGTGAAGTACGCGTCGAGGAGGGTTGCTCCGCCTGTCTTCGCTCCCAGAACGGCATCGATCTCAAGGTCGGTGAGGTCGGTGACGGCGCGGGTGGGGCCGATGCCTGCGGTGTGCAGAACGGCGCTGATCTTGTCGCCCGCCTCGTGCAGTCCGTCGAGAAGCCGGTACAGGGCCGTGCGGTCGGCGACGTCGCAGGCCGCGATGGTCACCCGTACGTCCATGGCGGTGAGTTCGTCGCGGAGTTCGGCCGCGCCGGGGGCATCGGTGCCCCGGCGGCTGGTGAGGACGAGGTGCTCGGCGCCGTTGCCGGCCAGCCAGCGGGCGATGCGTCCGCCGAGAGCCCCGGTGCCGCCGGTGACGAGAACGGTCCCCCGCGGGGTCCAGGCCGGTGCCGGCTCGCCGAACGGTGCCCGCACCAGTCGGCGTACGAAGACCCCGGAGCCGCGGACGGCCAGCTGGTCCTCGTCGTCGGTGGCCGCCAGCACCGCGCAGAGGCGGGCGGCGGCGCGGTCGTCGAGTTCCTCCGGGAGGTCGACGAGACCGCCCCAGCGCTGCGGCAGTTCGAGCCCGACGACCCGTCCGAGGCCCCATACGGCGGCCTGCTCGGGGCTGGTGATCCGGTCGGCCGCCCCGACCGAGACGGCTCCCCGGGTCAGGCACCACAGTGGCGCCCGTACGTCCGCGTCGTCCAGCGCCTGGACGAGAACGGCCGTACCGTGCAGGCCCACGAGCGAGACCACACCGTCGGCCGGTGCACCGGCGAGGGTCGCGGCGAGCGAGGACCGGTCGGCCAGGACGACACGCGTGACATCGGCACCATGCGCCACGAGTGCAGCGGCGACGGCTTCCGCGTACGGGGCCTCGGCAGCCTCCTCCGGAACGATCAGGAACCAATGGCCCGGCAGTTCGGGGTCGGTGGTCGGTACGGGCTTCCAGGTGATCCTGTACTGCCAGTCGTCCAGCGTGGCGTGGCTGCGCCGCTCGCGCCGCCACTCGGAGAGCAGCGGAAGCACGTTCGCCAGCGATGCCTGGGTCGTGTCGTCGCCGTCGGCGATGTCGAGGGTGTCGAGCAGCTGAGCAACGTCCGCCCGCTCGACGGCCTCCCAGAAGCTCGCGTCGACCGGGTCGGCGGCAGCCTTGGCCTCGGCCGGGGCAGCAGGCGGCTCGGGCCAGTAGTGCTGGTGCTGGAAGGCATAGGTGGGCAGGTCGGTGCGCTGGGCGCCGGTGTCGGCGTAGTACGTCGTCCAGTCGATGCGGGTGCCTCGGACGTGGAGTTCGGCCACGGCGGTGGTGAGCGCTGCGGTCTCGGTACGGTCCTTGCGCAGGGCCGGTACGAAGCCGGCGTCCTCCGTCACGCACGACTGGCCCATCGCGGAGAGGACACCGCCGGGCCCGAGCTCCACGTAGGTCGTGATGCCCTGGGTTTCGAGGTGACGCATTCCGTCGAGGAAACGGACGGCCTGGCGGACGTGGTCCACCCAGTAGTCGGCGCTCAGCAGCTCCTCGCCCGCGACCTCGCCCGTGAGGTTGGAGACGATGGGGAACTTCGGTGCGTGGAAGGTCAGGCCCTCGGCGATGGTCTTGAACTCGGCGAGCATGGGCTCCATGCGCGGCGAGTGGAACGCGTGACTGACGCGGAGGCGCTTCGTCTTCCCGAAACCGGACGCGATGGCGAGTACGGCGTCCTCGTCACCGGAGATGACGACGGAGTCCGGACCGTTCAGAGCGGCGATCGAGACACCGTCGACCAGCAGCGGCAGGATCTCCGCCTCGGTGGCCTGGACGGCGACCATGGCTCCGCCGGTGGGCAGTGCCTGCATGAGGCGGCCCCGGGCGGCGACCAGCGCCGCCGCGTCCTCCAGGGACCAGACGCCCGCGACGTGCGCGGCGGCCAGCTCACCGATCGAGTGGCCGAGGAGATAGTCCGGGGTGACACCCCAGTGCTCCAGCAGCCGGAACAGCGCAACCTCGATCGCGAACAGCCCGGCCTGGGTGTAGACGGTCTGGTCGATCAGCTCCGAGCCGCCGAGGACGATGTCCTTGACCGGCTGGTCGAGGTGCCGGTCGAGTTCGGCGCAGACCGCGTCGAAGGCATCCGCGAACACCGGGTACGCCTCGTACAACTCACGGCCCATCCCCGACCGCTGCGAACCCTGACCCGAGAACAGGAACGCCGAACGACCGCTGACTGTCTGGCCCTTCACCACGCCCGCGGCCGTCGCTCCAGCAGCCACCGCCCTCAGCAGTGCCTCCCGGTCCTCACCGACCACCACCGCACGGTGCTCGAACGCCGTACGCGTCACAGCCAGCGAGTAGCCCACATCGACCGGCGAGGCAGTGCCCACCAGGCCGAGCAACCGCTCCGCCTGACCCGCCAACGCCTCCTCCGACCGGGCCGACAGCACCCACGGCACCACCGGCAACACCGACCCGACAAACGGCGCCTCAACAGGCTGTTCCTGCGCCTGCTCCAGAATCACGTGCGCGTTCGTCCCACTGATCCCGAACGACGACACACCAGCCCGACGCGGGCGATCGCCCACCTCCGGCCACTCCCGCGCCTCCGCCAGCAACTCCACCGCGCCCGCCGACCAGTCGACGTGGGTGGAGGGCTCGTCCACGTGCAGGGTCTGGGGCAGCACCCCATGACGCATGGCCATGACCATCTTGATGATGCCTGCGACACCGGCGGCGGCCTGGGTGTGGCCGAGGTTGGACTTGACGGAGCCGAGCCAGAGCGGCCGGTCCTCCGTGCGTTCCTGGCCGTAGGTGGCGATGAGGGCCTGGGCCTCGATCGGGTCGCCCAGGGAGGTGCCGGTGCCGTGGGCCTCGACGACGTCGACCTGGTCGGCGGAGACCTTGGCGTTGGCCAGGGCCTGGCGGATCACCCGCTGCTGCGACGGGCCGTTCGGGGCAGTCAGGCCGTTCGACGCGCCGTCCTGGTTGACCGCCGATCCGGAGACGACCGCCAGGACCTGGTGGCCCTTACGGCGGGCCTCGGAGAGACGCTCGACCAGCAGAACCCCGACACCCTCGCCCCAGCCCGTACCGTCCGCAGCGTCCGAGAACGACTTGCACCGGCCGTTGAAAGCGAGGCCGCCCTGCCTGCTGAACTCGGCGAACGTCGTCGGCGTCGACATGACCGTCACACCGCCCGCGAGCGCCATCTCGCACTCGCCCGAGCGCAGCGCCTGGATCGCCCAGTGCAGCGCGACCAGCGACGACGAGCAGGCCGTGTCCACCGTGACCGCCGGGCCCTCCAGACCCAGCGCGTACGCGACACGCCCCGAGACCACGCTGCCCGCATTGCCGGTGCCGAGGTACCCCTCGGTGTCGTCGGCACCGGACAGACGGGTGACGTAGTCGTGGTACATCAGGCCGGCGAAGACGCCGGTACGGCTGCCGCGTACGGTCGCCGGGTCGATCCCGGCCCGCTCCAGCGCCTCCCAGGACGCCTCCAGCAGCAGCCGCTGCTGCGGGTCCATCGCCAGGGCCTCGCGCGGCGAGATCCCGAAGAAGTCCGCGTCGAAGCCGGGGGCGCCGTAGAGGAACCCGCCCTCCAGCGTCAGCGACCTGCCGTCCCCGTCGTGCCGGGGGCCATCGCCGTAAAGGCTGTCCAGGTCCCAGCCGCGGTCGGTGGGGAAGGCGGAGATGCCGTCGGTGCCGGTGGCGACGAGGTTCCAGAGGTCTTCGGGGGAGGTGATGTTGCCGGGGTAGCGGCAGGCCATGCCGACGATGGCGATGGGTTCGTCGTCGCCGGCAGTGGTCGTGGTGGTGGTCGTGTTCGTGGTGGTGGTTTCGCCGGAGAGTTCGTCGGTGAGGTGGTCGGCGAGTTGTCCGGCGGAGGGGTAGTCGAAGACGAGGGTGGCCGGGAGGCGCAGGCCGGTGACGGTGTTGAGGCGGTTGCGGAGCTCGACGGCGGTGAGGGAGTCGAAGCCCAGCTCGGTGAAGGCACGTTCGGCCGGGACCGCTTCGCCGGACGCGTGGCCGAGGACGGCCGCGACCTCGCCTCGTACGGTGTCCAGGATCAGCTGGGTGCGCTCGTCGGTGCCGAGGGTCAGCAGGCGTTGCACGAGCGCGGAGGACTGACCGCTGCCGGCCCGCGCCGCACGACGATGCGTCGTACGGATCAGACCACGCAACAGATGCGGAACGACAGGGGCCTTGCGCAGCACACCGAGGTCCAGCCGGACCGGGGCGAGGACCGCCTCGTCAGCTCCGAGTGCCTGGTCGAAGAGCGCCAGCCCCTCCTCGACCGACAGTGGCGGGATGCCGCCGCGCCGCATGCGCGCGATGTCGGCCGCGTCGAGGCGACCTGCCATACCGCCCTCGGCCCAGGGGCCCCAGGCGAGGGAGGTGGCGGGCAGGCCCTGGGCGTGGCGCTTGGAGGCCAGGGCGTCGAGGAAGGCGTTCGCGGCGGCGTAGTTGGCCTGGCCCGCGGAGCCCAGGACACCGGCAGCCGAGGAGAACAGCACGAAGAACGACAGATCGAGACCGGCCGTGAGCTCATGGAGATACCAGGCCGCATCAGCCTTGGGACGCAGAACACCCGCGACCCGCTCCGGGGTCAACGACTCCAGCACACCGTCGTCCACGACACCCGCGGCATGCACCACACCCGCCAGACCGCCCTCCCGGACGATCCCGGAAACCACACCCTCCAGCGCACCCCGGTCCGTGACATCACACTCCACCCACCGGACCGACGCCCCCAGCCCCTCCAGCTCCGCGACCAGCCCGGTCCCCGCCCGCCGCGACACCAGCACCAGATCCCGCACACCCCGCACCGTCACCAGATGACGCGCCACCAACCCACCCAGCGCACCACCCGCACCCGTGACCAGAACCGCACCCCCGGACCCGGAAGCCCCCGCAGCCCCGGCAGCGTCCGAGCCGACGGGGGACACAGCAACCCGCCCCAGCCGGGGCACCAGCACCTCACCCCCACGAACCGCCACCTGCGGCTCACCCAGACCAACCAGACCCGCAACCCCATCGAACCCCGCGGGATCACCCTCCACATCAACAAGAACAATCCGCTCCGGATGCTCCGACTGCGCCGAACGCACCAGCCCCCACACCGCAGCCGCACCAAGATCCGAAACCTCACCCACCGCACCACACGTCACCACCACCAGACGAGCGGACGACTCGTCGGTCAGCCAACGCTGAAGCCGGGCGAGCACCTCGGTGACACGGCCGTGGACATCCGCAACCACATCGGCATCGGCGTCGGCATCAGGGCCAGGAACAGCCAGAACATCGAACTCCCCCACCGGATCGGCGGCCGGGGCTGTCGGAGCCGGCACCCAGTCCAGCCGGAACAGCGAGTCGGAGCCCTCGCGCGGCGAAGCCCCTTCGATCTGTTCGGCCGTCACCGGCCGCAGGACGAGCGCGTCGACGCGCCCGACACGGGCTCCGGTACCGTCGGCGAGGTCCAGCGCCACCGCGCCGCTCCGGCCTTCCGAGATCCGGACCCGCAGCACGGGCGAGCCGACCGCGGACAGGCTCACACCGGTCCAGGCGAACGGCAGCCCCGGGCCCTCAAGGCCGCCCAGGCCACCACTCGCCCCGATGGCGTGCAGGGCGGAGTCGAGCAGCGCGGGGTGCAGACCGAACCGGCCCGCCTCGTCCCAGAGGTCCTGGTCGAGTGCGACCTCGGCGAACACCTCGTCCCCGCGCCGCCACGCCGCCCGCAGGCCCTGGAAGACGGGCCCGTAGCCGAACCCGGAACCGGCCATGTCCTCGTACAGTCCGCCGGTCTCGACGACCACCGCATCGCGCGGCGGCCACTCGGCGAGCCCGACAGCGGGGTGCGCAACGGCCTCGGCGGCGACGACACCGGACGCGTGCAGAGTCCAGGTCTCGTCCTCGACGCTGTCGGCCGGGCTGGAGTGGATGGCGACCGGACGACGGCCGTCCTCGGCCCCGGCACCCACGACGACCTGGAGGATCGCGGCACCGCGCTCGGGCAGAACCAACGGCGCCTGGATGGTGAGTTCGTCGAGCACCGCACAGCCGACGCGCTCACCGGCATGCAGCGCAAGCTCGACGAACGCGGTGCCGGGCAGCAGGACCGAGCCGAAGACCGCGTGATCGGCGAGCCACGGGTGCGAGTCCAGCGACAGCCGGCTGGTGAAGAGGGAGACGTCCTCGCCCGCGAGCGCGACCGAGCCCACGAGCAGAGGATGCTCGGAAGAGCTCAGACCGACGCTGGTCAGATCACCGGCCGGGACGGAGTTCTTGGGCCAGTAGTGCTGGTGCTGGAAGGCGTAGGTGGGCAGGTCGACGCGCTGGGCTCCGGTGTTGGCGTAGTACGCGGCCCAGTCGACGGAGGCGCCGTGCGCGTGCAACTCCGCCACGGCGGTGGTCAGTGCCTCGGTCTCGGTGCGGTTCTTGCGCAGGGCGGGGAGGAAGGCCGCCTCGTCGCCGGTGACGCAGGACTGGCCCATCGCGGAGAGGACTCCGCCGGGGCCGAGCTCCAGGTACGTCGTGACGCCCTGGGACTCCAACTGCCGTACCCCGTCGAGGAAACGGACCGCCTGGCGGACATGGTCCACCCAGTAGTCGGCCGTCAGCAGCTCCTCACCGGCCAGTTCCCCAGTGAGGTTGGAGACGATGGGAAGCTTCGGGACGTGGAAGGCCAGGCCCTCCGCGACCGTCCTGAACTCGGCGAGCATGGGCTCCATGCGCGGCGAGTGGAAGGCATGGCTGACGCGGAGCCGCTTCGTCTTCCCAAAACCGGAAGCGATGGCCAGCACCGCATCCTCGTCACCCGAGATGACGACGGAGTCCGGACCGTTCAGAGCGGCGATCGAGACACCGTCGACCAGCAACGGCAGGACCTCCGCCTCGGTGGCCTGGACGGCGACCATCGCGCCACCGGTCGGGAGCGCCTGCATCAGACGACCACGCGCGGCAACGAGGGCTGCCGCGTCCTCCAGGGACCAGACACCCGCCACATGCGCGGCGGCCAGCTCACCGATCGAGTGGCCGAGCAGGTAGTCGGGGGTGACCCCCCAGTGCTCCAGCAGCCGGAACAGCGCAACCTCAACAGCGAACAGCCCCGCCTGCGTGTACATGGTCTGGTCGATCAGCTCCGACCCACCGAACACCACATCCCTGACCGACTCGTCCAAGTGCTTGTCGAGCTCCGCGCACACCGCGTCGAAGGCATCGGCGAACACCGGGTACGCCTCGTACAGCTCACGCCCCATCCCCGACCGCTGCGAACCCTGACCCGAGAACAGGAACGCCGACCGACCGGCCGCCCCCACAACACCCCGCACCGTGCCGTCCGCGATCGCTTCCAGGCCGCGGACGAAGTCCTCGTGCGTGCCGCCGACCACCACCGCGCGGTGCTCGAAGCGTGCCCGTGTCAGGGCGAGCGAGTAGCCGATGTCCAGCGACGACGCCTGACCCACCCGGGCCAGCAGCCGTTCCGCCTGAGCCGCCAGCGCCTCCCCCGACTTGGCCGAAAGCACCCAAGGCACCACCGGCATCGCCGGCTTCACCGGCACCACCGACTCGACAGCAGGAGTCTCGACCGGCTCTTCCTGCGCCTGTTCCAGGATCACGTGCGCGTTCGTACCGCTCACGCCGAAGGAGGAGACGGCGGCGCGGCGCGGCCGCTCCCCCGTCCCGGGCCACTCCCGGGCATCGGTCAGCAGCTCCACCGCGCCCGCCTCCCAGTCCACCTGGGACGTCGGCCGGTCGGCGTGGAGGGTTCGGGGCATGACGCCGTGGCGCATGGCCATGACCATCTTGATGATGCCCGCGACACCGGCGGCGGCCTGGGTGTGGCCGATGTTCGACTTCAGGGAGCCCAGCCACAGCGGCCGGCCTTCCGCCCGCTCCTGGCCGTACGTGTTGATCAGTGCCTGGGCCTCGATCGGGTCGCCCAGGGTGGTGCCGGTGCCGTGGGCCTCGACGACGTCGATGTCGGCGGCGGAGACGCGCGCGTTGGCGAGGGCCTGGCGGATGACGCGCTGCTGCGACGGGCCGTTCGGGGCGGTCAGGCCGCTGCTGGCGCCGTCCTGGTTGACGGCCGATCCGCGGATCACCGCGAGGATCCGGTGGCCGTTGCGGCGGGCGTCCGAGAGCTTCTCGACGAGGAGCATGCCGACGCCCTCGGACCAGCCGGTGCCGTCCGCGTCGTCCGAGAAGGACTTGCAGCGGCCGTCGAAGGAGAGACCGTCCTGACGGCTGAAGTCGACGAAGGTGCCCGGCGTCGACATGACGGTCACGCCGCCCGCCAGCGCCATGGAGCACTCGCCCGAGCGCAGCGCCTGGATCGCCATGTGCAGGGCGACCAGCGACGACGAGCAGGCCGTGTCCACCGTAACGGCCGGGCCCTCCAGGCCCAGGGTGTAGGCGATGCGGCCGGTCACGACGCTGCCGGAGGTGCCGGTGCCCAGGTAGCCTTCGACGCCCTCGGGGAGGGACTGCATGAGCGTCAGGTAGTCGTGGTACATCAGGCCGGCGAAGACGCCCGTACGGCTGCCCTTGACCGTGGCAGGGTCGATGCCCGCGCGCTCGAACACCTCCCAGGATGCTTCGAGCAGCAGCCGCTGCTGCGGGTCCATCGCCAGGGCCTCGCGCGGCGAGATCCCGAAGAAGCCGGGGTCGAACTCGGTGGCGCCGTCCAGGAAGCCGCCGGCCCATGCGTTGGACGTGCCCGCCTCGTCGATGCCGAACAGCCGCTCGACGTCCCATTCCCGGTCGGTCGGGAACTCCGAGATGCCGTCGCCGCCGTTCTCGACGAGCCGCCACAGGTCCTCGGGGGAGCCGATGCCTCCCGGGTAGCGGCAGCTCATTCCGACAATGGCGATGGGCTCGCGGTCGCGGTCCTCGAATTCACGCAGTCGGGTACGGGCCTCCCGCAGATCCGCCGTGGCGCGCTTGAGGTACTCGAGGAACTTTTCCTCGTTCGACATGACGTGGCACTCCTTGAGAGCGAGGCGGGGGCGGCGCAGGGGGCGCGGAAGTCCCCGCGCCGGTCGACGCGGGGACGATCACGAGGGGTCAGGAAAGTCCCAGCTCGCCGTCGAGAAGGTCGAAGAGCTCGTCCGCGGTCGCGGATTCGAGGTCGGTCGCGTCGTCCTGGCCGTCACCGGCCGTGGGCCGGCTGTCGGTCCAGGCCGAGAGCAGACCGCGCAGACGTTCCGTGACCTGGGAACGGTCGTCGTCGTCCGCGGGGACGACGGCCAGCGAGGCTTCGATCCGGTCCAGTTCGCTGAGCAGCGCGAGGGCGGACACCTTGGTCTCCGAGGCGAGTTCCTCGGAGAGGTGGCGGGCCAGCGCCTCCGGCGACGGGTGGTCGAAGATCAGGGTGGCCGCCAGTTTGAGGCCGGTGACCTGGTTGATCCGGTTGCGGAGCTCGACGGCCGTGAGGGAGTCGAAGCCGATCTCCAGGAAGCCCCTGCTCACCTCGATCACGGCGGACGAGGAGTGGCCGAGCACGGTGGCGATCGCCTCGCGGACCACGTCGAGCACCGCGCGGTAGCGCTCGTCGTCGGTGTGCCGGGACAGCTGCTCCTTGAGGGACGCCGCCGTTTCGGCACCGGGCCGGCCGGCCGCGGCCTGCGGACGGGTGGCCGTACGGAAGTACGGGCGCAGCAGTGGCGGCAGCATGTCGGCGCGTACCTGCGACTCGTTCGGGGTCAGCCGGGTGAGGAGCAGGTGCGGCTCGGTGGCGCGGGCGGCGGCGTCGAAGAGGCCGAGGCCCTGCTCCGCGGAGAACGGGGCCATGCCCGCCCGGCTCATGCGGGCGATGTCGCCCGCGCCGAGCTCGCCGAGCATGCCGCCCTCGCCCCAGGGCCCCCAGGCGAGCGAGGTGGCGGGCAGGCCCTGGGCACGGCGTACGGCGGCCAGGGCGTCCAGGAAGGCGTTGGCCGCCGCGTAGTTGGCCTGGCCGGGTCCGCCGAAGGTTCCGGCGGCGGAGGAGTACAGGGCGAAGAAGGACAGGTCGAGGTGGGCGGTGAGTTCGTGCAGGTGCCAGCCCGCGTCGGCCTTGGGCCGCAGCACGTCCGTGATCCGTTCGGGGGTGAGGGATTCGAGGACGCCGTCGTCCACGACACCGGCCGCGTGCACGACGCCGGCCAGGCCGCCGTCCTGCGCGGCGATCTCGTCGATGACCGCTGCGAGCGCGGCGCGGTCGCCCGCGTCGCAGGTCACCCAGCGGGCGGTGGCGCCGAGGTTCTCGATTTCCGCGATGAGTCCGGGGCCGTCGGGGCCGCCGCCGGGACGGCGGGCGGCGAGTACGAGGTTCCGTGCGCCCCACGTCTCGACGAGGTGGCGGGCCACCAGGCCGCCGAGGCCGCCGCTCGCGCCGGTGACGAGCACCGCACCGTCGACGGCGGGGAGGGGCTGGGCGTCCGGGTCCGGGTCCGCGACGCGTGCCAGGCGCGGTACGTACACCTCGCCGGCGCGGACCGCGGCCTGCTGCTCGCCGGAGGCTGCGAGAGCGGCGAGGAAGTCGTGACCCTCGACGGAGTCGTCGAGGTCGACCAGGCCGACCCGGTGCGGGTGTTCGGACTGGGCGGAGCGCACCAGGCCCCATACCGCGGCCGCGGCCAGGTCCGAGACCTCGGAGCCGCCTGCGGCCACCGCGCCGCGGGTCACGACGACCAGGCGCGCCCGGTCGTCGTGGTCGGCGCCCAGCCAGTCCTGCAGCCGGTTCAGGACGTCGGACACCCGCTCATGCACGCCGGACACCACGTCGGTGCCGCTTACGGAGCCGAGCGCGGGCACTTCGAGGACCGTCACGGCGTCGGCGTCGGCATCGGCATCGGCATCGGCATCGGCATCGGCAGAAGTGGAGGCAGAGGTGGGGACACCGGCGGGCGTCCATTCCAGGCGGAACAGCGAGTCGGAGCCGCCCTGGGAGGGCGGCGCCAGCTGTCCGGCGCTCAGCGGGCGCATGACGAGGGAGTCGATCCGCGCGACCGGCGAGCCGGCCGCATCGGCCAGATCGAGCGATACGGCTCCGCTGTCGGCGGTGGTGATCCGCACCCGCAGCACCGGCGAGCCGACCGCGTACACGCTCACGCCGGTCCAGGCGAAGGGCAGTTGGCCCCCCTCGGCGAGAGAGCCGCCGCTGACCCCGATGGCGTGCAGGGCGGAGTCGAGCAGCGCCGGGTGCAGACCGAAGCGGCCCGCCTCGTCCCACACGTCCTCGGGCAGTGCCACCTCGGCAAAGACCTCGTCCTTGCCGCGCCACACCGCTCGCAGGCCCTGGAAGACGGGCCCGTATCCGTAGCCGATCTCGTTCATGAAGTCGTACACGCCGTCGACCGGTACCGGCTCCGCGTCCTGCGGCGGCCACGCCGTCAGGGCCAGGCCGGCCTGGCCGGCGGTGTCGGTCACGAGTACGCCGCTCGCGTGCCGCGTCCAGCGGGCCGCGGCTTCATGAGCCGGACGGGAGTGGATCTCCAGCGGGCGTCGGCCGTCCTCGGCGGGACCGGCCCACAGCTGGAGGACGACGGCGTCCGCGGTGCCCAGGACGAGCGGGGCGGCGATGGTCAGCTCCTCGACGCGGTCGCAGCCCGCCTCGGCCGCGGCATGGGCGGCGAGATCGACGAACGCGGCACCGGGCAGCAACACCGTGCCCATGACCGCGTGGTCGGCGAGCCAGGGGTGGGTGTCGAGCCCGATCCGGCCGCTGAGCAGCAGCCCGTCCGATCCGGCGATGCTGACGGAAGCGTCGAGGAAGGGGTGCTCCGTGGTTCCCATGCCCATCTGGCTGAGGTCGCCGAGTGCAGGTCCCGAGGAACGAAGCCAGTAGTGCTCGTGCTGGAAGGCGTAGGTGGGCAGGTCGACGCGTCGGGCGCCGGTGTTCGCGTAGTACGCGGCCCAGTCGACGGAGGCGCCGTGCGCGTGCAGCTCCGCCACGGCGGTCGTGAGCGCCTCGGTCTCGGTACGGTCCTTGCGCAGGGCCGGTACGAAGCCGGCGTCCTCCGTCACGCACGACTGGCCCATCGCGGAGAGGACGCCGCCGGGCCCGAGCTCCAGGTACGTCGTGACGCCCTGGGACTCCAACTGACGCATTCCGTCGAGGAAACGGACAGCCTGGCGGACATGGTCCACCCAGTAGTCGGCGCTCAGCAGTTCCTCGCCCGCGACCTCACCCGTGAGGTTGGAGACGATGGGGAACTTCGGGGCGTGGAAGGCCAGGCCCTCGGCGACCGTCCTGAACTCGGCGAGCATGGGTTCCATGCGCGGCGAGTGGAACGCGTGACTGACCCGGAGGCGCTTCGTCTTTCCGAAACCGGACGCGATGGCCAGCACCGCATCCTCGTCACCCGAGATGACGACAGAATCCGGGCCGTTCAGAGCCGCGATCGACACGCCCTCCACCAGCAGCGGCAGGACCTCCGCCTCCGTGGCCTGGACAGCAACCATCGCCCCACCGGTCGGCAGCGCCTGCATCAGACGACCCCGGGCAGCGACCAGCGCCGCCGCGTCCTCCAACGACCACACACCCGCCACATGCGCGGCGGCCAGCTCACCGATCGAGTGCCCCAGGAGATAGCCCGGGGTCACCCCCCAGTGCTCCAACAGCCGGAAGAGGGAGACCTCAACAGCGAACAAGCCGGCCTGCGTGTACACGGTCTGGTCGATCAGCTCCGACCCACCGAACACCACATCCCTGACCGGCTGGTCGAGATACCGGTCCAGCTCCGCACACACCGCATCGAACGCGTCCGCGAACACCGGGTACGCCTCGTACAGCTCACGCCCCATTCCCGAGCGCTGCGAACCCTGACCCGAGAACAGGAACGCCGAACGGCCACCCCGCACAGCACCACGGACGACACCCGGGGCCGGTATGCCTGCGGCGATCGCCTTCAGTCCGGTGAGGAACTCCTCCCGGTCGCCTGCGACGACGACGGCGCGGTGCTCCAGATGTGCGCGGCCCGTGGCCAGCGACCAGGCGGTGTCCAGCGGCGCCGGACCGGCGGACGTCTGCCCGCTCACATGCTCCGCGAGCAGTTCCGCCTGTGCTCGCAGGGCGCTCTCCCCGCGGCCGGACAGGACCCACGGCACGGTGGCCGGGGCCGGTCGGCCGGGGGGCGTGACGCCTGCGGTGCCGCGCGCGACGGCCGGCGGTTCTTCGAGGATGGTGTGGGCGTTGGTGCCGCTGACCCCGAAGGAGGACACTCCCGCGCGGCGCGGCCGCTCCTCGCCGGCCGGCCAGTCGCGGGCCTCGGTCAGCAGTTCCACCGCGCCCGCCGACCAGTCCACCTGGGTGGACGGCGTATCGACGTGGAGGGTCCGGGGCAGCACCCCGTGACGCATCGCCATGACCATCTTGATGATGCTCGCGACACCCGCCGCAGCCTGCGTGTGGCCGATGTTCGACTTCAGGGACCCCAGCCACAGCGGCCGGTCCTCCGCCCGCTCCTGTCCGTAGGTGGCGAGCAGCGCCTGGGCCTCGATGGGGTCGCCCAGGGTGGTGCCGGTGCCGTGGGCCTCGACGACGTCGATGTCGGCGGCACTCAGGCCGGAGCCGGCGAGGGCCTGGCGGATCACACGCTGCTGGGCCGGGCCGTTGGGGGCGGTCAGGCCGTTGGACGCACCGTCCTGGTTGATCGCCGAGCCCCGTACGACCGCGAGAACGTCGTGGCCGTTGCGTACGGCGTCCGAGAGCCGCTCGACGAGCAGGACCCCGACGCCCTCGCCCCAGCCGGTGCCGTCCGCCGCGTCCGCGAACGCCTTGACGCGGCCGTCTCCGGCGAGCCCGCCCTGTCGGCTGAACTCGGCGAAGACCGTACCGGTCGCCATCACGGCGACACCGCCGACGAGGGCGGCCGAGCATTCACCGCCGCGCAGGGCCTGGACGGCCATGTGCAGGGCGACCAGTGAGGACGAGCAGGCCGTGTCGACCGTCACCGCCGGGCCCTCCAGGCCCAGCGTGTAGGAGACCCGGCCGGAGAGCACTGCGGTGGCCGTGCCGGTCATGAGGTAGCCCTCGGTGCCCTCGGGGGTACGGGTGACATCGCTGCCGTAGCCCTGCGAGGAGGCGCCGATGTACACGCCGGTGCGGCTGCCCCGCATCGATGAGGGGTCGATCCCGGACCGTTCGAGGGCCTCCCAGGAGGCTTCGAGCAGCAGCCGCTGCTGCGGGTCCATGGCCAGGGCCTCGCGCGGGTTGATGCCGAAGAACCCGGCGTCGAAGTCGCCCGCACCGGCGAGCCAGCCGCCCGCGGCCACCGGCCGGTCGGCCGGGTCGCTGCCCGGCCAGCCCCGGTCGGCGGGGATGTCGCCCACGGTGTCGATGCCGTGGGCGACCACGCGCCAGAGGTCCTCCGGGGAGTTCGCGCCGCCCGGGAAGCGGCAGCTCATGCCGACGATGACGACCGGGTCCTCGTCCGGTCCTGCCCCGGTCGGGGACAGTGCTGTGGACTGAGCCGCGGAGTGCGCCGTGGACTGATCGGCGGACGGGTCCCCGGCCGGCTCGTCGAGGACGAGGGTGAGGAGGTGACCTGCGAGCTCCGCGACCGTGGGGTGGTCGAAGACGAGGGTGGCGGGCAGGCGCAGGCCGCTGGCGGTGTTCAGGCGGTTGCGTACGTCCACGGCGGTCAGCGAGTCGAAGCCGAGTTCGCGGAAGGGGCGCGCGGTGTCGAGCGCACCCGCGTCGGCGTGGCCGAGGGCTGCGGCGGCCTCGCCGCGTACCAGTTCCACCATACGGTTGCGCTGCTCGGCCGGGGTCAGCCCGGCGAGCCGGCGCTGGAGGGCGGAGGTGACGCCCGATTCGGCGCCGCCCGCCTCGGCCTCGGCCGCGTCGAGGATCTCCCGTACCTCGGGGAGGTCTTCGAGGAGCGGGCTGCGGCGCGCCACGGTGAAGGAGGGGACGAAGCGGTCCCAGCGGATGTCGGCGACGGTCAGGGTGGTCTCGCCGTGCTCGACGGCCTGGCGCATCGCGTTGATCGTCAGGTCGGGGTCCATGACCGGCAGACCTCGGCGGCTGAGCAGTTGCTCCGCCTCGCCCTTGGCCATGCCGGCGCCGCCCCAGGCGCCCCAGGAGACGGCGGTGGCGGTGCGGCCGCGGGCGCGGCGGTCCGCGGCGAAGGCGTCGAGGTAGGTGTTGGCCGCGGCGTAGGCGCCCTGACCGCCGCTTCCCCAGATTCCGGAGATCGACGAGAAGACGACGAAGGCGTCGAGCGGGTCGTCGCCGAGTGCGTGGTCGAGGTTGCGTGCGCCGGCCGCCTTGGCGGTGATGACATCGGCGAACGTGGGGTGGTCGGTGTCCTCGATGGAGCTGAGCTGGCTCACGCCTGCCGTGTGGATGACCGCGGTGACGGGGTCTCCCTGGCTGCGCAGGCCGGCGACGAGGTTCTCGACGGCGGTGCGGTCGCTCACGTCGCAGGCGGCGATCGTGGCGCGGACGCCCTTGGCGGTGAGTTCGGCCTCCAGCTCGGCGGCGCCGGGTGCGGCGGGGCCCCGCCTGCTGGTCAGGACGAGGTGTTCGGCGCCCTGGTCCGCGAGCCAGCGGGCGATGAACGTGCCGAGGGCCCCCGTGCCGCCGGTGATCAGGATGGTGCCCCGGGGGTTCCAGGACTGTACGAGCTCGCCGAAGGGGGCGCGGACGAGGCGGCGGGCGAAGACGCCGGAGGCGCGTACGGCGACCTGGTCCTCGTCGCCGGTGGTGCCCAGGATTCCGGCGACCCGCGCGAGGGCACGGTCGTCGAGGACGGCGGGCAGATCGATCTGGCCGCCCCACCAGCCCGGGTGTTCCAGGCCGACCACACGGCCGAAGCCGGTGACGGTCGCCTGCGCCGGGTCGGCCGGCGGGTCCGACCTGCCGACGGCCACGGCGCCGCGCGTGACGGTCCACAGCGGAGCCGGACCCGCGGCCTCGATCAAGAGCTTGACCAGGTCGACGGTGGCGATGAGACCGCCCGGCAGGGCCGTGAACTCGGCGTGCGGGGTCTCGTCCAGACCGACGAGCGAGACGATCCCGTCGATGTCCGGCAGCCCGGCGTCGGGGAGACCTCGGAGCGTCGTACGAACGATCTCGGCGCCGTGCCGGGCCAGGCCGTCCGCGAGGGTGTCCGCGAGTTCGGCGTCGCCGTCGGCCGGGTTCTCGGGCACGACGAGCAGCCAACGGCCGGAGAGGGCGGCCTCCGTGGTCGAGGGGACGGGCTTCCAGGTGACGCGGTAGCGCCAGGAGTCGATGGTCGAGCGCTCCTGGCGGCTGCGGCGCCAGGAGGTGAGCGCGGGGAGAGCCGCGCGCAGCGGCTCGGTGTCGGCGCCGTCCAGGGCACCGGCGAGGGCTTCGAGGTTGCCCTGCTCGATGGCCTGCCAGAAGCGGGCCTCGTCCGGGTCGACGGTCTGTGCGGCCGCGACGGTGGCTCCGTACTGGAACTCGGGCCAGTAGCGGGTGCGTTGGAAGGCGTAGGTGGGGAGGGCGACGCGGGTGGCGCCGGTCCCGAAGGCGGTCGTCCAGTCGACGTCGACACCGTGGCAGTGCGCCTCGGAGAGGGACATCAGCAGCCGCTGCGCCTCGTCCTCGTCACGACGCAGCGTGCCGATCGTTGCCGCGTCACTGCCGACGTCCTCGATGGTCCCCTGGAGGCCGATCGTGAGGACCGGGTGCGGGCTGACCTCGATGAAGACCGTGTGACCGTCACCGAGGGCGGTGCGGGTGGCCTGCTCGAACTCGACCGTCTCGCGCAGGTTGTTGTACCAGTACCCGGCACCCATCTCCGTACCGTCGAGCAAACCACCCGTGAGGGACGAGTACAGGGCAGTGTCACCGGACTGCGGAGCGATGCCCGCGAGCAGCTTCGCCAGCTCCGTCTCGATCTCCTCCACGTACGCGGAGTGCGAGGCGTAGTCCACGTCGATCTTGCGGGCGCGGACGTCATCGGCCTGACAGTCGTTGACCAGCTCGCCCAGAGCCTCCGGATCACCCGAAACCACCACGGACGAAGGCCCGTTGACGGCGGCGATGGAGATCCGGCCGTCCCACGCCGCGATCTTCTCCCGCACCCAGGCGGCGGGCTGCGCCACCGACACCATGCCGCCACGGCCCGCGAGCGCGATGATCGCCCGGCTGCGCAGCGCCACAACCTTCGCCGCATCGCCCAGCGAGAGAATGCCCGCGACCGCCGCAGCGGCGATCTCGCCCTGCGAATGACCGACGACCGCCGCCGCACGGACCCCGAACGACCGCCACACCTCCGCCAAGGACACCATCACGGCCCACAGCACCGGCTGGACCACATCCACCCGGTCCAACCCCGGCGCGCCCTCGGCGCCACGCACGACGTCCAGCAGCGACCACTCCACGTACGGCTCCAACGCCGCCGCACACTCCGCCATCCTCGCCGCGAACACCGGCGAGGACCCCAGCAACCCCACCGCCATCCCGAACCACTGCGCCCCCTGCCCCGGGAACACGAACACCGGACGGGAACTGCGCCCTGCGGTCCCGCTCACCACGGCGGCGGAGGGTGTGCCCTCGGCGAGGGACTCAAGGGCGGCGAGGAAGTCCGCATGCTCACCGGCCACCACGGCCGCCCGGTGGTTGAACGCCGTCCGGGTCAGGGCGAGGGAGTGGCCGATGTCCGCGAGCGGGATGTCGGAGTGGTCGCGGAGGTGCGCGTGGAGGCGTTCGGCCTGGGCGGCCAGGGCCTGTTCGGTCTTGGCCGACAGCACCCACGGTACGGCGGGGGTGCGCAGGGCCGGGGCCTTGGATGCTTCGTCCGAGGCTCCATCAGTGGCTCCACCAGCGGCGCCACCCGTGGCTTCGGACTTCGCTTCGCCCGCCGTACCGTCCGCCGCCCCCTCCGCCGGCTCGGCGACGGCCTCCGGGGCCTGCTCGATGAGGATGTGTGCGTTGGTGCCGCTCATCCCGAACGAGGACACGCCGGCCCGGCGCGGCGCACCGGTCGCGGGCCAGGTGCGGGCCTCCGTGAGCAGTTCGACGGCACCGGCGGACCAGTCGACGTGCGGCGAGGGCTCGTCGGCGTGGAGGGTCTGCGGCAGGACGCCGTGCCGCATGGCCATCACCATCTTGATGACCCCGCCGACACCGGCGGCGCCCTGGGTGTGGCCGATGTTCGACTTCAGCGAGCCGAGCCACAGCGGGCGGTCCTCGGGCCGGTTCTGGCCGTAGGTCGCCAGCAGCGCCTCGGCCTCGATCGGGTCGCCCAGCCTCGTACCCGTGCCGTGCGCCTCGACGACGTCGACATCGGCGGTGGTCAGGCGGGCGTTGGCGAGGGCATCGAGGATGACTCGCTGCTGAGAGGGGCCGTTGGGGGCGGTCAGGCCGTTGGAGGCGCCGTCCTGGTTGACGGCGGAGCCGCGTACGACGGCGAGGATGTCGTGGCCGTTGCGGCGGGCGTCGGAGAGCCGTTCCAGCAGCAGGATTCCGACGCCCTCGCTCCAGCCGGTGCCGTCCGCGGCGGCGGAGAACGCCTTGCAGCGGGCGTCGGCGGCAAGGCCGCCCTGCTCGCTGAAGCCGCCGAAGGCGCTGGGCGTCGACATGATGGTCGCGCCGCCGGCCAGGGCGAGCGTGCATTCGCCGTTGCGCAGGGCCTGGGCGGCGAGGTGGATGTTCACGAGGGAGGTCGAGCAGGCCGTGTCGACGGACACGGCGGGGCCTTCGAGGCCGAGCGTGTAGGCGATGCGGCCGGAGACGACGCTCGCCGCCGTGCCGGTGAGGATGTAGCCCTCGGTGCCCGCGGGGGGCGGGGCCAGCAGATGGGAGTAGTCCTGGCCGGTGGTTCCGGTGAACACGCCGGTGCGGCTGCCCGCGAGGGAGTCGGGGGTGATCCCGGCGGTCTCCAGGGCTTCCCAGGCGCACTCCAGCAGCAGCCGCTGCTGCGGGTCCATGGCAAGGGCCTCGCGGGGCGAGATGCCGAAGAACGCCGGGTCGAAGTCGGTGGCGTCGTAGATGAAGCCTCCTTCCTCGCGGAAGGAAGCGCCCTCCTGGGGCCCGGGGCCGGTGTCGCCACGGCTCCATCCCCGGTCCTCGGGGAAGTCCGACACCGCGTCGATGCCGGAGTCGACCAGCTGCCACAGCTGTTCGGGGTTCCGTACACCGCCCGGATACCGGCAGCTCATGGCGACGACGGCAATCGGCTCGCTGTCGCGGGCCTCCGCTTCCCGCAGGCGCTGACGTGTCTGGTGCAGGTCCGCCGCAACCAGCTTCAGGTAATCCCGAAGCGTCTCTTCGTTCGCCATTCATCCCCACCCTGGGCAGCAGCCAGCGCATCGCGTCTTTGGGAGTTCTTCTCCGTATCGAGGGAAAACGCGAAGGGATTCAGGACGACATCAGGACCGACCCGACCCGATCTCAGGTCCGCATTATTCTCCTCAATACAACTCTCGACGCGAAGCTATTCCAGCCGGTGAGTGGCCTTCAACCCCTGAAGGGATCCGAGGCCCCCCTATGAGGGCGGTCCGGATCGTTTCCCGAGTTTTTCTCTAGCGGGTTCATGTCCAGACAGCGGCGGCGGTCGGCACGCGACGCGTGGCCACGATCTCGGCGACGCGCTGGGCCAGTTCCAGGGACTGTTCGCGGTTGAGGCGCGGGTCGCAGGCGGATTCGTAACGGGAAGCCAGGTCGTCGTGGCCGATTCCGGCGAGGCCGCCGACGCACTCGGTCACGTCCTCCCCGGTCATCTCCAGGTGGATTCCGCCGGGGTGGGTGCCGAGCGCGCGGTGCACGTCGAAGAATCCGGTGATCTCGTCGAGGACGGCGTCGAAACCACGGGTCTTGTGGCCGGAGGGCGCGGTGTACGTGTTGCCGTGCATGGGGTCGGTGACCCAGCCCACGCGCGCACCGGAGGCGGCGACCTTCTCCACCAGGAGGGGCAGGTTCTCGCGTACGACCGTGGCCCCCATGCGCACGACGAAGGTGAGCCGGCCCGGCTCCTGGTCGGGGTCGAGCCGCTCGATCAGCGCCAGCAGCTCGTCGGGCTCGGCCGTCGGCCCGATCTTCACCGCCACCGGGTTGCGGATCCCGGCCAGGTAGGCGATGTGGGCGCCATCGGGGTCGCGGGTGCGCTCGCCGGCCCAGAGCAGGTGACCGGATCCGGCGTACGGGCGGCGCGAGTACGGGTCGATGCGGGTCAACGGCATCTCGTAGTCGAGGAGCAGCGCCTCGTGGGAGACGAACAGTTCCTCGGGTACCTGCCCGCGGGTCGTCGTGGGGCTGCCGCCGACCAGGGCGCGGGCGAGGTTCAGGGTCGCCGCGGCGGCCTCGTGGGCGCGCAGCATCCGGTACGGGTCCGGGGTGCGGGCCGCCGCCGTGAACTCCTGTCCGTTGACGGACTCGCCCCGGTACGAGGGGAGGGTGACGCCGTCGCGTACCTCGACGGCGCTGGACCGGGGCTTGGCGTACTGCCCGGCCATCCGGGCGAGCACGACGACGGGCAGGGCGGTGCGGCCGGACAGCGCGGCAGCCATCCGGGAGAGCGTGTCGAGCCGGTTCTCCATGACCGACAGGGAGGTGTCGAGGCTTTCCGCGCAGTCGCCGCCCTGGAGCAGCACGGCCCGGCCCTCGGCCACCGCGGCCAGCCGGTGCTTGAGCAGGTCGCTCTCGCGCGGCATGACGAGCGGGAGGCTCACGGCCAGGCGGTGCTTGACCTTGCTGAGCACCTCGGTGTCGGGCCAGCCGGGCTGCTGAGCAACGGGGCGCCAGGAAACGGGCTCCTGAGCAACGGAGCACTGGGCAACGGGTCGCTGGGCAACGGAGTGACGGACTGGGGAGGTTTGCATCAGACGGCCTCGTCATGTCGCAGGGAAGTCGCGTACGCCGGAGGGACCAGCAGGCACAGTGAGCGTCCTGCCGCGCGGACGAAAATCACCACACATTTGATCCAGGTGCCCTCGAATTCCGGTCGACGATTAATGGAATGGCTGCTCCGGCGCCGCTCAATCACTGCGTCGATGCCGATTAGGGGACTGCTCCGGGCCCGTTGTTAGGGGTTGTCGGCCGCCCGTGCAGCCACATAGCTTCCACCATTGAGGGCGATCATGGGTGCTTTTGATGACGCCGCCTGTCGGCCGCCGTGTCCGTATTCCATCGGCATCGATCCGGACAAAGCGTGATCGCCATGAGCGGACGAAGAGCGACGGTTCCTAAGAGGGCGGGAATTTTCCATGACAAGCGAAGAGAAGCTGCTTGATCACCTGAAGTGGATGACCGCTGAGCTGCGCCAGGCGAAACAACGCCTGCGCGAAGTGGATTCGGGTGAGCAGGAACCGATCGCGATCGTCGGAATGAGCTGCCGCTACCCGGGCGGGGTCGACTCCCCCGAGGACCTGTGGCGGCTGGTGGCCTCGGGCACCGATGCCGTGGCGGCGTTCCCGCAGGACCGCGGCTGGGACCTGGAGGCGCTGACCGCCCCCGACCCGGACAGCCCCGGATCCTCGATCAGCGACGAGGGCGGCTTCCTGTACGGCGCCACGGAGTTCGACGCCGGTTTCTTCGGCATCTCCCCGCGCGAGGCGCTCACGATGGACCCGCAGCAGCGGTTGATCCTCGAGTCCTCCTGGGAACTCTTCGAGCGGGCCGGAATCGATCCGGAGTCGCTGCGCGGCAGCCGTACCGGCGTGTTCGTCGGCACGAACGGCCAGGACTACCCGACCCTCCTGCCGAACAGCGCCGAGAACGTCGAGGGCTATCTCGTCGTCGGCGGTTCGGCCAGTGTCATCTCCGGGCGCGTCTCGTACACCCTCGGCCTCGAAGGACCGGCCGCGACCGTGGACACGGCCTGCTCGTCGTCCCTGGTGGCCCTGCACTGGGCGTGCCAGGCGCTGCGCGAGCAGGAATGCTCACTGGCCGCCGCGGGCGGTGTGGCGCTGATGTCGACGCCGGGCACCTTCCAGGAGTTCAGCCGCCAGCGCGCGATGGCCGCCGACGGCCGGTGCAAGGCGTTCGCCGACTCCGCGGACGGCACCGGCTGGGGCGAGGGCGTCGGCATGCTGCTGCTGGAGCGGCTCTCGGACGCCCGGCGCAACGGCCACAGGATCCTCGCCGTCGTACGGGGCTCCGCGGTCAACCAGGACGGCGCGAGCAGCGGCCTGACCGTCCCGAACGGCCCCGCTCAGCAGCGGGTGATCCGCCAGGCCCTCGCCAACGCCGGCCTGGGCGCGGGCGATGTCGACGTGGTCGAGGCGCACGGCACGGGTACGACGCTGGGTGACCCGATCGAGGCCCAGGCCCTGCTGGCCACCTATGGCCAGGACCGCCCGGAGGGACAGCCGTTGTGGCTGGGCTCCCTGAAGTCGAACATCGGTCACACGCAGGCGGCGGCCGGTGTCGGCGGCATCATCAAGATGGTCATGGCGATGCGCCACGGTGTGCTGCCACGCACCCTGCACGTCGACCGCCCCTCCACGCACGTCGACTGGTCGGCCGGCGCGGTGGAACTGCTCACCGAGGAGCGGACCTGGGACACCCCGGGCCGCCCCCGCCGGGCCGCCGTCTCCTCGTTCGGCATGAGCGGCACCAACGCCCACGCCATCATCGAGGCGCCACCGGCCGAGACCTCCGAGCCGTCCGCCGAGACCGCCGCCGAGCCCTCAGCCGAACCTTCCGCCAGGCGCGACGGCACGGCTTCCGGTCCGGTGCCGTGGCTCGTCTCCGGACGCTCGGCGCAGGCCCTGGCCGCCCAGGCGGACCGGCTGCGTACGCATGTGCTCGACGCCCCGACTGCGCCCGCCCTCAACGACATCGGCCTCTCACTGACCCGGACGCGTACGGCGTTCGACCACCGGGCGGTCGTGATCGCCGACAGCACGTCGGACATGACGGACCGCCTCCAGGCCCTGGCCGGGGAAGCCGCGGACGGTGGCACCCTGCCCGCCGGCACGGCCCGCGGCACGGTCGGCGGATACGCCAAGCCTGTGTTCGTGTTCCCGGGCCAGGGCGCTCAGTGGGCAGGCATGGCGGTGGGGCTGCTCGGCTCCTCGCCGGTGTTCGCGGCGCGGATGGCAGAGTGCGCGGCGGCGTTGGAGCCGTACGTGGAGTGGTCGCTGCTCGACGTCGTACGCGGCGCGGAGGGCGCGCCCGGCCTCGACCGCGTCGATGTCGTCCAGCCCGTCCTGTGGGCCGTCATGGTCTCCCTCGCCGAGGTGTGGCGCTCGTACGGTGTCGAGCCGGCGGCGGTCATCGGTCACTCGCAGGGCGAGATCGCGGCGGCCGCCGTCGCGGGCATCCTGTCGCTGGGGGATGCGGCGAAGGTCGTCGCCCTGCGCAGCCGGGCGATCATCGCGCTCGCGGGCCGTGGCGGCATGGTCTCCGTCGCCCAGCCTGCCGCCTGGGTGCGGGAGAAGATCGCGGCCTGGGACGGCCGGATCTCCATCGCCGCCGTCAACGGGCCTTCGTCCGTGGTGGTTTCGGGTGATCCGGAGGCTCTGGACGAGCTGGTCACCGACTGCCAGACCAACGAGATCCGCGCCCGCAAGATCGACGTCGACTACGCCTCCCACTCCGCCCACGTCGAAGAGATCGAACCCGAGCTCGCGCGGTTGCTGGCGGGCATCGCACCGCAGACCGGCGGCACGACCCTCTACTCCTCCCTCACGGGCGGACTCCTCGACGGCACGGAGATGGGCGCCGGGTACTGGTACAACAACCTGCGCGAGACCGTCGAGTTCGAGCAGGCCACCCGCACCGCCCTCACCGACGGCCACACCGTATTCATCGAGGTCAGCCCCCACCCCGTCCTCTCCCTCGGCCTCCAGGGCACCATCGACGACACCGGCACGGACGCCGCCGTCCTCGGCACCCTCCGCCGCGACGAAGGCGGACTCGACCGGATGCTTCAGTCCGTCGCCGAGCTCTGGGTGCTCGGCGTGGACGTGGACTGGGACACCTTCTTCGAGGGCACCGATGCCCGTACCGTCGACCTGCCGACGTACGCCTTCCAGCGCGAGCGGTACTGGCCGCGCGCGGCCGAGTTCACCGGTGATGTCGCCTCGGTGGGCCTGGAGGGCGCGGAGCATCCGCTCCTGGGTGCCGTGCTGGACCTGCCGGGCCCGGGTGGTGTGGTGCTGACCGGCCGGCTGGCGCTCCGTACGCATGGCTGGCTCGCCGATCACGTGGTCGACGGGCGGGTGCTCGTCCCGGGCACGGCTCTCGTCGAGATGGCGGTCCGGGCCGGGGACCAGGTCGGCCACGGCACCGTGTCCGAACTCGTCCTGGAATCCCCGCTGGTGCTGCCGGAGAACGGCGCGGCCGTCGTCCGGGTGGTCGTCGGTGCGGAGGGCGAGGACGGCGTCGGATCCGGCGCACGCCCGCTGACGGTGTACGGGCAGGCCGAGGGCGCCGAGACCTGGACCCGTCACGCGGCCGGCGTGCTGACCGCCACCACCACAGGCGGCGGTGCGGATGAGCCGTCGGACGCGTCCTGGGCCGCCGTCTGGCCGCCGCAGGACGCCGAGGCGGTGGACGTGTCCGACTTCTACGCGGAACTGGCGGCGACGGGCTACGGCTACGGCCCTGCGTTCCAAGGCCTGCGGGCGGTGTGGCGGCGGGCGGGCGAGGTGTTCGCGGAGGTCGCTCTCGGCGAGGAGACCGCCGGCCAGGCGGGCCGGTTCGGCCTGCATCCGGCACTGCTGGACTCCGCCCTGCACGCGGTGGGCGCGGGCGGGCTGTTCCCGGGTGAGGCCGGGCTGCAACTGCCGTTCGCCTGGGAAGGCGTGGAGCTGTACGCGGCGGGCGCCTCGTCGCTGCGGGTGCGGCTGGCGTCGGCGGGCGGCCAGGCCGTCTCGGTCGAGGCCGCCGACGGCGCCGGTGCTCCGGTCGCCTCGGTCCGGTCCCTGGCCTTCCGGCCCGTGAGCGCGGACCAGTTGCGGGAGGCGGAGAACCGGGCGGCGGCCGAGTCGCTGTTCCGCCTGGAGTGGGTCCCGGTCACGGGCGCTCCGGAGGCGGGTACGGGTGCGGCGACGGATCCGGGTGCCGATGCCGGGTTCCAGGTCCTGACGGTCCCCGGTGCGCGGACCGGTACGGATGTGCTCCCGGGCGTGCGTGAGCGCGTTGTCCACGTACTGACCCGGTTGCAGGAGTGGCTGGCCGCCGAGAGCGAGACGGATGCGCGTCTGGTCGTGGTGACCCGGGGCGCGGTGGCCGTCGCCGGTGGCGGGATCCAGGACATGGGGGCGGGCTCCGTGTGGGGCCTGGTGCGTTCCGCCCAGACGGAGAACCCGGGTCGGATCGTGCTGGTGGACGTCGATGTCGACGGTGACAGTGACGGTGTCGATGTCGGTGGTGTTGCGGGGTTGGGTGAGCCGCAGGTTGTGGTGCGTGAGGGTCGGTTGTTCGTGCCTCGGTTGGTGCGGGCTGCGGCTGGTGGCGTTGGTGGTGCTGGTGGTGGGTTGGTGGTTCCGTCGGGTGTGGCGGAGTGGTCGTTGCAGAGCACGGGCAAGGGCACGCTGGAGAATCTGGCGTTGCTGCCCGTCGAGGGGTCGGGGCTGGGGCTGGGGCTGGCCGAGGGTCAGGTGCGGGTGGATGTGCGGGCGGCGGGGGTCAATTTCCGTGATGTGCTGAACGCGCTGGGGATGTATCCGGGCCCTGAGGTGCCGATGGGTGCCGAGGGGGCGGGTGTGGTCGCGGAGGTCGGTCCGGGGGTGACGGATCTGCGTCCGGGCGACCGGGTGATGGGTCTGTTCTCCGGCTCGTTCGGCCCGAGCGCGGTCACCGAACGCCGGATGCTCGCCCCGATCCCCGACGACTGGTCCTACGTCCAGGCGTCCACGGTCCCGTCCGTCTACCTGACCGCCTACTACGCACTGGTAGACCTCGCGCAGGTACGGCCGGGTGATTCGGTGCTGGTGCATGCGGCGTCCGGGGGTGTGGGGACGGCTGCGGTGCAGCTGGCCCGGCATCTGGGTGCCGAGGTGTACGGCACGGCGAGTGAGGCGAAGTGGCCGGTCCTGGCCGCGATGGGCATTCCCGCCGAGCGGATCGCTTCCTCCCGGACCCTCGACTTCGCCGAGGCCTTCGCCGCGGAGACGGGCGGGCGGGGCATGGACGTCGTGCTGAACTCCCTGGCCGGGGAGTTCGTCGACGCCTCGCTCGGTCTGCTGCCGCGAGGCGGCCGGTTCCTGGAGATGGGCAAGACCGACATCCGGGATGCGGCGGCAGTGGCACAGAGCCACGAAGGCGTTCGGTACCAGGCTTTCGAGTTGCTGGATGCGGGTCCGGACCGGCTTCAGGGCATGTTGCTGGAGTTGCTGGGACTGTTCCGGGAGGGTGTGCTGAGCCTGCCGCCGGTGCGGGCGTGGGACATCCGTCAGGCCCCGGAAGCGCTGCGGTTCATGAGCCAGGCCCGGCACGTGGGCAAGGTCGTCGTGACGATGCCGCGCATCCCCGATCCCGAGGGTACGTACCTGGTCACGGGGGCCACCGGCACCCTGGGCGGCCTGGTCGCCCGCCACCTGGTCACCGCACGAGGCGTACGCAGCCTGCTCCTCCTCAGCCGCCGGGGCACCGCCGCCCCGGGCGCGGCCGAACTGGTCGCGGAGCTGGAAGCGGCCGGCGCCCGGGTCACGCTGGTGGCCTGCGACGCCGCCGACCGGGACGCACTGGCCGCCGCCCTGACCACCGTCCCGGCCGAACACCCCCTCACCGGCATCGTCCACACCGCCGGAGTCCTGGACGACGGGGTGATCCCCGAACTCGACGCCGACCGCATCGACACCGTCCTGCGCCCCAAGGCCGACGCCGCCTGGAACCTCCACGAACTCACCCGCCACCACCACGAACTCGCCGAATTCATCCTCTTCTCCGGTGGAGCGGGCACGTTCGGTGGTCCGGGGCAGGGCAATTACGCGGCGGCGAACGTGTTCCTCGATGTGCTGGCCCAGCACCGGCAGGCCCAGGGCCTGCCCGCCACGGCCGTGGCCTGGGGCATGTGGGAAGAGCGCAGCGGCATGACGGCGCACCTCGGCGACGCTGAGATCGCCCGCATGACCCGGACGGGCATGCAACCGCTGCCCACCGACCACGGCCTCGCCCTGCTGGACGCGGCCACCGCAACCGGACAGGCCCTGCTCGTCGCCGCGCGCCTGGACCTGGCCGCCATGCGCAGGCACGGCGAGACCACGGGTACGGGCGTGCCGCCACTCTTCCAAGCACTGGTACGGGCTCCCGCGCGCCGCTCCCTCGGTGCGGCGAAGGCGGTCGAGGCGTCCTCGTTCGCCCAGCAACTCGCCGCCCTGCCCGCAGAACAGGCCGAACGCACCCTGCTCGACCTCGTCCGCACCCATGTCGCCGCCGTGCTCGGACACGCCTCCGCCGACACCATCCAAACCGGCAGAGCCTTCCGCGAACTCGGCTTCGACTCCCTCACCGCCGTAGAGATCCGCAACCGCCTCAACACCGCCACCGGCCTACGCCTCCCGACAACCCTGGTCTTCGACTACCCGACACCCGAGGTGCTCGCCGACCACCTGTACTCCGAGCTGGTCGGCTCCCGGCCGGGCGCGGTCGCGGCCGGTGCTGCGGCGGTGCCGGGCACGGGCCCCGCCGATGCGGACGACCCGATCGCCATCATCGGCATGGGCTGCCGGTTCCCGGGCGGGGTCCGTTCGCCGCAGGACCTGTGGCAGCTCCTCGCCGAGGGCCGCGACGCCATCGGCGGCGTACCGCTCGACCGCGAATGGAACCTCGATGTGTTCCGGCACACGGAGGGTGACAGCCAGGGCACCTCGTACGTGGGTGAGGGCGGGTTCCTGCGGGACGCCGGGCAGTTCGATCCGGCCTTCTTCGGGATCTCGCCGCGCGAGGCCCTGGCCATGGACCCGCAGCAGCGGCTGCTGCTGGAGACCTCCTGGGAGGCCTTCGAGAACGCGGGCATCGACCCGGTCGACGTACGCAGAACCCGTACCGGTGTGTACGCGGGCGCGGCGGCCTCCGGGTACGGCGGCACGACCCGGAGCCGGCCGAACGGCTTCGAGGGCCATCTTCTGACGGGCACGGCGGGCAGCGTCGTCTCGGGCCGCATCTCCTACGCCCTGGGTCTGGAAGGCCCCGCGATGACCGTGGACACGGCGTGCTCGTCGTCCCTGGTCGCGCTGCACATGGCCGTCCAGGGGCTGCGCAACGGCGAGTGCACGATGGCCCTGGCCGCCGGAGTGATGGTCATGGGAACACCCACGTCCTTCGTCGAGTTCAGCCGCCAGCAGGCGCTGGCCGCGGACGGCCGGTGCAAGGCGTTCGCGGAGGCCGCGGACGGCTTCGGGCTGGCCGAGGGGGTCGGCGTTCTGCTTCTGGAGCGGTTGTCGGAGGCGCGGCGTCTGGGGCATGAGGTGCTGGCCGTGGTGCGTGGTTCGGCGGTCAATCAGGACGGTGCGTCGAACGGTCTGACGGCTCCGAACGGTCCGTCGCAGCAGCGGGTGATCCGCCAGGCCCTGGCCAACGCGGGTCTGACCACCGCCGATGTCGACGTGGTCGAGGCGCACGGCACGGGCACGAAGCTCGGCGACCCGATCGAGGCCCAGGCCCTGCTGGCCACCTACGGCCGCGAACGCCCCCAGGACCAGCCCCTCCTCCTCGGCTCCATCAAGTCCAACATCGGCCACACCCAGGCCGCCGCCGGCGTCGCCGGCGTGATGAAGATGGTCCTGGCCATGCGCAACGGCCTCCTCCCACAGACCCTCCACATCGACACCCCCTCCACCCACGTCGACTGGACCGACGGCGACATCGAACTCCTCACGGAGAACCGTGCCTGGCCACGGACCGACGCCCCTCGCCGGGCCGGGGTGTCCTCGTTCGGCATGAGCGGCACGAACGCCCATCTGATCCTGGAAGAGGCCCCGCACACCGAGCCCGCGACACCATCGGCCCCGTCGCCGGTGGCGGTGCCGTGGGTCCTGTCGGGCAAGTCGGAGACCGCGCTGCGCGCCCAGGCCGGGAAACTCCTCGACCGCATGCGTCAGGACACAAACACCTCCCTCACCGACATCGGCTACTCACTCGCCCTCACCCGAACCCACTTCGACCACCGCGCAGCCATCACAGCCACCCACCGGGACGACTACCTCACCGCCCTCGAAGCCCTCACCCACAACCACCCCACCACCAACACCACCACCGCCGAAACCCAGACCTCACCCCGCCCCGTATTCGTCTTCCCGGGGCAGGGAGCTCAGTGGACCGGCATGGCCGTGGAACTCCTCGACACCTCACCCGCATTCGCAGCACGCATGGCCGAATGCGCCGCCACGCTGCAGCCGTACGTGGAGTGGTCGCTGCTCGACGTCGTACGCGGCGCCGACGGCGCGCCCGGCCTCGACCGCGTCGACGTCGTCCAGCCCGTCCTCTGGGCCGTCATGGTCTCCCTCGCCGAACTATGGCGGGCGTACGGCGTCGAACCCGCAGCCGTCATCGGCCACTCCCAGGGCGAAATCGCCGCAGCCGCCGTCGCAGGCATCCTGTCGCTGAGCGACGCGGCGAAGGTCGTCGCCCTGCGCAGCCAGGCCATCACCGCCCTCGCCGGCCGCGGCGGCATGGTCTCCCTCGCCCAGCCCGCAACCTGGGTACGGGAGAAGATCACCACCTGGGACGGCCGGATCTCCATCGCCGCCGTCAACGGACCCTCCTCCGTCGTCGTCTCCGGCGACCCCGAGGCCCTGGACGAGCTGGTCACCGACTGCCAGACCAACGAGATCCGCGCCCGCAAGATCGACGTCGACTACGCCTCCCACTCCGCCCACGTCGAAGAGATCGAACCCGAGCTCGCGAAGCTCCTCGCAGGCATAGCACCGCAGACCGGCGGCACGACCCTCTACTCCTCCCTCACCGGCACCCTCCTCGACGGCACGGAAATGGGCGCCGGCTACTGGTACAACAACCTCCGCGAAACCGTCGAGTTCGAACAGGCCACCCGCACCGCCCTCACCGACGGCCACACCGTATTCATCGAGGTCAGCCCCCACCCCGTCCTCTCCCTCGGCCTCCAGGGCACCACCGAGAACACCGGCACCGACGCCGCCGTCCTCGCCACCCTCCGCCGCGACGAAGGCGGACTCGACCGCTTCCTCACCTCCCTCGCCGAAGCCCACGTCCACGGCACCACCATCAACTGGACAACCGTCTTCGCCGACACCGACGCCACCCGCACCACCCTCCCCACCTACGCCTTCCAACGCACCCGCTACTGGCTCAAGGACGAGCCCGAGACTCCTGCCACCGCCTCCGCCACCTCCGTAACGGCCGAACAGTCCACCGCGGAAGCGGAGTTCTGGAAGGCCGTGGAGGACGGTGACGCCGAGGCGCTCGCCCGACAGCTGGGCGGTGTCGATGCCGGACCGCTGAGTGCCGTACTGCCGGCGCTGGCCGGGTGGCGGCGGACTGCTACCGCTCTCACCACCCTGGACTCGTGGCGGTACCGGATCACCTGGAAGCCGTTGGTTTCCTCGGGTGCCCCCGGTGCTCTTTCCGGCGCGTGGCTGCTGGTGCTGCCCGAGGCGCTGGCCGACGGGGCGCTGGTGGCCGAATGCTCCCGGCAGCTGGCCGAACGGGGGGCCGGGGTGGTGCCGTTGGTGGTCACCGAGCACCAGAGCGACCGGGCGGGGATCGCCAAGGCGGTGACGGCTCTCGGTGACGGGGACGCGCCCGCGTACAGCGGTGCGCTGTCGCTGCTGGCCCTGGACGAGAGTGCCGATCCGGCTCTGGGTTCGGAGCTTCCGGCCGCGACCGCCCGCACGCTCGCCCTCGTGCAGGCTCTCGACGACACCGCCGTGCGAGCACCGCTGTGGTGCCTCACCAGTGGCGGCGTCCAGATTGGACAGACCGGTTACAGCGATCCGGCAAGCAGTCCGGTGCAGGCACAGCTGTGGGGCATGGGCCAGGCCATCGCCCTTGAGGCGCCGGGAAGTTGGGGCGGTCTCATCGACCTGCCCGACGCGGCGGCGGAAGGGGGCGACGCATCGGTGGCGGAACAGGTGTGCGCCGTGCTGTCCGGCGCTTACGGCGCCGAGGACCAGGCCGCGGTGCGCGGCGAGGGCGTCTTCGCCCGGCGGATCGGCCGGGCTTCGCTCGGCGAGTCCGTGCGCCGTTTCGAGCCCCGTGGTTCGGTGCTGGTCACCGGCGGCACCGGTTCCGTCGGCGGGCATGTCGCCCGTTGGCTGGCCGCCGAGGGCGCCGAGCACATCGTGTTGACGAGCCGCCGCGGTCCGGACAGTCCGGGAGCGGCGGAGCTGGTGGAGGAGCTGGCCCTGGCCGGTGCCTCCGCGTCGGTCGTGGCCTGTGACGTGGCCGACCGGGACCAGGTCGACGTGCTCGTCGAGCGGCTGCGGGCGGAGGGCCGCCCGGTGGGCAGCGTCTTCCACACGGCGGGCGTGGACGACACGGCGGCCGTGCAGGACACGGATGCGGCCGCCTACGCGACCGTCCTGTCCGGCAAGGTCAACGGCGCCCTGCACCTCGACGAGGCGCTGGGCGACTCCGTGGACGCGTTCGTCCTCTTCTCGTCGATCTCCGGGGTGTGGGGCAATGCCCGGCACTCTGCGTACGCGGCGGCCAACGCGTCCCTCGACGCGCTGGCCCACCGGCGCCGGTCCCTGGGCCGGTCCGCGACGTCCGTGTCCTGGGGCTGGTGGGAGGGCGACGGGCTGGCCGGCGGCGCCGGTGTCGGGGGCGCGCTCAGCGGCCTCGGCCTGTCGGCGATGGCACCGGACCTCGCGGTGTCCGCGATGCGGCAGGCCGTCGAGCACGGGGAGACGGCGGTCGTCGTCGCCGACATCGACTGGCGGGACTTCGCCCCGGCGTTCACCGGACTGCGCCCGAGTGCGCTGATCGGTGACCTGCCGGAGGTGCGCGGTGCGGTGCCGACGGACGACGCCACGGAGGCGGCGGACGGTCAGGACTCCGGGCAGGACGCGGCGGCCGTGCTGCGTGCCGAACTCGCCGAACTGCCCGGTCCCGAGCAGGAGTACACGCTGCTCGAACTGGTACGGGATCACGCGGCGGCGGTGCTCGGTCTGGCCGGGCCCTCCGACGTACGGCCCGACAAGCCCTTCCGGACCCTCGGCTTCGACTCGCTGACCGCGGTGGACCTGAGAAACCGGATCACCCGGGCCACGGGGCTGCGGCTGCCCGCCGCGCTGGTCTTCGACCACCCGACCCCTGTGGTGCTCGCCGCTTTCCTGCGGACCAAGTTCGACCTGCCGGTGGCGACCGGCGCCGCGGAGCCGGTACCTGTTCCGGCGCCCGACGCGGCAACGGCTCCGGCCCCGGCCGTGGCAGCGGACGACTCGATTGACGACGACTCGATTGACGACATGGACGCCGAAAGCCTGATCCAGCTGGCTCTGGGAGACAACGGCTCATGATGACGTGCGAAATGTGGAGTGCATGATGGCTACTTCGGCGGACAAGGTTCTCGAGGCTCTGCGGGCGTCGGTCAAGGAGACCGAGCGGCTGCGGAAGGAGAACGCCCGGATCACCGAGGCGGCCCGGGAGCCCATTGCGATCATCGGTATGAGCTGCCGGTACCCCGGCGGTGTCGCGAGCCCCGAGGACCTGTGGCGGCTGGTGGACGAGGGCCGCGACGCGGTGGGCCCGTTCCCGGCCGACCGGGGGTGGGACATCGACGCCCTGTACGCGACGAGTCCGGCGGGCTCGGGTGCGTACGAGGGCGGGTTCGTCCCCGATGCCGCCGAGTTCGACGCCGGGTTCTTCGGGATCTCGCCGCGTGAGGCGCTTGCCATGGACCCGCAGCAGCGACTCCTGCTGGAGGCCGCCTGGGAGGCGGTCGAGCGGGCCGGGGTGGCTCCGTCGGCGTTGCGCGGCACCCGTACCGGTGTATTCGCCGGTGCGGCGGTGTCCGGGTACGAGAACAAGCTGCAGAACGCTTCCGAGAACGTCGAGGGCTACTTCCTGACCGGTACGGCGGGCAGTGTGGTCTCCGGCCGCATCGCCTACACCCTCGGTCTTGAGGGCCCGGCGGTGACGGTCGACACGGCCTGCTCGTCGTCGCTGGTCGCACTCCACATGGCCGTCCAGGCTCTGCGGTCCGGCGAGTGCGAGCTCGCGCTCGCCGGTGGTGTCGCCGTGATGGCGGTGCCCGAGGCGTACGCCGAGTTCAGCAAGCAGGGCGGGCTCGCCGTCGACGGGCGCTGCAAGTCCTTCGCCGCGGCCGCCGATGGCACCGGTTGGGCCGAGGGCGTCGGTGTGCTGCTCGTCGAGCGGCTTTCCGACGCGGTGCGCAACGGGCACCAGGTCCTGGCCGTCGTGCGCGGTACGGGGGTCAACCAGGACGGCGCCTCCAACGGGCTGACCGCCCCGAACGGTACGGCCCAGCAGCGGGTCATCCGCCAGGCCCTGGCCAACGCGGACCTGGCGTCGGCGGAGGTCGACGCGGTCGAGGCGCACGGCACGGGCACCGTGCTGGGCGACCCGATCGAGGCGCAGGCCCTGGTGGACACGTACGGGCAGGAGCGCTCGGCGGGACAGCCGCTGTGGCTCGGCTCGATGAAGTCCAACATGGGTCACGCGCAGGCCGCTTCAGGTGTGGCCGGTGTGATCAAGATGGTCATGGCGATGCGTCATGGTGTGCTGCCGCGCACCCTGCACGTCGACGAGCCGACCCCGCACGTCGACTGGGCGGCGGGCGAGGTGGAGCTGCTCACCGAGGCGCGCGACTGGCCGGAGACCGGCCGGTCGCGCCGGGCCGCCGTGTCGTCCTTCGGCGTGAGCGGCACCAACGCGCACATCATCGTCGAGCAGGCTCCCGACCCGGTGTCCGACTCAGTATCCAACCCGGATGAATCGGTTGGATCGGTCGCCGTGCACCCGTGGCTCGTGTCCGGCGCCTCCGCGCAGGGCCTCGCGGCCCAGGCGGACCGGCTGCTGACGCATCTCGCGGCGGACGGTGCCGAGGGCACCGGGCGACGCGTCCTCGACCTGGGCTTCTCGCTGGCCACCGGACGGTCGGCGCTGGAGCACCGGGCCGTCGTGCTGGGCGAGGACCGGGACACCCTGCTGGACGGCCTGCGGGCGCTGGCCCGGGGCGAGAACGCGCCGGGCGCGGTGCGCGGCCTGGCGGTGCCGGGCCGGCTCGGCCTGATGTTCTCCGGGCAGGGTTCGCAGCGGCCCGGCATGGGCCGTGAGCTGTACGAGGCGTACCCGGTGTACGCCGAGGCCTTCGACGCGGTCTGTGCCGAGCTGGACCGGCACCTGGCGGGTCATGTCGACCTGTCCGTGCGCGAGGTCGTCTTCTCGGAGCCGGGCAGCGCCGAGGCGGCGCTGCTCGACGCCACCGTGTACACGCAGGCTGGTCTGTTCGCCGTCGAGGTGGCCCTGTTCCGTCTGGTCAGCTCCTGGGGGGTCACCCCGGATCACCTGCTCGGGCACTCGGTCGGCGAGATCACGGCCGCCCATGTGGCGGGTGTGCTCACACTTGAGGACGCGGGTGCGCTGGTCGCCGCCCGTGGCCGGCTCATGCAGGCGCTGCCCGCGGGCGGCGCGATGGTGTCCGTGCAGGCCACCGAGGAAGAGGTGGCCGGGCTTCTCGACGGTCGTGCGGATGTGTCGGTCGCCGCGGTCAACGGGCCGCGCGCCGTGGTGATCTCGGGTGCCGAGGAAGCCGTGGCCGAGATCGCCGCCGCCCTCGGTGAGCAGGGCCGTAAAACACGGCGGCTGCAGGTCAGCCATGCCTTCCACTCCCCGCTCATGGAGCCCATGCTCGACGAGTTCCGCCGGGTCACGGAGAGCCTGACGTTCCACCCGCCCCGGCTGTCGGTCGTCTCCAACGTGACCGGCCGCATGCTGCGTTCGCAGGAGGTCCGCGACCCCGGTTACTGGGTGCGTCACGTCCGCGAGGCCGTCCGCTTCGCCGACGGTGTGCGCATGCTGGCCGACCAGGGCGTCACCACGTTCCTCGAACTCGGACCGGGCGGCGTGCTGACCGCCATGGGCCAGGCCAGTGTCGCCGACGCGGAAACTGCGGGGACTGCTGGGACTGCTGGGACTGCTGGGAACGAGGGGAGCACCGACTCCGTCTCCTTCGTGGCCGCCCTGCGCAAGGACCGGCCCGAGACCCATGCGATCACCGCTGCGCTCGCCGCGCTGCACGTCCGGGGCACGGCCGTGGACTGGGCGTCCTTCTACGCCGGAACGGGCAGCCGCCAGGTGGACCTGCCGACGTACGCCTTCCAGCGGCAGCGCTTCTGGCCGACCCCGACCGCCGCGCAGGACGCGGCCGAGGTGCTGGCCACCTTCCGCAACGAGGCCCGTTTCTGGGAAGCGGTGGAACGCGAGGACCTCACCGCCCTCGCCGACGCCATGCGTCCCGTGGACGTCGACCCGCTGGCCGCCGCGCTTCCCGCGCTGGCCGCGTGGCGTCGCCGCAACCGCGATCTCGACATCGTCGACGGGCTGCGCCACCGCATCGACTGGAAGCCGGCCACCACGGCCGGCCCCGCTTCCCCGGTGGGCGACTGGCTGGTCCTGACGCCCACCCGGACCGCGTACGGAGCACTCGTCGACCGGGTGACGGAGGCGCTCCGGGACCGGGGCGACTCGGTCACCGTGGTCGACGTCGACCCCCAGGGCCTGGACCGCGCGTCGCTCGCGGACCTCCTGACCGGGCAGGTGGAGGGCGGTCCGGCCGGCGTGCTCTCGCTGCTGGCGCTCGCCTCCGACGCCTCGAACGGCTCCGACGACGCGTTCGCGATCGGCGCCGTCCCCGCCGGTACCCGTGCGACCGTGCTCCTCGCCCAGGCGCTCGGTGACGCCGGTCTCGACGCCCCGCTGTGGATCGCCACCCACGGCGCGGTCACCATCGGCCGCTCCGAGTCCCTCCACCAGCCCGCGCAGGCACCCCTGTGGGGCCTCGGCCGGGTCATCGGACTGGAACACGGCGAGCGCTGGGGCGGTCTGATCGACCTGCCCGCCGAGCTCGACGAGCGCGCCGCCGACCGGCTGTGCGCGGCCTTCGCCGACGGCACCGAGGACCAGATCGCGCTGCGTTCCTCCGGCCTGTTCGTACGCCGTCTCGCCCACGACCCGCGCAGCGCCGCCCCGGCAGGGCGCCCCGCGTTCGTCCCGCGCGGCACGGCTCTGATCACCGGCGGTACCGGCGCCCTGGGCGCACACACCGCCCGCTGGCTCGCCGCGAACGGCGCCGAGCGGATCGTCCTGACCAGCCGGCGCGGCCCCGAGGCTCCCGGAGCGGCCGAACTCGTCGCCGAACTGGGCACGTTGGGCGCCCCGGCGACCGTCGTCGCCTGCGACGTCGCCGACCGGGAGGCCCTGGCGGCGCTGCTGGAGTCCGTACGGACGGACGGCGGCCCGGCCCTGCGCTCGGTGTTCCACACGGCCGGCATCGCCAGCGACACCCCGCTGACCGACATCGACCTCGGCACGTTCGGGGACGAGATACGGGCCAAGGCGGCCGGTGCCGCCCACCTGGACGAGCTGCTCCGCGACCAGGACGACGAGATCGACGCGTTCGTCCTGTTCTCCTCCATCTCCAGCGTCTGGGGCAGCCGGGGCCAGGGCGCATACGCCACCGGAAACACCTATCTCGACGCGCTCGCCCAGCGGCGCCGCGAACGCGGTGCCGCCGCCACCTCGGTCTCCTGGGGCGCGTGGGGCGGCGGCGGGCTCGCCGACGGCCGCGAGGGCGAGCGGCTGGCCCGGCGCGGCATCCGCACCATGTCCCCCGAGCACGCCATCGGCGCGCTCAAGCACGCCCTCGACCACGACGACACCCATGTGGCCGTCGCCGATGTCGACTGGGACCGTTTCCTGCCCGCGTTCACCGCTGCCCGCCCGCGACCGCTGCTCAGTGAGCTTCCGGAGGCCATCGCGCTGGCCGACGGGGAATCCGTGGACACCGCGTCCGGCGGCGAGGCGCACGACAGCCAGTCCCGGATGCGCGACCGGCTGGCGGGGTTGTCCCCGGCCGACCGTACGGCGCTGCTCATGGAACTCGTACGGACCGAGGCGGCCGCGGTGCTCGGCCACGGCACCGTCGACGAGATCCGTCCCGACCGCGCCTTCCGTGACCTGGGCTTCGACTCCCTCACCGCGGTCGACCTGCGCAACCGGCTGGTCCAGGAGACCGGCGTACGGCTGCCCAGCACCCTGGTGTTCGACCACCCCAACCCGACCGCGCTGGCCCGCTTCATCGAGTCCGAACTCTTCGTGACCGGCACGGTGCCCGGCGGGGACGCGGCAGCCGTGGCCGGAGCGGGCGACGACGACGAGCCGATCGCGATCGTCGGCATGGCCTGCCGATTCCCGGGCGACGTGGCCGGCCCGGAGGACCTGTGGCGGCTCGTCGCCTCCGGCGGCGACGGCATCAGCTCCTTCCCCACGAACCGTGGTTGGGACCTCGACTCGCTCTACGACCCGGACCCCGAGGCGCACGGCACCTCGTACGTGCGCGACGGCGGATTCCTGCACGACGCCCCCGGCTTCGACGCGGACTTCTTCGGGATCTCGCCGCGCGAGGCCCTGGCGATGGACCCGCAGCAGCGACTGATGCTCGAAGCGTCCTGGGAGGTCTTCGAGCGGGCCGGCATCGACGCCGGATCCGTACGGGGCCACCGCATCGGCGTCTTCGCGGGTGCCTCCGCCTCCGGTTACGGCGCCGACCTCGGCCGCACCGCCGAAGGCACCGGCACCGAGGGCCACCTGCTCACCGGCATGGCCACCAGCGTGCTCTCCGGCCGCGTCTCCTACATCCTGGGCCTGGAGGGCCCGGCGGTGACGGTGGACACCGCCTGCTCGTCGTCGCTGGTCGCCCTGCACCTCGCGGCCCAGTCGCTGCGCTCGGGCGAATGCACGATGGCCGTGGCCGGAGGTGTCGCCCTGATGGCGACCCCCACGGGATTCGTGGAGTTCAGCCGCCAGCGCGGCCTGGCCGCCGACGGCCACTGCAAGTCCTTCTCGGACGACGCGGACGGCACCGGCTGGTCCGAGGGCGTCGGCGTCCTCCTCGTCGAGCGCCTCTCCGAGGCGCGCCGCAACGGCCACCAGGTGCTCGCTGTCATCCGCGGCTCGGCCGTCAACCAGGACGGTGCGTCCAACGGCCTGACCGCCCCGAACGGCCCGTCGCAGCAGCGCGTCATCCGCCAGGCCCTCGCCAACTCCGGCCTGACCACCGCCGATGTGGACACCGTGGAGGCCCACGGCACCGGTACGAAGCTGGGCGACCCCATCGAGGCCCAGGCGTTGCTGGCCACGTACGGCCAGGACCGCCCGGAGGACCGGCCGCTCTGGCTCGGCTCGATCAAGTCGAACATCGGCCACGCGGCTGCCGCTTCCGGCGTCGGTGGCGTGATCAAGATGGTCATGGCCATGCGCCACGGCGTACTGCCGCAGACTCTGAATGTCGGTGTGCCTTCGTCGAAGGTGGACTGGTCGGCGGGTGCGGTGGAGTTGCTGGCGGAGGCGCGGGAGTGGCCGGAGGTGGGCGAACGCCCGCGCCGGGCGGGTGTGTCGTCGTTCGGGATCAGTGGGACGAACGCGCACGTGATTCTGGAGCAGGCGCAGGAGGAGCCGGAGGCGGTCGAGCCTTCGGCTGTCGGGTCGGTGTTGCCGGTGGTGCCGTGGGTGCTGTCGGCGAAGTCGGAGGAGGCGCTGGCGGGTCAGGCGGAGCGGTTGCTCGGCCTGGTGGGTGCTGCGTCGCCGGTCGATGTGGGTTACTCGCTGGCTGTGACGCGTACGGCGTTCGAGCACCGTGCGGTGGTGGTCGGTGAGGACCGTGAGGCGTTGCTGCGGGCGGTGTCCGAGGGCCGGTCGGTGCCGGGTGTTGTCCGTGGCACTGTGCGGAGTGGTCGTTCGGCGTTCCTGTTCTCGGGTCAGGGGTCGCAGCGGGCCGGGATGGGCCGCGAGCTGTACGAGGCGTACCCGGCGTTCGCCGACGCGTTCGACGCGGTCTGCGCCGAACTCGACCGGCATCTCGACCAGCCGGTCAAGGACATCGTCTTCGGCGGCTCGGAGCTGATCGACCAGACCGTGTACACCCAGGCGGGGCTGTTCGCTGTTGAGGTTGCGCTGTTCCGGCTGCTGGAGCACTGGGGAATCACGCCCGACTACCTCCTCGGGCATTCCATCGGTGAGCTGGCCGCCGCGCACGTCGCGGGCGTCTGGTCGTTGGAGGACGCGGCAGCGCTCGTCGCCGCCCGGGGCCGCCTCATGCAGGCGCTCCCGACGGGCGGGGCAATGGTCGCCGTCCAGGCCACCGAGGCGGAAGTCCTGCCGCTGCTCACCGACGGCGTCTCCATCGCCGCCCTGAACGGCCCGGACTCCGTCGTCATCTCCGGCGACGAGGACGCCGTACTCGCCATCGCGTCCGGCTTCGGAAAGACGAAGCGGCTGCGGGTCAGCCATGCCTTCCACTCGCCGCGCATGGAACCCATGCTCGCCGAGTTCAGGACCATCGCCGAGGGCCTGACCTTCCACGCACCGAAGTTCCCCATCGTCTCCAACCTCACGGGCGAACTCGCCGGCGAGGAACTGCTGACCGCCGACTACTGGGTGGACCACGTCCGCCAGGCCGTCCGTTTCCTCGACGGAATGCGTCAGTTGGAGTCCCAGGGCGTGACCACGTACCTGGAACTCGGGCCCGGCGGTGTCCTCTCCGCGATGGGCCAGTCGTGCGTGACGGAGGACGCCGGCTTCGTACCGGCGCTGCGCAAGGACCGTACCGAGACCGAGGCGCTGACCACCGCCGTGGCGGAGCTGCACGCGCACGGCGCCTCCGTCGACTGGGCCGCGTACTACGCCAACACCGGCGCCCGACGCATCGACCTGCCCACCTACGCCTTCCAGCACCAGCACTACTGGCCGGAGGTCGTGCCGGGGCTGAACGGTGATGTCACCGGATTCGGTCTGCACAGTGCCGAGCACCCGTTGCTGGGTGCCGAGGTGCTCCTCGCCGACGGCGACGGACTCGTACTGACGAGCCGGCTGTCCCTGGACTCGCACCCGTGGCTCGCCGACCACGCGATCTTCGGCTCCGTCCTGCTGCCCGGCACCGCGTTCGTCGAACTCGCACTCCACGCAGGGGAGCGCATCGGCTGCGGGGCCCTGGAAGAGCTCACCCTGCAGGCTCCGCTGGTCCTGCCCGAGCGCGGCGCCATGATGCTTCAGGTCGTCGTGGGCACGGCGGACGCGGACGGCCGGCGCCAGGTCACCGTCCATTCGGCCCCCGCAGGTGCCGAGGACGGGACGTGGACGCTGCACGCCTCCGGTGTCGTCTCTGCCGAGACCCTCGTCCCGGGCGCGGAGCTGGCCGAATGGCCGCCGCGTGACGCCGAGGCGGTTCCGGTCGACGGCATGTACGACTCCATGACCGAGATCGGCTACGGCTACGGCCCCGTCTTCCAGGGCCTGCGAGCCGTGTGGCGGCGCGGTGGAGAGCTGTTCGCCGAGGTCTCCCTGCCCGAGGACGCCGTCGAGCAGGCGGGCCGGTTCGGTCTGCACCCGGCGCTTCTCGACTCCGCCCTGCACGCCATCGGCGTGGGCGGCGGCCTGGCCGGTCTTGAGGGCCCGGGGCTGCCGTTCGCCTGGACCGGTGTGAGCCTGTTCGCGGTGGGGTCCCCCGTTCTGCGGGCCCGGATCACCGCCACCGACGGCACGGTCTCGCTCGATCTGGCCGATGGAACCGGTTCGCCGGTGGGCCGGATCGGATCCTTGGTCCTGCGCCCGGTCACCGCTCAGCAGCTGGACGGCGCCGCGCAGAGCGACAGTTCCGACTCCCTCTTCCGGCTGGAGTGGACCCCGGTACCGACCGGCTCCGCTCCGGCCGCGCAGGACGCGGCGGAGTTCGATGTCCTGGTCGTGCCGACCGCCGAGGCGGACACCGATGTCGTATCGGGCGTGCACACGACCGTCGTCGACGTACTGGCACAGGTGCAGGAGTGGCTTGCCACCGACCGGGACGCGGCCGCCCGTCTGGTGGTGGTGACGTGTGGTGCGGTGGGTGAGGTTTCGGATCTTGGTGCGGCTGCGGTGTGGGGGCTGGTGCGTTCGGCGCAGTCGGAGCATCCGGAGCGGATTGTTCTTGTTGATGTGGAGGGTGATCCCGCGGGGTTCGATGGGGTTGCGGGTCTGGTCGGTCTGGGTGAGCCGCAGGTGGCGGTTCGTGGGGGTGAGGTGCTGGTGCCCCGGCTGGGGCGGGTTGCTGTGCCCCCCGTCGGCTCGGACGCTGCCGGGGCTGCGGGGGCTTCCGGGTCCGGGGGTGCGGTTCTGGTCACGGGTGCGGGTGGTGCGCTGGGTGGGTTGGTGGCGCGTCATCTGGTGACGGTGCGGGGTGTGCGGGATCTGGTGCTGGTGTCGCGGCGGGCGGGCACCGGGCTGGTCGCGGAGCTGGAGGGGCTGGGGGCGTCGGTCCGGTGGGTGGAGTGTGATGTCACGGACCGGGGTGCGCTGGAGGGTGTGGTTTCCGGGATCGTCCGGGAGGGCGGTCTGGCGGGTGTGGTGCATGCCGCGGGTGTCGTGGACGACGGTGTGCTGGAGTCGTTGACCCCGGAGCGGGTCGCGGGTGTTCTGCGTCCCAAGGCTGATGCGGCCTGGTATCTCCATGAGCTCACGGCCGGTCTCGATCTGTCGTTCTTCGTGCTGTTCTCCTCGGCCGCCGGTGTCCTGGGCTCCGCGGGCCAGGCCAACTACGCCGCCGCGAACGCCTTCCTCGACGCCCTGGCCTCCAAGCGCCACGCCCAGGGCCTGCCCGCCACCTCCCTCGCCTGGGGCCCCTGGGCCGACAGCGGCATGCTCCGGCTCGACGCGGCGGACATCGAGAAGATGAGCCGCAACGGCATCGCGCCGTTCACGCACTCGCAGGGCCTGGAGCTCTTCGACGCGTCGTTCCGCGTGGACGAGGCGGTCCTCGCCCCGGTCCGCCTGAATCTGGCGGCCTTCCGCAAGGCCCCTGCCATCCCGTCCCTGCTGCGTGGTCTGATCCGTACGACGCATCGTCGTGCGGCACGGGCCGGCAGCAGTCAGTCCTCCGCGCTCGTGCAACGCCTGCTGACCCTCGGCACCGACGAGCGCACCCAGCTGATCCTGGACACCGTACGAGGCGAGGTCGCGGCCGTCCTCGGCCACACGTCCGGCGACGCGGTCCCGGCCGAACGTGCCTTCACCGAGCTGGGCTTCGACTCCCTCACCGCCGTCGAGCTCCGCAACCGCCTCAACACCGTCACCGGCCTGCGCCTCCCGGCCACCCTCGTCTTCGACTACCCCTCCGCCGGACAACTCGCCGACCACCTCACCGACGAACTCTCCGGCGAAACCACCACCACGAACACGACCACCACCACGACCACTGCCGGCGACGACGAACCCATCGCCATCGTCGGCATGGCCTGCCGCTACCCCGGCAACATCACCTCCCCCGAAGACCTCTGGAACCTCGTCGCCACCGGCACCGACGGCATCTCCGCCTTCCCCACCGACCGCGGCTGGGACCTGGAACGTCTCCTCGATACGGACGGTGACCACCAAGAACTCGCCCTGGAGGGCGGTTTCCTGCACGACGCGGGCCTCTTCGACCCGGCGTTCTTCGGGATCTCGCCGCGCGAGGCCCTGGCGATGGACCCGCAGCAGCGACTGCTGCTGGAGACCTCCTGGGAGGCGATGGAGCAGGCCGGGATCGACCCGGCGACCGTACGCGGCAGCCGTACCGGCGTCTTCGCCGGCCTGATGTACCACGACTACGCGATGTCGCCGAACTCCGTGCCCGAAGGCGTGGAGGCGTTCCTCGGCATCGGGAACACCGGCAGCGTCGTGACCGGCCGCATCGCCTACACCCTCGGGCTGGAGGGCCCGGCGGTCACCGTCGACACGGCCTGCTCGTCCTCGCTGGTCGCCCTGCACCTCGCGGCCCAGGCGCTGCGCTCGGGCGAGTGCGAGATGGCGCTGGCCGGCGGTGTGACGGTGATGGCCACGCCCACCGCATTCCTCGACTTCCAGCGCCAGGGCGGCCTCGCCGCCGACGGCCGCTGCAAGTCCTTCTCGGACGACGCGGACGGTACCGGCTGGTCCGAGGGCGTCGGCATGCTCCTCGTAGAGCGTCTCTCCGACGCCCGCCGCAAGGGCCACCAGGTCCTGGCGGTCGTGCGGGGAGTGGCAGTCAACCAGGACGGTGCGTCCAACGGCCTGACCGCCCCGAACGGTCCGTCGCAGCAGCGCGTCATCCGCCAGGCCCTGGCCAACGCCAAGGTCTCCGCCGACCAGGTCGACGTCGTCGAGGCGCACGGCACCGGCACGGCGCTGGGCGACCCCATCGAGGCCCAGGCCCTGCTGGCCACGTACGGCCAGGACCGGCCCGAGGACCGGCCGCTCTGGCTCGGCTCGCTGAAGTCCAACCTCGGCCACACCCAGGCCGCCGCCGGTGTCGCGGGCATCATCAAGATGATCATGGCTATGCGCCACGGCATCATGCCGCAGACACTGAATGTCGGCCGCCCGTCCACGAAGGTGGACTGGGAGTCAGGTGCGATCGAGCTGCTCACCGAGGCTCGCGAGTGGCCGCAGCAGGGCAACCGTCCGCGCCGGGCCGCTGTCTCTTCCTTCGGCGTGAGCGGCACCAACGCGCATGTGATCATCGAGCAGCCGCAGGCCGAGCCCGAGCGGGCCGAGAACCTCGTTGCCGCGCTGCCGGCAGTGCCGTGGGTGCTGTCGGCAAAGTCGGAGAGGGCTCTGGCCGGTCAGGCGGAGCGTCTGCTGGCCCGGATCGGCGAGGACACCGACACGTCCCCGCTCGATGTGGCCTGGTCCCTGGCCGCAACACGTGCACGCTTCGAGCACCGGGCCGCGGTGGTGGCCGATGACCGCGAGGGGCTCCTGCGGGGGCTCACGGTCCTGGCCTCCGGCGGTACGGCGGCAGGTGTCGCCCGTGGTGCTGTGCAGGCTGGCCGTTCGGCGTTCCTGTTCTCGGGTCAGGGTTCGCAGCGGGCCGGGATGGGCCGGGAACTGTACGAGGCGTACCCGGTGTTCGCCGACGCGTTCGACGCGGTGTGTGCGGAACTCGACAAGCACTTGGACGCGTCGGTCAAGGGCGTGGTGTTCGGTGGGTCGGAGCTGATCGACCAGACCGTGTACACCCAGGCCGGCCTGTTCGCTGTTGAGGTTGCGCTGTTCCGGCTGCTGGAGCACTGGGGCGTCACCCCCGACTACCTCCTCGGCCACTCGATCGGTGAGCTGGCCGCCGCGCACGTCGCGGGCGTCTGGTCGTTGGAGGACGCGGCAGCCCTCGTTGCCGCCCGGGGCCGCCTGATGCAGGCGCTCCCGACGGGCGGGGCGATGGTCGCCGTCCAGGCCACCGAGGCGGAAGTCCTGCCGTTGCTGGTCGACGGTGTCTCGATCGCCGCTCTGAACGGCCCGGATTCTGTCGTCATCTCCGGCGACGAGGACGCCGTACTCGCCATCGCGTCGGGTTTCGGAAAGACGAAGCGGCTGCGGGTCAGCCATGCCTTCCACTCGCCGCGCATGGAACCCATGCTCGCCGAGTTCAAGACCATCGCCGAAGGCCTGACCTTCCACACACCGAAGCTCCCCATCGTCTCCAACCTCACCGGCGAACTCGCCGGCGAGGAACTGCTGACCGCCGACTACTGGGTGGACCACGTCCGCCAGGCCGTCCGCTTCCTCGACGGGGTAAGGCAGTTGGAGTCCCAGGGCGTGACCACGTACCTGGAGCTCGGGCCCGGCGGCGTCCTCTCCGCCATGGGCCAGTCCTGCGTCACCGACGACGAGGGCGCCTTCCTCCCCGCCCTGCGCAAGGACCGTACCGAGACCGCAGCGCTCGTCGCGGCTGTGGCAGAACTCCATGTCCGGGGCCGGGCCGTCGACTGGACGACGTACTACGCCAACACCGGCGCCCAGCGCACCGACCTGCCCACCTACGCCTTCGACCACCAGCACTACTGGCTCCTCTCGGGCACCAGGGCCGAGGACCCGACAGGGTTCGGCATGAGTGCTGCGGAGCACCCGCTGCTGGGTGCCGAGGTTCTCCTCGCGGACGGCGACGGACTCGTGCTGACGAGCCGGTTGTCGCTGGACTCGCACCCGTGGCTCGCCGACCACGCCGTGTTCGGCTCGGTCCTGCTGCCCGGCACCGCGTTCGTCGAACTCGCACTCCACGCCGGAGAGCGCATCGGCTGCGGTGTGCTGGACGAGCTGACCATCCAGGCCCCGCTGGTCTTCCCGGAACACGGCACGGTCGCTCTCCAGGTCGTCGTCGGCCCCGCCGAAGCCGACAACCGCCGCTCGGTCACCATCCACTCCAGCACCGAGACCAACACCTGGACCCTGCACGCCACAGGCTCCCTCTCCACCGAACCCGCCACCCCAGCCACCCCCCTCACCGAATGGCCCCCGCGCGACGCGGTCCTCGTCGAGACCGACGGCCTGTACGAGAACATGGCCACCGCCGGATTCGGCTACGGCCCCGTCTTCCAGGGCCTGCGGGCAGCATGGCGACGCGGGGACGAAGTGTTCGCCGAAGTAGCCCTCGACCAGGACCTCTGGGACGAAGCAAACCGCTTCGGCCTCCACCCCGCACTCCTCGACGCCACCCTCCACGCCATCGCAGCCACCGGCGGCCCCACCGGACTCGACGGCCCCGGCCTCCCCTTCGCCTGGACCGGCGTCAGCCTCACCGCCATCGGCTCCCCCGTCCTGCGCGCCCGCATCACCCACCACCAGAACGCCACCATCACCCTCGACCTCACCGACGGCACCGGAACCCCCGTCGGACACATCGACGCCCTCACCCTCCGCCCCGTCACAGCCGAACAAATCGACGGAGCAACCCCCCACCCCCACACCGACTCGCTCTTCCAGCTCGAATGGGTCCCGGCCCCCGCAGTTCCGGACACCGCACCGGCCGGGGAGTTCGAAGTCCTGGAGATCCCGGGCCCCGACACCGGCGTCGACCAGATCACCGACGTCCACACCCGGGTCACCGACACCCTCACCCGCCTCCAGACCTGGCTCGACGAGGACCACCCCGACACCAC
>NZ_JBIASS010000035.1:0-48380 GCF_042890955.1 Streptomyces sp. NPDC001933 | reverse complement strand
GGCTCGACCGACACACCGCCGATCACCAGGAAGAATCCTCCGCGCAGCCAACCACATGATCAACCCCCGAAGGACTTCCGACGTTGACCACTTAGCTTGGCGTTTATCCTCGGCGGGCTTCGTGTTCCTTGATGGTCTCGGCGCGTTTGACGGTCTTGCCGACGTCGTGGCGCTTGGCGCGGTGTTTGTTCTTCGAGCCGGGCGGCCGCCCGGGGCCGGGGCGGGACGGTTTCGGTGCGGCTGCCGGACGGGCCGCGGTCGGTCGGAGGTTGCGAAACCCGCGGCGGACGCGGGCGGGGGTGAGGCGTCGTGGTTCGGTGCGGCGTTCCCAGGGGCGGCGGAGGTCTTCGGCGAGAGGTCGGGCGAGGCGGAGCTGGGTGTGGGCGGCGATGACGAGCCAGGTCCACAGGTCGGCGGTGTCCGCGTGGCGGACCTTCGGGGCGGTCCAGCCGAGCGTCTGCTTCATCAGCCGGAAGGTGTGCTCCAGGTCGAAGCGGCGGAGGAACGACTGCCACCAGCGGTCGACATCCGTGCCGGTGGCGCCGGTCGCCGAACACCACAGCCAGACCGGTTTCGGGTCGCGGTCGCCAGGCAGGCGCTCGACCTTCAGCCGGATCAACGTGCCGTGGAGGATGGGAAGTTCCTCCTTGGTGTGCTTCAGCCAGGGGCCGCGGTGGGTGAGTCGGGGGTGCATCCGGTCCCAGCCATCGCCTCGGCCTTGCCGTAGCGGGTGGTGTCCGTAGTTGTGGTGACCTCGGGCTGGTGCCAGCTCTCGGGCTTGCTGAAGGTGAGTACGCCGCCGTGTCGGCGCGGGCGGCCGCCCTTGGGCCCGGAACACGCGGGGCCCGGGTCACGGAGCATGACGCGGTCCGAGTGCAGACGCCCGACCAGCACCACCGGCAGATCCCCCAGGGCGTGGGAGAGGTAGGTGACGTCGTAGCCGGAGTCCATCACGATCAGGATCTCGGGATCGCCCGGATTCCAGTGCCCGGCCTGCATCAACCGCCCGACAACATCGCGTAGTTTGGTGGCGGTGACAGCGGTCGCGTCGTCCGCGGGGCCCAGGCGCACGGCGTCCAGCATCGCCACCCAGGAGGTGCGGCCCGCTTCCAGAGCGGCAACGAAGGAGTACGGCCAGCCTGGCACGAACTGGTCCGTCTTGCGGTCACCGCGTCCGTAGACGTGGCAGAACAGCTTCTCGTCGCTGGTCGGGGCATCGGGGCGGAGCCAGTTGGACACGTCCACGGCCAGCACGATCCGCCCGTCGGCCGCCCTTGGCAGCGGCAGGCCGGCCAGGGTCCGGCGCAACCGCGTCGGCTCCAGCCAGCCCCGATCCAAAGCGGCGTACAGGGCTCCGTGCCCACGCCGGTGCTCGGCCGCCAGCGACAACTCGACCAGCGTCTTCACCGGCCCGTCCGCACACAGCACCGCGTCGGTGAGCTCGAAGAGCGCATCGGCACGGGCGTAGAGGCATTCGTAGAACTCGACCCGAAAGCGGGACAACACGTCCAACGCCTGGCCTGTCGGCGCATCGGCAGACAGACTCATACACAGCGGCCGTTCTCTTGTACTTCGTGACTCGACATCTCGAAGCGTGGAGAACGGCCGCCTCCGCTGTCCCGGAAAGAACCGCAGGTCAGCAGGTCGGGTGACCTGCGACGTTAAACGTCAAGCTTAGAGACCGCGCGGATAGGCGCGGTTGGGGATACCGGCAACAGAACGGGCACAGGTCCCGGTGATCATGGAGTTGTCTACGCTCTGTGATCACATGGAGGGCCTGTGCCCGCGCTGCCATCATGGCTGACCGAACCGCTCTGGGACCAATTCGCTGCGCTGCTGCCCGAGAGGCCGGAGTACCACCCATGCTCGGCCACCACGATCCGATGCCGCCGCGACGAGTGGATACGACTCGGCGTCTTCGCCCAGCTCAAGCAGATCGCGCTCGACTCCTACGACCGGATCGTTGGTCTCGTTCTCAACCAGATCGCGGTCGACGGCTCCATCACCAAGGCCCCCGGAGGCGGCGAAGCCGCCGGACGTTCACCGGTCGACCGCGGCAAACAGGGCCTCAAACGCTCGGGCATGACGGACGGGTACGGCATTCCACTGGGGCGTGTCCTGGCCGGTGCCAACCGCCACGACTCCCCGTTGCTCGCACCGACCCTGGACCGCCTGGACGACCTCGGACCGTTACCCGACGACATCACCGTGCACCTGGACGCCGGCTACGACTCGGACAAGACCCGCGCACTGCTCAGCGAACGCGGCCTGCACGGACGCATCGCGCGCAAGGGCGCGAAGGCGCCCATCCAGGCCAGTCAGCGTTGACATGTCGAACGCACCCACGCCTGGCAGAACGCCTTCCACCGGCTCGCCCGCTGCTACGAGCGGCGCACCACCGTCATCGACGCATTCTTCGACCTCGCCGACACGATCATCACCGTGCGTAGTCTGATCCGGCAGGCATGGACGACCCACCGCTGGGACGAACGCCCGAACCACCGACCATGACCGCATCCCTATCCGCACGGCCTCCTACAGGGGCCGCGAGTTCGTTGTCAGTGCACGGTGTTACTTTCTGTGACATGACCGATCACGCGCTATGGCTGCTGCGGCAGGACCGCCGCCTGGCCGAACTGGCCGCCTTCCCCTTCGGCTTCGACCTGGACCGCGCCGCCCACGGCCATGTCGAGGAGGTCCGCCTCGCCTCGGGTGGGCCGCTGGAGACAGTAGCCGGGGACGATACCGGCGGTACGTACTTCGTGTGCGCGGACGGCTCGGTGCTCTACGCCGACTCGGAGGGCGCCGCGGGGATCATCGGCTCCAGTGTCGACGAGGCCCTTGAGCTCGTGATCGGCCTGCCCGGCTGGCGCGGCTACACACGTCTGTCCTCGGACGACAGCGAGGAGAAGATCCTGGCGTGCGTCGCGGAGACCGAGGACGAGATCCGTGAGCACTACGGAATCGACGACGAGCGTGCCGAGCTCCGGGCGGCGCTGGGCTTCCCGAATCGCTCCCCGGTCGAGCTGGTGGGCAGGCTGCGTGCCGCGCTGCTGCGCACCGAGCCGGAGTTCGTACTGCTCAATGCGGATGAGGGGTGTGCGTACGACCGGATAGGCCCGGCCGGTCCCCCGCTGTGGGAGCCGGTGCTCGCGGCGGGCCGCGCCGATCTCGCCCGGTTGCGGGAGGGCGACTGCACGGCATGGCGTGAAGCCGCCGAGGACCCGGTGCGGCGCCGGATCACCCTGCGGGCCGCGCAGTTCGACCGCGCCGAGGGCGATCTGGAGCTGCTGCGGCATCTGCTGCGGCACGAGACGCGGTCGTCGATGACGGACGAACTGCGGCTCGCGGCCGTGCTGGTGGGGCTGGCCGGGGACACCGGAGATCTGCCGCTGCTGCTTGAGGTCCGGAAGACGGACTTCGACACGGCGTGCGGCTTGAGCGAAATACCGGAACCGGGTGCAAGCGCGGACGAGTTGCAACAGTGGGCGCGGGAGCTCGACGAGTCGATGTTCGGGACGGACCCGTCGGACGAGCCGGTCTCCACATGGACCGACCTGGCGCGGGACCAGGGGATGACGGACCTCGCGCGGGTGACGCTGATCCGCGAACTCGACAGCATCTTCATGGACCAGAGCAGACTCCGCCGCCCCGAGGTGCCCCGCAGCCTGGCCACGGATCCGCTGGACTGGCTCGCCCGGGACTTCGAGGAACTCGGCGACCTTCCCCAGGCGCTGCGCGCCCAGCGCCTGTACGCCGCCCTTCAGGAGACGGCATGGGACCGGGCCTCGGCCGGGTACACCCTGGCCCGCCTCGAGCGGGAGGCGGGCCGGTTGCCGCAGGCGGCGGACAGCCTGGCCGCCGTGCGCGACGCCCTGGCCACCCCGGGCGACGACTCACTGCTCCACTGGCAGCGGGTCAACCTCGGCCGCTTCATCGCCGAGGAGCACTACCGGCTCACCCTCGCCCTGGCCGACGCGGGCCGCCCCGAGGAGACCCGTGCCCTCCTCGCGGCCGCCGACGCCGTATTCGGCGAGCTCTCGGGGAACGCCGCGAACGGCGTCCGCGAGCTCGCCGAGCGGACCGCTGCGAGAGTGCGGGAGGTCAACTGAGGACGGGCATGGCGGGCGGGCGGTCCGCCAGGAAGCCGTGTGCGCGGCAGACCAGGTAGTCGGCCTGTTCCGGCAGCAGGATCACGCCTCCCTGCTGTGCACCGCTGAGCGTGGCGTTCCACCGCCCGTCCTCCAAATACCCGGCCTTGAGCATCTACCGGATCAGCCGCAGAAATCATCCATCGTGGATTCTCTCCTCCAGACTTGCGAGCAGCACCTCGTGATCCAGGCTGCCGAAGCAGTCTCCCCGCCCGCTGCTACGAGCGGCGCACCACCGTCATCAAGGCATCCTTCGACCTCGCCGACGTGATCATCACCGTGCGTAGTCTGATCCGGCAGGCATCGACGACTCACCGCTGGGACGAACGCCCGAACCACCGACCATGACCGGATCCCTATCCGCGCGGCCTCTAAGCCGCAGACTGCCGAAAGTCTCAGGTGATCTGGTCCGGGATTGTCTGGTTGTGGACGAAGGGTGTGATTGCCGCAGCGGTGAGCGGAGAGGACAAGTACGCTCCGAAGGTGTGGAAGTCGATGCGGCCAATTGGAGTGTCGGCGTGTTGGTCAACGGGGAATCGGTCGCCGAGTCGACGGGGGATGGCCACCAGGTCACCTGTATCAGCGAGGTTCACCCAGTAGCGGACCCCGGCAGGCCGGGCACCCCGTTCGGCGATGGGTGCAGGCACGAGGTGATCGAAAATCCCGCCGGGCAGGCCAAGGGGAGAGCCCAGGGTTACGAAGCAGTCCACGTTCAGTTCCGGGTAAGCATGGAGGGCTTCGTACGCGACGACAGAGCCGAGGGAGTGCGCCAGCACCACACGAGGGCGTACCCGTCGGATCGACTCCGCCACGGCGGATCGGGCGGCAGCCCGTACCTGTGGAACATGGAGGTAGCGGTGGACCTCCCCTGCCAGTTGGACGGCGAGCCGGATGACCGTCCCGATGGGGACGTTGCGGCGTCGGGAAACCCAGGACAGAACCTGCCGCAGTGGTGCAGTAATCAGTCCCTGCCGTTCCTGGAGCGTGGGTGCGCCTAGGGCCAGCGCCCAGGCGATGACAATGGACTGTTCTCGTTCATCAAGGGCGAGCGCATCCGGCACGACAGTCTGCCGCTCTGCGGCGCGGGTGTGGTGAGCGTAGTACGCGACGTGCAGGGCAGGGAGTGGGCGGGCGTCCAGTCCGGCGGCCGAGAACCCCTGCTGAAGTTTGAGTTGCCACTGCCCTGCCAGTTCGATGGCCGACCGTTCCGGTGAGCGGCCGCTCAGGTGGTTGCCTATGCCGTGCACTGCGACGATCGTCACTGCTCTGGTCCTTCCTTCGAGTGGCAATGAACGGAGTACGCCGGGAACCGCCACGGGCCGCCGGTGGTCACGCCATCGACCCGGCTGATCTCGTACCAGTGCGCCTCCAGCCGTACGACCTCAAATCCGTCGTGCGCCAGTACGTCGACGAGAGCCTCGTGAAGTACGGCCATTGTCGCAGTGACGGGGCGGTCGTAGACCAGGCCGAAGGAGGGCGGCAGTCCTCCCTCCCATTCATCAACGCTGTACAACTCCCATCCATCTGCCCGGGCATCGCCACATAGCAGTTCGCCCGGTAGCCAAGCCAGGACGTGCGAGACATGGACGGCCGGCCGTGTCGGGCGGAGCGCCGGCGTGACTGTGGAGCAGGTCCAGCCGAGGGCTGTGACATGGCCGGCCTTGCTGCCTACCAGCACGCCGCCCTCGTAGGGAGCGATCGTGTGGACTTGATCTGGTACTGGGGTCGGAGATCCGAGTGGATCGCCGGATTCGGCATCCCACGCCTGGACCTCCGTCTCGCTGACAGCGGCCAAGAGCACCGGCCTGCCGTTCACTTGGCTGACAGCCATCACCCGCGGGCCAGCCACGGGGACGGAGCCCACGAGCGAGGCCGTCGCAAGGTCCCAGATCCCCACCTGGTCGTCGTCCGACGATTGCTCGGCGGCGAACAGGCGCCCGCCTTGCATCGTGATCGCTCCGATCCGGTCCAGTGTGATCGTTTGCCGCAGGGTGCTGTCAGCCAGGGACCAGAGACAGACCTTGCGTTCGTTGTGGACGCTGATCAGGAGAGACTCGCCGTCGATATCGCCCGCGACCAACTCCGTGACCGATCCCTCGACGCCGGCGAGGACGTGAGAGAACGACTCCTTCCTCGTGTCCCACACATGGATATCGCCGTCGGTGTTGCCTACAAAAGCCCACACCGAATCGCCGTGCGGCATAGCGGCCAACGCGGTGGGCTGGGTGGGCAGGTGGACTGTCGATTCTAGGACATCCTCACGGATGTTCCAGGTGTCGAGCTCGTTCTCCGTGGTCACCGCGACGACGTAGGACGCATCGCCGGCTGTCACGGTAGTGGCATGGCTGAGCTCGCCCAGGTCGGTCAGTTCGTGACACTCCGCGCCGCTGCTCAGGGCCCAGGCTTTGATCTCGCCAGACGCGAGTTCGGCGCTGAGGGTAAGCTCCGAACCGCCGAGCCGGATGGTGCCGAGGATTGTGGCGGGGCACCAGCGGTTCTGGCCGTGACCGGATCGTGGGCAGACGTCGAGGTCCCACACCCGCATGTTGCCGTCGCGATGGGCAGTCAGCGCCAGCCAATAGCGGTCGACGCGGCGGACGTCCCCTAGCGTCAGCCCCCTGTCCTCCGGTCCTGTGACGACCTGGACGGTCTCACCGTTCACCCGGACCGCGTACATGCCAGGGGTGTAGGCGACAAGGGAGAACAGCGGGGCCGACGCGCCGGTGCGCTGGATCCGCACGGCTTGGAGGCCGCCGACCGATGTGAGGCATACGGGCTGCCCGTCCAGTTTGCGCAGCACCCTCGGTTTGTCATCTTGAGGTTTGGCGCAAATGTAGTGGATTGCGAGGGAACCGTCTTCGGACTCCACTCCGAGCAACGAGCAGATGGCAGTGTCCCCGGCATCGACGGTGTCGAGGGTCTTGCCGAATGACTCACCCAGCAGGCCGATCCGGTTGATGTCGCCATTGACCCGACCAACTACAAGGACGGTTTCCTCTCCGGTGCCGACGACCGCCAGGGCGGAGACCATCGCGCCGTCGAGGTGCACGTCGGCAACGATCGCACCCGTTGCGAGATCATGTAACCGGAGAGCGTTCTGGTCAGTCACCAAGGCAACGACCATCCGCTCCTCCAGACCCACGATCACCATCTGCGTGATGGCATCCTTGTCCGTCCGGAGGGCCGAGGAATACCGGAGCACCGGGCCGGTGCGGCCCGGCGTGATGTCCCACGCTTGGAGGGAGCCGTCGGTGCCGCCTAACACAGCGAGGGGCCGTCGATTGACAACTCCCAGGGCAAGGGCTGACACCGTGGTGCCCAACTTGTCCTTGCTGATGACATGCAGCAGGGATTCCTCAGACATGCCCGTACTCCAGCGCGTGCAGAGCACAGCCTGTTCGTCCTGGAGATGGCGCGCCAGTCCGGTCGCCCGGTAGGTCACAAGGCTCTGCTGAAGCCTTGCACGCCGTGTCTCTAGCAATCCGTCCTGGCCGAAGAGGCCGCCACGACCGAACGCCTTCTGGTACGCGGCTCCGGCCCGCCGCGCTGTGGGGGCTTTCGCCCTGTGAACCGCTCCCCAAACGCTGTTGTGGTCGGCGCGGACCAGGTACTCCGGGTCCAGGAACAACTGGTCGACTGCAGCTCCGCCCGGCACAGCGACGGCATGCTCCATGAGATGTCGCATCAGATACGGTGCGGCGAGGTCCCACCGAGGTCCCTGAGCGGTCCACCATCCAGGGACGGTCGAGAGTAGCTCGTGGAAGAGGGCGTCGGCGAACCCGTCGAGTTCGGTTCCAACTTCACGGAAGTGTTCGGTGATTGCCTCGTGGAAGAACCGGTAGAGCTGACGTCCGTCCGTGTCGATATTCGTCCGCAGATAAAAGCGGATGATAGCCAGCTTCTCGCGTGCCTCACCTGGGGCCAGAGGGGGAAATTCCTGCCCCGTAGCCCTGGCCACAGCGGTGGCCGCTGCGGCCACAAGCTCCAGCGGCATGCCCTGGCCCCGTGCTTGTGCCAGCCCCACCATCAAATGCCGCATCCACGGGTCGCTGTCCAAGGTGGCCTGCAGGTGCAGTTCGAGCAGGTCCGGCAGGCTCTGCGGTAGCCGGGCGACCGCCTCGGCAGGACTCAGGGGTATCCCGGTCCGCAGGAAGTCGGCGAAGAGTGCTGCGACGAGGAAGGTGCTGCGATCGCGGCTGTGGGCGATCGCGCCGGCAACTGAATGGGCTACGGACTCACGAAGGACCTGGTCGCTGTAACCGGGTGTGCTGTACAGGATGTCTGCGATGTAGGTCGTGAGGTCGTTCGCGAGTTCCTCGATGCTGGAAGAGATGTCCAGGTTGAGCACCATCCTGCGGGCGCCGATCCTCTCGCGGAACCCGTGCTCGTCCGTTTGTGGCGGCCGCATTCCCACGAGTGCCCGGAACGCGGGGCGGCCGTCAGAGCGGAGCGTACGCAGGAGGTCAGGTAGCAGATCGCCGACGATACGGTCACTCTCCAATGCCTCGTCAACGGCATCGAGGATGAGCATCACCGGTTCCGGCAGGTTCAGGGCGATGCGTTTGAGCTCGTCTAGAGCTTGTCCACTGCTAGCGGCGGCCGGCTCCGCATCCTCAGGAGTCAGTTGAACCACCATCGAAGCGATTACCTCGTCCACGCCTCGGTGCCGGGCATGGACCGCGACAAGCGTCGGGTACCGACGCTCTGGGCGGTACTGAGCAGGAATGCGGCCAACCAGCACGGTACTCAGCTCGGCAAGTTGGTAGTGCGACAGGAAGACCGTCACCCCCAGAAGCGCCGACTTTCCGGCCCCAGGGCTTCCGGTGACCAACAGCAGGGGGTCGTCGCTCGCCAACCAGGATCGAATCAGGGCTAGCTCACGTGTCCGACCGGTGAACAGGCAACCCGTCATCGCAGCGGCTTCGTCCAGACGGCCGGACGCCCGGGTGAGGAAGTGCACTGGGTCAAGGCCGGGGTCGAACTCCGCCGCTAGTTCCCGAACTGCAAACCGGAGCCGGCTTCGAAGCCGCTGCCAGCCATCGGTGCTGAAGGCTGGGTTGGCGAAGAATTCCGGCACCGGCAGCGAGGCGGCGCGGCGCGGAGAGTGCATCACGGTCTGCGGATACCCCCCACCGAGGCGGATCAGCTCCCGCGCGATCTCGTCGGCGACAGCCTCCACCGGTACGTGGGACAGAGCCGGAGAGATGTCCCAGTGCCCCAAGCGGAGACGCTCCAGCGCTTGGGCCGTAGCCTTGGTGAACTGTGCGTCGAAAGCGCTCTCGTCCGCCGTGCAGGCAGCAATCACCCAGGTCCTTCGCTCCCCCTCGGGAACGTCCTGGAACAGCTGGTAGTCCGTCGCTGCCCCTGCACCGCAAACATCGAGCAGCAGTAGGACGGGAGACTGGTCGAAGCCGTGCTCGACCTCATTCAGCCATCGGCCGACGTCGATCGCTGACTCCGGGAGGTCGATCGGACGGCTGTCCCCCGTGGCCAGGTACAAGACCCGGCCACGGGGGACCCCGTGACCGGCAAAATGAACGATACGTGGCCGCTCTGCCGAATCGTGCCGCAGTTTCCGCCAGCTCTCCTCAACGCTGCCCCGGTCCGCGTCGATCACCGGGCCACTGACACTCAGTCCATCGAAACGCGAGAGCACCGCAGCGAGTTCACGCACCTGCGGTTCAACCGACGGCAGCGGAGCCAGCCCCTCCGACGTGGGGCTCCATTCGCCGTCGACCGCGTTCTCAAAGGCCCCAACCCCGAGCAGAAGTGCTCGAATCATCATCCCCCCGTGCCCGTACGCTTCAGTCTCCAGACTATCGGGACCGAGGCTGGTCACCCCCTCGCGACTAGATTCACTGTCAGAGAAGGAGAAATGGCTGGGTTTACTGTCTAATGCCTCGATTGGATGACAAAGGGTACTTGTTGTTGCTTTAGGCGGCTAAAAGTACCTCCTATTGATCCGAAACGCTTTGGGTTCAGGCTCGTTGACGGTGTGTGAGTGATCTGGTGGGGGATGCGCGGGCCTGGTCGCCGGACGCGCAGGAGGCCGTGCGGTTGCTGGCAGTGTCCGCGCTGGTGGAGGGCCGGGACCGGGTAGAGGTTGCCGCCCTGTTCAAGGTGTCGGTCAGGGCCGTGGACAACTGGTGGGCGAAGTGGCAGGCCGGCGGGCGGGGCGCACTGCTCTCCCGCGCGCGGGGTCGTCGCGTGGGTGAGCATCAGGTCCTGTCGGAGGCCGAGCAGGCCGCCGTGCGGCAGGCTGTGCTCGATCACATCCCCTCCGACCTGGGGCATTCGGGTCAACTGTGGACCCGGGGGCAGATAGGCGAGCTGATCTTCAAGCTGTACCGGGTCCGCTTTACCGAGCCCGGGGTGGGCAAGTACCTCAAGCGTTGGGGACTGACCTTCCAGCGTCCGGACAAGCGGGCGGTCGAGCAGGATCCGGAAGCCGTCCGCCTCTGGCACGAGGAGACCTGGCCGGCGATCCGGGCCAGGGCGAAGGCGGAGAACGCCGAGGTTCTCTTCGGCGACCAGGTCGGGATCCGCTCGGACCAGGTCACCGGCCGCACCTGGGGTGCCAAGGGCACGACTCCCATCGTCCGCCGGACTGGGAACCGGTTCTCCGTGAACGCAATGTCCGCGATCAGCACCCGCGGCCGGATGCACTTCATGGTCTTCACCGAGTCGTTCGACGCGAAGGTCATGTGCCGCTTCCTCGCCCGGCTCGTCGGGCACTTCGACCGGAAGATCCACCTGATCGTCGACCGGCATTCGGCCCACCGCTCGAAGACCGTCCGGGCCTGGCTCGCCGGCCACAAGGACCAGATCGAGCTGCACTTCCTGCCTTCGTACTCACCCGAGCTGAACCCCGACGAGCTGGTCAACGCCGACCTCAAACGCAGCCTGCCCCACACCCACCGGGCCAGGAACCAGACCGAACTCGCCGCCGAAACCCGCAGGTTCTTCCATAGACGCCAGCGTCAACCACACATCGTCCGCGGCTACTTCGGCGGCCCGCACGTCCGCTACGTCCTGGACGAGAACCCTTTGAGTTTCTGATCAATAACTGGCATGACCTGCCACTGGCCATGAAGGTAACGCCCAGTTGCGAAGGATCAGCGCGTAGCGGTCAGTTTGTGCCGTAGAGGGCAGCAGCTATCGCGGCTCGCATCTCGGTGGCACTTCCATATCGCTCCTGTGGATCACGCTCAAGGGCCCGCATGATGATCACCTGATACGCGGGCGGCAGCCCTGGGCGGATCTGCCCTGGGGGCGTTGCCACCTCGTACATCTGGCGCGACATCACTTCGAAGGCGCTGCTGGCAGGGAACGGCACCTGGCCAGTACACAGTTCGTAGAACACGACCCCTGCTCCGTAGATGTCGACGGAAGTGGTGGGGAGTTGGCCGCGGATGCTTTCGGGCGCCATGTAGTTGGCTGTACCCACAATGGTCCCGTTGCCCTGATGCAGGGGTCCTCGCCCTTCCTCCGCGATGACGTGAGAGAGCCCGAAGTCGAGGATCTTGACCTTGCCATTCGGCGTCAGCATGATGTTGGCTGGCTTGACGTCGCAGTGAACTACCCCAACCTGGTGGGCGGCCTCCAACCCGGATAGTGCGTCGTGAACGGCTTCTGCCGCTTCGTCGGGCGACAGTGGCCTGTCCTCATTGAGCGCGGTTGACAGGTCGATGCCCGGGACGAGCTCCATCACGAAGAACCGCCCGGTCTTGCCCTCGACCACGTCGTGGATCGCCGCCACGTTCGGGTGACTCAGCCCGGCCGCGACCCGCACTTCGTTCCAGAAGACCTGCCCTTCGATGGGTTCTTCTTGCCCATGTAGCTGGATCGATTTCAATGCGACCTGTCGGTCCAGGAGACGGTCATAAGCCACATGCACGGTTCCCATGCCTCCCCTCCCGATGGGGTGGAGCACCTCGTAGCGCTCGCCGACCGGGGTCGGCTCCACATAGCGTCGGGCAGCGGTTCTAGCGCTTCGGGCATCCGCCGACCGCAGGAGCAGTCGGCTGGCCAGCGCCTGTAGATGTGTCCCAGGAGCGGGCCGCGAGGCAGCTGCGGGGGTAGGTGGCCGGAACTTATGGTTGCGGGCGATGACCAGGGTGCCGGAGGTGTCGGTGCCTGTGCGGTCAGGTGTGGGGCGGCCCTGGGCAGCCAAGGCTGTTTTGACGTGAGCGTAGGCGGCGTCGATGCTGATTTCTGCTGGCCCGCCCGCGATGCCATGGGTGAGGACCTGGAGTAGTTCACCGGTGAAGGCGGTGTAGGTCTCGCCGATCGGTGCGAGTGCGGGTAGGTCGTGGCGGGCGGAGCTGATGACCACTGCTCCCCTGGTCGCCACTTGCCCCCGTAGAGCGTCTGCCGCGTCGGCCATCAGCCCGTGAGCTTGCCCGCTGAAGCAGCTGTCGAGGATCACCACCCGGCGTTCCGCCCGGGTTTGGATCAGCACGGACTTCAGCCATGCGTATGGCAGGCAGGTCCACGGCTCGTCTTGCCGCGAGCCGGTGACCGAGACCGAGTACCGCAACTCGTCGTCGAGATGGCCGTGTCCGCTGTAGTAGACGAGCAGGGTGTCGGTGGCTTCGGCGGCTGCCCGTCGCACGGGGTCGATGAATTCGAATGACTGGCTGGGGTCGGTGACGACGGTGCAGTGCTCCGACGGCAGGCCCCAGCCTGGTGCTGAGGTGAAGAAGTCGGCGAGTGCTGCAAGGTTGTTCCGGATGGCCGGGAGAGGCGGCAGGTGGTCGTAGTCCGCGACACCGATGAGGACCACCCGCGAGGATTCCGGGCGGGGGAGCGGCATCTGGCGGCTACTCGCTCTCCAGTGCCCGGACGATCCGAGCAACGTCGGCTGGGTCACCGGAATCCACCGTCACCCGTACGTCGTCGCGCTCGATGGTAACGACCGGCGTCGACGGCCGGGTCCGGCGCCAGGAAGAAATCGCCAGCGCCAGGCCGGCCGTCGAAAAGCCGGACTGAGTGACCAACGCGATGACTTCGAGGGCCCCTCCCATCTGGTCCTCGGCAGGCTGCGCAGACTGGAGGACGATGGTTGCCCCAGTCCTGGTCGTCGTGTCCTGGCGGAGCCACTGCGTGAGTTGACGCAAGTCTCGTCCAGGTGAGTCCCCATTCACGGAAATGCGGTACTCCGGCATGCCCAGGCCCCTCCCCCTCAGTCCCCGTCTGTTACGGGTGCGGACTGGCGATCCATGATAGAGCTGCCGGACTTGGGGCCGAGGCGGGGCATGGTGCAGCTGCGTCTGGAGCGTCGTGACCAGCATCGGTTACCACGGCAAGTGGACTGTTCAGGTCCGCTCAGGGTAGGGCAACGTCGAGGACGAGTTCGGCGCGCAGGGCTTCCTGGGGAGTGCTGTGTCCTGCGATGGGCAGGCGGCGGGCCTGCTCTCGGAGACCTTCGAGGAGGTACGAGAAAACTGCGCGAGCCTCGTGGGCGCCGACTCGTCGTCCCTCTAGCAGCAGTGTCCACAGCCTGTGCGCGCTGGGCCGGCTTCGACATCGGCGTCGTGGACGATCGCGCATGCCGTTGCCGCTCGCGGTCGTCCTCCACGTCAATGTCATCGGTAGTCATGATCTGAGGATGGCGTCCCAACTGCTCGGTGTAGGCGGCCCTTGCTGGATCTTTGCTGTCCGCGTCGGCGGGCGAAGGCTGCTTTGAGGCTGATCCCTTGGAGTGGACACCCTGACAATGGGGATGTCCAGGTGGGACGCCAGTCTCCGTACCCGGAGGAGTTCCGGAGGGACGCCGTCGCGTTGTATCGCGCGGGCGGCGGCAAGCGCACGTACGCGGCCGTGGCCGCCGAGCTCGGGATCACCGGGGAGACACTGCGCACATGGGTCCGCAAGGACACTGGGGCGAACGGGTCGGCCGTCCGGGGCGGGAGTGGCCCGGAGAGTCAGGCTGATGAGCTGGCCCGGCTGCGGGCCGAGAACGCCAGGCTGCTGAAGGCTGAGAAGGAGTGGCAGTCGGAGCGCGAGATCCTGCGCAGGGCGGCCGCGTATTTTGCCAGGGAGGTGAAGTGAGGACCCGCCGCTGGGACTTCATCTCCGACCACCGCGCCGACTTCGGCGTCAAGCGGCTGTGCCGGGTCCTGGGGGTCTCCCGCTCCGGCTACTACCGGCACCAGGCCACCGAAGAGGGCCGCGTCGAACGCCAGGCCCGCGAGGCGGCTGCAGTCGCCGAGATCCGTGCCATTCACGCCGAGCACCGAGGTGCTTACGGCGCCCCGCGCGTCCACGCCGAGCTGAGGGCCCGGGGACGGAAGATCAACCGCAAACGCGTGGCACGGCTGATGCGCATCCACCACATCGTCGGGCGCCACCTGCGCCGCACCAGGCGGACGACGATCGCGGACAAGACGGCCCCGCTGGCCCCGGACCTGATGATGCGCGACTTCGCCGCCGACACGCTGAACACGAAGTGGTGCGGCGACATCACCTACATACCCGTCGGTTCGACGTGGCTGTATCTGGCCACGGTGATCGACATCTGCTCGCGCCGGGTCGTGGGCTGGTCGATCGCCGACCACATGCGTGCGTCCCTGGTCATCGACGCCATCGAGATGGCCGTGGCCGCCCGCGGTGGCCAGGTGAACGGCGTAATTTTCCACACGGACAGGGGAGCCCAATATGTGAGCCGGGCCTTCGCCGATGTCTGCCGGCGGCACGGCATCCGCCGCAGCATGGGACGCGTCGGGTCCAGCTATGACAATGCCCTCGCCGAGTCGTTCTTCCAGGGCCTCAAGCGGGAGCTGCTGCACGGACGGCGCTGGATGTCGAAGGCGCAGGCCCGCCTGGAACTGTTCCGCTGGATGTCGTACTACAACCGACGCCGTCGGCACTCCGCACTCGGCTACCTCACACCGGTCGAGTTCGAACAACGTCTGATCGCATCACATACTCTGTCACTTGCCGCATGAAACCCGGTGTCCACTCCCGGGGATCAACCTCAGTCCCCTTGGCGGTTAGCGAGTTGTGGGAAGGCTTGGAGGAGGGATCGACGGCTGCCGAACAACTCGGGGCGGTTCCCGCGAGCGGGCTTGCTCGGAGTGGACACCGCCAAGGCGGCAGGGCGGGCCCACATCCGCTACTTCTGGAAGCAGGGCAGGTGCTTAGAAGGGACTGGGCCACAGCAGCGCGCCCAGGCCGCTGACCAGGGGCTTCGATTCTCTCCTGAGCGCTGCCTCGGAGCTTTCCTCGCGTATTCACCGGAGGGCTTGATTCCGGCTGCTGGTGAAGCATGTCCCATCTGGTTTCTGAATCATCGCGTCTCAGATCGCGACTCAGCTTCCAAACGCAGAAGAGACCACCACGCAGGGCGGTGGTCTCTTCCCGACTGCATCAGCAGCCGTCAACGTCATGGCTCGCGACGATGACCCCGGATGCCGCTCAGTCGGGCAGCGGACCGCCCCAGGCGCGTTCGGTCAGCTCGCCCCACACCCCCGGCGCGACCGTCCGCGGATCGACGGCTTCACCGGGCGCGGACGTCGTGTACGTACCGTTGGGCTGCTCGGAACGGTCGTAGTCCTTCACCCAGAACACCCGGCGGACGAATCTGCCGGGCGTGTCCCCGCTCGGGGCATCCGACTTGAGTACGGAGTAGCCCACCCGTCGGCCCGTTCCGTGCCATGCCACCGGCTTCTGCCGGGTCGTGGACAAGCGGGCTACTGTCTGACGGACGTAGTCGAAGCCGCCCACGTCCTCGGTCCAGACGATCTGTTCCTCGTGCTCCAAAGCTGCACGATCCTTCGACAAGGCCCCTCCTGAGCTAGACACGGTTGCCCCGCCTGGCACCCTCCCCATGCGCTGTGCCCCGCATGCCTGCCTCACCAGTCCGACACCGCCATGAGGTCCGAGAAGGCCGCTGCTTCTTGTTGCGCAGGGTCTTGCCGGGGATCTCGGGGAGCTGCGTTTTGGCCGGTCTGGCCGGTGTTCATGAGCGGCTGAGCGGTCGTCATTGGTCGACGTTGGCCACTATCGAGCGACCTCGGACGGCCCAGGGACGGCCCAGGAAACGGCCCGGCGGCCCGTTCGGCGGTCTACGAACTGATGGGCAACTCTCTTGCTCGCTGGCGTGCTTGGGCTCGTAGCTCCTTCAGGCGGCTGTGGAACGCGTTGTGGCGGTTCTGGTCGAGGTTCAGCGGGAGGTCGAGTTGGGAGATGAGCTGTGACTCCAGGTCCCATGGTTCGCTCTGCTCCATCCAGCACACCCGCGCGTTGTCCGCCATCCACTGGCTCAGGGTGACTTCGCCAGCCTTGCCGAAGGTCATCCGCTTGCCGCTGCCCACGCGGCGCAGCTCGAGTCCGAGCAGGCAACCGAGGGTGAGCCGCAGCGTCGAGCCGGCCGCGTTGCCCCGGTAGTGGTAGCGCACCCGCTTACGCAGGTTCTGGGTACTGGTCCGGTTCGCCATGTACCGCGGGGCTATCCCGACGTATAGCAGGCGCCCGGCGTCTAGGTCCGGGTGGGGCGGCTGCTTGAAGTGCCACCCGTAGACACCTGCGGCCGCCGGGACAGGGCTCGGACGAACTAAGACCTCCTGCGCCGCCCACAACTGATCGGGGCTGACGAGAGCGGAAGCTTCCACGACACCTCCAGGTGCGCGCGACGGCTGATCGCCGCAGGCTACTGGTCGCAGCTGGCAGAACGTCCCTCGCCTACGTAGCTGCGCGACATCCGTTTGGGAGGGTGGAGCGTTGCCTTGCTGCCTGCACTTCATATGGCCATCGCCGGTCGGGTACATGGGGCCGCCGCAGTAGCAGAACAGGATGCGGCTGGTCGCCAGGCATTGGATGACGGTCCTGATAGCCACGTAGCTCTCTATCCCTCGCGTGATGGTGGAGTCCCGCCCGGACCCCGGCCGCCGCCGGCCTCGGGTATGGGCGGGAGTAAGACCCGCTCGCGGCTTACCGACGCGATCTGTAGCCGCGAGCGGGAGATCAGGGACGACCGCTCGCCGCCGATTCAGGGGGCCACGACGTGCCGGGGCGGTCCCACGACGGCCGGTGGTACGGGTCGTAGTGGGCGCCCGTATGCCCAGGCTCCCGCGTGCACCGGGCGTACGTCTCCGGGTGCACGTCCCAGCAGTAGCAGGGGATGATGTCTGACGCCTCGTCCCTCACTGGCGTGCGTCCCGCCATGCGCGGGTAAGGCGTACCGCGGTCGGGCAGGGGGCGAGGCGGCAGGACGCGCACCCGTAGGTGTGGCCGAGGAGCATGAGGTACTCGGCGTCGGGAGTCGATGTCTGGCTCGTGGCAGAGGTGATCACCGCGCCGCTCCTCGGCAAGGGCTGGCCGCGTCTTCGAGCGCGGCCTGTAGAGCTGCGGCCTCCGTCGTCCACGCCTCGGCGGTCGGGCAGACGCGCCAGTGAGGGCCTGGGCCCTGGGTGCGCCTGTCTGGAGGGACGACCAGATGGGCATCCTCGGCAAGCACGCGGGTACCGGCCACGTCCCACTCGGCGGTGGTACCCGGCGGGACGAACCAGTACAGGGCGGCCGCGAGGGGGTCTTCGAGGACGGCTCCGGACCGGCTGCCGAGAATGGCGAGTGCGTCGAGGCCAACGCTGCGGGGCACGCGGATCGCGGCCCATGTTTGGCCGGCCCTTTCGAGGCGGCAAGCTCTGATGGTCCGGATGCTTGGTGGGGGCATGGTGGCAGCTCCTCAGGGGCACCGTGCTGGGTAGTGCGCCAAGACTGGCCCTCACCAGGGCGTGTATCGAGGACTTCCAGAGGTCTTTTCGCGGCACCAAAGAGGACTTTCATGCCGTCGTACGGGTGACGACTGGCTTCTGAAAGGGCCTGCGGTGAAACTGACTTGAGAGCCCGTCACGGAGGTCCGCATGTCGCAGCCCGCAAGCAATGTTCGTCTCCGATCGGCCCGTCATGCCGCGGGCTACCGCTCCCAGCAGGAGCTGGCCACTGCCCTCGGGGTCGGCGTCCGGCAGGTCCGACGCTGGGAGTCGGAGAATCCGCCGTGGCCGCATCCGGACCTTCAGCAGGCTCTCACCGAACTGCTCGGGCAGGACATGGAATCGCTCGGGTTCACCCCTCCGGTTGGTCGCGACCGGCCCGACCTTGTACGGCGCTCGCTGGTCGGTGCGTCCGTGGCCGCTGTCGGGCTGGCCGCTGTGCCGACGCAGGCCGCAGCCGTCATGCAGCCTGCGTCCGTTGCGACGGACTTCGAGGCGGTCACCCGGTCGCACCGACGCCTGTACTGGTCGGTTGCCCCCGCGACCATCCATCCTGCGGCCGTCGCCCACGCCACTCTCGGGTGTGCGCTGCTGACCGAGACGGCGGGGCAGACCCGTCGTACCGTCGCCGCAGCGCTGGCCGAGACCTACCTGCTGGCTGGGCGCATTGAGTTCTTCGATCTTCGCGACGCCGACCAGGCTGGGCGGACGTTGCTACTTGCGCTCCAGGCCGCCGGGCAGGCAGACGATCCGCTGCTCGGTAGCGCGATCCTCGCGCACTCCGCGTTCATCCCCGGGTGGGCGGGCGATCGGGACGCAGCAGTGGAGCGGATGGTGGCCGCCCGAACTTACGCACGTCGCGCCCCCGCTTCCGCTGACCTGTTGGCCTGGCTCGACGCCGTCGAGGCCGAGTGTGAAACCCGATGCGGGAACGTGCGGACGGCCCTGCACCTGATCGGGCACGCCGAGGACGTCCTGGCGGCAGGCACCGGGCACACAAGTCCGGCCTGGCTCGACTGGTTCACTGATGTCCGACTCGCCGCGTTCAAGGGGAACACCCAGCTGAAAGCGGGGCACCTGCCGCAGGCGCGCACCACGCTCCTCGGGGTACTCGACGACCTGCCCCGTACCGAGGACAAGCAACGCACCGTGATCTACGGCGACCTTGCCGCGGTAGAAGCCGCTGCTGGGAACTCGGAGGCAGCGTGCGAGTACGCGTGTCGGGCGCTCGATCAGCTGAAAGTCACCTGGTACGCGATGGGCATGGACCGGGTCCGGGAAGTACGCCGCGCCCTGGCCCCACACCAACACGACCAGTGCGTGCGGGACCTGGACGAGCGGCTATACGGGTGGTCGACGACGGTCAGTGCTCTCGCTCGTTGAACTTCGTGACGGCCTCAGGGAGATCGGCAAGCGACTCGATACGGAACGTCGGTAGGTCGCGCGCTTCTGCGGTGTTCCACTGGATGGTTCCCCACGGCCCGCGGCGAATGAGTGCGGTCCGCATTCCGGCGGCGACAGCCGGTCGCAGGTCGTTGTCGACACGGTCGCCGACGTACAGGATCTCGCCAGGCTCATGCGGGACGACCTCGGCGACGCGGACGAAGAACGCGGGGTCGGGTTTGCTGGCGCCCCAGTCGTCTGACGTGCCGATGAGGTCGACGGTGGATGTGAAAAGGCCCCGCAGGATGCGGCCGGCCCGAACCGTCTGGTTCCCGGCGATTCCGAGCCATAGCCCGTCGGCCCGGAGCTGTGCAAGGGCCGGGCGGACGTCCGGGTAAAGGTCGGTCTCGTCGAAGGTCTCGGGCTGGCCGGCGGCTGCGCGGGCTTCACGCTGCTCGTAGAGGTCAAAGCCCGGCTGAAACTCTTGAAAGACCTCGCGGTAGTCCCGCCCCTGGGCGATCACGGCGCCGAACATGGAGGCGAACGTATGCCGCGGCACGCCGAGCCAGTCGGCCCAGGTGCCATACTCGCGGGTCTCGTCCACCAGGCACTCACCGACATCGAACACCACTGCGCGAATCATGGCCTGATCCTAAAGGCGTCGCGGACCACGCTTCTTCACTGCTGGCCCTTCCTTGCGGGAACGGCCCATCCGCCAGGTCATCAGGGCACCGACGACGGGTCTGTCAATCGAACGGTGTATCAAAACTCCTCCCAGGCGTTCTCCCAGAGTCTGACGATCGCCGGATACTTCCTGCCCCACGTGTCGGCGAGCTCGGCGAATCGTTCGAGTGCGGCCTCCTCGGTCGGCGCCGTATAGACCGGCTTGAGAGTCCTGGCGATCTTGTCCCAGTCCTGGCGGGCGGCATATTGGAAGGAGTTCCGCAGCAGGTGGACCACGCAGGTCTGCACGATCGTCCTCGGCCAGACGGTCTCGACCGCGTCGGGCAGGCCCTTCAGCCCGTCGCAGACGAGCATGAGGACGTCGTTGACGCCGCGGTTCTTGATCTCGGTGAGGATGTGCATCCAGTGCTTGGCGCCCTCGCCGCCGTCCCCGGCCCACAAGCCGAGGATCTCGCGCCGGCCCTCGACGGTGACGGCCAGGGCCACGTAGATCGGCCTGTTGGCAACGGCACCGTCGCGGATCTTCACGTGGATGGCGTCGATGAACACCACCGGATAGACCAGGTCGAGCGGGCGGTTCTGCCTTTCGGCCATGCCCTCGAGGACCTTGTCGGTGATCGTGGAGATCGTCTGGCGCGAGACGTCGGCACCATAGACCTCCGCGAGGTGGGCCTGGACCTCGCCCGTGGTCAGGCCCTTCGCCGACAGGGAGATGACCATCTCGTCCACCCCGGACAGGCGCTTCTGCCGCTTCTTGACGATCTTCGGCTCGAACGACCCGTCCCGGTCGCGAGGGACGGATATCTCCACCGGACCGACGTCCGTCAGCACGGTCTTCGCCCGGGTTCCGTTGCGGGAGTTCCCGCCGTTCTTCCCTGCCGGATCGTGCTTGTCATAGCCGAGATGGTCGGTGATCTCGCCCTCCAGGGCGGACTCCAACAGCCGCTTCGTCAGCTGCTGGAGCAGTCCGCCCTCGCCGGTCAGCTGCAGGCCCTCGGCCTGCGCCCGGGACACCAGCTCGTCGATCAGCCGGTCATCCACCACCCTTGCCGGCTGCGGCTCTACCGCCTCGCTTATCTGGGCCTCGGCCACGTTCTCAATGGTCATCGATGCATCCTCCGTGATCGGGAGTTACATCGAACGATTTACAGTCCCGGGAAGGACGCCACCGGATGATGCACAGCAATGGCGCTGCCGACAAGAATGACCGGAAAGGTCTGATCCTCGACTTCGCGGGAGTGCTCACGGCCAGCCCCATCGCTACTCATCGCGAGTGGTGCATATCGGAGTGCCTGGAGCCCGGGGCGTGGCGGGCGACGCTCAACGATCATCCGGAGGGGCGGCGACTGTACGCGGCGCTGGAGATCGGGGAGATCGGGCAGGCCGAATGGAACGAGGGGACAGCGGCGCTGCTGGGGGAGCACGTGGACCCCGTGAACCTGATGGGGCGGGCCTGGGCCGACGTTCCGCCGGCGCGTCGGATGGTCGCGCTTGCCCGTGCCGCGGGTGCCGCCGGGCACCGGCTCGCGCTGCTCTCCAACAGCTTCGGCCTCGATCCGTTCAACCCGTACGAGCACGTGGGCATCTGGGACCTCTTCGATGTTCACGTCGTGTCCGAGCTGGAGGGGCTGGCGAAGCCGGATCCGGCGATCTACCGGCTCGTACTGGAGCGCATCGGGTTGCCCGCCGAGCGGTGCGTCTTCGTGGACGATCACGCGGTGAACCTTCCGCCGGCCGCCGCGCTGGGGATCTCCACTGTCCATGTCACGGACGAGGACGCGGCCGTGGCCGAGCTTGAAACACTGCTCGGGGTCACAGCGGTTCTCGCCGCCTGAGGTCAACCTCCTTCCCAGGATCTCGCGGCCTCGGCCCCGGTGAGTGTCCGCCGCAGCTGGGGCTCGATGGTGCGGCCTCGGCCGGCGAGAGAGCGATTCCACCGTGTTGCGGAACCACTGCACATGGTGGTTCAGCAGGTGCTCGATGAGAACAGGTCCTTGGAAGAACATCTCGGTACGTTACTGCGTGAGATTTCATCAGGAGCGGTTGGCCAGCTATCCGTCGGCCACGGGGGAGACGAGTAGGAGCGATAAGTGCATGACTTCTTCTCGGTCGCGTCGCGCGGTTTTCGGAGCAGGCGCTTCAGCTGGACAGGAGGTGGTTGCACAGAGAACGGTTGGAGGAGCTGGCGCACTTGAGTATCCGCAGAGGCCGCCCGGGGGATTCTTCACGACAGGTCCCTCACCAGTAGATCGAGCGTGGCCTCCTCATGAAGTGCGACGCCGAGGGCGGTCATGGCAGGGGCGAGGCCCGGGTCCCAGTCCGCGTCGACCGGGCGGCCGTCGAGGGGTAGTTGAGGTATGCCCTCCGCCTGGCTGTCAGCGGCGAGGCGTTCGTAGTCCTCGGCGTCCATGCGCCACGGCAGGGCTTCGTAGCGGCGGATGATCCGGTTGGCCAGAGCGATGCCCGGCCAGTCGAAGTCGCCGTGGTAGACGAAGCGGCAACCGGTGGCGTCGAGGGCGTCGAGCAATGTGAGGACCACCGTGGCGGCGCTGCCGGAGGTGCAGACCAGAGGCTTGGCGCAGGCCGCGTCGGCTGCGGCTTCCACGACGCGCGGGTTTTCGCAGATGTGGACCACAGCTCCGGCAGGCAGTTGGAGATGCATGTCGAGCAGATCGCGCGGTGACAGGTGGGTCTCGGCGTGATGGGCGGCCCGCTCTCGCAGTGACCTCTCTCGCCAGCCCTCGCCGACGGGCCGCAGACCGTAGGTCAGCACCGTGCTGGAGACCTCGTCCGGCGTTACGGAGACCAGCCGCCACAACGCGCGCCGGCCGGCCGCGTTGCTGGGGAGGTCAGTGTCATGGGCCAGGGCGACGCCGCGCTGGACGAGGCGGGCGAGCCAGGTGCCGTCGTCCAGACCGTGCGCCGAACCGGTCGTCGTCGCGGCGAGTTCTCCTCGGCCTCGCGTGCCGGTGCGTTCCGGGTCGAGCAGCACGGCGAGGACGTGGACCGCCTGCTGGAGCGTCCGTACCGCCGCTTTGGGTGTCACCCCTCTCGGAACGCCGGTGCGGCGCAGCACGGCGTACCACTGCCGGGTCCACTCCTGCCCGGCGAGCGGAGAGGCGTCGAGAGACGTGGTGAGCGAGGACCACAGGTACCGGCGCTGTGCCTCGTCGTCCTCGCGGGCTGCGCGGCGGTCGGTGAGGGGAGGACCGAGTTCCTCCAGAACCTTCCTGAGTCCGAGTCCTGCGGCCGAGGTGTGCAGGCGTTCATCGAGCGCGTCGAGCCGCACGGTCACGGTCGTACCTGTGAGGGGTTTGCCCAGCAGGAGTGACAGGTCGTTCCGTTCCTGCGAGCTCACCGCGGTCAGCCGGAGAGAACCGGTGCACTGCACCCCGTTGCCTTCCAGGCGTTTGCGTACCGCCCCCCAGAGCCGGGCGAGACCTGGTCCTGCCAGCCAGTCGCGTGTGGCGGCCGGGAGTGCGCTCATACCGATGCCAGACGCCGATGCCGACCGTTCCAGGTGTAATGCAACGTGGCCACGCCGCGCACATGGGGGTCGCGTAGGCACTCGTAGATGTGCAGGGACGGAACCTCTGCCCAGTTGCCCATCAGCCGCTCGCTCGTGAGGACGAAGTCGAGATCGAGGTCGACGAGGATGCGGCCCAGCCGCCCGTGGGTGGGTTCGTCGACCTTGGCAAAGGCGTCGTCCAGGAGGATCAGCCGAGGCGCGTGTGGTGCCGACTCGGCGAGGCTGGTGAAGTGCGCGGCAGCGGCTGCGAAGAGCACGAGGTACGAGAGCACACGCTGCTCTCCCTGGCTCAGTCCGGTGCGTCCGGTCAGTTTCCTCCTGCGCCCGGGGGCCGCGTCCTCGACCACGAAGGTGTGGAAACGGAACCATGCCCGGTAGTCCAGCGCGGTCCGCAGATGGGCCGTGTAACCGGCCGAAGGGTCGGCACGGCGGGCATCCTCGATACGGCGTTGCAGTACCTCGCGCAGCTGTTCTGTCTGCTCACGTGTCCGGAGACTCGATGGACTGCGCAGCAGCTCGACGGCTGCCCGCACATCCGCATCCACGTCCTCGTCGAGCTTCCACAGCAGTTCTACGCCGAGACCGTGCGAGGTCCGTACGGTCTTCAGGGTCTCGTTGAGAGCCGCGACCAGATTGGCCGCGGTGATGACCTGGGCGGAGAGGTGATCGCCGAGCTCGCCGGTCAGGAACCGCTGGAACACCTCGCTCTCGCGCTCGGTGAGCCGCCCCCTCGCCTCCGCGGACTGTACGGCGATCCGCTCGCCCACGACCGCGACATCATGGGAACCGTGGTCGTCGAGCAAGCGGCACACCTTGATGCCGTCGCGTTCCTCAAGCTGCGCGTCGTATCCGCCCGCCAGTTGGTCGCGCAGCGCCGTGTGCCGCTTGAGCAGGGTGTCGTCCGAGACCTCGCCCCTCGAACGGTCGAGGGCCTGCTCCACAGTGTCGGCCAGTGAACGCAGCGCGCGCAGGCGGTCGCGGACGTCCGAACCGGGGTTGTCCGAGACGTGGTCGGGCAGAGAGGACCGGTCCAGTCCCGCCCCGTTGACGACCTCCGGGCGGTCGAGAGCCGCGCGGAGGATGCGACCGGTGTCGATGACTGTCGTCTCCTGGTCCGCCAGATCCTCGCGCAGGCGCTTCTCTTCTTCCTCCGCACGCACGCGCCGATCGCGGAGTTCGCTGCGGGTGCGCTCTGCTGCTGGGATGGCGCCGGCGGCGTTCGCGATGCGTTGCTTGGCGTTCTGCTCGCGGGTGAGGATCTCCTCTTCGGACGATCCGACGGCCGCCTCGCGGGTCCGCAGATCCTGTTGCGCGGTGCGCAACTGGTGGAGCCGAAGCCGGTAGTTTCCTTCCGCCTCCAGGCTTCCCTCTCGGGCACGCTCGTACCGCCCGTCGTCCGCCTGGCTTCCGCCGAGCCGCCCGACCGTGCCGCTGACCGCTCTGCGCAAGTGACCGATACCGCTGAGCAGGGCCGCCAGTGCGGTGCGTACGCGGTCCAGGGAGGTGGCGTCGGTGGGCAGGTCATGGGCGGTCGCGGTGGCATCCGCCTCGGTACGCGCCGACACGGCGAGAGCGCGGGCCTCCTCGGCCAGCCGTGCCGCACGGGTGGCCTTGGCGGTCAGGTCCCGCAACGCCTTCTCGTCCGAAGTGGTCCTGCTCCAGGCGTTGGAGAGCTGCCGTGCCCGGGGAAAGTCCCGTTCCGCGAGCGTGAGGGCACGTCGCCTGGAATCGGCCGCAGCGAGTTCGGTACGGGCGTCGGCCAGCCGCTGCTCCGTCTGCGCGAGTCGGTCCTCCAGCTCGGCGAGGGCACGCCGCCGGGTCTCGGCGCGTACGGCTGCTCCCACGTACTCGGCGACGCTTTTGTGGTGTCGGCCGCGCAGGGCCCCCAGCTGCCAGCTTCCGTCGAAGTGGACCGCGCTGGCAGCGGCGGTCTCCGAGGCCGGTACGAGCGCGATGGCGGCCAGCAGGCGCTCCACCTGCTCGGACGTGACGCCGCACCCCGGCTGCGCGGCCGGGCGCAGGGCTGAGGCGAGGGTCTGTGGTCCCGACGACATGGGGCCTGTCTGGAGAAGGGTGTCCCGGGTGAGGGGGTCGAGAAGGACCCCGTCCGCGCCGACCCAGGCGTCCAGGATTCCGCTCGCCTCCAGCGCCGCCTCCAGACCGGCCCGGCTGGCAGAGGTCACGTGCTCAGCGAAGTCCACCAGCCGGTAGAAGGGTGCTCCACCGGCCGGATTCCTATCGGCGGTGCGGTGGTAGGGGGTTGGAGGCTCGGGGTCGGTACGTCGCTCCCAGTCCTGCTTCTCCTTCGACAGGCGGTCGATCTCCTCGCCGAGTCGGCTGACGTTGAGCGCCAGCGCATCGCGGTGCCGGGTGAGGTGATCGGTGTAAGGCTCCAGGACCGCATGGGCCGACTGCCGCGCGCGGGTGTCGATGTCGGGCGGCAGCGTGCGCTCCGAGAACGGCGCGTCAGAGGCGGTCTCACTGGCGACTTCGGCGAGGACGGCGTCCAGGGGCGGACAGCCGGGCCCCGTTGCGGTCCGCGTGCGTTCCACCCATGCGGCGACCTCGTCGGCGTACTCTCGGCTCTCCTCGGCGACTTTCTCGCGGCTCTCTTCGAGACGGCCGGCGGCCTCCTCCGCCTCGCCCTCCAGCCGTTCCCGCTCCGTGTCGGCCTGTACCGCCCTGGCGCGGGCCTCGTCAGCCTGCGAGGAAAGACGGGTCACCTCCTGGACCACCCGTGTCCGGTTCCGTACGACAGCTTCCGCATCCTCCAGTTGCCCCTGCCAGGACCGTAGCCCGGCCTCTGTCGTGGTCGTGTCCACGCGGACCACCGGCCGGTGCCGCACGGTCTGCGGTACCCCGTCCGGGCTGGTCAGCTCCGCCTGCGCCGCCTGGGAGCGGACCGTGCGTGGCAGGGCCACCGCGTCGCCGAGATGGCCGGCGGGAAGCCTCGCCTTCTCCGCCTGGGACAGCAACTCCCGGTGCTCGGTCCCCAGCTCGGTGAGCCGGCTCCCCAGGTCTTCGACACCCTCGGCCAGTCGTTCGGCCGCGCCCCCTTGCGCCTCGTGCGCGTTCAGCAGGGCGGTGAAGGCGGTCATGGCCGTGGCGTGCAGGGCCTCCATCGTGCTGCGGCGTTCCGACAGTTCGCGCAGGCTGCGGTAGGCGTGACTGGCGTGCAGAGCGGCAAGCTCCGTCCGGGCGGTCCGTTCCTCCTCATGCAGGGTCACCAGCCCGGCTTCCGACTCCTCCTCCCGCCTCTTCAGGTCGCCCGTTCGCTGCGCGGCGTCCCCGGCCGTTCGGCGTCGTTGGGAGAGGGCGTCCAGTTCCCTGCTCACGTTCCGGGCCGAAGCGCGCAGCACTCCGGCGAGGTAGCGACGGTAGTCGGCGAGGAACGTGCGCAGCGCCGCGTCAGTGCGTTCCAGGCGGCCGAGTTCGTCCCGTACCGCATCCAGGTCATGCAGGTTGCGCGCCACCTTCTCGACCACCTCCTCGTCGAGCCCCGGCAGGGTCTCGCTCAGCAGCGAGGCCAAGCCCCCGTGCTCGATGCGGTCCCCGACCGTGGGGCGCCGCAGCCGGTGGAGGAGCTGGGTGAGGTTGCGGTAGCGCGTCGCGTCGGTGATGCCGAAGAGGTCCCGGGCCACGCGAGCACGGTGGCCGACCGCGCGGTCGGTCGCGTTGTCGGGGCCGACGATCGCCTTGAGCCGGTCGACGGGGAGCGGCTTGCCCGCTTCGACTAGGTGCAGGTCCTCACCGACCCGCAGCGGGGTGACGAAGAACGTCGGCAGCGCCCTCTGTGTCGACTTCGAGGCACGGATGGCGGCACCGAGCGTCAGGTAGCGGTGGTCACCGCCCTCGTTCGTACCCCGGAACTCCACCCACAGGTAGCCGAGGCGGTTGGTCTGCTCGAAGCCGTCCAGCATCAGCCAGGCAAGCGTCGTCCGCCCGGTGCCGGTCGCGTCCAGTGCCCGGGAGTCGCCGTCCAGCAGATACGGGAGCAGCATTTCGAGGGCCTTGGACTTCCCCGCACCGTTCTTGCCGCGCAGCAGTAGTCGCCCGTCACCGAAGGCGAACTCCTGCTTGTCGTACTGCCAGACGTTCTGGATGCCCGCGCGGTGCAGCCGGAAGCGGGTACCTGCTGTTGTCGTCGACGGGCCGGATCGCGGCAGCGGGACGAGGCCACGTGCGACGGCGGTCATAGCGGCAACTCCTGCTGTGCGTCGGTATCTTCGCGGATCGAGTCGGCCGTACGCACGGTGACGCGGGTGGCGTAGCGGGCCGCAGCGGCGAGCAGCACCCAGCCCTCGCCGCCCGGCCGGGCTCCCCGGACATCGGTCACCTGGCGCCCTTCCGGCAGCTCTTCGGCGTACCTCTCCGGCAGCCCTTCCCCCTCGGCCCGCATCGGGCCGGCCGGGGCCAGCAGCCGCATGCGGGCCAGCAGGTCCAACACGGCTTCCCGCAGGGCGTGGAGATCGTCCAGATAGCCGCGCTGCCAGTTGCTGCGGCCCCCGTACTCGGCGACCAGGTCAGCCAGCAGCTCATCCACCAGGCCGTCCGGAACGGCCACCCCGACGACGAGGACACCGCCGGTCGCCGGATGTCCGGGATCGGGCGGACGAAGCCGTTCAACGAGCCGTTCCACCAACAGCAGTGCGGCCTGGGCGACCGTTCCTGTGCCGGGAAGGTGGAGATCGGTCAGCTCCTCCTCGGGGTCGACCAGCGCCACTCCCTCGGCGCGGATCTCCGTCTCCAGACCGAGGAGTTCGAGGAATGCCTGGGCTTCCCGGCGCTGCCGGGTACGCAGCCAGTCGCGTTCGGCATCGGTCAGTTCGTCGAGGTGGACGACGGGTGTTTCGACAAGCATCCGGCGCACATAGGTGCGAGGTCCTCCGAAGCCCGGGTCCGCTGCCCGCCGGACCAGATCGGCGCCGTCCCGGGACTGGGCGAGCGGTCCGGCGACAACGACGCGGGCGAGCTCTCGGTCCACCGTGATCAAAGCCTCCCCGCTGGCTTCCTGGGTGATAGCGGCCACCTGGCCCTCCGTCTCGATGAGTACGCCCCACTCGACCAGCTGGCGCAGAGCTGCGACCAGGGTCCGCTTCCCGGCCGCCCGGCCCGTCTCCTCCAGTTCGATGGCCGCGTCGGCCGCCGCGGCCCGGATATCGGCGACCAGCTGCGACAACAGCATCTGCTCGGGCGCGGTCACCAGCACGGACAGAGCCAGCGCGAGACAGGCGTACGTGTGCGGAGTGAAGGGAGTGCCGGTGGACCGCACAAGCCTGTGTCCCGCCTGAGCTCCCAGCCCGGCCTTGAACAGCCGGGCATAGGAACTGTCGACCAGGAGGCGATAGCCGAGCACCTGCTGGAACCGCTTGCCCAGCCAGTCAGCGTGCCTGCGGACCAGAGGGAAAAGGTCGGCGTGCGGGCCGTCCGACGTGACCAGCGGATGAGCGAGCAACAGCCGGGCGGCGGTACGGCGTTCTGCTGCCAGGGCCACGTCATGGGCGGAGGGGAGGGTCATGACACGCCCACCTCCGCCTCACCGTCGACCAGGGTGGAGGCCCGGCCGATAACAAGCTCCAGGTCGTCTAGGAGCAGGTCCCCGTCGGCCGAGTGGAGGAGCGTCCGGGCGCCCGCCGTACGTTGCACAGTGAGCCCAATGCCCAGATCGGCGTCCTCGCTCCACGCCGCGTCCAGGCCGAACCCCGGCGCCCCCTCCCTGTCCGTACCGGCGCGCCGCTTGAGCTGCGCGTTCCCGAGCGCCGTGGCCAGCAGTTCCAGGAGCAGGCTCAGCGCCGCTGAGGTGAGCCGTACGTCGTCGAAACGGCCCGAGGCGCTACGCAGCTCGTCCGCCGCCGCTTTCCTGGCCGCCGCCCGCTCACGCGCGTCCTCCCGGAGCCGGTGCTTCTGCGCGGAGTGGTCCTCCACCGACGCCGTCCGACCCCGCTGCGCGCGGCTGCCCCTCTCGCGAAGCGCGACCGGGACCTCGACTACAGGGCCGGTCCACCAGCTGGTGTAGGCGGGCACCACCTCGTCGGTGGCGGGTGGTATGCCCAGGTGGCGGGCGCCGTACAGCCCGAAGGCGGCGACGGCGATGTCGTGCGCATCCTGCGGCGCGGCCTCATCGAACCATCGGGCCAGCCGCAGCAGGTCCCGGCGCCGTGACATCTCCCCGGTAGCCGAGCGCAGCATCCGCTTGGCGTTGGCCAGCAGCGACTGGAGCGCCCGCAGGGTGGCGTCCCGCAGTTGATCGACCTGGCTGCCCTGACCATCGGTGTTGCTGAACCAGCCGCGCAACCCGTGCCAGTCCGCAAGCTCGCGCCCGCGGCTGCGCTGCACCCGGGTCTCCGAGCGGCCTTCGCCCTGCGGAGAGATTCCGGAAAGGCCCTGGGCGTGGGCGTCCAGCCGGTCCAGCAGAGCCGGAAGGTGCGGCCAGAGCGTGTCCAGTGCCGCTGAGATCCGGGGCGCGCGGAAGGCCACGTCCTCTGTGATCGCCTCGACGTAGTCCAACAGCATTTCCTTGAAACCCTGATACTCGGCACTGTCCAGGTCGTACCGGGCGAGCACCTGGCCGAGGTAGGCATAGAAGTCCCGGATGGAGTCCGCGAACTCGGCGAACTGCACGAACAGCGTACTGACCCGCTCCAGACCGTCCTGCGGAGCGATACCGCCCGGCTCGGACACTAGCTCGGCCAGCTCCCGGAGCCCGCGCTCGACCAGGGCAAGCAGCTCGTTGCTCACCTCGCGGGCGGCCTCGGCCTCGGCCAGCACCCCGTCGGCGTCCCGCTGCACCCGCTCACCCAGCCTCGACAGCTGGTAGCGCGCGCGGGAACGCTGGTACTCGGTGATGCTGGACGCCTTCACCGTGTGGCTACCGCGCAGCAGGTTGCCCCACCGCTCCAGCTGTTCCAGCCGGGCCGTGAGGCTGTCGGCGTCGAGCCCCGCACCTGGCCCGCCGGACTCACGCAGCTTCGCCATGACGTCCGGGACGGCCAGGTCCGCCAGGAGCGTTCCGCAGAAGACCCGCATGATCGCGATGTGCTCCAGCCGCTCCGGGGCGCTCAGGTAGGCGTACGCGTCCAGCCGTCTGCGCGTCTCGTCGTCGCCGGGTTCCGGCGGCGTGCCGGGTGCGGGTTCCTCCATGCTTGCGAGGCTACGTGGAGCATTCGGCTGTTGTCGGGGTGTGGCTGGAAATGCTCCGCGACCACGCTGAGGTGGCGACCGGTTCTCCCCGGTCGCCAACGCTCCAGCACCAGACGGGAAAGCAGGCGGGATCTGCGCCTTTCATTCGGCCTTCGGCGACATCAACCATGCCTCGGCGCCACGGCTTTGGCCAGATCGCCCATCTCGTCCCCCCGTTGCGGCTGTCATGGTCTGTCTTCGCAAGCACACTATGACGGTGTCCTATGTGGTGAGTCGGAGGAGTCGCTTGTAGCAGCAGAGCGCGGCGGCGAGGCCGAGGAAGGCCAGGTAGTTGCGGGGGTGGCGTTCGTAGCGGTGGTTGAGTCGGCGGTAGCCGGTCAGCCACGACATGGTGCGTCGATGACCCATCTGCGGCGTCCGAGCCGTTCGCTGGATTCGATTCCTTTGCGGGCTATGCGGACGCCTACACGTTTTCCGCGCAGTCATCTCCGCAGGTCGGGGATGTCGTATGCCTTGTCCGCGTGGAGCTTGCGGGGTTGGTAGTGCCAGCCGCGGTGGGGGTCGTGTCTCGTTTGGAGACCGGCGACCATGGGCTTCAGACCTTGGCTGGCGGACGAACCTCACCTTGCGGCAGTTCGCCCCGCTGTTCGGGGCTTCCAAGTCCGCCGCGGACCGGATCATCACCCGCCTCGGGCCCTCGCTCGCCTTGCAGCCTCGCAAGAGGTTCCGGAGAGGCCCTGTGCTGATCGTCGACGGCACCCTGGTCCCCACTCGTGACCACACGATCGCCGAGCAGTCGAAGAACTACAAGGGGTGCTATGTGGACGGTTACCCCAGCACTGTCAGAGGGGTCTGGCAAGATCCTGAGGAGTCGATGAGGGGGATTCATTGTGGGCGAGCACCTACGTGTTGGCGAAGTCTTCCGCTACGCGAGTGGCAAGGACCCGAAGCCAACCTTCATTGAGGGCTTCCGCAACTTCCACCACGCGACCTACACGCCGGGAGCGAAGCGCGCGCTGCTGGAATCGGGCATCAACGGTATGGCCCGGTTGGTAAAGGGTGCAGGTTCGGGACGCCGCCCGTTGGTCCTCATCCGGTCGAGCCCATGGAAGGCCGGCAGCGAGCAGACCCCTTGGCACGATGTCTTCGACATGGACAACGGCCACGTTCGCTACTTCGGCGACCACAAGGCGGCCCTAGCCGTAGCGCCCGGGGCCACGACCGGCAACGCGGTTCTACTGGAGGCCTTCACGGCCCACCAGGCGCACACCCCTGATGAGCGGGCCTGCGCCGTCCCTCTGATGCTGTTCCGTTCGGTATCTCGCAATGGAAAGCCGAAGGGGCATGTCGAGTTCTGCGGTCTCGGTGTGATGGAACGCGCTGAACGGCTCGTGCAGTGGAGCGGTCACGAGCGGAGCACATTCGTCAACTACGTCTACGACGTCGCCCTTTTGGACCTCACTCCCGAGAACGACGAGGTGCCCTGGGACTGGATCAGCCGACGTCGGGACGCAGACGCTACGGATGACGAGACACTGCAACTGGCACCACGATCGTGGCGCGAGTGGGTCAAGCACGGGAACTCGGCCTTGCCGCGGCTACGCCGGCGAGTGGCGCGCGCCCGCGTCACGAAGGTCAAGGACCAACGCCCCTCACCGGGCAGCGCAGACGCCGTCGATCTGGAGAAAGTCTACAAGCGGTTTGATGGGCGCAAGCATGACTTCGAGGCATTGGCATCTGCTGTTGCTGCCCGAGTGCTCAGAGGATCGGGACACAGCTATCTCGAAGGGTGGTTGACCCGCAGGTCCGGCGACGGCGGCGCGGACTTCGTAGGGCGCCTCGATCTCGGCAACGGGCTCGCGGGGACTGGACTTGTCGTTCTGGGCCAGGCCAAGTGCATCAAGCCGGACAGCTTGGTGTCTGCCGAACAGATCGCACGGGTGGTCGCTCGTCTTCGCCGAGGATGGATAGGCGTATACGTCACCACCGGATCGTTCTCAGAGCCAGCGCAACTGGAAATGGTCGAAGATCAGTATCCAGTGATCCTGGTCAACGGTCTAGACCTGGTGCGCGAGCTTCGCCAAATGGCCCGTGATGATCACGGTGGTGACTTGCAAGCCTGCGTTGAGCATATCCTCAGCGGCCATGAGACAGTCGTGACCAATCGTCGGCCGGAAGAAATTCTCCTGGAGTAACTGGTCATTTCGAAATGAGGTTCGGAGTCGTCTCAAGCAGATGATGCTGCAGGCGAGTTGGAGGAGCCCGAGGTGGAGGTCGGCTCGTATCTCGTAGCGGATCCGGAGGCGTTTGAACTGGTGGAGCCAGGCGAAGGTCCGCTCCACGACCCATCTGGTCTTGCCCAGGCCGGATCCATGGGCGGTGCCCTTGCGGGCGATCTTCGGTGTGATGCCACAGGCTCTGAGCAGACGTCGGTACTTGTCGTAGTCGTAGCCGCGGTCGGCGAACAGGCGCCGTGGCCGGTGACGGGGCCGGCCGACCAGACCGCGAATGTGGGGGATGGTGTCCAGCAGGGGCATCAACTGGGTGACATCGTGCCGGTTTCCGCTGGTCAGTGACACCGCGAGGGGCGTCCCACGCCGATCGGTGATCAAGTGGTGCTTGCTGCCAGGGCGGCCGCGGTCGACCGGTGAAGGTCCGGTGTGAGCCCCCCTTTCAGGGCTCTGACGTGGGAGCCGTCAATCGCGGCATCGTCCATCTCGAGCAGTCCGGTCTTACGGAGTTGTGCCAAGAGGACCTCGTGCAGGCGTGGCCACACGCCAGCCTCGGTCCAGTCCCGCAGACGCCGCCAGCAGGTCACTCCGCTGCAGCCGATCCTCTCGGCCGGTACGTCGGCCCAGGTCACACCCGTGCGCAGGACGTAGACGATCCCACGCAAGGCAGCGCGGTCATCCGCCGGCAGCCGGCCTGGGCACCGCTGACGCCTCGGCGGGCGGGGTGGGAGCAGCGGGGCGACACGATCCCACAGATCATCAGGCACAAGATCATCCGACACCCGCAGAAGTCTGCCGTCCACCAACCCAACTGCCAAGCCCTGAGCCAATCTCATGGCTCTGCACGAGGCTACAGCTACCACGACGGCTGTTCCGTTCTGCATGGTCGCGGTGGCGGAAAAGGCTGAGGAGGATCTCCGGTGTGGACCAATTCCTGTACTCAGATGCGACGCCGGTTCGGGCGTGAACGCCACCTACCTGGGCCGCCGTTGGCTGCCGATCTCGGATCTGTTGCCCTTGTTGTGGTGACGTACTGCGCGTAGCGACGACGTGCGTCGGTCAGGCTCTCCGCTCCGTTGGGGCCGCCCCAGACCTCGTCGGCGTTCGGGTCGTCCTGGCCATCGTCTTCCCAGCTGCACTCGTCACAGATCTGGAATTGTCCGCGGGCTTCCAGCGTCAAGAGCTGGCAACAGGGACAGGCATACGGACCGCAGCCGGGTGGGCTGGCTCTGGGCGGTTCTTCGGGCGTTGTCACGCGTCGAGTGTTGCATGATCCGCGAGGAAGCTCTGGGCTGGTCGCTCATTCTGAAATGATCAGTAAAGGGGCGACCCTACATACCGGAAGCCTGATCGTTCCTCAGTCGCGAGGGTGGGGAGAGTCGTCGTGCCAGTCAGGCCGGTCTCGTCGGTCCAGTCGAGCCGCTACTTCTCAAGGCTTGAGCTCGCCCGTCCGGATCTTCTCCACGCAGGCCGGGCAGTACGCCTTCGATGAAGGCTTGATGCGCCTGCATCCTTTGCACGTCGCCCTCTTCGGAGCGCCCGGGCTGCCTCCGGAGACACCGACGAGGTTCTGAATCTGCTGGCGCCAAGCCGGGAAGTGCGTGCTGTCTGTCTCCTTGATGGCCTCCGCGTCCGGGTCCGGGCTCGCCAGAGCCCTCATCAGGCCCGCGCATGGCGCAGACAGCTCACAGGGGAGGCCCCACTTCCTCTCGTCCCGGGAGGCCGGCCCGACGCCTGACACCTGATGCCGCGACAGTCAGACACGCGGTACTGCGCCAGCCCGAAGCCCCCAAGCCCCATTCCCTCAAAGGGGTTGCTGCCGGATCCCGATGTTCCATGCCTCGCTCGATTGGCGTACCGTCACCGAACTGCCAACGTTCTAGGGTGGGATGACGCAGGCCGATCGGGGAGAGGACAGCGTCGGGTGGTCGCGGGTGATGACGACGAATGGGTCGAACGGGCGGTATGCCGTACTGCCGATCCTGAAGAGCTGTTCGTAGAAGGTGCAGCCCAGAACAGGGCGAAGGCTGTCTGCAGCGGCTGCCAAGTGCGCACGGAGTGCCTTGCCCATGCCCTCGATCAGCGGATCGAGCACGGTGTGTGGGGAGGCATGACGGACCGGGAACGACGCGCACTCCTGCGGCGGCGCCCCACGGTGACGTCGTGGCGAAAACTGCTGGAGGCAGCCCGCAGGGAGCACGACCGGTCAGCACGTTCCGGAGACGGTCCGGGCTGGCAGGCAACTGGCTGACGCGGAGCCCCGCAGACGGTCCCCATGAGTGCCGCGTCCAGCACCGTGCCCAGGGAGGTTTCCATGCAGGCGGCGCGGCCGGGCCACAGGCGGTCGGTGTGCCGGACCGCTCCGGCGAGTGCTTCGGCCAGTTCCGGAGCCAGCGCTCGACGGCCCGCTCTCCGGGCCCAGCGACCGTACGCACGGTGTGGCGGAAGGGCAGTCGCAGCAGCACCAGGGCCAGCGCGAGACCGGCGGCAGCCGCGCATCGTCGTCTGTGCCGATGGAGTACGCGAGCACATCCAGACGGCACGAGGCAAGCAAACCGCCCGATTTCAGTTTGGCGGTCCTGTTGGCACGTCGGTTAGCGCAGATGCTGTGAAGACCGACCTGGAGCTGGCCCGTCAGGAATTTGCATCGCTGCGGACCGAGCGCGACAAGCTCAAAGGCGACCAACGTCAGCTCGGCCATCAGCTCGCTCAGGTGGCCGTCGGCGACCTGAGCGCCCGAATCAATGGGCTGACCCACCAGAGCGAACGCTTGATCGCAGAACGGGGCACGCTGGAGCGGACGAACGCCGAACTGGAGGCCAAGTTGACCGAGGCGGAGGAAGAACTGGGAGCCGCGCGTACCAGCCTCCGCCGAATGATCCGATTCGAGAACGGATCACAGACACCATGACGTCTGCAACCCTGGTGGCTTCGGCTACCAGGCTGCACGCGGTGAAGGAGTGTTGGCGGCTTCACCCGGACAGTGAACACTCATACGATCCGCTAACGCGAGGACATGCCTTGAGTATCAGCGACCGTAGCCGACCCGACGGCACCCCCTACCCCTACATCATCCGCTGCCGCTTTCCTGGTAATCCCACCAGCAGGGAATGGGGGTATGAGACGAGGGAGCAAGCGGACCGCCAACGACAGGGCATCACTCGCATGTTCCAGAACGCAGGCCAAACCGCCACAATTACCCTCCTTACGCCCAATGACGTTCAGCGCTTCCGTGTTGGCACAAAGGACGCACCATCCATGCCACCGACCATCACCCTCCGCCGAAACAGATCCGCAGCCCAACCGGCGGCGCCCGCCCCAGCCCCAGCCACGGGCACACGATGGTCGGCCGGCAAAGTCATTGCCGCGACCACGGGAGTCTTGGCTGGCGTCATCATCGTCGCTTCAGCCATTTCCGCCGTCGATGATGACGCCCCCTCGACCGCTAGAGATGTTCCCTCCGCGTCCACTGGTATTGATGATGCTGACGACCCGCCCCTCACTGACGAGGATGGCAGTGTGGGCGAGAGCAAGCGGCTCTTGGCACTGGATCTGGCATGGCTGTCCATGACCAATGCAGACCGTCGTGAAATGTGCAGGCGATACCAAGCTGACCCTGACGAAGCGGTATCTGCATTGTTGAATGCCATCGAGGAAAGCGACAGCCTGTCCCCAGCGCAAGCACATGAGCTGTTCTCAACCAACTGCACCTGAAAGAGACTGTTCGCGATAGCAGTCGAGATCGAAACAAACCGGTTGTGGGCGGGGGGAGACAAGTCGTAGAGCATGGGCACTGGCCGCATTGGAAATCGTCTTTGAACCTCGTTACGAGCCCGTCCTATGCCGAACCTGATCGAGCACATGCTCGAGTAGACCGGGCACGTTCGCTCCGCCGAGGACGATCTGACGGTCCAGCAGACGGTTTCCTGTCTCGCATGATGTCTCGCTGACGAGTGCACATCCGTGGCACGCCGACATATTGAGCTGCGATGAGCCTTGATGGTCACTCTCGATGCACACGGGGTCATTCGAGCAGACATCTGCGTCACTCAAGGCGGCCAACAGCAGCGGGATGATCTTGTTGGGTTCGCCCAGTCGAACGAGTCCGCCGAGCGTCCCCTGCGCGTCGCCGGCGGCCGTGTAGATCAAGATGCCCGCAGTGCGATCTCGGCGATCGGAGTTGGCGTAGATGCGCTCCTGAAGTGCCGCCGACGAGTAGCCACTGGCGAACGCCAATCTGCGGATGAGTAGATGAGCGATCGTGTGCAAGGCGATGAAGCGTGGCTCGGGTACGTCCAGGCGGTGAGCCCACTGACTCGACTGCCGCCGCTCCACCAGGATGCCGGCCCGTTTGCGGACTTCCGGCAGGATTTCCCATTCGGAGATCCGGTCCTCGTCGAACCGGAGGAAGATTCCTTCGCCGAACATCTCGACGGCCGGGTATACCGGCTTTCGCCTTCGGTCGGGACCGAGGTCGGCGGGGATGAAGTCAGCCTCGGCGTTGTGACGCCGAAAGCCGCGAAGCGCTCTGACCTCCCGGACGCGACGCACCTGGCCCACGCCGACGAGTCGGCCGGTTAGTGCCGACGGCCACTTCGACTCTGCGGGTACCTTCCAGCCGTCGACGACGAAGTCGCCGGCGCCGTGATCCCTGCCCCTCTCGAGTTTCTTGAGGAAAGCGGCCCACTCGCCGTCCTTCAGATCGAGGAGCGGAGTATCTGAAGAGTCATCGCCACCGGCCGCGAGGCTGAGGACATCCTCCGTCGTCACCCCGATCTCGTCTGCGATCCACCCGGCCACCATTTCCGCTTGCGGACCTCCGTTGTCGGCGACCACCTTCTCGAAGTAGACGTGGCTGCGGACGCGATCCGCCTTCGCCGCGGACTGCGGGCGTTCCTCGGGGATGTCGAGCGCCGAGAGGCGTTCGGCGATGTAGTTGCCGGTGGCACCGCGCTGGACGGCGGTGAGGCGATGCTCGCAGGCATTGTCGGGCTTCTGTTCCTCCCACGGTTGGATGCCGTCGCAGCGGATGTTGTCGCGGTGCAGCGACGCTTTGCCGACCAGTTCGGAGAGCGGACGGGACCGCTTGCACCCGTTGCAGTGGACACGGAGAGAGGACAGACCCTCCCCGTATCGTGACGAACGCTCGAACTTCAGTTCCTTGTACGCGCGACAGAACCGCACAGCGTCGGTGACACCTTCGTCATTGCCGCGGTGCGCCCACTTGAACCAGGGAACGTCCTGGATGTGGCTGCCCTTCTCGCAGACGGCGACGTAGCGCATCGGCACGAGCAAGCCGCCGCACTCGCATTTGTTGCTCCAGCGGCCCTTGTTCTTGCCGGTGAGCTGAGAGAGCTTCGTGCACCGCTCGCAGAACCGCCAGGCCGGGAAGCGCCAGTAGAGCAGATGCGCCGTCTCCCTGGCGGCGCGACCCGCATGAGCGGGCGCCTGCCGAAGGACGCCGGCACCCAGCCGCGCGAGAAGTCGTTCGCAGCTGATCTCGGGAGAGTACCGACGCTCCCACCACGACGTATCGGGTGCGATCAACGATTGCCCGAGTACATCCACGATGGCCCCTACACCGAACGGTGTGATCGTCTCCGAGAGACGCAGGTCATGCAGGATTCGCTCCACGGCCGACCCCTCCTTCCAACGGCTCACGTACCTGGACGGCGACGTTCGGCTCGACGGATCGCATCGAGTCGGCGACGAGCCATCCTTCCCTGCGTTGCCCGAACCGTTTCAGCAGCGCCTCATCGTCCGGTTTCCCGTAGTCGTACAGCAACGAGGTTCCGACCTCGCGTGCGAGCCTTGCGCGGCGATCCCACTCGTGCAGGAGGTGCCACACCTGTTGCTCGGTCTCCTCGGCTTCGATGTGCTCCGAGCGGCTCACCAGGTCGACGAACGTCGCGACGAGCCTCTGGATCGCGCCACGCATTCGGCCGTTGTCGAGGTCGAGACGGGACGCGGAGTCGTTCGCGGCGAGAGCGGGCACGGAGTGCCTCAGCAGTGCCACGAGGGCGCCTGCCAACGACCGATCGCGGGACGCCGTCGACCACGGGGTGACGCTGGTCGGCTCGACGTTGCGGTAGAGCGCCTCGTGGTAGGCGCGGAAGGTCTCGAAGTGCGACCGGTCACGCGCCCGGTTCGACCGGAACAACGTCGTGACGATACCGTTGTTCTCCCCACGGCCGACCCGGCTGGTGGCCTGGATGTACTCAGCGGTTGTCTTCGGCTGGCCGACCATCAGCATCAGGGCGAGGCGGGGGATGTCGATGCCGACCGACAACATGTTCGAGGAAAGGACGACGTCGATGGCCTGATCGGTGATATCGGCACTCCGGCCAAGCTCACGCAGATCGTTTGGGAGCTCCTCCGGGCCCCGCCGGCTGGTGAGTTCCAGGACGCGGCCAGCTCGGACACGACGCAACGGCAGGCTCAGACGGTTTGCACGCGGTTCCAGCCGTCCGTTCACGTCATCGACCACCAGCGTGCCCGAGCGGCCGAGCTCGCGAAGACTGTTGTGGTACATCACGGCCGTCCAGTAGGAGTCCCGCGTCGTACCCGGATCGGGTTGCTGGGCCAGCACCTCCGGGATCTCGATCAGGGGTGCGGCTGCGGAGACGACTGCAGACATCTGTGAGAGGGACTGCGGCATCAGGCCGATGTACAGGCGGCCCTCGCCGTTCTCCACAGGGCGGGAGAAGAAAGTTCGATCGCCGTGCAACCCCGCCGGCGGGTAGAGCGCGACGCCTCGCCCGTACAGCCCTTGGACCTGTTCCTCGGACGCGCGGATCGTGGCCGTCGAGGCGATGATCTTGGGTGCCGTACCCCCTCTGTTCAGGAGCATCTGGATTACGGCGTCGAAGACGGCGACCGTCGTGCCGAGCGGCCCCGACAGCAGGTGTAGCTCGTCTTGGATGATCATCGACGGCTGCCGGAACGGCGTATCGAGGCCGAGGAGGCTGCCTGCCTTCGTGTTGAACTGGAGGCGGGCGAACTTGTCCACGGTCGCAAGCAGGATGGTCGGCGGCTCCTCGTACAGGACGTCGTCGACCACGACCACGGGGAGTTCGCCCTTGAATCGGCAGCTACCACTGGTGCAATGGATGACGACGTCGTTGCCGTCGCGACGAAAGCCGTATCGATCCAGATCGTGCGACCTCGACTCGGGCAGAAGCGCGGCCCCGCACCACGGACAGCTCTCGATCTGGAACCCGTTCGCCTCCTCGGGCCTCGCGGCCTTGTGCAGGCGATCGAGGGCGGATTTGGCATCCGCCCTCGTACGGGGGGTGACCTCATTGCCGACCCAGAGCCCGATGGAGAACCGAGGCATGCCCTTCGCCCGCCGGTCATCGTGTCGGAGAAGCTCCATCGCGCAGACGAGCGAGGCCGCCCGCTGAAACTGTTGGGACGTCAGGAGACGGAGAGTGTATCGAGTGATCACCGCGGTTCCGGCGCCCTGTGTGCCATGAATGATCCGGCGACGGAAGATTTCGATGGCCGCCAGGCCTAGGTACGCCTCCGTCTTTCCACCACCGGTGGGGAACCAGATCAGATCGACGAGTTCCCGGTCGTCGTGTGTCTCGTCGACCGTGGACGCCAGAGCAACCAGCAGGAAGCCGAGCTGGAAAGGGCGCCATCGAGGCTCTTCCACCCTGTCCGGCTCCGCGCCACGCTTGACCGAGGTCTGGCGCATCTGCAGTCGCATTGCAGCCATGCCCAGCGCGAAGGCGCTTCTCAGCCCTTCCTGCTTCGGGTCGCGCAACAGGTCGACGCCGACTTCCATGCGGCCCAAGGCCTTACGAGCGCGGTCGGTAATCGATCGCGCGGCCGAAGCGTCGGCTCCGAAGCCGTCGACACAGCCCTCCTGCTCCGAGACCCAATCGGAGAAGGCCCTGACGAACTCGTCCAGCATCGGCACGATCTCGCCCGGCCGCGCGTCGATCAGTGACAGATTGTCGAGACGAAGCGCCTTTGCGGCCTCGGACTCGGTATCGAACCCGATGGTCTCGACTGCGGGGACGACGAACGCCGGCACAGGGTCAAGGAAGACACGTGTGCACTCACCGTCTTCGAGCTCCCAGTCGGCCGCCATGCCGTGGCCTACTGCGTAGACCTTTTTGTCCCGGTAGCGAAGTCGCAGTTCTGTCGACTCGTCGTCCAGATCGAACGACCTCGACGTGTCGTACTCCAGGAACCGCCCACCAGGTGCAGGCGTCACGTTGAGCGAGACCTGAAAGAGCATGCGACCAATGTCGAGCCGGTCGTTCCCCGTCGACTCCGACCGCACACGTGCGTGGACCGTCACGAGATGGGCGTCGCCGTAGGGGCGCCATCGCGATCCGATCTCGATCGAGACGTCACCCGCTTCAAGCGGTTTCGGAGGGATCTTCTGGGCGAGCTCCAGTTTGTCTTTCCCGAACTGGAACAGGCGGCGTCGCCAACGTGGAGGTCCGTCCCCGGTGATCGGTTGGTAGGTCCCTCCCGAGAAGTCACAGAAGACCGTGGGCCGGTCGGTGACGAAGGAAATCGCGACGGACGAGGGGCGCCAGTCCTCGGCGAGCGGCACGCCTGCGCCGCCTTCCTCAACGTCTCCCGGGACCACATCGGCTTCTACATCACGCTCTTGCTCGGCCTTCTCGGGGCCGGGCGCCGACGATCCGGACGGGAACAACATCCCGACGGCGTACTGACGATCCGGCCTGTTGAAAACGACCTCGTCGTCGCCGCCGTCCGGTCCGACGTAGGCCGCACGAAGGTGCTTCAGCGCGCGCTTCTGCGCCCTGGTCAGGATCATCGCGTCACCAACCGCTGTCGGACGAGTTGCTGGAGGCGTCGCCTGTCGTCTTTGGACGCGAGGATGTGCAGCGAGACACGAGCGCGTGTCACCGCGACGTAGAAGGCCGCCGTCCCGGTGTCGTCGAAGACCGGGGGCAGGTTGCAGACGATGACGTGCTCCGCTTCCAGGCCCTTCGCGTACCTCGGGCTCGTCATGACGAAGCCGTCGGTCGTCACGGTGGGGGCGGCGCTCGACGTCGCGTTGATGATCCAGATGTCGTCTCTGCGGGCTCCGTCGGCTACCAACCGCCCGGCCACGGACTCGGCCTGGTCGATGTCGGAATCCCCGTCGGGCGTGTGCCACTGGACCTTCTCCCCGTGGACGATGCCCGGGTCTCCGACATCCGCTCCGAGGTACTCCTGAACCATGTGCACGATCGCTCGGGTGTTCCGGACGTTGAGGTCCAGGTCGACAGAGAGTGCCTCGGGGGCGATGAGCTCGAAGACGTCCTCGTCGAAACCTCCGTCGACGTGAGCCTGGTTGTTCATGTCGAGGAACATGCGCCACCGGCCCGCGGCTCGTCCACCGACGACGACCGCGTCGAGTGTGTCCATCTCCTCGGCGGTCATCAGGTCCTGTGCCTCGTCGACGAACACCGCGTCGTAGGCCTTGTCCGGTCCCAGCTGTTCGAATGGGATGAGGGCGATGCCGCGATCGACCACGTGTGGAGCGAAGAATCCCAGGAGCTCCGGAGAGCGGAACGTGATCAGTACGGATCGTCCTTGATCCGCCTCCTGCTTGGCCGCCTCGACCAGGACGAGCGACTTTCCCGTGCCCGCGCCGCCGAACACCATGACCCGGGGGTTGCGCGCCAACGAGGCGAGGACTCTGGACTGGCCCGCCGTGGCGCGGTTCTGCTCCTCTATGACCGCTCCCCGCTGGGCATCGATCACGGGCATCCTCGTGAACTCTCCGAACAGGCGCGCCCGCAAGTCCTCGGTCCTTGCGAGTTTCCGGCCAGCGGGTGGCGTCCGTGCGGCCTTCGCCACTGCGTTGAGAGCACCGGCCAATGCCGTGACGCTCATGTCGTCCTTGGCCAGCCAATGGGTCGGCTGCCATTCGATCGCGTGTGGAGGAGCGTCGACGTCGGGCGTGATGACGATGGCCTCGTGTGCGAACCAGCCGATGCCCTCCTCTTGGAGGATGTCCCTCAGCGCGTACATGGCGGACTGCGACTGTTCCATCGGCGAGCCGGACAGCTTGTGCCAGTCGTTGCGTCGGTCGACGCTGTACCAGACTCCGTCGTGCTTGCTGACCCCTCCGCCCTTGGCCTCGACGACGATCACGACCTTCTTCCACAGAATGACGAAATCCGCCTCGGCCTGCTGCTTGTAGGCATGGGAGCGCAACTTCACCGAATGGAAGGCGACTGCATCGGAGTCGCCGTCGACCTCCCGCAGCAGACGGGCGATTCTGCGCTCGGCATCGCTGACGGCGTTCCGCTCGATGTCCTTCAGATCGGGAACGAGGATCATGCGCGCTGCTCCTGCCAGAGGTCTTCGTACTCGCGGTACCCGAGCAGCTCGGTGACGTCCCCGAAGTTGTCCGCCATGTCCACGATCAGGCACTCCTCCTTTCCACCGTTGGCAGGGCCGCGGAGGCCACGACCAGCCATCTGAATGTAGGCGTTCGGGCTGAAGGTCGGGCGGGCGATGTAGAGCGCGCGGACGCCCGGCGCGTCGAAGCCCTGGATCAGCAGATCACAGTTCGCAAGAACGCGGATTTCGTTGTCCTTGAATCTCGCGATGATGTCGCGGCGCTGCTGCCTACCGGTCTGTCCGCTCACCGATGCCGCTTCGATGCCGCGATACTGCAGCGTCGCGGCGAGTACCTGGGCCGAAAGGACGTTGGGGGTGAAAACCAGCACCGGCCAGTTCTCGTCCAGGCTCATGATGTGCTCGACGAGGATCGACATGCGGGCCTGGTTCTGGCCGATGCGCTCCAGAACGGTCGGACTGATCCTTCGCTGTCGTGTGGCTTCGGCGATTTCCTCCGGTCGGAGGTCGACCTTGATGCCGTCCAACACCTCGTGCTGGACCCGTGCGAGCACTCTGCGCTCAGCGAGTTCCTTGTAGGCGTTTCCCTCGAAGGCTCTGAGCTTGCGGTTGCCGAACCGGCTTGCAAGCGCGGCGGTCGCCGTCTCGGACGTGCCCTTGAACGGCGTCGCGGAAAGGCCGACCAGGGGGCGTTCCCAGCCGCGGCCGGCCACCCCGAGCCAATTCAGGATCCGCGTGTACAGCTCGGAAGCGCCCGCGCGGTGCCCCTCGTCGACGATGACCGCCGATGCATTGCTGAGCCATTCGTATTCGGCGTCGCCGAGTATGACATCGAGTTTGGCATCCGTCGCCACGATCACGCTGAACTCGGTGTCAGGCTCGTGTACGCTGCCGTTCTCCCACAGACGCCCGACCGTCAGCGGGCGCTCGTCCCCGAGCCCCCGCCACACCGTGCTCCAGGTCTGCACGGCCTGTTCACAGAGCTCCTGCGACTGTGCGATCCACAGCACCGGGCCACGAAGGCCCTTCTCCATGAAGAGCCTGAGCACGGTCTCCGCTGCAACGCGAGTCTTGCCCGCACCGGTCGGGAGCTCCACCATTGCCTTGCGATGACGACCATCCGCCTCACGAAGCGTGAGCACGGCACTGAGCTGCTGGCTGATCTCCTGCTGGAAGTCGTGGAGGGGGTCGAGTTTCACGGCACCGGGGACGATGAACTCATGCGGCCGGTGTTCTGTGCGACGACCGGCGTACTTGGCTGAGAATCCCATCTTCCTCAGCCACGAGATGGTCGTCGCGCCACCTGCCCATTTCGTGGGAACGTCGGGAAAGCCGACCTCCCGGAACGGATCGGCGAGCAGCCTGATCGAGTCCGAGCCATACACCTTGAGGAAGAGATCGGGGACGGATGTGCGGTCATCGACCAGACCCTGGGCCGCGAGCGCTGGCCAAAGCCCCTTAGGAAGGGCGTCGCGCAGGTCGTCCGGGCCGAAATAGACATCAAGCCGCTCTGCGTCGGTCGACGCGGCCTTGGCCTCCTGCCGAAGTGTTTGGAGTCGATTGTCCAGGCCCGTTTTGAGGACTCCCTCGAGGTCCGCATTCGTGAGGCGCAGGTCGAAGGCCTCGTTGACGATGCCGAGGAGCCGGCGCTCGTCGGCATCACCGCGAGCCACCAGATTCAGCCCGTCAAGGTGCCACTGGAGTGGTTGGTCCTCGACACCGTTCTCCGTGGTCACACGCTTGACCACCTGGATCGCCCGTGTGATTGTCGCGTTGACCAGTCCGTCGGCGGCGTGCGTGCTCCGGAGCCCGGTGAAGACGTCGACCACCCGCTCGCTCTCCTGGTCCCCTTCGATCACCATCGAGAACGCGAAGCTGTCGTCGAACCGGCGGCAACCCACGGACTTCAGGAGTTCGTCTACCTGATTGTCAGTCACCCTCAGGTAGGGGCGCTGGCGTGTCGAGAGGTACTCCTCCTGATCGTCCGTCGTGGCGAGGTACACCGCCGACGGAGACCGCGGCTCGATCGCGCGCTTGACTCTGGCGGGGATGCTGGGGGGGTGGGCGCCCGGATAGGCGATGCGACACGCCGCTCGGATGAATTCGACGAGCACGGTGTTCTCGGTGCCCGGCGCGAACATATCTGCTTCGAGTGCTTCCTTGAGAACGCGAGGTGGCACCGCGTCGAGTTGGTCCGGGAGTTCCAGGACTTCGGCTACCTGCCGTGGCCCTTTGTACAGTGGAAAGAGGTTCGCGTACCTGACGAGAGACGGTGCAACGACCTCGGCCGGCGAGTGAAACCCTCGGTTCGACCGCAGCAGACCGGCACGGTCCGCTGCCCAGCGAATCGGCGGCCGAACAGCGTGAGTCCTGCCCGTGTCGAGATCTTCACAGGTCCAATCGGAGCCGCCGGCTTGAAGCAGCTCGACGGTCCAGGTTTCGCGCAACGGCTTCGACGCCCCGGCGTCACGCAGGATCAGCAATATGGAGAACGGGCCCGGACCCTCATCGGGGTAGAACTCGACGTTCTCGATCGGCCGTTCACCGGGGCCCTGCTTTGCGTTGAGGGTCGCCAGGACCCACTCCCGGTACTGCTCAAGACACGGCTCGTCCTCGACGGAGTAATTCTTCACGGGCTTACTGACGACCCCAAGCTGATGGGCGACCGCGGGCGTGCAGCGTTGACGGTCCAGCGTCCTCTTGGCGTGATCGTCGCCCAAGGGCTCCCCGAGGTCGAAGACCTGGTGCGGCCATGTCCATCCGCCATCGAGGGTCGGGACCTTGACCGTGGTCGAGTGGTGGGCCAATGCCTTCACCGCGGCGAGATCGGATACTCCAATGACGGCGTCCCAGAGTTTGGTGAGTTCGTCGTCGCCCGATGTGCCCGAGAGAACGGCAAGGCGTGCGTTGAGGATCGCGAGCGGGTCCAGGTCCCGGAAACCGGACCTCCTGAGGCCGTCGTCCACCCCGGGCTGTGCCAGGAAACCGGGGGAGACGAAGACCGCTCCTTCGATCTCGATGCCCTCCTCCTGACGCAGGAAGACGGTGCTCCTGTCCTCAAGCGCGCGCATGCCGTCGGTGGTGGGGATCACCTTGGCCCGATCGGTATCAGGCAGGCTTCTGCTTCCGAGCGCGAACTTGAACGCGTTCGCGGCGGACACATCGTCCGCTCCCTCGGCCCACTCACGCAACCAGGAGAGAATCCCTCGTTTCGGCAACGCCCCCAGGGCACGCTTCATATCCCTGTCGTCGCGGCCCAGCAAGCTGTCGGACACCGACGCAGTGAAGACCTGCCGCAGACGCGTGAACCGTTGCCGGGACGTGTAGCACCGCCAATGCGGAACGTCGTATCCGGTGTTCGGAGACTCGATCCACGCTTGATGGACGGCCGGATCGACCTCGACGGCGAAGTCCAGCGGGCGGAGTTCGGCGGCACGCTTCAGGACGCCCGTGGCGTCGGGAACGAGATTGAGGGACGCTGACTTCCGCGGCACGTGTGCGCAGAGCAGCTCGTCGCCGAACGAGAGCTGCTCCCTTCCTCGCGCTGGCATGTAGTCGAGGTGGGCCGCCGGGTCGTCCGGCGTCGCCACCTGCGGCAACATGCCGACGAACATCTCCGACAGCGTTCCGAGGATCTCTCGATTGTAGTCGTTCTTGAGCAGCGTGGTCCTGTCATCGTTCACACTCCATGGAGCGTTGAAGAGTGCCGATGCCGAGGTCTGATCTTGGAGCGGGAAGTAGGACCAGAACCGCCCGATGCGCTGTCGTGCGTGGCGTTTCGGGATCGCCACGGAGACCTTCACCTGTGCACGCGAGACGGCCTCTCCGACCTGCTTTCGAGCGTTGTGCGACGGCTCGTGCATCCGGTCTTCGACGACCCACTCGTCGCCGCCGCCGTTCGGGTCCTCGATCCTGAACACGCCCCCGCCGAGATCGCGAGAGGTGTGACTCGTCTCGAACGCGTCGGTACCGAGTACCCTGAGCTTCACCTCCCGCACGGCACCGGCGAAGAGGAGGAACTCGGAGGAGAACTCCTCCATCTCTCTGCGGATCCGTCCGAGGCTTGACGCGTGTGAGAGTTTCACGACGGTGGACGCCCACTCGGCGAGCTCTGCAAGAACGGGATCCGCGGCGAACGCGGCGACCGGGTCGATCAGGGTCGGGGTGCGAAGGATCGGATGGCGCTTCGCGGTGGGCGTGATCCGGGTGATCTCGCCCCGAGCTGAGGGTGAGTTGAACTCGAACGACACCGAGCGGCTGAACACCTGCGGAACATCCGAAACGGCGAGCACGGACTTGAACCCAAGGCCGAAGCGCCCGATCTCGTCGCCACGCTTGCCACTAAGGTGCGCGTGCGTGATGGCGGTGAGCCCGCTCTTCGAGAACGGGCGACCTGCATTGGCGCAGTAGAGGGTTTGTCCCTCCACATCGAGGACGATCTCGACGCGGCCAGCCGAATCCCCTATATCATCGCCTGCCCCCGACATGGCGTCGGCGGCGTTCTGGACGAGTTCGAGGAGTGTCCGATTGGCATAGCCGCCGACCCGGATGGACTCCTCGTGGTTCGCATGCTCGGAGATGAGGTGCGTATTCGCCTGATAGGAGGCGATGGCCCTGTCGAACTGATCCTTGACCTCTTGCGCAAGGCTCTCGTCCGGCGGCCAAGACTGTCGTGTCATCGTCATGGGCGAGCGCACCTCGTGGCCGGAGTACCGGCGTTGCGACCAGCTATATGCCCGGTCGGATTGGGTTGAACCGCCAAGCGACCGAGCGCCGTCGGCTGTGAGATCGCCACACGGGCAAGGCCTAGAAGCTCCCCCGTCAGGTGGACGCCCAAGCACCCGGTGGCTCGTTCGGCGACGACGCCGACATCCCGTGACCCTGCTCTATACCAGACTTGCAATCCCAGCCCCCACGTTGACGCCGCATGCCGGTCGGACGTGTGGAACGCCGTTTGTCCCGACTACATATGAATCTAGACGACGCGACGGACAAATGTGATGAGAACCAAGACCTCGGGCAGGGGTGATGTGCCAGCTCAGTCCCAGCCAACGGAGTTGAACACGCAGCGACGGGTGGACCACCGCACCCTTGCCTCGGCCCGCCGTGACCATGGCGAGCAGCAGCCCATCACCACGGAGAAGTGACCACGGGGCAGTCCACCACGCGCTCCTCGCTTACGGCTGCCACCTCGGCGGAGTAGGCAATT
>NZ_JBIASS010000034.1:0-51739 GCF_042890955.1 Streptomyces sp. NPDC001933 | reverse complement strand
TTCCAGCGTGACGCCGGGTTCACGGTTGCGCGCGACCCGCACGACGTCCTCGCGGAACTCCTTCGGATACGGCTTGGGCACTGCAACATCCTTCCGGGCCGCCTCTCAGCAAGCCAGGTCAGGTGTCACTTATCCGTGCAGCAGTCCCCACTGACCCCCTCCCCCACAGGGCAGCCGGTGTACATACCTGTCAGGCACAACCGGAAGCGTCCACCCCGTCACCGGAACCCTGGGAAATCCGACGAAGCCGAATCCGCCGCTACGCGAGTGCGGGCAGGCGCCCAGGGCAAGAATCGCAACCTCTGTATCGTTTGGAGCGGAGTCTCGGCTCCGTTTTCATCCTCCCGATAAGGGATAACAGCAGAGTCGTAGAGCCTCGCACACCACCGTGCGGGGCTTTTACGTTGCTCGAGAGCACGGCCACTTCAGCGGCACCACTCTCTCCGCCGCCCCGGGGGATCCGGTGCCTCGCCAGCTGCACCCAGCGCTGCACTCGTCCGCCGTCCGCCGCTCGAGGCCTCCCCTCGCCTGCTGCCCATCGGCGCCCCGCGGCCTCCACCGGACGCACGCTATACCTCGGCCCGCCACGCCCCCTCTCGCTTCCTTCATCGCCTCGTCGCCGTACCCGGCGTCGAGCAGCAGCTCGGCGCGCGTTCGACAGTGTTCCGCTTCTTGTCGAAGCCGGGTGGCCGTCCGCCGTGTGAGCCTGCAGAGCGGGTATCCACGCTCGAGAGGGCTGTGTCAGGCATCTCCCATAACGCCAATGACGCTGGATTCCGACCGACTGCGTTTCTAGGCCCATCCTTAGGATCGCTCCTGACGAAGTTCCGGAGCTACCCTCCAGTTTGACCCACCAGGGCACCAGCCGCCTCATCGGCCACACACCGACAAGAACGACGCTCTGCCACTCCCCTCAACGGTCATCGGCTGGCAGCCGCCAGCCGTGCAGAACCATTGTCAGGTGCTGTTGATGCGGTCTTCCGGATCGGTTGCGGTGATCTCAGCTATTGCAAGGCGTGCTTCCTCGCGTACATCCGGGTCAAGGTGGTGAAGGAAGGAGTCGATGAGCGGGTAGGCCCGCAGGTCACGCGTGGCGCCGAAGATATAGAGAGTGTGCGCAAGGAGTTCGCGTTCCATCGTCGGCATGGCCTGGGCCAGCGGTTCGACAAGGCCCAGGGGCAGGTTGTGGCAGTTGAACGCTTCGCTGATCGAGTTCAAGGCGGACTCACGGACGTTGGTCACGGGGTCGTTGACGGCCACGCCGACGAGGCGTCCGACGATCAGGCAGGCGGATTCGGTGTCGAGCGCGGTGCCACGCAGGAGATCTCCGAGTGCTGCGGCGGCGACGTCTCGTTTGTCTGGATTGCGGTCGGTCGGCGTCTCCAGGACTGTGAGCAGTTCCTTCACTTGGAGCCCGTCTCGATGCGCTCGACCAGAACGTTGCTCTCGGCACGGCAGCGTTTCTCGTCTCGAGTGCTGTCTCCTGCCCGGGGTGGTGCTCGATGTTGCGGCGAAACCGGCGGGTGGGGTCGCATTCGGGTCCGTATCCGTTGTGTCGGGAATCGTGGGCAGTGAGTGGGTGGCACTTACGGCAGCACTGGTGCCGGCGGCTGTTCTCTGGTGCTCTGATGAGGGCTTGTTGCTGGTCCCGACCATCTCGGTCCCTGGCACAAGTGTCCTGGGCTCGGTGGCAGGGTGGCGAGTGCTCGCGGACTGCGATCACCGATACGTGACAGAGGTGTGCCCGGCAGGTTGAAGCCGCTGTCTGGTCTGGGGTGGTGGTCTGTCCGGGAGTGGTGCGATGAGCTGTGTGTCTGATGACAGGTCGGACCAACGACACGATTAGCAAGCCGTGAACATGTGGTGAGCTGAACAGATAGGCTGGGCCTGACGCCAGACGGCCACTCAGGACTGAGATGTGCCGGACGGAGTCACCAAGGCAGAGGAAAGGCCCCGCTGGAGTCCCGGGTGGTTGCACACCCAGGAGCGGGGCCGGACCGACACCCACCCTCTCGAGAAGAAGGTGCCAGTTCTGTGGCAAAGAATACCCGGATCACCGGGGATACAGACAGTGGGACCCGGCAGTCCGCCGTGAAGATCACACCGGCGACGCACCGCTCGGGCCCTGTCACCACTACCCGCGTCATCGCATGACCGCGCAGGGCGAGGTCCTCCTCGTCTGCCTCTCCCCCGGCAACCCCGGCCCCGACTGGGAGTTTCCCGCCGAGGAACTTGTGCACGCGCGCCCGGCCGAAGAACCGACCACAGCCGACAGGCCGACGCCATCTTCATCGACGGCCTGCGCACCGGGGCCTTTCGCCCTGGCCTCCGCGTGAAGGGCGTCCGCTCCGCGCCCGGCCTCTTCGAGCTCACCTGGGACGGGAACGGCCGCACCAGGGCTGGCGAAAATTCCGGGCGAGCGGCACATCATCTGGCATCGCATTGGCACTCATGACATCCTCGCTCGCTCGTAGGCCGTCAGCGCTGACGAGCGAATACTGTCAAGTCGTTGTCGCACCTTGCGGTCTGGTGCTGGAGGGGGCGAGAACGTACAACAGGGGCTCGCCCCATGTAGCCCAACGCTTCAGCTGCACTTGCCCTGGTTAGGGCCCCAGCCCTCAGCCCCGGCCAAACCGAGATCATCCGCAAGTCCGATGCCCCTTCTGGACGCGGAGCAACCATGCTGGTGGGACCTGCCAAGAGGAGCGCATCATGTCGTCCCCGGAATACCTTGAGTACCCGGAAGCCCGCTACCGCGGCGACAAGGGTGAAGTAAACGCGGCCTTCCGCCCGGCCGACAGCCCACCGGACATCTCCTCACCTGGCGCCTCTACCCACTACCTCGCCACCAACGAGTCGACCGGCGGCGAATTCGGCCTGTACAAGGTGGAGCTGGGTGCACGGTCCGCTGGGGCCAAGACCCACTTCCACAAGGCGATGTCGGAATCCTTCTACATTCTTTCCGGCGAACTGGAGCTGTACAACGGCGATAAGTGGGTCACGGGCCGCGCGGGCGACTTCCTGTACGTACCGGTCGGCGGCCTGCACGCCTTCAAAAACGTGACCGACGAGCCCATGTCCATGCTCATGCTCTTCTCCCCAGGCGCCCCACGCGAGGAGTACTTCGAGCGGGTCGGGGAGATGGCGCAGCGCGGTAGCGAAGAGCTTAAGCAGTTTCGCATCCGACACGACAGTTACTTCCTTGAAGACTTCGAGCCCGGGGAGAAGTAGTTCGGAACCGTTGCAGGGCTACCGCTCCCCCACCGCGACAGCTACTCCATGGCAGGCCCGGCCTGTACAAGTTCGCCAACGGTGTCGCTGCAATGCCGCGGTCATGGCGTTGTCACCAGGTGGCTATCCGAGCCGGACGGTGTTCAGGACCGTCAAGCGGCGCAGCGGCCGGTTCATCTGGTTGGTGAGGGTGACGGCGTGCCTGTCTTTGTGAACGTCGGACGGACCTGTCGTAGCTGGAGGTCAGTCCGCGTACATGAGGATGAGACACAGAGCTGCGAAGGGCACGACGGACCCGCCGAGCAGCGCCAGCGCTGCCGGGACCGCCGCCGTCAGCTGTTTCATTGCCCTTTCGCCGGGCCCGGGCGGAACACTACGCGGGCCAGGATGAGCGGCAGCGCCACGAGGGCGAGGAAGGTCATCGGCATCAAGAACCGGCTGAACGCGGTGGTATCGGCGACCAGGTGCCAGGTGTTCGTGCCGTAGAACACTGCTGGGCCGGCCAGTAGGTAGAAGGAGAGGCCCAGCGCCATGGCGATGGTCACTCGTTCCGTCGGCTGCTCGGCCCGCGCATGCTCCTGGCGAGCTTCCGCTATCGCTCTGTCTCCCATGCCGATTCCCCCAGTTGTCGCAGTTCGGTGTCGCTACGACCGGCGCTTCGGTCGGACTGCTCAGTCCGTGGCTGGCAGAAGACGAGAGCGTCAGGGCCCGGAGTGGCGGATACTGCGCTGTCGTTCTGCTGAGCCTCCTGTCCGCCTGAGGTCTCGTGGTCGACGGAGTCGGGCTCCTCGCCAGGACGAGAATGGCGGGACGGTGCTTCCGACGGTGCGCTCGGTATCGCCAGGGTTCAGGTGCTGGGGGCTGCTATTGCTGCGGCGGGGCCGCGTTGGGAGCGGGGGGTTTTGTCGCCGACGCGCTTGGGTTCGATGGTGCGGGGATCGACGGCTTCGCCTGGGGCGCCTTCGTGGTAGGGCCCGTCGGGGCTGGCGTCGCGGTCGTGCGGGAGGAGGAAGAAGACGCGGCGGAGCTGGAGGCCGCTGTCGGGGTCGGCTTCGGCGTGGGCGTCGAGTTCGGTGTAGCCGACCATGCGTCCGTCGCGTTCGTAGCGGGGCTTGCCGCGACGGCGGGCGGTCTTGTCGAGTGCCTGGCGTACGTAGTCGAGGTCGTCGGGGTTCTCCAGCCACACCACGGCGCTCTCGTGGCGGAGGTCGCTCTCGGTCAGCAGCGAGCTCATGGCTGCAGCCCCTTTTCGTTGTCGGTGGCCGGTTGCGGGCCTGGGTGGATGCGGTGAGCACAATCCCTGGTGGGGGCACCGTGCTCATGGTAGGCCGGATTGGCCCAGGTGTGTCGGGCTCTGTGGTCAGGCATGGCCGGCCTGGGGTTCGTCGTCGGTGAGAAGGCCGAGGCCGGGGTAGTACTTCTTGCCGCTGGATTTCATCATGTCGGCGGGTGAGGCGAGGGAGAGTTCCTGGCGCACGCGGGTGGCGAAGGCGCGGGCGGTGGCGGGGCGGATGCCTTCGCCGGCGCTGCACCAGCTGCTGTAGGTGGTGTACAGCAGGCCCTGCTCGACGCGGAGGTCGCCGCTGTCGGTGGTACAGCACTCGGTGAGGAAGCGGCCGATGTGGTCTTCGGTGGTGGCGTAGGCCGCGGTGGCGATGCGGACGGTTGCGGGGCCGGCGAGAGGGTCGCGGGTGTCGAGGTAGCGCTGGGCGCCATCGATGAGCCACTGGAGAATGCCGGGGCCTTCGCTCTGGACGAGTTCCTTGGCCAGGTTGTCGATCTTGCGAGCGGCGGGGACGACGCGTTCGAAGGGGATGAGGCGGATCCGGCGCCAGAAGGCGTGGCCGCCGGTGCCGACTTCGGGTCGGTGGTTGCCGAGCAGCCAGAGTTTGTGGGTGGGGTTGAAGCTGAAGTAGTCCTGGCGCATGCGGCGGGCCATGATGCGGTCGCCGCCGGTCAGAAGCTTGACCCGGGATTCGTCGAATTTGTCGTTGGGTCGCAGTTCGGAGCAGACGACGATGCGCCGGCCGTGGAGTTCGGTGAGTTCGGTGGAGTGCTCGGAGAACTTGCCCTTCTCCATGAGGAAGCCGGGCGGGGCGGCCTGGGCGTAGTCGCCGAGGATCTGGGTCATGACGTCGAGGAGCACGGACTTGCCGTTGGCGCCGGTGCCGTAGAGGAAGGGCAGGACCTGGGCGCCGACGTCGCCGGTGACGGAGTATCCGAGGAGCAGGTGCAGGAAGTGGATGGTCTCCTCGCCCTTGGCGTCGTCGCCGAAGGTGTCGTGGAGGAAGCGGTGCCAGCGGGGGGTTGGCATCGTCTCGGGGGCAACGCTGGTGGCCCGGGAGTGCATGTCGTTTTCGGGGTCGGGCTTGTGGAGGTGGCCGGTGTGGAGGTCGACGACGCCGGCCGGGGTGCACAGGGCGTAGGGGTCGCCGTCCAGGGCGTCGGGGTCCAGAGCAAGTGCCGGGGAGGCTTTGGCCTGCGTGAGCATGGCCTTGATTCCCGGGGTCGACATGGAGCGCCGGCGGTGGGAGGCGAGGTCGCGGTCGGTGAACTGGCCGGTCGGGTCGGTGGCGGGCATCTGTTCGGCCAGATCACCTGCCGCCCATACGGCGGCCTTCTCGCCTCCGGTGCGCTTCCAGCGGTACTGGTCCCAGTGGTACCAGCCAAGGCCTTCGACGTGGCGGAACTGGTCGCCGAACATCACCGCGAACAGTTTGGCGTTGCCGCGGTCGGTGAGCAGCCCGGGGAGCTGGCCCGACAGAATTGGTGGCTCGTGGACGACCGCGGTGGCGGCTCTCTGCTGGGCAGGCAGGCTGGGCTGCTCCGCCTGGGCTTCGAGATCGAGCATCTGCTGCGCAGCGGCAGTGGCGTCGAAGCGCGGGCTGTCGGCGCTGCTCATGGGCGTCCTTTGAGATGGAGCGGCCGGCTTGCGCCGGCGGTCAGGGCAGAGGTGATGACGGCGAGGCTGTGGCGGCTGCGATGCGGCCGGGCGGCGTCCGCGGCCGCGGTGAGCAGGTCGCGGGCCTGGCTGTCGGTGAGGTGGCCGGAGGCGATCAGGCCTCCGGCGGTGTACGCGGCTCGGTTGAGTTTCTCGGTGAAGGCGGTGCCCTCTGGGACTGCTGCGCAGTCTTTTACCTGGTCGATCAGCGGTTCCAGGAGCCGGTGGGCGTGCTTGCGGGCTGGGCGCAGGGTGTGGGGGCGTGGTGGCGGAAGCCGGGTGGGCTGCTGGTTGACCGGGTGGCCTGTGCGCTGGAGTTCGGTGGCGAGCCAGTCGGGCAGGACGGCGGGGGTTCGGGCTGTGCCGACCGGGGTGTAGGTGCCGGCGGAAGTGCGGGTCGTGGGGGTCACGATGTAGCCGCCGGTGGATCGGACATCGACTTGCCAGGCGAGGGCGGTCTTCGGGCTGGAGCCCACCGAGGAGCGGTAGCGGGGGCCTTCAGGGGGTGTCTGGTACCAGATGTGCAGCCCCCCTGAGGGTGTTCGCACGCGCAGGGTGGAGTCGTCGTCGGCCGGGTTTTGCTTGCCTCGGAGAGCCGCCAGCAGGGCGAGGGTGTCGAAACCGGAGGCAAGACCTGCCAGGTTGACGCTTTCATGGATCGGGATGCCGGGCAGGAGCCGGTTCCGGTCGGGGACTTCGGCGCTGTGAGCATCGATGTCGAGGACGACGAGGTCTGCAGGACCACAGGAGACTCCGACTCCGAGCGTGGGGTGGCTGCCCCACCAGGCATCGAGGAGCGCGGGGTTCGTGGTCGCTGCGTGGAAGCCGTGGCACCACCGGCCCGCGGGATGGCAGGGGCAGTCCTGAGGGCTGTGGGGTTCGTTCCGGCACGCCGGGCAGTTGGCGGCCGGAGTCTTGCGGCCCGGGGCCAACGGGTGAACGGGCCAGCCGTTCCCCGCGCACCAGCGGGCAACGTCGTAGGGACTGGCGGTTCCTGTGGAGCGGGAACCGCTGGTCTCACGTTGACGCGGCACTCTGATCGTCCTTGCCGAGGGGCCAATAGCCTGTTCAGTCCCTGCAGCATAAGGCCAGGTCACAGCGCTGCTGCTGCCCGGAAAGGGACTGAAGGGACTGAGTTTTCCAATGAGGCCAGAGCCTACAGCAGCGCACCTGGCCCGGGGGCGGCTGTTCTCTGGTTTTTAGGTCCCTTCAGTCCCTTTGCGGCCTGGGGAGTTGGGCGGTTGCTCCTTGGACAAGCAGCTGATCGGGTCGGTCGACCGGGCGTGTCGGTCCTGACGGAGGTGCGAGGGACTGAAGGGCTGGGCCTGGTTGGCTCCCCATTCAGTCCCTCACGGAAAAGCGCAGGTCAAAGAGCCTTTAGCGCTTGAGTGAGGGACTGAAGGGACTGAAAGTCTCTGTTATGAGCCGCTCAGGATAGAAGACCTTTGTACTCGCGCGTACGCATACACACACGCGTAATGAACGGAACAGGGATATTCAGTCCCTTCAGTCCCTTCAGTCCCCTGGTGAGGCAGCGAAGACGCCTCTGAACTGCGCTTTTGCCAAGGACCGAGCCAGGGACTCAACAGGACGACTCGGTGACCGGGCCCCGGAACAGTAATGCCCTGCCACCCCCGCCCCGGCCTCGAGGTCCGTTTTTCTTGCGAGAGCTCCGAACCGGTGCCCAGCCAGCAGGTCCCACAGAGCCGCCCCTGTGCCGTTGCGGGGTCCGCACTCTGCTGCCCTCACAGACCTGGTCAGAGAGGTTGATCAGCAGCTCAAGGACGCCGCTGCCCGCCCTGCTACTGACTGGCAAGCAGGCCCCATCTGGCGCGGCAGCATTACGGGCGGGCCGGGCCCTGTTGGACGAGCACAGGGCTTCCGGCGGTACGTCTGGAACAAGTACTGATATTCCGCGCTCACAGTTGAAGCCGCTGTCTGGTCTGGGGTGGTGGTCTGTCCGGGAGTGGTGCGATGAGCTGTGTGTCTGATGACAGGTCGGACCAACGACACGATTAGCAAGCCGTGAACATGTGGTGAGCTGAACAGATAGGCTGGGCCTGACGCCAGACGGCCACTCAGGACTGAGATGTGCCGGACGGAGTCACCAAGGCAGAGGAAAGGCCCCGCTGGAGTCCCGGGTGGTTGCACACCCAGGAGCGGGGCCGGACCGACACCCACCCTCTCGAGAAGAAGGTGCCAGTTCTGTGGCAAAGAATACCCGGATCACCGGGGATACAGACAGTGGGACCCGGCAGTCCGCCGTGAAGATCACACCGGCGACGCACCGCTCGGGCCCTGTCACCACTACCCGCGTCATCGCATGACCGCGCAGGGCGAGGTCCTCCTCGTCTGCCTCTCCCCCGGCAACCCCGGCCCCGACTGGGAGTTTCCCGCCGAGGAACTTGTGCACGCGCGCCCGGCCGAAGAACCCACCGCAGCCGAGACCCGCCCGGCGGGACCCGAGCAGGACCAGGCCGTCAACCGGCCCGTCTCCCCCGGCCTCGCCGTCACCCGGCACGCCACCTACGTGGGCAGCGACGGCAAGAGCTGGGCGCGCTGCTTCACCCGCCATGTCTCGGACGGCTTCCCGTACAGCACTGTGCGGTACTTCACCCGTGCGTGGCGCCGCCACCCCGACTACCGGTCGGGGTGCAACGAAACCCTGGACAGCCCCGGCGGCCTGAGTGACCGGATGCAGGACATACTCCGTGCCGCCGGCCGGGACGGGTTCCGCAATGACTTCCTGGCCGGAAAGGCGCAGGGGCAGACCTCACCCAGTAAGGGAGATCAGATGACGTAGCAATGTTCTGAGCGGGAGGCCCTGGGCCCCTTGGCGGGGGCACTACCTCTACCGCTGGCCGCTGGTGTTGGCGCACCGTGCGCGGCCTCTTCACACGGCTCGGTTTGGCGACCGAGCTAAGGCCCGAACTTCCGGAACCGGTTTGGCGACCAGGTCCGGGCAGGTCGAGCGACTTTCAGGTTCCCCATGAACCACTTCACCTTCACGTCACGCAGTGAGAGCTCCCTTTGGCGTTCTCGATAGTGAAAGCAGGTACATAGTGCCGTACGCGGCTGCCGTTTGTCAGCTTCCGCACGCCCGGACGCCCGATTCATGGCAAAAGTCACCCGGCTCCGAGGGCATCCCGTGCCAGAAAACTCCTCACGACACGGACATCCCGCATGACACGTCCGAACGCGTGCACGAGTGCAATGGCAGGCCCGTACTTCGGGAGGCCCTGCGAGTGCCTACGGCCGCTCAGTGGGTCTCCACCACAACCGGCCGCATCACGACCTGCCCCTACTCCTGGATGCAGGCCGTCCACTGGGTAGGCGGCTCCGGCCTCTACGTCCCGTCCCGCATCCACGGACCGAAGTGGGGGCCCACCACTGTGCTCGTCGCCCAGGAGCTGTCCGCGCTCACCGAGTGCCGGCCCGGAGTCGGCTACCTCACCCGCATGTTGAAACTGTCCAGGCGGACCGTGCAGTACCACCTCGACATGCTCCGCGAAGCCGGACTCCTCGTGTACCGCACCAAAGGCACCCGCATCACCGGCAGCATCCGTCAGGCATCCGTATACGAGCGGGTCATCCCCGTCCAGTTCGACGAGGCCCTCGGCATCCGCACGGTGCAGCACGACGAAACCGCCCCCGCACACGCCCGTGTCCCGGTCGGGATCGCCGAAGAGGGACGAAAGCTCATCGGGAAGCTCGCGAAGAAAGCCGCCCGAAAGGTACGCCGCCGCCGCACACGCATCCCCGGTTCGGGCAAGTCGCGTTGCACCCCAATGCAGGGTGGTACCTCAACGTCTTCTCCCACAGCTGTTTCCACCTCTCCCCCTGAGACAGAACTCGCCAGCGGGAGCACCAGTCACCCCACCCAGAAGAAAGCCGGCCACAGGCCGCAGAAGCTGAACAAGACCGGTCGCCGCTACCAGCTCGGACACGAGCTCGTCACCAACGTGCCTTGGCTACAGCACGCTTCCGCCCCCCGCATCTCGTGGATCGCCCGGCACTGCGCCGACGAAGGATGGACATGGCGCGAGGTCCAGGCCGCCGCCGAGGAACACAGCCCCATCGACCCTGCGGACGCCCGCCGGCCGTCCGGCCTCCTCGCCCACCGGATCAAGGGCGCCCACCTGCTGTACGCCGACCCCAACAGCCGCCGCCTCATGGTTCTTGAATGGCAAGAATCCCGGGCACAGGAGCACTTCCGGCGCGCCGGATACGACCAGCCCACGCCGCACCGTGTTCCGACCAGCAGCAGGGTTTGTGAGGCACAGGAGGCGATCAGCGCAGCGTTGCAGGCAGCGAATGCCCCTCTCCCTGCCGGCTCCGACGAGGACAACGAGCCCACGTACGCGGCTGGTGACCTCGACCTGCGCGCGCTCACTCCGCAGGAAATCGGCATCCACCGCGCCTACGCAACCGCCGACCCGGCCTACGTCCGGTCACTGCTTCACACCATGACCGACACCGCGGTCCGCCGGCTCCTCAGCAGCAACCTCGTCGACCAGGCCCTCGCCGCACTCCGCCTGACCCAGGAGGAACCCGTCCCCGCGTTCTGACAGGAGAACTTCATGAACAACAGGCAACACCAGCAACCAGGCCGCAAAGCTCCGGCACCAGGCGAAAGCGCCCGAGGGACGCAGTAACAGCAGCTCCACGGTGGAGCTTGCCCCACTCTCCATCACCCAGGAGGCACCCAGCAGACAAACTCCGTCGGCTCTTCCCGGTGCTGTGCCCCGACCGACAGGTGCGGGAACTCACCGCTGACCGCCTTCGCAATCGGTTCAACGCTCAGTTCGCCGCCGATGGCGAACCGCCACTCAACCCAGCGGAACTGGCACGGCTCTTGGCCGGCGACCTGAAGACGGGCAGCATGGCAACGCGTACAGATGGTCTCTGGGCAACCAATGAAGACTGCTTCGCACCAGTCCAGGAGCAGTCATAACCCTCAGCCGTTCGCTGGCCATCCTGTTTGCTGCAGACGTCACCGACCGGTGTTCTGAGCTCTGCCCGCAGAGCGACAGCCTCATCGAGCCCGCCCGCTAAGCGGTTTCGTTCGGATCACCGGGGTCGTTGGACGGCTGGCGTTTTCCTCTGGTCCGCCCGGTGACCTGTTAGCTCAAGTGATGTCGTGCCCAATCGGAGACGCCGCTCAGCAGGACCGCGGCTTTGACGGGGTCACCGGTTCGGGTGGGCTGATCCACCTCGAAGTCGTGACCAGTCAGGCCGCTTTCGTCCTCGACGATGCGAGCGATGCGATAGGCCAGTTCCATCACCTCCAACGCCGCCGACCCCGAATGGCGATAAGCAACCTCGATATGGGCTGTGTCACCGCAGTAGTCGAGCTGCACGCGTCCCGGGGGACCGACCGTCTCAAGGGTCAGGCTGTACAGGTACTCCTCAGACTCGACAGATCCGATGTCACGCCAGACTCGGCCCAGGATCCGGTCCCACTCGGCCCGTTGCGCGTTGGTGAGCCGGAGCAGGGGCAGGTCGGCATCAGGATCAAAGCCGGCGTTGAGGCGGTCAAGTGTGTCCTGAAGCGTCAGGCCTGGCTGTACCCGCACCAGCATGATGTCGTAGGTCACCGGGTGAATCTACGTATCCATTTGGCTCGTCGGCGACAGTATTGACCGCGCTACCAGAACTGGCTCGCTCGTGGTGATCAACGGGACCGCCTGAGAGACCGAATGCGGCGTCCTTGAACTCCGTCCCACTCCCCCGCGCCCTGCTTCGGCTCCTCGGCGGGCGGCTCGCCAAGCAGATCAACGACAAACTCGGCACCCAAGCCGACCGCGCGACCGTCCTTTGCCAGTCAGCCGGATCAACAACGTCATCAACCTCTGATCCGCATTCCCTCCGCAGCCCTACCCCGAAGCACCAGTGAAGACGCGTGGCACAGCTGCCCCTGGCACTGTGCTGCGCTGTACGCGATCCACTGAAGACCCACAGCACCATCGACGCCGTGACAGCGATAGAGCGACAGACCCACGCCAAGTTTCGCGAACCCGAGATCGCGTTCGCCGATGCCGTAGTGACTCGCAAGGAACAGAAGCCGAGCCCCCCTGCCGCTCGCGAGCATCCGAACTGCACCGGCTACCGCGGAGGGGCCAGCCCGTCTGATGGGCCTTCAACGTCGCCTGACCCCCGCTTCTTGAACAATGCCCCACCACGCCCGGACTCCCCCACCGCGCAGCCATAGAGCCGACCTCAACCGCAATCGCAGGCGCTCGTCGGCACCGGAATACCGAGGACTGTCTCGAATCACGTATCCCGGAGCACAGATGGCACCCAGGAGGGGTGGGACTGAGGCAAGGCGTATACCGCGGTATACGCCTTGCCTCCAACGATCCGGCTCCGAATCAGACCTATGACGTGCGGTGACCAGATCGCTTGAGACCTGGAGACGGTGAGAATCTCGGATGAGGCGGTCTGGGCGAGTGATGCCGGACGCTGCCTCAGTTGATCTCGTCCGGTTACTCAGCCCTTCCGGCTGCCATCGAATTGGAAGTGCCAGATGACCGCGATCGGGGAATCGTCCAAGGCCACGGCCGACGCTTCCGGGCACCAGTGCAACAAGTCCCAGGACACAGGGGCCGGGAGTGGGTCCGGGGCAGTGCCGGGATCGAGGGAATGGCGCGGGCGGCGGGGTTCCTCGCAATGCCGGACTGGAAGTCCAGCGGAAGGACGGCGGCGAGCTAAGCGCTGAGCGGACGGTGGTGCTCGGCGAGGACGGGCGGCCGTCCGGACCGGGACGGCGGGCCAGGGCCGGCCGGAGATAGGACACCAGTAGGTGTGCATCCGAGATCACGAGGCTTCCGCCAGAGCGCAGGACCCGCGCGAACTTCGCCAATACGGGAGCCAGACCGGGTACGTGCGTCAGGGCAAGCGCGCAGACGACGGTGTCGACCGCATTGCCGGGAAGTGGCAGCCGGTGCAGGCCAACCTTGTGAAAGGCAACATCTGGCAGGCGCTTACGGGCCTGGGCGAGCATTTCCGGTGAGGCATCGACGCCGATCACATCGTGCCCGAGTGCCTGCAGGCAGGTGGTGTGACGGCCGGTGCCGCAGGCCGCGTCCAGCCCTGTCCCGACGGGCAGGCCGTCCAGGATGCGCCGGACAACGGGCTGCTCTATGGCAATTATTTGGTTACCGGGGGAGTCATAGTGCGGCGCCCAGGATTGGTAGACGTCGGCCATGCTGATCGTGCCCGGACTCGCTGTGACCCCTCGGCCTGCACGAGAGCGGGCGTGTCCAGCAGGGCGCAGATCTCAGCGATCCGGGCTCCGACGAACGCTCGGCCGGCGCTTCCTTCCCTGAAGCCGCGCAGCAAGGCAGCACCCTCGACGCCCAGCAGATATCCCAGGAGACTCAGATAGGCCATCCCACGGACGGTACGGACACACACCGACCACTCCACCGGTCTTCCTGGGCTTCGACCGGTGCCATCGGCGGGCCACATCACCTGCGACTACAAGCGCATCAGACCGAGCCACCTGAGACCGAACCAAGCCGACTGAAGCGGGACGGCCTCGGCCTGTTCGAAGCCCCCGTCACTGCCCCGCCTCGACAGAGCAAGACCAGTCCCACCAAAGTCTGATCGCGCCACGATGAGCCTGTACGAGAATCAAAGAAGCCAGGCGAAGGGGCTACTCAGGATTCCCAGCGGCATAGCTGTGTGAGCGCCTGCTCCGTCCCGCACCAGGCAATCGCGGCGCGAACCCAGATACACATCGCCATAGGCCCCTACGCGCTCGCGGGGCCGAATCCCCCCGGCCCGCACGACGGCCGCCGCCTCGAGCAGGGGCCAGCCGTTGACCTCCACCGCTCGCTGCTCTACAGGCTGCCAGCCGCGGGCCAGCGCCACGTCGAGCAAGGCCCGGACGGCGCCCGGCTCGTGCAGGTTCAGGGACTCGCCCCGGGTGAGGCCCACGTCACCGGAGCCCATGAGGGCCCCGCCCGGGACGTACCGTCCCGGCCCCTCGGCGAAGACGATGCGCAGCGGGCCTCCGCTGCCGGCCGGCTGCGGGGAGAGAGAGTGAGGATCTGGCGGCAGTCCATGGACCGGCCGTCGCCGTCTCTACCGTGGCTGTGACGCATCGTCCACATGTACACGCGCCCGTCGGCGACCAGTCGGCGAGGCTTCTTCGAACGGCGAGGCACAGAGCCAAGGGTACGCGGGCCGATCCGCAAGACACCCGCTAGTAGTGATCAAGCTTCGTGAGACGAACAGGACAGTCGCCGACCTTCAGCGAGACCGGTCAAGGCCCGATGCGACAGGACAACACCTGAGAGATGCACCCTGGAGAGGCGGAACTGAGGCGAGGCGTATACCGCGGTATACGCCTCGGTTCATTCGGAGACTCCGTCACCCGACGGTTCGGGCAGCCGCGCTGATAGTGCGTCCACGTATACCGCGGTATACATCCGCCACGCGGAACATCCAGGGTGGTGCAAATGTCCGGCTCGATCATCTGCAATGCTGTTCCAGTCCGAGTACCGAGAACCCCTCGGGAAGCACACGGAAACGGAGCATCATGGCCTCCTCCATTCTCGTTGTATCCACCGACCCACAGGGATCCACCATCTGGTGGGCCGACCGGATCGGCGACAACCTCCCCTTCGACTTCGCGACTGCCCACGAGGACCCCGACAGCCTCGCGGAGCTCAAGAACCTGGGCGCTGAGATCCACGTCATCGCGAACCAGAAGGGTGGAGTCGGCAAGACGACCACCACGGTCAACCTGGCAGCAGTCACACACGATGTTCTCGGAAGCAGCGACCAGCGGCAGCACATCTTCATCGACACCCCCGGCAGCCTCGAGAACGAGCACATCCTCGCTGCCGCACTGGACATCGCCGATGACGTCCTGGTCCCGCTCCCCCCGGAACCTCTTGCATTCGACCCGACCGCGCGCACTATCACCCAGGTGATCGCACCCCGGGGGCTGCCGTACAAGGTCGTCGTCAATGCCTGGGATCCGCGCGACGGCAAGGCCGACCGCGACGAGACCCTTGAGTACATCGACGCCATGGGCTGGCCACGCGCCAACACCGTGATCCGCCGGTACAAGATTCATACCCGTGCAGCGGCCGAAGGCAAGGTCGTTACCCAGTACGCCGACAACGGCACCACGCTCCGCGCACGCGAAGACTACTTCCGGCTGGCTCTGGAGCTCGGATACGGAGGCCGCCGCTGATGGCCGGCCGACGACTCAACCTGGCCACCCTGGCCGGAGCAGCCGTGGAGAGCACCCCCGGCAGCAGCAAGCCCACCCTGGTTCACGTGGCGCCCGACCAGGTGGCGCCCACCCCCCTCAACCCCCGCCAGGACTTCGACCCAGTCAAGCTCGAAGAGCTCGGCAACAGCATGCGCACCGGGCAGCTTCAGCCGTGCGTCGGGATCACCCGGGCCCGCTACATCAAGCTGTTCCCCGAACACGAGGAACTGCTGCCGGACTGCCGGATCGTCATGGCCGCAGGGGAGCGGCGGTGGAAGGCTGCCGTCCACGTCGGACTCCCTACGCTCGACGTACACGTCCGCGAGGACATCGCCGAGTCCCGTGTCAGGTTCCTCGCAGCCGTTCTCACAGAGAACGTCGAGCGGTCGAACTTCAACTACATCGAAGAAGCCCGTGGCCTTCAGCAGATGCTGGAGATGACCAACGGCAACCAGACGCAGGCTGCAGAGAAGCTGCAGAAGTCGAAACAGTGGTTCAGCCAGCGCATCGGTCTGTTGCGCCTCTCCGAGGAGATGCAAGCACTCGTCATCTCCGGCGAGCTCAAGGCCTTCCGCGACATGCGGATGTACTCGGCCATGCCGCCCAGCGATCAGCTCGCCGCGTGGAAAGCCGACCGGATGGCTGCGAAGCAGAAGGCGGACAAGATGGGATCCCCCACGCCTTCCCCTAGCCCCATGCCCGCCCCCAGCCCCGCGCCCGCGAGAGAGACCACCGCACCGGCACCCAAACCTGAGCCTGCGTATACCGCGGTATACACACCCTCCAGTTCGGAAGCAGGCTCAGAGCAGCCCGAGCCACGCGCAGAAGAGCCCCTGTCAGCCGAATCACCGGGCACTGCCCCGCGCGAAGCATTGCCCGTCCCCGTGCCACGCGACGCCGCTCCTGAATCGCCGGAAGTCGAGCCGACCTCTGCCGCCCCAAAGCAGAAGCAGGCCCTGGCCGCCAACTGGGAAAGGTGGTTTGACCGGCTGATGGAGGAACTGTCCGAGCTGGACCGGCACATGCTGACGAAGAAGCTCCAGCGTGTGATGCTGAGCGAGACGAGCCGGGTCGAAGACTCCCAGGCATAGCGTCAAGCGTCATTGGCGGCCCCGTTCTTCCACCTGGTGGTGGGGGAGCGGGGCCGTTTGTCGTGGCCGGGTCGGAATAAGTGAGCACCCGCGCCTGCCGAGTTCTTCGGTCACAAATAAGTGCTTCCTGGTCCTGCCCGTTCCGAGTGCCAGGAGGCGACCTCCCGAGCCATGCGAACGATGGCCGCCTGATTCCAGGGAGACGCTGTGGCCATACAGATGCTCGTCACGCACACAGACAAGACCCGCTAGGCCACCGCCCAGAACCGCTGTACACCGACCCGCCAAGCCTGAAGACCTACCGCTCAGGGCCTATGCCCAGTGGCCCGCAGCAAGACCTTCAGAGCGTCAACGGTGAGCCAGGCCGAGGCTCGAGATCCTCGGGCTGGACGACGAGGCCAGCGACGCTCGGGAAGTCGCCAGGCTGAATCTCGCGTAGCAGTACGTCGGCGATGCGCGGGTCATCGGTGCTGCAGGTGAACACAGTGTCCAAGGCAGTGCCCCGCGAACCGGTCCGCATCGGTGGGGGAGTGGATCAGGTCAAAGCAGGTGGTGCCCTAGCCAGCGGCGGGGTTCGTGTCGACGCAACCGTCTATGGCAAGGTGCGTCTGCGATTCATCAGCTGGCCTCGGTCAAAGCAGGGCCTGGCCAACGGGGAAAGGTAGTTTGACCCGCTGATGGAGGAGCTGTCCGAGCTGGACCGGTACATGCTGACGAAGAAGCTCCAACGCGTGATGCTGAGCGAGACGAGCCGGGGCGAGAACTCCCAGGCATAGCGTCAAGCTTCATCGGCGGCTCCGTTCTCTCACTTGATGGTGGGGGAGTGGAGCCGGCTTGTCGTGGCGGTTGGATCTGGTGGGCACCCGCGTCTGCCGAGGCTCTTCGGTCAAATGAGTGCGGTCTGGGGTCTCGCGCACGCAGGTCGACCAGTTCACGTTGAAGACTCGGGATGACCTCGCCGCTCGTTCACGCTCGGACGGGTGTGAACGGCTGTGGTGCTAACGGCGTTAGCACCACAGCCAGTACTACAGCGGCAGTCGAGATGGGTGCGCGCGGAGGGCTCGTAGAGTCGATCAGCCGGTGCTGGACCTGTGCACGGCTTGTTCCCAGAGGTTCAGTCCCGCGCGGAGGAGTTCGCGCACGGCCGCGGTCTCCTCGTCCGTCCAGACTTCCTCGCCAGCGGTCGGTTCGAGAGCTTTGCCGCCGAAGATCTTTTCGTAGGCGCTGTCGTGGATTGATCCTTGGGAGGGGAGGGGCGGGCCGGCCTTAAGGCTGTGGGAGAGGTCTTCGAAGAAGTTCCACGCGTCCAGCAGCAGTCCTGCCGGGACCGAGCCGAGGCTAGGGTGCTCGACCCATCGCCGTACGACGCCCAGATCGAGAGTGCCTTCGTCCTCCCAGACAAGCTCCCAGCCGTTGCGATCGCAGTATTCCTGCAGCGTCTTGGGGTCATGGAACGCGAGGAGTCTTCCGAGTTCGTCAACGGCGAGCTCATCGGCAGCATCGTCCTCTCCGGGCCGCCAGATCAGCGCCAGGTCCCCTCTCCTGGTCGTGATTGGGTACGGATAGTAGTCAGCCATGCGGGGTCTCCCTGGTGCTGCGGCGGCACTTGCCACGTGGGTCATCCTGCCTGCAGTGATCGTCGTGTGGTGACTTCGGATCAGGTGGAGCTGTGGGGTGCGGAGCTGGCGGGTCTGGGGTCGCGGGGCGCTGGGTGCTTCGAGCGGTCGGAGCTGCGGGCGACGGCGGTCGCAAATGTGAGGGGGCGCTGGCGGACGTGCCGCGCAAGAGCGGGTGGCAGTTGGCTGAGCAGGCCGGTGCCGCGATGCCCTGGTCGACGCAGCGGCTGCTGCTGGGGGGATACCGCTGGGATGCAGACGGGGTCCGCGATGTGGTGCTGTCCTACGTGGCCGAGCGTCCGGGGCGAGGCCGGCGCGGTGCTGGTCCTGGATGAGACGGGGTTCCAGCCCATGACCACGACGGCCTGACAGAAGTGCCGCGTCCTCGTTCTTCCGCCTGGTGGGGGAGCGGGGTCGTTGTCGTGTCAGACCGGTTCCGGTAGAGATCAGCCTCGCTGGCCATCAAGAAGGTCGGCTGCAGGGACAGAGGTGGCCCCATCAGAGGGTCGCAGTGCTTCGGCCGCTGCCTGCACCGCTACTGGAGGTACGCGAACCCTCTACTGGAGGTACGCGAACCCTCCGATGTGATGACTGAGGCCTATGGTCTCCGTTTTCTCCGGCGACGTGGTGTGCGGCCAGAGGGGCGAGGTAGCCAGGGCTCTGGCTGCCCAGGGCTGTTCGAGGTGCAAGGCTGGAGTGGTAGCGGGGGAGTGGACGAGGTCGATGAGGCCAGGCGTTGCGAGGCATGCGGTGCCCCCGCGGAATGCGGCTATGTCAGCGGCCACGCCGGAGCCCGTTCAGGTGTCGGTCCTGCAGGGCGAGGCTCGCTCGGAGAGTGCTGGCCACACACCCTGACCGACCACGAAAAGAACTTCACGGACTACACCGGGTCTAGGCATGATTCCCACCGTGCATGTGGACAGGAACCATCGCAGGCAGGGACGGTACTCGCTGACGGACACAGGAAGCGGCCATGTCTGGGGCATCTGCGCCGAGGCGGAGGGATTGTTCCGGGAACCCCTGCGCGGGACGTACGAACTGTTCGGCTGGGTTCCGGACGGAGCCGAGGTGCGCGGCTGGGTCGGTAGCCGGGTGTGGCTGGTGCCGGAGGACAGTAGGCTCGATGCCTGGCTGCTGGAGGACGCGGAGAGCCTCGGACAGCACCCGGTAACGGACGGTCTCGTGCTCACCGGTCTGGACGACTACGAGGGCCCGCCCGAGGGGCACCGGGCTCCTGTCCGACTGCACGACGGGTACCGGTGGCTGGGCTCCTGCCGGGAGTTCGCCCGTGTTCTGCCGCCCGAGCAAGTAGAACCTCCGGTCGTCCTGCGGGGGCTCGCCCCGAGTGATCGGCTACGGCGGGCACTGGCTACGGGCACCCGGCGCACGCTGGACCTGGAGGAGGTCTGGCTGGAGATACGAGACGACCGGGGCGAATCGCTCACCGACCGGCTGCTGCGACCCAAAGTCCGTACGTGGCAGCCGTCCTCCATCAGGACGGACCTAATTGATCTGGAACTCGACGGATACATCGCACCCATACCGGGGTACGCCCGGCCCGTCTGGGAGCGCTGGCTTGCCGGCCCGCCGAACGCCCCTGGCGCCTGGACCAGGCTCGAGACCCGCCAGCGTGCGGCCTGGCTCGATCTCGTCCGGGAGCGGGGCTGCCGACTCAAGCATCAGGAGCGGGAGGCCGGACACACGTACGAGCTGGACGGCCAGCACATCACCGACGAACCGGGCCTCTACCTGGCACTCGGCGAGGCCGTCAACGGGCCGGGTGGCTATTTCCGCGGCTGCCTAGTGACCACACCCGTCCGAGCAGTAGCGTTCGCGACGTCTTCCGTCGGCGATCGCGAGCACCGCGACCAGCAGTCGGAACGCCTTCCTACGTTCGTCGCGAGGAGTGAGAGAAGCGATCTTCCCAAGTTGATCGTTGATCCGACCGCGTGTGATCAGCACCGCTGGCGTGTGCGTCGGGCGCAGACCGGCACGGCGGATGCCCTCCAGCCCGTCCTCCGCGACGGCGCGCGCCTGGACACAGTGGTGGCGCAGAAACAGCAGCGCTTCGGACTGCTTCTCCGGGTCGAGTGCGTCGAACCACGCGATGCCCTGTGACATCGGGCGGAGCCCCTGGGCAAGTTCGTTGAGCATGACGTCGCGTTCGGTCACGGCTGCCTCCCAGTAGACAAGCGACGCTTCGCCGCGGAGTTGAGTTCAGTGGAACCAGGCAGCGGGTCGTACGACCGCACCCTCCCTACCCATACGGAGCAGTCAATGCCCGTTCAGGACAGGCAAAATCGACTGTGCGGCTTCCTGGCGGCCTGTCAGCGATTCGGATGTCTCGTCATACCAGCCCCTTGCTAGCAGGCCGCCAGCACCGCCATTCTGTCGGTCGCTTTTAGCGTGAGATGCGACTTTTCATCGGTTCCAATCACAGTTTCGACTCGAACGGAACAGCCTTGTCAGCAGCAAGCCACGCACCTTCGGCCACGGCCGACAGCTAGGCTTCTGCCACTCACGCAGTCGACGGTCAAGAACGAGCACGGCGCACGGTTCAGTGTTCGCCGCCGCGGTCGGACCGTAGGCGCCCTCGTGTTCAGATGACCGACCGTCTCTTTGGGCTTCTTCCCACTCGGTCGGCGAGACAGCGTCAGACCTTGTTCCCGGGCTCCTGCAACTCGGCTTGCCGGATCACACGGCCATCGGAGTCCTTGCTTGAAGCAGAACCAGACGACTTTCTCGTCCCAGAGGCAGCGAACCCAGGCCGTCACGGGTTCACCGCGTCGAAGGGCTCGTGGTGCCAGCGCCAGCTGGCGGTACCGTCGTCGTAGATGTGCAGCATGAACTCGGCGACCGGACCGCCGTCGGGAAACGCCAGGATGAGCGCGCTGCGGATCTGGGCGTAGCAGTCCTCGGCCCGCTCCCAGTCCTCCTCGTCGACAGCTCGCACTTGCTCACTGAAGAGGGGGCGGAACTCTTCAAAACCGGGGAGTGTCTCGACTTCGGCGTGTATCCAGGGCATATCGGCGCCGGTCACGGCCAGCCGCGCAATCTCCTGGTCGCCGTGGTGGAGCCGCCAGATACTGCTAGTGGTCAGGTTCGGGTTGGTCATGTCTCTCATGATGACGATCGACACTGACAGGCTGGGAGTGAGATCACCGCCCCGCCTGAAAGGGCGTGGACGAAAATGATCACGGTCGGCGGAGGCCTGCCGCACCCGCGTGCCACCCGCCCTGTCACGCGACGCGGGCAGGATTGGCCGCCATGGCCGCGCCTCCCGACTCAGCCAAGGTCAGTTGAGTTCGGAGAACAGCGCGTTGAGTTCCGGGAAGGCCATGCCTTCGGCGAGGGAGTCGTAGCCGCCGGTGCCGAAGAACTCCCGTGCGGTGCGGCGGGCGGCAGCGTAGGCGGCTTGCGCCACGCCGGAGCCGAGACTGACGCGAGCCACGCCGAGGGCGCCGAGCTCGGCAATGGTCGGTGCGCCGGGGCCGGCCATGACGTTCAGCGGTACGGAGATGTCCCTGGCCAGCGCTGCGATGGTGTCGGTGTCGGTGATGCCGGGGATGAAGATGCCGTCCGCGCCCGCATCGACGTACATGTGTGCCCGGGCCAGGGTTTCCTTCAGTCGAGTATCCGGGTTGCCGAGCCCGAACAGGAAGGTGTCGATACGGGCGTTGAGGAACAGGTCCGCGCCTGCCCGGTCGGCGGTCTGCCGGGCCGCGGCCAGCCGCATCGCGAGCTCTTCCGGGGGCCGGGTGCCGTCTTCGATGTTGATGCCCACGGCGCCGGCCGTGAGCACCCCGGTTATGGTCTCGGCAACGCTGGCGGCATCCTTCCCATACCCGCCCTCGATGTCCGCGGTAACCGGAACCGTGACGGCAGAGACTATCCGGCCGACCAGTTCCAGCGCCCGGTCGCGGGTAAGGAAGTCGCCGTCCGGGAAACCCAACGACCAGGCGACACCGGCACTGGTCGTGGCGATCGCCGGTGCGCCCGCAGCCTCGATGACGCGGGCGCTCGCAACATCCCAGGCGTTGGCGAGAGCCAGGGGCGCAGGTGCGGTGTGCAGGGAGCGGAAGACGTGAGCGTTATGCGGCTGCGCGATGGTCATGGACGCAGTCAAACATCGACTGCCGCCTGCCTTCTGGCAAGAATCCGACACAGACGTCGACCTCGAAGCCGACGCAGATGCCCCCACCTCCGGAGTCAACCCCGAAGGACTTCCGAAGCATCGGGTGCGCTGACGTTCGTGGCGGGGGAGTGGATCAGATCGAAGCAGGTAGTGCCCCAGCCAGTGGGGGGAGTGGTGCCGCTTCGTCGTGGCGGTTGGATTCAGTGGGCACCCGCGTCTGCTGAGGCTCTCGGTCAAAACGAATGAGCGCGATCTGGGGCCTCGCGCACACAGGTAGACCAGTTCACGAGATTCGCAATGACCTCGCCGCTCGTTCACGCTCGGACGGGCGTGAACGGCTGAGGTGCTAACGGCGTTAGCACCTCAGCTAAGAACCCGCGCGAATTGGTGAGGCAGGGGCGGACTGCGGGTCTGGGGCGGGTCTTGTTTGCTGAGGCTGCTGGAGGGTTCGTCAGTAACGTTTCGTAATTGGCTACGCAGTTGCGTGGTGGGCTGGTTGGGTGCGGGCATGTCCGATGATCTGAACGTTGACGGGGTTGAGGCCGTGCTTGCGGGCGCGGATGGGCGGTTGGCGGATCCGGGGTTTCTGGTGAATGCCGACTCGGAGGAGGTGCTGGGGCTGGTGGATACGGCTTCGGGGCCTGCTGGGCGGCTTGCGGGGGCGGTGTACCGGGCGTCGGCGCACCTGCACCGTGATGCTGGTGCGGGGGTACGGAGGCAGTTGCTGGCGTTGGATGCCGCCCGGTACGGGGATCGGGGACTGGCGGCGCGGATCACCGCCGTACTGGTGGAGGGCGAACCCGCCGCGCGGTGGGGGGTGGAGTGGGCGACTGGCGGCATGGTCGATCGCAGCCTCTGGCAGACCCTCGCCGGTCACACCGACGGGGTGATTGGAGTAGCGACGGGGGTGGTAGAGGGCCGTCCGGTCGCCGTCACCAGCAGCAGGGACGGGACGGTGCGTGTGTGGGATCTGGCCACCGGTCGGCAGGTCGGCCAGCCCCTCACCGGTCACACCCGCGCGGTGATTGGAGTAGCGACGGGGGTGGTGGACGGCTGCCCTGTCGCCGTCACCGGCGGCGACGATGAGACGGTGAGGGTGTGGGATCTGGCCACCGGTCGGCAGGTCGGCGAACCCCTCCACGAACACACCAACTGGGTGACTGCGGTGGCGACGGCAGTGGTGGACGGCTGCCCCGTCGCCGTTACTGGCAGCTATGACGGAACGGTGCGGGTGTGGGACCTGACCACCCGCGAGCAGATCGGCGAACCCCTGCAAGACCACTTCCGCAGCGATGTGGAGGCGGTGGCGACGGGGGTGGTGGACGGCCGCCCGGTCGCCGTCACCCTCACCGGCGGTGGAGGGATGGTGCGGGTGTGGGACCTGGCCACCCGCGAGCAGATCGGTGAACCCCTGACCACTCACACCGGCTTGGTGTATGGGATGGGGGTGGTGGACGGCGGCCCGGTCGCCGTCACCGGCAGCGGGGACGGGACGGTGCGGGTGTGGGACCTGACCACCCGCCAGCCCATCGGCGAGCCCCTGACCGGCCACACCGGCTGGGTGCGCGGAGTGGCGACGGGGGTGGTGGAGGGCCGTCCGGTCGCCGTCACCGGCAGTGGAGACGGGACGGTGCGGGTGTGGGACCTGACCACCGGCCGGCCGGCCGGACCAGAGTTGGTGTTCCCCGCGGAGGTGTTCGCGGTGGCTGTCACTTCGGATGGCCGGCTGGTAGTGGGGTTCGGCCATGAGGTGGCGGTGCTGGCCCGCTGCTGACCAGGTCCCGCGCGGTGCACCCCGGGGGTGTCCCACACAGTGTTCTCATAAGCGGCGGTGCGGGCGTTCTTCCCAGCGGTGGGTTGTCCATGCCTGGCGGATCAGGCTGCGTACCGTGATGACGGTGTCGGCGAGATCGAAGAACGCGTTGATCACGGTGGTCCGCCGCTCGTAGCAGCGGGCGAGGCGCTGGAAGGCGTTCTGCCAGGCGTGGGTACGCTCCACGTGCCACCTCTGACCTGCCTGGATGGGCGCCTTCTCGCCTTTGTGAGCGATCCGGCCGTGCAGGCCGCGTTCGGCGAGCAGGGCGCGGGTCCTGTCGGAGTCGTAGCCGGCATCCAGGTGCACGGTGATGTCCTGGGGCAGGGGTCCGAGGTCGTCCAGCAGGTCCAGGGTCGGGGCGAGCAGCGGGGAGTCATGTCGATTGGCTCCGGCCAGGACTCTGCCCAGTGGAATGCCGTAACCGTCCGTCATGCCAGAACGTTTCAGGCCCTGTTTGCCGCGGTCGACCGGCGAACGCCCGGCTGCTTCGCCGCCTCTGGGAGCCTTGGTGATAGCGCCGTCGACAGCGATCCGGTCCAGGACGAGGCCGACGATCCGGTCGTAGGACTCCAGCGCGATCCGCTTGAACTCGGCGAAAACGCCCAGCCGTATCCACTCATCGCGGCGGCTGCGGATCGTGGTGGCCGAGCACGTTGTATCCGCTGTCGCCTCGTAGGAACAGCCGAAACGCAGCAGTTGCAGCACCTTGTCGAAGACGACCCGGTCGCTGATACGCCTGCGGTGGCAGCCGAGCGGATGGTCCGGGTGATACTCCGGCCGCACAGGCAACAGGGCCGCGAACTGATCCCAGAGCGGTTCAGTGAGCCACGACGGCAGAACGGGCACAGGTCTCCTCAGTAATTACAGAGCGTCGCAACTCCATGATCACCGGGCCTGTGCCCGTTCCTGCTGCCAGTGTCCCCAACCGCGCCTATCCGCGTGACCACTAAGCCTGATTCCAGGACGCGACTTCGGAACCTGGTCCCGTTCGGGGCAGGAAAAAAACGGCTGTGCGGCTTCCTGGCGGCCTGTCAGTGGTCCGGATGTCTCGTCATATCGGCCCCTTGCTAGCAGGCCGCCAGCACCGCCATTCTGTCGGTCGCTTTTAGCGTGAGATGCGACTTTCATCGGTTTCAATCACAGTCTCGACTCGAACAGAACAGCCTTGTCAGTAGCAAGCCGCGCACCTTCGGCCACGGCGGACAACTGGGCTTCTGCCACTCACGCAGTCGACGATCAGAAACGAGCACGGCGCACGGTTCAGTGTTCGCCGCCGCGTGCACACGGAGACCTCGGTGCTCAGTCGGAGCTGCTCACCTCCGCTCGCGCGGAGAGCACCCGGGCATCTCGCGCTGCTCTGACTGCTCGGGTTTCATGGGCTGCTGACAGCAGTCGCACATCATTGGCAGGTCCTTCGGGAATGGAAGGAACAGGCGCAGGTGAGGCGCTCGACGACGACATCGCCGACCCGCACGTCGGTCGGCCCGGGGCAGAAGCCGTGCCCCTCGTCCTATGAGGCCGCCGTGCTGGTCCTGCACTCGGGGGAAGGATCAACTGCCGGAAGAAGGATTCATGAAGATATCGCTAACGGTCGCGCAGTTCCCTATCACCTGGGACGTTAAGCGGAATGTGGAGTTGATCTCCGAGGTCTTGGCCGAAGCCCGGCCTGACGACATCGTCGTCCTGCCCGAGGGCGCACTGTCAGGCTACGGGCCTGACCTCTCCGTCCTTGGCGACCTCGACACTCTGGCCCTCGCCCAGGCCACAGACCGTGTCGCCGACCTGGCGCAGCGACAAGCGGTCCATCTGTTCTGCGGCACATTGCTCTTCGACCAGGGAGTCTGGAGCAACGCCGCCGTCTACTTTTCACCCAACGGCGCGAGGTGGACCTACCGGAAGATCAACCTGGCGATGAACGAACGCGGCCGACTGGAAGCGGGGACCGACCTCTCCACCCTTTCCATCCCGATGGCCGGCGGGCAAGTCAGCCTCGGCGTCCAGATCTGCCGGGAGATCCGCTTCCCCGAGCAATGGCAGCACCTTGCCAGCAGCGGAGCACAGGCATTCATCTATCTCACCCACGCCGCAAACACAGCCGAGCCAGCTGGGGTTTGGAGAAGCCACCTCATCAGCCGTGCAGCGGAGAACCAGCGGTTCCTCGTTGCGGCGAACGTCGCAGACCCTCACCAACACTGCCCCAGCGTGATCATCTCGCCGCGAGGAGAGGTCCTGGCCGAGGTGACCTCCGGCGACACCGCCGTCATCAGAACCACCATCGATCTTGACCAGTCCGGCAATTGGTACCTCGGCCAGCGGCGGCAAGACCTGCTGAGGCTGTCCTACGAAGGACAGGGCAGATCAATGTAAACGGTGCAAAGCGCGGCTGCCCACAGGCAGGCATTCGGAGGGTTCCAATACCCGAGCCCACCGTTACGGGTGACCCAGAAGCGGACCCGGTCCGCGGTCGACAAACTCGTCTCGCACCAGTTCGACCGGCACGGCAACAAGATCTGGACCCAGGCCCGCCAGCTCGTGGGGCACGAGCACGCCCGCCTGCGGATCGGCCAGGTGTCCGTCCCCTACGGGATCTGCGTCGAGCCGAGCAACGTCAAGGCCGGCGGCCACGGCTGCCCGTTCCGGTTCCGCTGCGTGGGCTGCGACCATTTCCGCACCGACCCGTCGTATTTGCCGGAGCTGCGGACCTACCTCGACACCATGGTCCGGGATCGCGAACGCCTCGCCCCAGCAACCGACTTGGAAGATTGGGCCCGCACCGAGGCGATTTTTTTCCGAGGAGGAAATCAAGTGCATCCGCACGCTGATCCGCCGCGTCGAGACCGATCTCGACGGGCTCACGGACGACGAACGCGAGCAGATCACGGAGGCTACGCGAACCCTGCGCAAGACCCGCGCTGTCTCCCTGGGCATGCCCGGCATCCGTCCGCCGGAGCCGGACCTGCGGCTGGAGCGTGACGCGTGAGCTCATCACCGGACTACCTGGCCCGAGCGCGGGCAGCGGACTCCGACCGACGACGGACCCGTGTCCTCAAGGTCCCCGACAAGCTGGCCGCGGACGGCGAGGAGATCACCGTCTCGTCCGTCGCCCGTGCCGCCAGCGTCCATCGCAGTCTGATCCACCGGCACGGTGACCTGCACGTGGCCGTCCTTGCCCAGGCTTCCGAGCCGCCGCCCGGCACGGCGACCGGGGCGCAGGTCAGTCGCCAGTCGCTGCTGGCCGACGTCGCGAATCTGACGGCCCGCAACGGCCGTCTGTCCGCGCACATCACCCGACTCGAACGTCGGCTCTCCGAGGCCCTGGGACAGGCGGCTTGGGAAGCCTCCGGCCTCGGTGCCCCGGCTGACGTCGAGACGGTCACGCGCCGGATCACCGAGCTGGAACAGCAGATCTTCGATCTGCGCGGTGAACTCGCCGAACGGGACGAGGACCTTGAAGCCGCCCGCACTGCGAACCGCGAGTTGATGGCCCAGGTCAACCACTGACGTCATCGCCGTCACCCCACCACGTCAGGGCGGCGGCGTTGATCGCCAGATGCACCGTGTTGTCCGCGACGATGGCCAAGGAGTCCGATCTCGATGCCGCGAGGGCAGCCAACCGGGATCTGACCAGAGCCCTGAACCAAAGCAGCTGAGCCGACTCCGGCGGCCAAGGTGAGATCGCTCCAAGCAGGCTCAACTGAACGGCAGAATTTGACAATTGCTCAGCAGCTTTCGTGACACACGCCCGTAACAGTCACGTTGAGCCGCCTGTGTCAGCGCACCACCGACCCCTACTCTGCGAACAGATGCCCCGCCATCTGGGGCAAGGGGGCGTGCCACCCACGGATGGCACGGTAAGGAGATACACCAGCATGCGCACCAAAGCGAAAGCGGCAATAGTCGCCGCTGCTGTCCTGGGCTCGCTGGCTATTACAGCGCCCGCTCAGGCATCCGACAACGTCGATGGCTGCGATCTCGCCTACGTGCCCAGTGGAGAGGTGTACGGCGAGACCGACTCGCGCTCCTACAAGGGGCGTGATCTCACCCTCTACACCGGCAAGATCTTCGACGCCTACGCCTACGCCGCGATCACAGATGTGGCCAGGTACGACAAGGTGTATGTGCAGCGGAGCATGGGCGACTTCAACATGCACTCCAAGCCCCGGCATCCTTCAGACGAATACGTCCGGGCTGTAGGTGGAGGCGTCATGACCTGCCGCTACATCGCAAACTGGGCGGATGCGAACGTCGCCGACTATGCGGAGTCCGGCGCGGTACGGCTTCAGACAGGAGAGGACAACCGCAGTCATGCGGTACGGGCCTGTGTGAAGCCCACCCGTGCGAAGTTCAAGTGCACCCGCTGGTTCATCGACCACTACTGATCCACCTTGAAGCTGATGGCCGGCAAGGGGAACCGTCTCCCTTGCCGGCCATTACGCGTCAATTTTCCTGAACTGTTGGTATGGCACGTACCGGCAGGCCGATGGTCCGGATCGAACTCACTGATGGCGAGCGGGAGTCGTTGACGCGCGCTGGGCGCGTCGGCGGACGTTGTCGCAGGCCCTGGCGTTGCGCTGTCGGATCGTGTTGGCCTGCGCCGAGGGCGCCTCGAACATGGGGGTCTGCGAGGAGCTGGGTATCTCCACCAGCAACCCCGGGCCTGTCTAGCAGTGGCACCACACGTGTTGCACACGGTAGTGCCGATCACACCTGGCTTTATCGAGCAGCCTAAAAATGAACGAAGCCAATCACACCGGTACTGAGCTGCACGAAGTGGTCTCCACTCGCCTCACGCCACATGGCTACCCCCAGAGAAGCGGCGTGTCGGCTTACCGAGCGGCGGCCGTAGGCGCTGGCGGTGCAGGTGCGGCCTTCCTTGCCGTGCCGCCAGGGGTTCTCTTCCACCGGGGAGCCGTCGTTCTTGTAGACCAGGTGGGAGCCGTGCATGCCCTTGGTCATCGCGTCGTACGAGTTCTGCACGACCTGGTCCCCCAGACCGTGGACTCCGTCGAAGACGGAGGTCAGGGCGGCGACCAGGGCGAGGCCCTCGATGGCGCGGATGCGATCGGTCATGCTGGGTGTGCTCCTCATCTCGGATTCGGGGTTTGGGGGTGTGTGGGGCGGCCGGCCTCTGCCGATGCTGCGGACGCCCCGTGGTGCCTTCGCCCCCGGCCGGTCTCCGGCCGGGGGCGGCGGTGCTCAGAACGGAGGCTCGGTCCAGGCCGGGATGCGCAGGAGCCGGATGTGCAGCTCTCGCCGGCCGGACCAGCAGCCGCATGCCTCCATCTCGGGGAAGGCGCCGCCGATCCACCAGCCGCCCTTGCCGTGGCAGTGCGGGCAGCCCGGCCGGGGGCGGGCGGTGATCTCGATGCGATGCCGGTCGGCGTGGAGCTTGAGGTGGCTGGCCTTGAGCGCGGCGGCGGCCGTCGCCGCGGCGAGCGGGACGGCGACGGCGAGCAGCAGGGCGCCGCGCAGATGGCGGGCGGTCACTTGAGCGGGATGGCGCGGCAGGCGGCGGCGTGGTGGTTGGCGTCCGGCCGGATGCTGAACAGGTAGTCCTCCTCGGGCCGGTCGGAGGAGTCTCCGCAGCCGTAGCAGTCCCGGCGGTTCTTCTTCGAGTGCTCGCCGGGTCCGGTGACGTCCACGTAGCTGCCGCCGACCGTGATGAACCTGATCAGCAGGTTCTTGGGGCGGTCCGGCTCGGTGAGGGCGGCGAGGGTGGTGGTGCTCATGGTCGGGTGTCCTCTCGGATCAGGCGGCAAGCAGGTGCTTGGCTGGGGGAGCGATGTAGGAGGCGGGGTCGGCGGGCGTGCCGTCGAAGCACTCCACGCAGGACTCCAAGGTCTTGAGCGGTACTGGCGGAGAGCACTTGTTCCGCAGCGGTCGTATTCCTGTCGCCTGGGTAGCTACGACCGGAAAGAAGTCCGTAAAGTCGCTTGCCCAAGCGGAGACCAGCGGGTGGCATGCTGCGTGGGCCATGTAGATGGGGGACAAGTGCAGCAGCTACTGATGGACGACCCAGTGGAGCTCGGCGGCTACCAGCTCCTGGGCCGGCTTGGTCAAGGCGGAATGGGTGTGGTTTACATCGGTCGCGGGCCGCAGGGCGACGTGGTTGCCCTCAAAGTGGTGCGCCCCGAGCACGCGAGCGACAGCGAGTTCCGCCGCCGGTTCATGCGCGAAGTTCGCGTCGCGCAAGAAATGACGGGACCGGGACTGGTCAAGGTCGTTGCTGCGGACATGGATGCGGCCCAGCCATGGCTGGCTACCGAATACATCGCGGGCCCCACGCTTGCTGACGCGGTCATCCGGCACGGCCCATTGGGAACACCCGCTTGGGCAGGTATAGCTCACCAGCTGGGAACCGCTCTGCACACCGTTCACGAGGCTGGCACGGTTCACCGAGACCTGAAACCTGCCAACGTCCTGCTGTCACGCACGGGTCCACACCTGATCGACTTTGGTATCGCCCGCACACATAACGACAGTGCCCTGACCAACGTGGGCCAAGCCGTCGGCACGATCGGCTACATGGCACCCGAGTACCTCACCACCGCAACAGCAGACGAGCGCGCTGATCTCTTCGCCTTCGGAGCCGTACTTGCCTACGCGGCGACTGGGCGGCACCCCTTCGGACAGGGACGCTGGGAAGAGGTGCAATACCGGTCCGTTCACGAGCCGCCAGATCTCGCAGGCCTTTCCCCCCACATCGCCGCCTTGCTTGCAGCACTTCTCGACAAGAATCCGTATCGGCGCCCACCGCTGAGCGCCGCTCTCCAGGAAATCCCTTCCCCAGACCCGGCACAGGCCTGGCTTCCCGCCGCAATCCTCGCTGACATCGCCGCAGCCGCGGAGCACGTCCTACGTCTAAAGACGCCCCAGAACACCCGGCTCGTCGATCCTCAAACCAAGTCCGCGCACAGGGCAACGTTTCTCGAGATTGTCCCCGCACCCCCGCGCCCGCCGTTATGGGGACGGTTGAAAGACGCCTTTAACGGAGTGCCCGTCGATGAGGGCGCCGCCATCCAGGAACTGCGCCTTAGTCGCGCGGCAGCCGCGTCAGGCGGACCCATAGCTTTCCTGGCGAACGAGCATGAGACATGTTCCGCCTGCAGCGGACGGGGTACGACCGCTGCAGGGCTTTGCCGATCATGCTCAGGCTCCGGTCACCTCCCGGGTGCACCCCAGTCAGTCAGCATCACCTTCGCGCCGGGCATCAGCTCGGGCACGTTCCTCGTACTGCCAGGAATGGGATACCCGGACAATGAGGGAAACCGTAGCGATCTGTATCTCGCAGTCCACATCCGCTGAAGCAAGGCACGAATCGCAGCGCCGCCCAGTGGTCGCTCCAGTTCACCGCCGGTGATGGCTCAGGTGTCGTCGTGAACCTGTTCCAGTCTCCAGGTGTCCACAATCAAGGGGAAGGTTCACCCCGGCCGAGACCCGGCAACGGCACCAACACGACCTCGCAGCATAGGCATCGAGTGTCCAAGATCACGGGGAAGCTTCAGTTGCTACATGGCTGGAGCTTCCGCGAGTCGTCATCAGCCCTGGAGGGCTCGCAACGCGGCCTGCTGCTCAGTCTTAACGAGCGGACCTGAATCGTTGGAACGGGTACGAGGCGCTCCGCTCTGGCCGCACATAGTTGGCGGGCGGTCAACAAGCGTGATGCGGACGCTGGGGTCGTGCCGAGTGTCTCGCCCCGATCTCCCAGAGACCAGCCCCGACAGACCCCACGACAGGGCGCACCGGGCGCTTTCACGCCACCTCGTCAGTTGGGGGCTGCTGAAGTGGCACCATGCCCGGTACTTGAGCCCCACGAGGCCGCTCGATTCGGGCCCGGCGCAGCGCGGCGGCCTCGGTCGCCGCAGCCTGCCGGCGGCGCTGGACACGGGCTTGCTCGATCGGGGCTGGCACGTCGTCCGGCACTGCGGGCGGCTCAGGGAACGCGCGGCGGGACAGTTCCCGCAATGCGGCAGTCTGTCGCTCTACCGCCCGCGCGATGTGCGGGTCCGCCCAGGACGGCTGGGCAACCGCGCGGTGGGCTTCCAGTGCGCGCCGATAGCCCTCGCACGCCGTCTTCCTGATCTTCGCCGGGCTGGTGGGCGCGGCCGGGACCGGGTCTGCCGCAGCGACGTCGGCCGGGCCGGGTGCGGGCATGGCGCCGGGCGGCAGGATCCGCAGGGAGTTCACGACGATCCGGCCCGCTGCCTTGTTGGCGGCCGCGATGACGCGGGTCTGTTCCAGGCGGGCTTTCGTCGCCCATGCCGACGACTCCGGGCACACGGTGAGCCGGCCGGAGTCCGGGTCGAAGCGGACGGCGGCGACGTGCCCGGCGAGCTCGGGAGCGATGACCGCCCACCGTTCACGCAGGGAGGCGCCGATGGCCGGGATCTCCCAGCTCCGGGAGGCGACCAGCGTGCCGATCGCGGTGCCCAGGCCCATCGGCTCGCGCCCGTCGCGCCGCACCATCGTGGCGGCTCGCGGCTTCTTCTCCTTCGCCTTCTGGCCGGTGCCGCTCTTCCGTGCCGCTTCCCTCGCGGCCCGTAGCGCGACCCGGGCCAGGTCGACCCCGGAAACCTCGCAGCCGTTCATGCCTGCCCCCAGGCGGTGTGCCCGAGGACCAGGTGGTGCGTGCCTTCCAGGCGCTGTGCTTCGTCGACCAGCTGATTGCTGAACAGTCGCCTCGCGGACGGCTCGCCGTACTGGTCGATGTGGTCGAAGACGACGCTGTGGTCCTTCAACCCCCGCACCCGCCAGGCGCGGACCTGCTCACGGGTCAGGTCCTCGAGGACGAGCTCCTGCTCCTGGTCGACGTCGTCGACCGGGTCGGGCGCGGCAAGCGGACGCGGCGCGGGCAGGACGACCGGCGCCATCGGCGCGGCCGGGACGTCGTCGGCCGACTGCGCGGCCGCAGCTTCGGCGCGGGCCTGAGCTGCGGCGGCCTGCCGGGCCCGGACCTGCTCCCACTCGTGCTCCAGGGCCCAGGCCCTGGCGGTCACGTCCTGGTGCAGTTGCTGCTCGGTGGCCGCGCGGCGCTCGGTCTCGGAGGCGTTCGGCATCGCCGCGTCGACGGCGGCCGCGACCACACGGCGCTGGTCGCGGCGGTCGGCCTGCTTCTCCGCGCAGCGCGGACAGTCCTGCCCGGAGCCGAGCAGCACCCGGTCGTCGCACCGCACGTCGCCGCACTGCTGACGCTGCGGCAGGGCCAGGCCGATCAGCCAGCCCACCGGGTCCATGATCGGACGGCCAAGCCGCATCTGGTTCTCCAGGTGCCGGGCAAGCCGGTCGGCGAGGACCTGCGGCGCGTCCGCGCGACCGGCGAACCCGACCACCCTGCCCAGCTCGCTGTGGGCGGCGGCCTCCACCAGACGGCGGGCCGCTGGACGCTCCAGCCGCGCCCACACCAGCTCGACCGGAGCCAGAACGGTCCGCAGATCCTCCGGCGGCAGAGGCACCCTCCCCCGCTGCTGCCTGCCCCGACCGGCACCGGGCACCGTCCCGCGGCCGGGCTTCTCGCTGCTGATCGACGGGGACTCCTTCGGCTGTTCCCCGCGCAGCGGGCCGCCGTCCTCGCGCACGCACGCGCGGTCCGGCAGACCGTGGTTCCCACCACGGCCTTCGCCGGAAAAACCACAAGAGAGCGAGAGAGAACCACCAGCAGTAACCCCAGAAGCGTGGAGAGCGTGGTGCTGTGCAATTGCGGCAAGGTCTGCCGATCCGGCCATCTCGACCTGCCCGGCACCCTCGATCCCAGTCGCCACACGGGTCTCGCCCGTCTCGACGGACCCAAGATCTCCGGATGCAGTAGCGGCGAGGTCTGAAAACACGGCGTCCGCAACCCGGCGGGCCTCCCGCACGGCCGCGCCGTGGGCCTCTGCGACCGGCACCAGGCGCACCCGCGACCGCGCGTGCAGACCCGAGCCGGTCTCCTGGCGCACCACGTTCGCGACGCCGTGCTCCTGGAGGCGCTTGAGCACCTTCGCCCCGGCCGCCGCCGTGCAGCCCAGCAGCCGCGCGACTGTCGCCGCCGGACGCCCGCGCCCGGTGTCCACCGACCCCGGGCACAGCTGAAGCCAGCCCGCCGAACCCGTCGTCAGCACCATCAGCAGCAGCCCGAGCCGATCCGTCGCCGCCCCTCGGCCCGTACGCCGGGCGAGCAGCCCGGCCGGGACCGGCGCCTTGTCCTTCGGCGCCCACCCTGGACCGAACAGCACCTCGATCAGGCTCAGTAGCACCGCCAGTTCGGAGCGCGACAGGGCCAGGGCGTGCCGTCGGTCGCCGGCCTTCTGCGCCCGGTACATGGGGATCACCCAGCACTCCAGGCCCGTCGCGTGCCCGAAGGCGTTCGTCGCGACGTTCGAGCCGAGAAACCCCGCACCGCGCAGCTCGGGCAGCACCGTGTGCGCGACCGTCGACTGGGAGACCCCCAGCCAGCGACCGAGCTCCGCCGCCCAGATCGACGCCTGATAGTCGTCGCGGACCTTCGCCTTCGCCATCAGCACCACCGACGCCAGCCGCGCACAGTCCGACGCCCCGGCCAGCGCTGGAGACGACACCAGCGCGCGCACCGCGGCGAGCAGCCGGGCCCGCATCGTCTTCGACAGCTGGAGCGGATTGCCCAGCTCCAGCGGAACAACTGGACCGGCCTGCGCCGGGATCGACCGCAGCCGACGGCGCGACGCCCCGCTGACGAACGCCGTGCGAGGGCGGGGGAGCACAGCGGCCTGCGCCGCTACGGCACTCACCGGGCCGCCCGGAAGGGTGCGTGGAGATCGGGGTGGCTGAGGGTGTAGATGTGCGTCACACATGCCCCAAGTGCGAAACCGGTGGCAGACGTGACACCAAGGGCGCAGAAAGATCCCGACGAGATGGATCGACGAGAGCCTTTCGACTGGTCGACGCCATCCAGTTGAGCGGCAGATTCTCGATGCACCGGACGTGAATCTTGTGTCACATGGGACACCACGGGGCCGCAAATATGGATCAATCGGGCATCGAGAGACTGGCGAAAGGTGCATCGATGATGCAAAATGGCAACCGCATCCCTCGTCGAGAGTGGGTACAACGAAGCCCCTTTTGGCGCTTCGGGTTCTGGAGAACCAAGAGTTGAACCGTTCGAAGCCGGCTGGCACCGGGTCGAACAGCTCCTTCGGTCCGGCCCTGGCAGGCCGGAACCGGAGATTTAGATGGGGCGCTGAGCCGAGGTGAGTGGCATCACCGTGAGGTCGGGCCCCGGGCGGCTAGAAGTCCTGCGAGGCAGGCGCCGCCCTCAAGTTCACGTCATCTCGACCCCGCAAGGGGTGAGGTGTACCTGTGCCCGGACGAGCACGGCAGCATGGAAAAGGCACCCGCCCGCCGGAGCGACGCGCAGGTCATCGCTACTACGGCAGTGGGTGCCTTGTGTGTCTGGCGGAGGGTACGGGTATCCTGAGTCATGTCGAGACCTTCCCAGAGGGTCTGCGGCCGTGCCCCGGAGTGCAGCCTCGCGGGGCTTAGCTATGTCTGTACTGATCTTATCCACAGACACACTACTCTCCGCACATAATGTAACGACACCCTGGTACCAACCGTGTCGCTCTTCCTCTGTGCGTTCTTGATGCATCGGCAGATCGAAGACACCCCGCCGCCCCATCGATGTAGCCCGGGAGTCCAGACCGGCATGATGAGCAGCATGCACGCCACGCAGACCGATCCCTTGGACGTTGAGACCTTTGCCAAGGCGGTGCAGCAGCACCGCTTCGCCACAGCGATGGAACGGATCGCTGCCAGCCGGGCACCTGACGCTCCCGTGCGGATCTACATCAGCGCAGCGCCGAGGACGATGAACAGCCCTAAGTGGGACAGCTGGCTTACGCAGATTACTGAGCAACTGCCGGATGGTGTCGGAATCCTCCACTACCGCAGCGTCTTCACCGCCGGCCGCCCGTACAACTGGGACAGCGTCGTCGGAGGAATCGACGGTCTCGTCGTCGTGGGCAAGCAGAAGAGGCCCGGTAGCCGCGTCTATCTCCTCGGCCCCATCGCCCGACTCGAATTGCGCTCGCTCATCGCGCGAAAGCCCGTGTTCCTCTACGGACACAACCTCGGACTCATCCCGGTCATCGACTGCCGGAGCCAGGTCCTCGCCCCAGAAGAAGCGCCGCGGCTGAAGCTCATCGCGCCGAAGAGGTGGCAGCGGGACACCCTGACACTCAAGGCCGCGCTCAACGCTGTCAACCCGACCAGCGTCGAGGTCGAGCAGGCAGCGCGCGTGTCGGCGCCAGGTCACCTTGCTCATCAGTTTGCTGCACCTCCTCGAGGTGGTGGCACGCGCTGAACAGGCGTCAGCGTGCGCTCGTCGATGCGCTCTTCATCGCCACATGCCCGTCTGCCAGCGGCGACTCCGGGTGGCGGACAACGGATACCGGGCGTTGCCCAAGCCAACCTGAGAGACGGTGTGACGGTGCCTCGGTACGTACATGCTGGAAGCCCTCGAGGAGGTAGAACTCCTGGAGCTGAGTGTTGCTGCGCCAGCAGTCCAGACGAATCCAGTCCTTGCCCTGTCGCCGTGCCTGCCCAGCTACCCAGTCCAAGAGCCGGCCGCCCAGGTGCGAGCCTTTGGACGACCTAGCGGTGATGAGCTTTGCGACGTACAGCGCATTCTGAGGGTGGTCGTTCTCCTGCCAGAAGTCCATGTCAGGCGGGGCGATCGTAACTGTGGCGAGCACGGCCTGGTCATTGCCGACGATGGCCCAGGTGCGTCCGGCCTCAATGTCGGCCATCCACTTGGCCAGCGCAGGACCACGAGTTCGTGGGTTGCGCCACTGATCGATCCCAGCCTGGGCGAGCCACTGTTCGGCCTCGATACGGAGGGCCATGAGGGCGTCCGCATCATCAGGTGTTGCTCGGCGCAGTTTCACTTGTCGACCCCCAGCTCGTAGATGATCCGATTGCGGTCGCCGGGGGCGATCGTCACCATCACGCGAACCGGAGAGCCGTCGGCGCCGTATCCGATGCGCGCGTGCTGGCAGACAGGCGTCCCGGGCAGTTGCTGCAGTTCAAGCCGTTCGATCTCAAGGCTCGAAGGCATCCGGATGTCCAGCTCATCCCGGATTCGGTGCTGAGGGTTGCCAGTGGCAGCAAGGATGCCGCCTTGCATGGTCACATCCCGCTCTTCCATGAGCGGCGTGCCCTCTGCGATGTGTACGGGGAACCACGAGTCAGCGAGTTGGCAGCGCTCACCGTCGACGAGGCGGAGCCGTCGGCGAACGACTACGAGCGTGCCGATTTCCAAGGCCAGCCATTCGGCAACGTTCCTCGGCGCGGGCTCGATCGACACCTGCGGAACGCTCTGCTCAGGTTCCCGCCCCTGTGCTCGGACCTGAGCCTTCCAATCGTCCGTGTTGGTGACTGGATCGTCGGCCCGTTCTCCGCGTTCATATTCGCCAGGGTTCCAAAGCAGCGGGTCATAGACGCGAACGAACGCTCCCAGCCCCTGTCTTGCTACAACGTGGCCGGACTCCTTGAGCTGGGTGATCGCCCGGTAGACGACCAACTCGCTGGCACCGAACTCGGCCGCGATGTTCTTCGTGCTGGGCAGCTTGTCGCCCGGCAGTAGATCACCAGTGGCGATCCGATCGCGGAACTCCTCCGCAATCGACTTGGCCGTAGCTGGTTTCGAGGTCATGTCGAAACCCTAGCGCAGCTTCCGATAGGAAGTAATGGGTGAAGTCGCCTGGCGAGTCCTGGGTCGACCCCAACCAACTTCCTATCGGAAGTAGTTGACGGGGTGTCGTGAGAGCCCTACTGTCGGTTCCAGCTTCCGATAGGAAGTGGCAACGGCTCTCCACAGTCGAGCCGTTGATGGTGTGTCACGTCTGTTTCACACGCAGGGCATGCCAGCACTGAGTACCGCACCACAGCAGGAGCCCTTGCCCCGAAGAGGGGGAGGGCCGGGGTCGATAGCTCCACCAAATCCCCCGGATCGGTCCCCTGACCGAGCGCTCCCGTGCACGTCGCAGCGCTGATGCGCTGTCCGGCCTCCAGGACCGCCGACCTACGTCGTGCGCCTGGCGGTCGGAGAGCCCACCGCGGCGCACCTCTCTTCCCTCCAACACGAGGAGCCCCTGATGACCACGGCATCCGCGCAGCCCGAGGCCCGTAAGCGCCGCCGGAAGACACGTACGAAGAACGTCAGTACCCTTCTGCCGATCGTTGCCTCCGAGCTCAAGATCAACGACATCGACCTGACGCCCGGCAAGGAGCACCTGCGCTGCCCCAGCTGCGAGCGGTGGACCCCGATCACCGGCATGCTCGGCGCTCCGAAACTCGTACCGCATCCCACCAAGCGCTACCGCAGCACCGAGTCACGCCGCTGTCTCAACAGCAACCGCCGAGTCACCCTCGACGTCGACGTCAACGCCTGGCGCACTGAGCTAGTCGAGGCGGCCCCGACCACAGTGTCCCGCCGTGCGACCAAGGTGTTACCCAAGCCCAAGGCAACGACAGTCCCGGCTCCTGTACACAAACTCGCCGACAGCCGTGAACAGCAGGTTGCCCCCGCCGGCACCAGGCTGCTCCCGCTGCTGGATCGGGCCCGCCGCGCGGTCATCGCACACCGCGCTACGTGCACGACGTGCGGGGCTGGCGGTCGGTGCGGCACGGGCCGCGAACTGGAGATTGCGCTTCGCGAGTTCGAGGCAACCGCTGTCCTCGCCCGCGAGCAGCAGGCCCTCACGGACCGGACTGTGGCCGCGCAGCGCCGTGTTGAGGAGCGGGAGCAGGCTCGTGTGCATCAGTGGTCGTTGCGGCAGGCCCTCCCGAGGGTGGACCGGGCGACCCGAGCCCGTCACAACGTTCCGCGTCCCGAGGCCCGGTCGACGTCCCTCGTTGATGAGCACGAGCTCATCCGCCGCGCCGCCTCCTGGCCCGCTCCGACGCATGGCGGCCCCGGCCTGCCTCTCAAGCCCCTCCACATCTGACCACTCACGCGTGATGAGCCCCCAGGCACCTCGGCCTGGGGGCTCATCACGCTGCCCACACACAAGCCCACCACGGAAGGACAGCCATGACGCTCGACAGGATTTCGCCCGAGGCCGCCCGCCTCGCTCGCCGCCCCGTGCTCCAGGCCGCCGTCGCCGCCGGTGCCCGTTGCGGTGGCCGGATCGACCGCGCCTTGTTCAACCGCAACGACGGTCTGCCGCCCGCGATCTGGGCAGCGCAGCGGGCCAGTGCACAGCGGTTCTGCCAGAGCTGCCCAGTCCGTCCGGCGTGCGAGGAACTCGCACTGCGCGACGGGATTGGCGACCGGGCGAGCGACGGCCTGGTCCGCGGCGGCCGAACCGGGCAGGAACTGGCAGTCGACCGGGAGATCCGCCAGCCCGGCCGCCTCGCCGCCGCTGCCGCGGCCGACTGGCAGCACCTCCTGGAGCGCACCGCCGCGGCCCGCAGCGAGCGGTACACGCTCGCCTACACGATGAACGCCGGGCCGACTACGAAACAGGGCCTGTCGCGTGAGGCTGTCGAGCGGATCGGGGCGATGGTCATGCAGATCGCTGACCAGGGCAGGGCCTGGGACATCACTGTCTACAACGCGGCCGGTGCCGACAGCACCTTCGACTTCGTCTTTGCCCGAGAAGACGGAGGCCTCGTGGTCGCAGCTTGACCTGCTCCTGTTCTCCACGTCGTCCCCAGCCCGCCGCATCGCGGGCTGGTGGCGGCGTGGGGCTACAGGACCCCACCGTGCGCCGCCCCTGAATGGGGCGACCCCCGACACGGCGCTGAAGACGCCATATGTGCCGGGGGCCAGCACGGACCACAGCGACCTCTCACAGGAGCTGATCCGCATGACCATTATGGCAATTTCCCCACGTGCCGGGTGGTACGAGGACCAGGAGGAGAAGGACAACGACCTCGGCCCCATGCCCGACGAGACCGAGTTCCACCAGGTTGTCCAGCACCTTCTTGTCGACGGCGACGACCGCGCCCGGACGGCCGGCCGCCGCGCTCGCCGGACCTTCGCCGACATGGTCCCCGGCACGTACGACCGCCAGCCAGTCCTCCGCATGACCACCGCCGACATCGTCTTCAAGGCGAGCGAGCAGGCCAGGGGGTACGCCGCATGAGCGCCCTTGAGGACCAGCAGGCGGCAGCGGCCGCTGCCGCCGAGGCCGCGGCCAAGGCCGAGGAAGCCCGCCAGCAGGCCGAAGAAGCCCTTCAACGGCACGCCCAGTCGGTGCTCGGACTCAACGGCAAGTGAGCGCCCCGCGCCGCCCATGACACGGGACGGGCCACGAAGTCGTTGCCCATCCTGTGCTCTTTTCCCCGGCCGGCTGCCCACCCCAGGGGCAGCCGGCCTTTCGTGAAACCCCACTCCGGGCACAGACCCGACCCGATCTGAGGGAGACACACATGCACGCGCACACCCCCGACGCCGTCACGGTCGTCGCGCCGGTCACCTACCGGTGCGACGACTACGTCCTCTACCGCGACCCCGAGAAATTCTGGACGGGCAAGCCCGGCCACACGGTGGTCTGCCGGGTCGACGCGACCATCCCCTTCGCCAGCGGCGAGACCCGCTACACCCTGGCCCGCCTGGACAGCACCGGCGGTCTGATCAAGCTGGCCCGCTCCCCGTACATGCGGCTGCTGCCGCCGGCCGACGCGATGCACGACATCGACACCGCCCCGCTCGACACCGACACGGGCGCGGCCGACATGGCCCCGGCCGCCGTCGCCTGGCTCACCGCGCAGACCGTGACCGCCTCCCGGCGCCCGGAACTTCCCCATGCCTGACAGCCGCGGCCGGCTGATCCGCATCGCAGGTCGGCTGATGCCGGCCGCGATTTCACGCACCAGAAAGAAGGAGAGAGCGGTGGAGGAGAACAACAAGGACGACAAGGGCTGGGGCGGGAGGGTCACTTCGCGCGGGGTCGTGCTCACCGTTCTGGGGGTGGTCACGCTGGGCGTGGCCGTCCTGAGCGTGGCCGTGTCCTACGACATTCTCGAGCCGCGCTTCGGCGGGTGGGCCGTGCCGACCGTGGGCGCGCTGGACGCTCTGTGGGTGGTGTTCCAGGGCACGGAGATCCTGGCCGGGAACAACCGCCGCCGGGCCTGGCGGGTGCAGTACGCCGGTCTGGCTCTCACGGTCGTCAACGCGGCCATCCCGACGGCCGACCTGATCCTGTCCCGGTCCCAGCCGGGCATCGACCTGGCCGTGGTCCTCACGCCGATCGCGATCGTCTTCACCAAGCTCGCGTGGTGGATCGCCCTGCCGTCGCTCGGCCGAAAGGTGTCTGCCGGGACGCGGAAGTCCCTGGAGTCCAAGCGGCAGACGGTGGCGGACAAGCTGGAGGAGATGGAGGCGGAGGCCGCGCACCGCATCGAGCTCCTGGAACTGGCCGCCGCCCTGGAGAAGAAGGTGGCCAAGGCCGAGACCGCCTACCGCAAGGGCGTCCTCAAGGCGCAGCACACGATGACCGAGGAACTGCACGGCCAGGCCGAGACCACCGCGAAGACGGTCGCCGAGAAAGTTCTGCCGGCGTCCGTGGCGGCGATCCGTCTGCCGGAGCTCGGACAGTGGTCGGCGGCCGCCCCGGCGCTGCCCGGCACACCCGACGGCGACCGGCACGGCAGCGGCACGCAGGTCAGCGCGCTGCCGACCGGAACCGGCACACCGACCGGCACACCGGGTGTGCCGCCGTCCGGCACACCGGCACACCCGAGCGGCACACCTACCGTCACGCTCGCCGACCTCGCGGCCGTGTCGGGTGTGCCGGTCCCCGAGCCCGGCCGGCCGCTGACCGACGAGCAGCTGGACGTGGTCCTGCGGCACCTGCGCTACGCGGACGACCCGCCGCGCTCCTACCGGCAGGCCCGCGATGCGTTCCGACGCGCCGGTTTCGTCGGCAGTGAGGCGCGGGTGCGTATCGCGTTCGGCGCGCTGCTGGCCCAGGAGGACGGCGGCGAGAACTTCGAGGACGAGGAGGAGTCCGAGGACACGAGCGCCTGACCACCGTCCGGCACCACCAGTGAGGGCCAGCCCGCATCCGTGCGGACTGGCCCTCGCTGCGACTGCCGGAAACAGCACGCAGTCGACCCGGCGCAGACCCGGCGAGCGACCCGGCGAGCGGAGCCACGGCTTCGCAGACCCGGCGAGCAGACCCGGCGAGCACCGCCATCAGCACACGGCCCGCCGGCCAGACCGGCAGACCGAGCCGCTCCCGGCCCGCTTTCCAGGGCCTGGCCAGGAGCGGCCCTCACCCCCAACACGACGTCAGGAGTGGAATCACCATGGCCTTTTTCGGCCTGATCGGCAACGACCAGAAGCTCGCACAGCAGTACGGCGGCGAGTCCGCGAGCGACAAGGCGGCCCGTAAGCGCCGCGAAGGCCACCACCGCAACGCGAGGGCGGCGGACAGGCAGGGCCAGGCGTGGGAAGCCTCCGAGCGCTCCCGCCAGGACCGCGGCGGCTGGTGGCGCACCCGCTGACCTGCCCGCCCGCACCTCACCTACACGTTTCCGCGGGGCCGCACCGGATGCCGGTGCGGCCCCGCGGCCTCATCTCCTTGGAGTATTCGTGCTGTTCGCCTGCCTGCACATTCGCCGTCCGCGCCGTCTGCGTCACCTGCGGCGCCTCGCCGCCCCGGGTGCCACTGTCACCCGTTTCCCGGGGCGTCTCGGGCCCGCTGCGAAGCCCGTTGCCGCGCTGCCCTTGCCCTGCGGTTTCCACTCCGTTCTCACCACGGATCCCGCCGCCCCGGTGGGTGCCCCGGACCTGGATGAGATGACGGTGCGTGCCTGGCTTTACGGGCAGGTGGCATCGGGCCGGGTGGCATCGTGACGGACACGACCGCCAGGCCCCTCCAGGACACGGCGGACGAGCCGTCCACAGAGTGGCCCGGTGCCGTCGACGGGGGCTGCTGCGCGACCTGCCCGATCCGCCAGGGCTGCGCGCTCGCGGCCGAGACGTACGTCGTGTGCCCCATCACCGGCACCGTCCCGCCCCCTGCCCCTCCAAGCCGTGTCCCCGACCAGCACAACGGCGCAGACCTCTTCGCCGCGAAGACCACCGACGAGGCCGACATCGACACCGCGGTTGACGGGGCGGGTGCCGAGCAGGGCGGGCGTGCGGGCCCGGACTGGACGGACGTCGCCGGGCGCGCCGCTGAGGGTGTGGCCGCTGCTGCTCTGGGGGTCGGCTGGATCGACATCGCGACGGGTCTGATCGAGCGGTTCAACCGTGAGGACGCGGACGGTAATCCGGTCGACTGGGGGCGTCTGCAGCTCAAGCGCAACGGCCTCGCGATCCTGGCGGTCACCCTGGTGCCGCTGGGCGACCGCACGGCCGCCCAGTGGGTCGCCCATGTCCTCGACACCCACACGCTGACCGACGCGATGCTCGGGCCCGTGGGTGTCGCCTTCGGCGTCATTGCCCCGGTCCTCGTGGGCCAGGTCGTCCCCGGCCCCTTCGGCGCGATCTGCAGGGTCCTGGTGAAGACGGCCGCCCTCGTCGGCGGGACCGTCTGGCAGGCCGCCCGGAAGATTCTGTCCTCGGGCCTGGGCTGGATCGTCACCCGCCCCGTCATCTGGGCCATCCCCTGCGGCCTGATCGTCCTCACCGGCCGCTACTTCCTCCGCCTCTTCACTGGAGCCTGACCATGAACCTCTTCGACAACCCGGTCGCCAACGGGAGCTTCGGCACCATCGCTTTCGGCGCGATCGCCCTCGTCCTGATCATCGCCGGCTTCAAGTTCAACGTTCTCAGGGACAAGAAGACCGTGTTCCTCGTGGCCCTCGCGGTCCTGGCCGTCACCGTGAACTCCGCCGGCCTGCTCGGCGGCGGCGCCGGAGCCATGCGGGTGGGCATGAACATCGCGGGCGAGCAGGCCATCAAGGGCCTCGCCGGAGCCCAGAGCCCGGCCAACCCGCCCACCACCCACGTCACCCCCGTCAACGCGTTCGGGGCGCTGCTGGGCATCTGCATCCTGGTCTGGTTCCTCGTGAAGTCCTACGCATCCAACTGGAGGCCGAAGGACTGGCGGGAAATGGCCGGCGGGACGCTGATCGGTATCTCCGCGGGCAGCGGCGTCGGCTTCCTCGGAATCGCCCTCAACTCCGCTGTTCTGATCAGCAACAACGTCGGTTTCTGGGTCTTCGGCGGATAGGCGCCGGGCCGTGATGGTCCCCCACACCCCCGCCACCGCGGGCGTGTGGCGGGCCACCCCGGCCCGAAACCACCCCCAGCCACCCCCGGACCGGCCCCACCGAGGCCCGGTCCCCTTCGCGCTGTTCCGAACGACCCCCGCATGGAGGAGAAATGAGCACCACCCACCCCACCCACGGCCAGGTGGAACCGTACGAAGGCGAATACGTCTGGGCCGAAATCGTCGACGACGAAGACCCCGGCCCCCGGCAAAACGACCAGGAGCAGGACCAGCAGCGCGGGAACGCCGCTCACCGCGCTGCGAGCACCAGGCGCAGCATTGCCCTCTACGCCGCTGTCGCGGCCCGTTACGTGGCCGGGCAGACCGGTCCTGGCCTGCGTCATGGGTGGGCGGCCACTGTCCACTGGACGACCCTGGGTTCCATGTCGGACGAGGAGATCCGCCGACGCCTGGTCAAGGCGCATCTCGACGTCTACACCGCGCAGCGCGAGGACACGACCGCCGACATAAAGCGGCTGAACAAGCGGGCCCAGAAGCTGGCCCGTGAGGCCGTCGACTTCGGTCTCACCCCCCAGGAGGCGGCCCGGCTGAAGAACACGCACGCCGAGCTCAAGCTGAAGGCCCGCGCGGGCACCGCGCTGGGGCGGATTCCGTTCCAGACCGAGCTGCTGCAGCCCACGCCCGACCAGGTCCGCCGCTACCGCACCGTGCGCAGCCTGGGCCGGTTCGCCGGGGTCATCGTCCCCACGAGTGCCGCAGCCCTCGCCCTGGTCCTCGCCGCACCCACCGTCGGTCTCCTGGCCCTGCCGGTCCTGGCCGGGGCCGCCTGGTGGCTCGGCCACCACCCCCTTGCCCTCACCGAACGCGCCCTGCCCGCCGACCTCGTCGGACCACCCGAACTCGAACCCGTTGCCAGCAGCGCCCAGAACAGCTCCGACGCAACCACCGAACCCGCACCCGAGACCGTGGACCTGACGTCGTTCCCGGTCCGCGACGTCACGACCGTGGAACAGGCCGAGGAAGCGCTGCGCCGCGCGATCCTTCACGAAGGCGGCGACATCGAGGCCGTCACCGACGGTACGAAGGAGCCGTGGGGCTGGTCCGCACGCGTCTCCTTCAAGACCGGAAGCCCTGACGACCTCAACGAGTCCCAGGCCTACCGGAACCTGATCACCCTGCTGAAGCTCCGCCGCAACGGCTTGCTGATCGAGTCGGATCCGGAGCACGGTGGCAGTTGCACGGTCCGGATGATCCTGACCGATCCGTTCACTCCCGAGCTGGTCGGGCCGGTCCCCTACCGGGCGCCGCTGTCCGCATCGATCACCGACATGTTCGACTTCGGTGTCGCCATGGACGCCACCCCGCTCACGTTCTCGCTGGCCGGGCTGATGCTGCTCATGGTCGCCGACTCCGGCGGCGGCAAGAGCGGCGTCATGCTCGCCGCCGCCGAGGCCGTCACCTCCACCCGCGACGCCGTCATCCTCAACCTCGACCCCGTCGGCACCGGGGTCGGCGACCTCGGGCCGGCCATCACCCTGACCGCGTGCATGGACGACGACCTCATCATCGCCGTCCTCGAGTTCCTCCTGGCCTGGTGCTCCGCCCGGGCCCGGCAGCGCGCCGCCTACGGCTGGGGCAACAAATGGAAGGTCAGCCCCGAACACCCCGCGATCTGCGCGTTCGTCGACGAGTGGCCCCAGCTCTCCCCCACCGCCAAGGCCCTGCTGATCAAGCTGCTGCTCCTGGGCCGCAAGGAAGCGATCTGGGTCTACGGCGGCAGCCAGTTCGGCACGAAGGACTACCTCGGGGAGGCCATCGGCCCCAAGCTCGCCGCCAAGCTCCTGGGCGCCTGTCGGCGGGTCGACGTCACCGAACTCCTCGGCGCCGGAGCCGTCGCCGAGGGGTACCGGGCAGACCTGCTCCGCGCGGCCACCCACACCGCCCGCAATGACGCCGGCCAGATCTACGGCGTCGGCCTGCCCGGCATGTCCAACCGCCCGATCCGCTACCAGGTCCGCGAAATCGACGCCGAACAAGCCGCCCGGCTCGGCGCCGAACGCGCCGCCGCCGGCCTGCCCGACCTTACCCACACCCTCACCGAAGCCGGACTCCTCGACGCCTGGAATGAACTCCGCGATGCCTGCAATGCACCCGCCGGAACGGGCACCGAGACCCGGCCCGAGGCACCCGGAATCCTCCGAACCCTGCGCGAAGTATTCGTTCACGAGAGCAACCCGGAGCACCTGACCATCGGCCAGATCCACGACCACCTCCGCAAGGACGACCCCGGGCGGTGGGGGCAGTGGGACGACCGCGAGGACCGCATCCGTCTCGGAATGGTCGCCCGGACCCTGCAGAAGGAACTCGCCGACGCAGACGTCGAGCTGGAATCCACCCGGCTGTCCGACGTGAAGGGCAAGCCCACCGTCTACCTCCTGGAGGACATCGAGGCGGCCCTCACCGCATTCGACTGACCCCGCCCAAGAGGTTGTCCCGACCTTGTCTGCCGGTTGTCTCGACCTTGTCCGCGGACAAGGTCGAGACAACCGGCAGACAACCTCCAAGACAACTTCTGACCTGCGAAGACAAGCCAGACAACCAAATCTGCACCACCCCCCTCCCCGGGCCCTGCACCCCCTCCCCAGCCCCTTTCAAGGGAGGGGGGTGCAGGGCCTGCGTCAGCAGAAGGAAACACGTTGCGCCGCTACCTCTACCGCTGCCCCCTCTGCCGCACCACCAGCCCCGTCCGCTTCAGCCCGCCGGAGATCGGCGCGGAGGGCGAGTACCACCGCCAGGCACTCCACGGTGGCCACTATCCCGATGGGGAGACGACCGGCGAGGTCGACCGGCGCGGACGCTGGTACACCGACCTCGGCATACTCGCCTCCCTCCAGACACGTCTCGGCGACACGTTCGCGGACCTTCGCGATCCGAAAGGCACCGGCGGCCGGATCTGGGCCGACGCGCTGGCCTGGCTCACCCTCACCACCGGCGCGGCCACCGTCCTGTGGACCACCACCGCAGTGCTCCAGCCCTGACACCACACCCGCCCACCCGCCGCCCGCCACGCCGTGGTTCGGGCGGCGGCCACAGCTGATGGAGAAGCCCGTGAACCGCCCCGCTCTGCCCGCCCCGAAGCCCCTGACGATCGTCGTCGACGAAGCCGCCGCAGCCCTGCGCACCCACCCCGAAGCAGCCCGCCTAACCGCCGCTCTGATGCGGCAGGGCCGCCGCCCCAGCCCGGAACGCACCGACCCGATCCCGCGCCGTCAGGCCACCAGCCCGGCCGAGCTCGGCACCGAGAACTGACCGGGCAGCGGGCGGCCAGCCCACGGAGACCCACATGCCCCACATCTCCACACCGGCCTGCCCGGTGCACGACCCTCACCCCGCACCCGCCACCGACGGCCAGCACATCACCGTCTACTGCGGCGCCTGGTTCCCCATGGGCCACGGCTGCCAGTAACCCCCACTCCCATCCGCGCCCGCCGCGCCCACCACGGACGGCGGGCACAGCTTTGCCCCGACCCGCAGACCACGGAGGGACCCGTCGTGATCACTGCCCACCCGCGCAAGACCGGCCGGCCTCGCCGGCAGGCCATCCTCGCCGACACCCAGCGCCGCACCGGCCGCTGACGGAAGGACCAGAAGCATGACCTATCAGCAGCTCCCCGATCCTGCCGTCACCGACAAGGAGCGCCACCGTACGCAGCGAGGCTGAGCAGTTGTTCGCCCGCCCCGACCCGGTGGAGCGCCGCCAGCTCGCGTCGGTTCTCCGAGTGGTTCTGGACGCACGGCGCCGCCACCCCGGCCGCTGTCGCTGGCTGCGACTTGCCGACCTTGATGCGTGCTGCGGATGCGGCGATGTACGAGGGCAAACACACCGGCGACATCGTCCGGGCCCGCCCCGACCATGCGCGCGTTCCGAGCGTCAACGGCCGTCGGGCCGGCCGCCCGGGCACCGCAGTACGGGGGCGGGCCGCATGACACCGAGCCCGCTCATCGAAGGCGACTGGATCCGCGGCATCACGATCCGTCAGCCCTGGGCGACCTGCATCCTGACCGGCGCCAAAACCATTGAGAACCGGCCCCGCCCGTGGAAGCCGGGCCGGGTACTGCTGCACGCGGGCCAGAGCACCGACCGAGCCGCCCTGCACACCCCGCTGGTCGCCCGCACGATCCGCGGCCGCGACCTGGCGGCCGGCGCCGTGATCGGCATCGCCCGGATCATCGACTGCCACCAGGACCCGGCCGGCTCCCAGCCCTGCACCGAGTGGGCACAACCCGATCGATGGCACCTCGTGCTTACGGACGTCCAGGAACTCGCCCTGCCGATTCCCGCCCGCGGGCAGCTCGGCCCCTGAAAACCCACCGAGGACCTGATCGGGCAGGTGCTCCAGCAACTGCCCGACCTGCGGCCATGACCCGTACCCGAAGCAAGAAGCCGCCGTTGGAGCCGGGCCTGGTCCCGGCCCCGGCGGCCTCCTCGACTGGCGCGAAACCAGCACTTCGACCACTGGCAGGACCGCCCCTGCGCACTGTGCGAGCAGCCCACGCCAATGCGCTCCCACTCGGGGGAGCCCGTCCATAAAGCGTGTGCTGAGAACTGGATCGCCGCGAATCCCACCGAGGCCCGCCTCGGCCGGTTCGCGTCCGACGTTCAGCCCAAGAGCCAGCGCGACGACGACCACGCCTGAACCCCTCCTACTGGGAGGCCCTCGTCATGAGCAGCACTCCGCAGCACGACACCGACCCCGCCTATCCCGAGCCGCCCGCCTCCCCGCTCTGGCACCGGCACGGCCCAAAGCCTGTGCCTCTCACGCCCGAGCAGCAGCGGCGCAACCGCGAGCTCCTCGCGCAGGCCAGCTGAAGAGTCCCGGCATCACCAAGTACCGCTGATACCACCGAGCGCCACCCAGATCTCCCCGACCAGGCTCGGCGCTCCGGCCGTCCCCACCCTTCCCCAGAGAACCGGAGGCACATCTGTGCGCCCGACCCACCCGATCCGCCTGATCTCGTTCGGCTACCTGCACCTGCCCACCTGCCCGGACGGCTCTCTCGTTCCGCCCGCCGCCGACCGGATCGAAGACGTCCGCGACCGGCTCCGCGACCCGGCCGCTGCCCGCGACATCCTCGACCTCGACGGCTTCCACCCCCGCGTCCAGGCCGTCGTCCTGGGTACCCCCGGCGCCCGCGAGCTGCTCGCCAACCTCACCGACTACGCGACCCTGCCCGTCGGCCCCCGCCGCATCGCCATCGGATGCGCAGGCGGGAGGCACAGGGCATGCGGCCTCACCGAACTCCTTGCCCAAGCGCTTCACGACTGCGGCCGCGAAGTCGAAGTCGAGCACCTGCACGCCCACCTGCCACGCGTCCTCAAGACGCCCGCCGGCCCCCGCCCCGCCAACCCAGAGCAGGAGACCGCCCGATGATCCGCCGTATGTTCCGCCGCTGCGGCACCGTGCCCAGCACTGTCCTCGCCCCCGAGGACCAGGCCGTGGTCGACGCTTTTCGCGCGATGCTCGCCGCCCTCCGCTCTCCGGAGCCCTGGACATCCGGCCGCTGCCAGGACATCGCCGTACGCGTCGGCCCCTTCATCGAGAGGGCTCATACCCGGCCCGGCGACAACCACGGACCCGACATCATCGCCGTCGCCCTGCAACACCCCGGCGGTTCGTACTCGCCCTGCGGTGAGCGCTACCGAAAGCCGGGCTGGCTGCGCTGCGAAACAGCCACCATCCTCGGTGTATGGGATCCGGCCTACGCGCCACTCACCCACGCCGCAGCAGGCCTGGACCTCCCCGACAGCATCGGCATGGAACCCGCGCATTACGCCATCTACGTCGAAGCCCGCAAGCCCGACGGCAAGGGCTACACCCTGCTCCGACTCGGCCCGTACACTCAGACCGGGCACACCTCCCAAGACGCCGGCCGTCTCACCGCCGCGTTGGAGGGGCGGGAGACAACGGTCGTCCCCGGATTCAGGGTTACCGCGCGGTCCGCGCCGTTCGACGTCAGTGACCACCAACTGTTCAGCGACCCGTACGAGGCCGATGCCGTAGCGCTTTTGGCCGCCGCCGTGTAACCGCAGCCAGCCACTCCAACCCGACGAAGACAATGCGCCCGCGACCTGAGCAACCTGACACGCACGGCTGAAACGCAAGAAGGCCCGTACTCCCTGCGAGCACCTTCGCGGGGAGTACGGGCCTTCTTGCGTTTCAGGGCCACCTCTTTCCTACGCGATAGCCGGAGGGAAGAGGCCTGCTCAGAGTGTGTACCTGGGCTGTTCCAGCCGTTCCATCGACAGACAGGGCTCGCCCGCGGTGCCAGCAAGCGGCCCGGTGGCCGGCCTTCGCTCGCTGCTACGACCGTCGGACGAACGGCCAACAGCCCCCACGTGTGCGGCGGCGCGGCGGGGCAATCGGCCGTGGCGGTGTGGAGGGCCGGGGCGGCAGAGGTGGGTGTGCCGGGGGTGCGGGCTCAGGGGGTACCGCTTGAGTTCTGTGGATCACCCGCAGCAAGGAGGAGTGAGTCAGCGTGGGCCCGTGCTCCGGCCCACGATCTCCGCCTTGGCCCCATAGTCCTAGCCCAAACACCAGGGTTATGTCTCGCTCCATCCCATGTCGTGCCGTGCTTGCTTGACGGCGCGGGCAGTGGGGGCGATGAAGGCGTGCAGAAGGTGGAGCGCTCCATCGCACTGCTCACCGACAGCGGCGATGTCGCGGTGGCGGCGGCCGCGGGTGCCCTTGCCGGATGGGTCTACGAGGTCGAGTTCGTGGACAACTTCGTGTCGGGCATCGAAGAAGGGCTGGTGGCTCTTGAGTATCGAGCTGTCCAGAGCGGGGTCACTCTTCAGTCCGAGTGCGTTGCGGCACTTGGCGAGATCCTCAGCGCCCTGGATGCTCGAATCCGTGAGGTCTTTGACGTAGAGATCGATAAGGGCGGCGCGTGGGTCGATGTTGACGACGGCCTTCTTGGTGGCCTCGGTTACCTTGTCCTTGAGGCGCTCGGACATGAAATGGCTGACAAAGGCTCCGTGTGCTGGTCCCTCGGTAAAAAGCAGGGTGTGCAGGGAATCACGTAGCAAGGTGCGCAGGCAGGCATCGATGCCTGCCGCAGTGAAGACGATGGCGGCGCGCGCCTGATCGCGGTGTGTCTCGGAGATCGCGCCGCGCATGTCGTCCTGGGCGGCACGCAGATCGTTGAGCGTGGTGAACAGTCCAGAGACGGCTGCGTGGGTGGCGACCAAGCGGGACCAGCTGCGCTGGATCTGGGACTGCTGCACGGATAAGTGACACCTGACCTGGCTTGCTGAGAGGCGGCCTGGAAGGATGTTGCAGTGCCCAAGCCGTATCCGAAGGAGTTCCGCGAGGACGTCGTGCGGGTCGCGCGCAACCGTGAACCCGGCGTCACGCTGGAACAGATCGCGAAGAGCCGGTGCTCGATCTTGTTCCAGTGTGTCCTGAATGCAGAGGGGAATTCGATGTAGGAAGAATTTCTTGAAGCAGTGCTGCGTGACCGATGAAGGATTGGCCCTTC
>NZ_JBIASS010000033.1:0-52675 GCF_042890955.1 Streptomyces sp. NPDC001933 | reverse complement strand
GTGGCGCGGCCGAGGCGGTCGCCGAGGTAGCGGCGGGCGTTGCGGATGCCCTGGATCTGAGAGTCCTTGCTGAAGGGGTTGGCGATCTGCAGGTCGCGGGCCTTGATCTGGCGTCGGATCGTGGCCGGGTCGAGGAGTGGCTCGTCGGTCAGGCGGTTCATTCCGGCGATGAGTTCGTCAAGTGTGTCGGCGACGGCGAAGTCCTCGCCGTGGCGTTTGAACGCCTCCACGGGCGCCGGTGCTCCCTTGCCGAGCAGGCGGGCACGGAGGAAAGCGGCGCGGTCCTTGCTGGTGATGTCGGGGTTCTGTTCGGACCCGGACAGGGCGAACTCCTTCTCGATGATCTTCTGGGTGAGGATGAACCAGGAGTGGTCGTGGCCGGCGATGTCCGGTGTGGTGCGCAGGTGCTGGAGGGTACCGAGGGTGTCGTAGCCGGGCAGGCAGGGGTCCGGAAGGCGCCTGCCGAGGGCGTCGAACCACATCGGGGAGGGGCCGGGCAGGACGCGGATGCCGTGGCCGGGCCAGATCGGATCCCAGTTGCGTAGTCCCTCGGTGTAGTGCCACATGCGGTCGCGGTTGACCAGTCGCACGCCGACCGCCGCGCTGATGTCGAGCATGCGTCCGTCGACGTAGGCGGGGACGCCGGTGACCATGTGTGCGGGAGGTGTGCCGAGGCGGTCGGGCCAGTGGCGCCGTACGAGGTCGTGGTTTGCGCCGATGCCGCCGGTGGTGAGGATGACGGCCTGCGCGGTGAGTTCGAACTCGCCCACGACGTCCCTGCTGGAGGCCGCCCCACGCGGCGAATGGTCATCGGCCAGCCGTGCACCCCGTACACCCTTGGCCGTGCCGGCCTCGACGAGGAGTTCGTCCACGCGGTGGCGGTGGTGGAAGGTGAGCTTGCCGTCTGCCGCAGCTTCCTGGGCATGGCGTAGGAAGGGCTCGACGACGCCGGGGCCGGTGCCCCAGGTGACGTGGAAGCGGGGCACGGAGTTGCCGTGTCCGTCGGCTCGGAGGTCGCCGCGTTCGGCCCAGCCGACGGTGGGCAGGAAGGACAGGCCGTGGCCGGTCAGCCACGAGCGTTTCTCACCGGCTGCAAATTCGACGTAGGCGCGGGCCCAGCGGGCCGCCCAGGAGTCCTCGTCGTCGAGCCGGTCGAAGCGCGCGCTGCCCTGCCAGTCGTTCCAGGCCAGCTCGCACGAGTCGTTGACGCCCATGCGGCGTTGTTCAGGTGAGTCGACGAGGAAGAGGCCGCCGAACGACCAGTGTGCCTGGCCTCCGAGGTCGGCCGGTCCTTCCTGGTCGACGAGGGCGACGCGCCGTCCCCGTGCGGTGAGTTCGTGTGCGGCAACCAGGCCGGCGAGGCCGGCTCCGACGACGATGACGTCGGCGTCCATGGATCTGTCTCCTTCTCCTTCCGCCGCTGCGGTGGCCGGGGGCGGAGGGGCTCGGGTGCGGAGGGGTGCTGTGGGACCGGTTGTCAGGTTCCGGTCCCCCAGCGGTCGGTGGGGCGGTCAGCCGGTGATGTGCAGTTCGGTGGAGAGGGCGGGTGTGGTCGCGTCGTGGGCGGCGTGGATGGTGTAGCGGCCGGGGAGCGTGGCCCAGGAGCCGGACGTGGTGTCCCAGATCTGGAACGCGCGCTCCGGGAGAGTGATGTCCATTTCGGTCGCCTGGCCGGGGCTCGCGGTGAAGGAGGCGAAGCCGGCCAGCCATTGTTCGGGGCGCCGGGGTCCGCCGGCCGGGGTGGCGTCCGTGGGGCTCACATAGATCTGGACGACAGCACGGCCGTGGCGGCTGCCGGTGTTGCGGGTCCGGACGCGTACGGTGCGGGCATCGACGAGCTCGATGTGCTCGTACTCCCAGCTGGTGTAGCCGAGTCCGAAGCCGAAGGGGTACGCGGGCTCGCTGTCGTGTCGCTGCCAGGCCCGGTAGCCGATGAACAGATCCTCGTCGTAGCGCAGGACACCGGCTTGCGGGGTGACCTCTCGGACAGGTGCCTCTTCCAGGCGGCCGGGCCAGGTGGTGGGGAGCCGGCCGGCGGGTTCGGCGTGGCCGAGGAGGGCATCGGCGAGGGCGGCGCCGCCCTGCTCCCCGGGGAACCAGGCCACAAGGACGGCGGCGACATCGTTCCGCCAGGGCATCTCGACGGGGGCGCCCGCATTGACCACGACCACGGTGCGGGGGTTGGCGGCGGCGACGCGGGTGACGAGTTCGTCCTGCCGCCCCGGCAGGCGAAGGCTGCTGCGGTCGAAGCCCTCGCTCTCCACGGTCTCGGTGGTGGCCACCACGACGATCGCTGTGTCGGCGGCCGCCGCTGCGGCGACCGCTTCCTCGATCAACTGGTCGTCCTCGCCGATGGGTTCATGGTGAGCGAGCCCGAAGGTCACGCCCCGCAGGGATCCGTAACTCATCTTCGGCGTCGAGGCCAGGAGCCTGACCTCGACCGGCACGCCGACAGGGAGGTCCGCGACACCGCGCTCAACCGGGGGGCCGGTGATGGCGGCGAGGGGGTCGGCGTCGGCAGGGCGGTGGACGCCGTCGAAGAGTGTCTTGTCGCCGACGGTGAGGCGGAACGCGCCGAGACCGCGGGTGCCGAACGCATGTGGTCCACCGGTCCGGGGGACGAACGTGCCGACGATTTCGACGGTGTCCAGCGCGTCGAAGTCCGCGCCGCCGGGCAGGGTCTCGGCCATCCACCGGATGCGTCCGTCCGGCAGGGGCTGGTCGGCGAGCACGGCCCCGCTCGCGTCGCGGAGGATCGCGCGCAGGGTGAAGCCGTCGGCGGCGGGGGAAAGACCGTCACTGAGGTCGGCGCCCCGGACCCATGTGAGCGGGGTGCCTTCGGGCAGGGCGGCCCGCAAGCCCTCCAGCGGTGAGACGACAGCTCCGGGGAAGACGGTGGCGGAGCCGCCGCCCAGGATGCGGGCGTGGCGGGCGGCGTGGCCGATGAGCGCGATGCCGCCGATCCCGGCCGGGTGCAGTGGCAGGATGCCGCCGATACCGGCCGGATTCAGGGGCAGGATGCGCTGTTTGTTGCGGAGCAGGACGAAGGAGCGGGTGGCGATCTCGCGGGCGCACGCCGTTCCGTCGGTCGGTGCGGGCCTGCGGGCGGCGGGGACGGCTGGTTCGGCTCCGGCGAGGAGCCCGAGCCGGGCGGCGAGCAGCAGGACGCGTCGCACGGTGGCGTCGACGGTCGCCTCAGCCACCTTCCCCTCGCGGACGGCTGCCGCGAGCGCGGGCCCGAAGACGGTCTGCGGGCCGGGCATCGCCACGTCGAGGCCGCCCTCGACGGCCCCTGCGGTGTCGCGGGCGGCCAGCCAGTCGGAGACGACGACGCCGTCGTAGCCCCATTCCTCGCGCAGCACACCGATCTGCAGGGCACGGTGCTCGGTCATGGTGGAGCCGTTGACCGAGTTGTACGCGGACATGAGCAGCCACGGGTGTGCGGTGGCGATGATCTCCTCGAACGGAGCCAGATACAGCTCCCGGAGCGTGCGCTCGTCGACGTGATTGTCGACGGTGAAACGCTCGGTCTCCGCGTCGTTGGCGACGAAGTGCTTGAGCGTCGCGGCGACACCGCTCTCCTGCACGCCGGTGACGTAGCCGGAGCCGACCCTGGCGGTGAGCAGCGGGTCTTCGGAGTACGCCTCGAAGTGCCGCCCGCCCAGCGGGGAGCGGTGCAGGTTGATCGTCGGGGCGAGCAGCACGTGCACGCCCTTGCGGTGGGCCTCCTGGGCCAGGACGCGCCCTGCCCGCCGGGCGAGTTCCGGATCCCAGCTCGCGGCGAGCGCGGTCGGGCTGGGCAGCGTCAGCGACGGATCGTCCGGCGTCCAGCCGGAGCCACGCACGCCGACCGGCCCGTCGGACATGACGAGGGAAGAGAGTCCGATCTCGGGCAGGGCCGGCAGGGACCACAGGTCCTGCCCGGCCAGAAGGCGGGCCTTGGAGTCCAGGCCGAGACGGGCGAGCGCCGCCTCGACCACCTTGCTGTAGCTGGGGTCGTCCGCGTACCCGTCCGCGTATGCGTCGGTGGTCACGTCACCGGGGGTTGCCATGGTGGTGTGCTTCCTCTCAGGGCTGGTCAGGACTGGGGCACGTCGCGTCGTGCGGCGGCTCCCGGGACCGGGAGGTCGACGGCCGGGAGCCGGGGATCGGCGTCGGCGGGGATGACGTCCGCGGTCTCGACCAGCCACCGCAGCATCGCGTCGTGCATGCGCTGCTGGACCGCGGCGTGTTCGGACCGGCCCGCAAGGTTGACCCGCTCGTGCGGGTCCTCGCCGCGCGCGTACAGCTCGGGCTCTTCGTACAGGCGCCACACGTACGTCCACTGCTGGTCGCGTACGGCGACGGCCTTGCCGACAAGCGTGGGGTCCTCGTGCTGGAGTGCAGACTTACGGTTGTAGGGGAAGGCGGCTTTCTCCATCCGAGGTTCCTCGGCGACGGTGAATCCGCCCTCGGTGAAGGCGAATTCACGGTGCGGAGCCGACGGGTCCTTCAAGAGCGGGACCAGACTGCGCCCGAAGTGGGAGTGCGGGGCCTCGACACCGGCGATTTCGAGCACGGTGGGCAGGATGTCGACGAGTTCCACCATCTCCTCGCAGACCTCATCGCGGCCGAGCCCGAGGCCAGGGCCGCTGATGATGAGCGGGTCACGGGTGATGCAGTCGTGCATTGCCGAGGGCCACTTCTCGATCAGTCCGTGGTCCCCGAGGTACTCGCCATGGTCGGAGAAGAACAGCGTCACCGTGCTGTCCGTCGCGCCCGCGCCGTCGACGGCCGCCAGCACGCGCCCGAGGTGGTCGTCGAGCCGGGACACCATTCCGTAGTAGGTGGCCGTGACCTCACGCCACTGCTCGGCGGTGACCTCGCCGAGTTCGTACCGCTCGCGCAGGGCGGCCATGAACCGCGGCTCACGTGCCGGATCGCCCGGTGGTGCCGGGTCGGGGACGGTCGCGCGGTCGGTCTGCGAGTACCAGGGTTCGGGGACCTGGAAGGGGCAGTGCGGGGCGACGAGGGGAACGAACAGGACCCACGGAGCCGACGGAGGTTCGCACAGCCACTCCTCGGCCGTGCGCACGGCAGCCTCGTCGGGATCGACACGCCCGTCGTCCGGGACGAGACCGCGGTAGAAGAGACGGGACCAGACGCCGTCGGGATACTCGCCACCGAAGCCGACGGTCGGGGCGACGGAGAAGCCGTACTCGTGCACGCTCGCCTCGGTGACACCCGGGGCGAAGGTGTCGCCGCGGGCGCCGGCCCAGGTGACGTGGTAGCCGGCGTCCTTCAGGATCCCGAGCAGGTTCGGCTCGTGCTCCTTGAGCAGGTGGGTCAGGGTGCGGTGGCCTGCGGTGTGCGGGTACAACCCGGTGAGGAACGAGGCACGGCTTGGCGAGCACACCGGGTGCTGTACGTACGCCTGCGTGAATCGGGTGCCGTGGGCGGCGAGGGCGTCCATGTGCGGGGTGCGGGCGAGCGGGTTTCCGAACGCGCCGACCGCGTCCGCGCGCAGTTGGTCCGGCACGAAGATCACGAAGTTGGGGCGGGGCACGTAGGGGGGCCTTTCTATGAGGGGAACGATGACGGGCGAGGGGTCAGCGGACGGAACGGATGCGCTGGTTGCACACCGCTCCGATCAGGCCGACGACCGCTCCGCCGAGGAAGAAGGCCGCGTAGTTCTCCCCGTCACCAATGGCGAGGAAGAGCGGGGCGACCGCGGGAGCCACTGACTGCGGAAGTACCTGGGCCAGGTGGAACACGCTCATGTCTTTGCCGGTGTCGGCACGCGACGGCAACACCTCGGCGACCAGGGCCAGATCGACGGCGAGATAACAGCCTCCGGCGATACCGGCGATCGCGGTCGCCATGAGATACCAGCCGAGGGACGGGGCGAACGCGGCCATGACATGGGCCAGCGCGAGCACGACCGCCGAGAGGAGGACGAAGGGCTTCCGTCTGCGCAGGCGGTCCGACAGTGCCCCGAAGACCACGCTGGCCAGGACCACGCAGACGGCATTGACCAACAGAGCCTTGAACACGACGCCCCCGATGGCGTCCTCGTCGTATCCGAAGCGGTCCATGAGGAAGTACGTCTGGTAGCTGCTCAGGGTCACGTTGCCGAAGCCGACCAGGAAACGGGATAGCCAGGCCCACGCGAAGTCGGGCTCCTTGCGGGGGTTGACCCAGTAGGCGCGCAGCCAGGTACGCCAGGTCAGCGGAGCGCGCCGGGCCTGCGCAAGGCGTCGGTCCGGCAGGACCCGCAGCAGGACACCGGCGCCCACCAGGCACAAGAGGGCGGGGATCAGGAGGGCAGCGGTCAGGTTGGGCAGCAGCGCCTGGACGAGGAAGGCGCCGCCCGCGACGCCGAGCTGGGTGGTCAGACCGGCAAGCGCGGTGACCCGGCCGAGCTGGGACGGGGGGACTTGATCGGGAATGACGGGATTGAGACCCGCCAGCAGGATGTTGAACGTCAGCTGCGTCAGAGCCCAGGCGAAGACGAGCATGCCCGTGTTGGCCGCGGTGGCGAGCAGAACCAGGCTGACGGCGCCGGACACGGCGCCGAGGGCGATCCATGGGCGCCGCATGCCGAACCGGCTCGTCGTCCGGTCCGAGAGGAGTCCGAAGACGTTCTGACCGAGGAGCGCCACGACGGCACCGACGGCCAGAACCATCGACAGCACCGCAGTCTTGTCGTCGGGCGCGATCTGCTGGACCCGCAGCGCGAGCGTGATCTGGATGGCGGGGAGCAGAGCCAGCCAGGTGCCGAAGTATGCACCGGTCAGGGCAACGATGAAACCGGCCCCGACGCGGGGCGGCTGCGCCGCCGGCGCGGGGCCCGCGAGAGCGGCTATGCCGCCGGTGGCGGGCGTTGCGGGATCGACCGTGTCCATGCGGACACCTCCGTTGCTCGGCGGGATCGGGCCGGGATGCATGGCGGACGGGAACAGAATGAGGTCGGCGGCAGCCCGGAAGGGACGACAGGTGGACACGTGTCCACCTTGGTCGTTCGTCAGCGTGACACGTGGATGAACGGGGGAACAAGAGTAAACAGGTGAGATTCTTGTCCTCGACTCGTAAGATAGTGGCAACAAGATGGACACGTGTCCGGCCTGTGCCGTGCTGTCCTAGCCCGACGGCCACGCTGCGGCTGCCGCGACCGAACAGGAGCCGACCGAACGTGAGCCCCGCCCAGCGCCGTCCGACGAGCGCCGATGTCGCCCGACTCGCCGGGGTCTCCCGCACCACCGTGTCCTCGGTCCTGAACGACGACCGGGACCGGCCCATTGGTGACGAGACACGGCGCCGGGTCCTCGCCGCCGTACGCGAACTCGGCTACACCCCGCATGCCTCGGCCCGGATGCTCCGAGCGGGCCGCAGCAACATCGTGCTGCTCCCCATGCCGCGCCTCCCGCTCGCCCCCGCACGCACCACCTACCTGGAGATCCTCGACCGGGAGTTGACCGCGCGCGGGTTCACCCTGCTCATCCACGGCGATCGTGAAGCGAGCGGAGTGACCGGAGCGCGCCTGTGGGCCGAACACCGGCCCGCCGCCGTGCTCGTCGCGGCCGACCGATGCCCCGAGGAAGCGGTGCGACTGCTCCGGCAGGCAGGCGTCGACCACGTTCTCCTCGAAGCCCGCCGCCCCCTCTCCTACACGACGACGATCGTGGTCGACAGTGTCTCGGTGGCCGAACTCGCCGCCCAGTACCTCTTGGACCGAGGGCACCGCCAGCTCGCCTGCCTCGTCCCAGGCGGCGACATCGCCGCCCTCGCCCGTGACCGTTTCGACGCCGTGACGACGGCCGCGGGAAGAGCAGGCGTACCCGTCCAACGGGTCGACTGTGCCTTGACGACCGACAGCCTCGCGGCGACGGTCGGCATCTGGCGCGACCCCCGACGGCGACCGGACGCCGTCTACAGCTACAACGACGAGTTCGGCCTCGTCCTCATCCAGGCCCTGACCGACGCCGGCCTCCGGGTGCCCGATGACATCGCCGTCATCGGCACCGACAACCACCCACTGGGCGCCGCCCTCCGCCCCGGCCTCACCACGACCTATCTGGACCCCGTGGAAGGCGCTGTCGCGGTCGCCTCCTCCATAGAGCGGCTTCTCGGCGGCGAGGAACTCGACCCCGGCCTCGCTGAGATCGCCCAGCCGAGAATCATCACCCGGAGCTCCGCTTAACCCCCCCCACCGGAGAGATCGCAGGCGTCGCGCGTCGGCACATCCCGCGAAACCTGCACCAAGACCCGGTGCAAGTGCTCCACCTCGCCAGGGGGCGCCCTCGGTTCGCCACGGCGATCCTCGCCGGGAATATGACCGTGGAGGTCCGGAGGCAGCGAGTTGCCGCTCCGCCCAAACCGCTGTCCTCCTTTACGCCACAGCGCCCACTATGGCTATCGCGGGCGGCCAACCGCGCAGTTCCGTGATCCGGCGGCCCGACTGTTTAAGAACGCGGCCAACTGCGCGTCCAGTAGCGGCTGCTTGCTGCTGACTCCGCGAAGGCTGCGGAGGCATGCCGAGAAGCGTCAGCTCCGTCCAGCGGGCGCCAGGGTGGAGGCCCGCCGCAGGGCCGCACGCAGCTTGACGTGGAGTTCAGGGACCGCGGGTTCCGCGTCAGTGCGAACAAGGTTCCGTGGACGGGCCTTGCTGCACTTGCGGCGGCTGGTCGCTGCCAGGCCGGCCAGCGGGAGGCAGCTCGTATCCACGGCCAGCGACTCTTCGTCCCACCCGGACTCGATCTCGTCGCCGTTCACTTCGGCTCTCAGGTCATCTCCCCGGACGTGCCGGTCACCCGCTCATCAAGGCGTTCCTATGGACCGGGGCTCACCTCGGGACGCCTCGGTGAACTTTCTGTGAATCACGGCGAGACGACCGGGAGAAAGCCCCGCTTTCCGCCGCTCCGGCCTTGTGGTTGCCGTCGCGCTTCACAGAGAACTCCCAGGATCTCTCCAGGAGCGATCAGGGGGCGCTGACAGCGTCGGTGCCGCGCCGACGTGACGGCTCTGGTCCTCGACTGCCTCTTCCTCGGGCAGGACAACGAGGCGAGCGCTCGTCGGTCTTCCGATACGCCTCGACTGACGTGGAGCCTTTGCTGTGGCCTCATTCCTTTCCCGGCTGGGCCGGTTCTCCTTCCGGAGGCGCTGGCTGGTCGCGTTGCTGTGGGTGGTCCTGCTCGTGGGGACGGGGGTGCTTGCCGGGAGGGCCCCCGCCGCCCCGCCCAACGACTTCTCGATGCCCGGTACGGAGGCGCAGCAGGCGTACGACCTGCTGGAGGAGCGTTTCCCGGAGCTGAACGCCGACGGCGCGACGGCCCGGGTGGTGTTCCGCGCGGAGGACAGCAAGGTCACCGACCCCGAGGCGAAAAAGGCTGTCCAGGAGGTGGTCCGGGAGCTGGGGAACAACCCGCAGGTCGCGCGGATCACCGACCCGTACACAACCCGATCGGTCAGCAAGGACGGTTCCACCGCCTACGCACAGGTTTCCTACAAGGTGCCCTCGTCGAAACTTGAGGAGAACTCGCGCACAGCGCTGCAGGACACGGTCGAGCAGGCACGCTCACAGGGGTTGACCGTTGAGGTCGGTGGCAACGCCGTAAGCGAGGTGGCTGCCGGGGGCCATTCCTCGGAGGCCCTGGGCCTGGCCGTGGCCGCTCTGGTGCTCGTCATCACCTTCGGCTCGCTCCTGGCGGCCGGTCTTCCGCTGCTCACCGCCGTCCTCGGAGTGGGCATCGGCGCCCTTGCGATCCGGGTGCTGGCCGAGCCGCTCGGTCTCGGCTCGACGACGACGGGCCTGGCCACCATGATCGGGTTGGCCGTCGGCATCGACTACGCCCTGTTCGTGGTCTCCCGCTATCGTGCCGAACTCGCTCGTGGCCGCAGCCGCGAGGAGGCGGCCGGGCACGCGGTGGGAACCGCGGGATCGGCGGTGGTGTTCGCCGGTCTGACCGTGGTCATAGCCCTTGTGGGACTGTGCGTGGTGGGCATTCCGATGCTGACGCAGATGGGCCTCGCCGCGGCCGGCACGGTCGTCATCGCGGTGCTGATCGCCGGCACCCTGATCCCCGCACTGCTCGGGATCTGCGGCCGCCGGATCGCCCCGTCCCGCCCGAGGTGCCGAGGGAAGGACAAGGACGGCCTGCCGCGACCGAGCATGGGCGTGCGCTGGGCCCGGTTCGTCATCAGACGGCCGGTTGCCGTCCTTCTGGGCGGTGTCGCCCTGCTCGGCGTGATCGCGGTTCCGGCGGTTTCCCTGAAGATGGGCCTGCCAGGCGACGAAAGCAAGCCCGTTTCGACGACACAGCGCCGAGCCTACGACCTGGTTGCCGAGGGCTTCGGCCCAGGCTTCAACGGCCCGCTGACGGTGGTCGTCCAGGCCGACGACGGCGGCGGCAGCGCCCAGGCGGCCGCCCAGAGCGTCGCCGAGCAGATCGGCGGCAGGCAGGATGTCGCCGTGGTGGGGCAGCCGCGACTGAGCGAGTCCGGTGACACCGCAGTACTGAACGTTGTCCCGGCCACGGCGCCGCCCAGCCCGGAGACGGCTGACCTCGTGCACGCCCTGCGCGCCCCGGCGCTCGCGAGCGGGAGCGATGCCCGCGTGCTGGTCGCCGGTACGACGGCGATGAACGTGGATGTCTCGAAGAAACTGTCGGATGCCCTGATCCCGTACCTCGCACTCGTGGTCGGTCTGGCGTTCCTGCTGCTGATCGTCGTCTTCCGGTCTCTCCTCGTGCCGCTCAAGGCGGCCTTGGGTTTCCTGCTGTCGGTCCTGGCCGGGCTGGGCGCGGTGGTCGCGGTCTTCCAGTGGGGCTGGCTGGCGTCCCTCTTCGGGATCGCGGAACCGGGACCGGTGATGTCGATGATGCCGATCTTCATGGTCGGCGTGGTCTTTGGTCTGGCTATGGACTACGAGGTGTTCCTGGTGACCCGGATGCGCGAGGCGTACGTGCACGGGCAGTCGCCGTCGGACTCCGTGATCAGTGGATTCGAGCACAGTGCGCGCGTGGTGACCGCCGCTGCCGTGATCATGATCTCGGTGTTCGCCTCCTTCATGGGCAGTGACGAGCAGATGCTCAAGACCATCGGCTTCGGTCTCGCGATCGCCGTTCTCTTCGACGCGTTCGTCGTCCGCATGGCGCTTGTACCGGCCGTACTGGCCCTGCTCGGCCGGAGTGCCTGGCACCTGCCCCGATGGCTGGACCGACTCGTGCCCGACCTGGATGTGGAGGGCGAGCGGCTCGAGCGAGAGCCGGGCGGTCCCACGGCGACGGGCCTTGAAGCGCCGTATGACGGGGGACCGGGCTCCGTCGGCCGAGGGCCGGACTGCGTCGTCGAAACCGCGGGAAGCAGGGTGGGCCCCGGCTCCGGCCACTGAGCCCGCCCTCCGTCAGGGCCCACGCGTCTCGATCCCGCCCCCACGTCAACAGGGCGGCGGCACCCTCCCGCCGCCCTGTACTCCCTCCCGAACCCCCGTACACAGGAGCCTGCCCATGTCCTCCGCCCCGCTGCCCTCGGCGCCTCCTGGCTCGCCCTGGCGCCATGCCCTCGAAGGAGCGCTTTCCGTCGTGGCCGCCGTCGTGGCCATGGCCGCCGCCGCGTGGGCGGCGCTGACCCTGCTCGGCGCCGGCGCGGTCGCGCCGCTCTCCCGCCTGGTGCCGATGATGGTGAGCATGGCCTTCGGCGGCGGCGTCACGATGGAGTCGGCTTCTCCCTCCGAGTCCGCCGACGGCGGGGAGTCGGGCGGCGGCCTCGGCGGGCTGCTCGGAGGACTCGGGGGTGGTGGCGGCATGAGTCTCGGGCTGACCGGTGAGGCCGCGCTGACCCCGCTCACCTTGACCTTCCTGGGCATGGCCGTCCTGGCGATCGCCTTCTTCCGGCCCCTGCGCCGACGGCAGCGGCCCGCCCCTGCGCTGCTGTGGGCCCGGTGCGGCGGGGCACTGGCGACCACAGCGGTGGTCCTCCCGGTCATCGCTGCGATGGCCCGGGGCACGGCTCAGCTGCCCGAGAGCGTGACCGAACGATTCGGCAAGGGTGCGTCGTCCGGAGCGTCCAGCCAGTTCACCGGTGGCGGGGGTCTGAAGAAGGGACTGTCCTCGGTGATGTTCGGGAACGATGCCGAGGCGACTGCCTTCCTCGGCCTGCTGTGGGTGAGCGTCGTCCTCGCCGTCGGCTGCGTCGCGGCCCGCCGTACGACACTGCCGCGCCCCCTCGCCCTCAGCCGGATACGGCTCAAGTGGAACGCCGTCACGTCCACCCTGACCGGGACCGCCGCCGTGCTGTGCTGCTCGGCTCTGGCCGTCGCACTCCTGGCCGCGGCCGCGGACCTGACCGGCCGGGGGCCCGCGGCCAAGGCGGCGGGCGTGCTGCTGCTCGCCGGCCCCAACTTGATCGCCGTACTCCTCACCACCGGCCTCGGCACCTCCTGGGAGGCGGGCATGCACCGCCTGCTGTCCGACGGAGGCGGGATGCTCGGCATGCTCGGCGGCGCGGCGCAGGGCGACACGGCGGGCACGGACAAGTCCGTCGACCTCGGAGGATGGTCGGGTGCCGGCGTGCCGCTGTGGCTGATCGCCATGGTCCTCATAGTGCTCCTCCTGACCACTGCCGGGTACGTCGCCTCCGCCCGTACCCCGGCGCGCACCCCCCGGGAGGACTCCGAGGCCCTGCTCGACCGCCACGCGGAGATCGCCCTGCGCATGGGGATCGCGGTCGGCATCGCCGCCCTGGCGCTCCCACTGGCGGCGCGGGGATCCGTACGGATCGGCATCACCCTCATGGGCAACGAGATGGGCGGTATGGCCGCCGGTCTCGATGACGGGCTCGGGCTTTCCCCGCTCACCGGCTTCGTCCTGGCCGCCCTCGCCGCGTACGGTGGCAGCCGCCTGCAGAACCGAAGGGCCCGGCGCCGTGGCCGTGTGGCGCAGCCGACCACCACCGCGACTCGACGACCTGCTGCTGCCCGGTCCACCCCCCGGGTTCCATCCGACTCGGCCTCGTGAGCGGCATGTGATCTCCTGAGACGACCCTGCCAGCCCCAGTCCCCAGTCCGTGAAGGCGGCGATCCACACCATGGCGGCACCGACGCCTCCCTCGCACTCCTCCGGTCGCCCCGACCACCTGCTAGTCGTCGACGACGAGCCCACCGTCCGAGAGCTGCTGCGCACCGCGCTGCGCTATGCGGGCTTCGACGTCGACGCCGCAGCCACCGGTCAGGAGGCCCTCGACCTGGCCGCACGGCGCACGCCCGACCTGGTCCTGCTCGACGTCATGCTCCCGGACATGGAAGGCTTCGAGGTGATCCGCCAACTGCGGGCGCAGCCCCGCTCACCCCATCCCGGCCGCGGCGGCGACGTGCCGGTCCTCTTCGTCACAGCACGCGACGACCGTCAGGACCGGCTGCACGGCCTGCGCCTCGGCGGCGACGACTACGTCACCAAACCCTTCGACCTCGAAGAACTGATCGCTCGTATCCACGCGGTACTGCGCCGCACCCGCGGCGAGCAGTCGGCCCGGCTCACCGTCGGCGACCTGGCGCTCGAACCCGACAGTCACCACGTCACCCGGGCGGGGCGGACCGTACGGCTGTCCCCGACCGAGTTCCGTCTCCTGCACTTCCTCGTCGCCAATGCGGGGCGCACCATGACGAAGAGCCAGATCCTGCAGAGCGTGTGGGAGTACGACTTCGGCGGCGACCCCAGCATCGTCGACACGTACATCAGCTATCTGCGCCGCAAAGTCGACAAGGACGAGCCCAAGCTCATCCACACCGTCCGGGGGGTCGGCTACGTGATGCGCGAGCCTCGGGCATGAAGTGCCCGGCTCGTTGGTCGGCCGGGCGGCCACCGAGCAGGCTGTCCCTCCGCACCCGGCTGCTGTGTCTGTCCATCGCCCTCGTCGCGGTCGGTCTTCTCGGCACCGGCCTGGTCGTCACTACGGCCCTGCGCGGCTACCTCCAGGACCGGGTCGACGACCGGCTTGCCCTGACCGGCGAGATCGCCGCCCGCCTCACGCCGCCCTCCGATACCGGTACCCCGCCGAGCGCGCAGGTCCTCGGCGTCCTCGGGGACACCACCGTGACCTATCTGGACGACGACGGTGCCATACGCAGGACGTTCGACGCGAGCACCGCGCCACCGGGTGGCGGGCCCGAACTCCCCGCCCTCGATCGTGCGGCTGTCCTCGCCCACGAAGGCCGCCCCTTCACCGTGCGCGCGAAGGACGATGACCACAGCTGGCGGGTCATCGCTCTCGCTCAGCCCGCCCAGGTTTTGCGACCCGAGCGGTCCGATGACAGGGGCAGCGTCGTCGTGGCCACCTCCCTCGACGAGGTCGACCGCACCGTCACCAAGACCCGGAACCTCTCCCTGACGGTGGGGGCTGCGCTGCTTGCGCTGCTGACCACCGCCGGCTGGTTTGCCGTCCGTTCCGGGCTGCGCCCCCTGACCCGTATCGAGGAGACCGCGACGGCCATCACCGCGGGTGACTACTCCCACCGGGTTCCCGAACTTGCCGCCGCCCACACCGAGGTGGGACGCCTGACCGCCTGCCTCAACCAGATGCTCACCCAGATCGACACCGCCTTCCAGGCCCGCGCGGAGGCCGAGGCGAGGACCCGGCGCCTCTTCGCCGACGCCAGCCACGAACTGCGCACGCCTCTTGCTGGCATCAAGGGCTACACCGACCTCTACCGTATGGGCGCCCTGCCCACTCGCGAGGACGTCGACCAGACCATGACCCGGATTGCCGCGGAGTCCGAACGCCTCACCCGGCTTGTCGAGGAGATGTTCCTCCTCGCCCGCCTGGACGAGGACATCCATCTTCCGGACGCCCGCACCGGAAGGGAACCGGCCTTCGTTCTCGAACTCGCCCCCATGGACCTGCGTACCCTGGCCGCCGACGCCCTCCACGACGTACGCGCCCTGGACACCACCCGCCCGGTCGCCCTCACCGGCCCCGGCGGCGGCAGGCCCGCCACCGCCCCCGCCGTCGCCGACGAGGCCCGGCTCCGGCAGGTCGTCACCAACCTCATCGGCAACGCCGTCACCCACACACCGCCCGGCACCCCCATCCGCATCGGCGTCGGCACCGCCGGCACCCACGCCGTCCTCGAAGTCGCCGACCAGGGCCCCGGCCTCACCGCTGCCGAACGCGAACGGGTCTTCGGCCGCTTCTACCGGACCGACGACTCCCGCACTCGCACCACCGGCGGCTCCGGCCTCGGCCTCTCCATCGCCCGCGCTCTCGTCATCGCCCACGGAGGCCGCATCACCCTGGACACCGCCCCCGGCAGAGGCTGCACCTTCCGCATCACACTGCCCCTGCCCGGCCCGTCACCTCACGGGACCGCCGACGAGATGACATGAGACAAGACTCCGGACCAGGTCTCCTTCGGGGTGAAGGCGAGCGTTCGACGTACACCTGCCAGCATCAAGCCCGCTTGACACACAGCTGCGGACTTTGACAATGCTCTCCGGACCCGGGGCACGCGAAGCCCTGATCCAGGCGTCCCTGCCCGGACGACCTGTGCCATCGGCGACTTGATTGTTCACCGGCATCAACCGGAGCTTCGTTTCCTACGGAACGGGCCGGCCAGACATCGTCACACGTCGGGGCCTGCACACTCACGTGATCACCGGGACTTTGAAACCGCCCTGGGACGAACGAGACCCTTGACAATGATTAAAACGACTGCTTTATTGGCGGCGTTCGGGTCCATTGAAATTTTCCATCCCACACGGGATCGCATCCTTCTCCACTCCTATTCGGCGACTACGGATCAGCGCAGACAGCGGCTGATTCGGCATGCGCGGATGCGACAGACGATCCATGTCTCCATGAACCTCCCACGCTGACACGTCACCGGTGCGGCGCACCGCTTGAAGTCCTTTTCTTGACAGCTGGACAAGGGGAACAATGTCCACCGAATCCCAGATCCTGCTCGCAGCCGAACGCCTGATCGCCACACAAGGTGTTCACGCCACATCACTGCGCCAGATCAGCATGGAGGCCAGCCAGCGCAACACGGCGGCCGCTCAGTACCACTTCAAGAGCAAGCAGCTGCTGATTGAAGCCGTCTTCGACCACCGCCGGGGCGGCATCGACGTGCGCCGGCACCAATTGCTCACGCTGGCGCAGGAATCAGGCCGCGCCGCCGATCCATGGCACCTGACAGAGGTCCTCGTTCTGCCGCTCGCCGAGCAGGCGATGCGCCCCGGCAGCCATTACGTCCGCTTCCTCCAAAGGATCTTTGAGTACGCCGGACACGACGTGGCCGCCCTGTCGGAGATCGGCGGGCTCAGCGAGGCGGCCGCCGTCGGCCTCCTGCTGCGCGAGCGGTTGCCTTCGCTGTCCGGGCCGCGCGCCCATGCACGCTTCCGGTGGGCCGGGCAGCTGATCATCGCGGGGCTGGCCGACCTGGAGCAACGGTGTACCGCTCACGATGCAGCGCACGACAGCGTGGATCCCGACGAGTTGGTCCTGGGCTTGATCGACGCGGTAACAGGGCTCTTGGCGGCGCCCGTTTCCGTATCGCTGCCCGGGCGCCGTCACGGGAGCCCGGGCGGGGGCTGAAGCCACCCACCAGAAAGGGGACATTGAGATGACGGAAAACCCCACCGACCAGTGGTCGCACAAGAAGGAGCGCAGCCCGGACGAGGCGAAGTTCTTCTGGACAGGAGGTCCCGTCCCGGTGGCACACGAGACATGGTTCGCTTCGCTCGGCTCGGGGGGTGACGGCCTTCGCCACCGACAACGGACTGGTGCTGGTCGACACCGGAACCCGGATATTCGCAGGAGACCTGGCCCAACGGATTCGGGAACGCACGGACCAGCCCATCCACACCGCGATCTACACGCACGGGCACATCGACCATGCCTTCGGACTCGGCGCGTTCCTCATCACCGGACAGGGCCGGCCCAGTGTCATCGGGCAGGACCGGATGGCAGAGCGCTTCGCACGGTACGCACGCAGCCCCAAACACAACCGTGTCATCAACAGCCGCCAGTTCGGCGGCCGGGCCGACGACCCAACGTTCCAGGGAGCCGAACTGCGCTTCGGGGCACCCGAATTCCCGCCAACCCTCACCTACCACGATGAGTTGGAACTCACCGTCGGCGGACTGCACTTCGAACTCCACGCGTGCCGGGGCGAGACCGACGACCACACCTGGGTCTTCTGCACGGACCGCGGCGTCCTGTGCACTGGCGACCTCATCATCTGGGGCGTTCCCAACGCAGGAAACCCCCAAAAGGCACAGCGCTACCCAGAGGACTGGGCCCGCGGACTGCGCGAGATGGCCGCATTGGGAGCACGGTCCTTGTGCCCCGGCCACGGTGGGCCCATCGTGGACGATCCCGCCCTGGTGCAGCGGATCCTGCTGGAGACCGCCGACTTCCTCGACCGGATCGTGGAACGCACCCTGGCAGTCCTGGAGGACGGCTCCCCGCCGCACGTCGACATCGTGCGCCGAGTCCAGATTCCGCAGTCGGACTCCCCCTGGCTGCAACCCGTCTACGACGAGGCAGAGTTCATCGTGCGCAACGTCATCCGCTACTACGGCGGCTGGTGGAGCGGGCGCCCCAGCGAACTCAAACCCGCACCCCGGCACGACGTGGCCGCAGAAGTCGCCACGCTGGCAGGCGGCGCCCGCGCCCTCCTCCGCCGGGCACTCGACCTGGCAGACCATGACCTGCCACTGGCCTGCCACCTTGCCGACTACGCCCTGGAAGCCGAACCCGCCGACCAACAGGTCGCCGACGGTGTCGCCCGCCTCTACGGAATGCGGGCCGCAACCGAATCCGGACTGATGGCCACGAATCTATACCGTTCCGCCGCCTCATACGCGCACGCCGGCCGGCCCTTCGCCTGAGGGCCTTGGCCGGCGCCCGAAGGAGGAAACCGATGTCCAACGGGACTCCACAGACGGCACCGCCAAAGGAACGGACGCCGAAGGAGTGGCCGGTACGCCTCGGCTACATCGCCGTCGGCCTGGGCATCGGCGGAGCCTGGCTGCTCGGCCGCGACGTTCCTCCGTGGGAACACGCCCTGCGACTACTCGCCATCGTGGTGGTGGTCCCGCCCGCCGTCCACCTGCTCCGGCGCCGCAGGGCACGGGCCACCCCGCCACATCTGCCGCTGCGTCACCTGGTCGCCGCCAAGGTGCTGATGGTCGGGGCCGCTCTCGGACTCGACGCACTGCTGGCTCTGTGGACCGTGTGGGCTCCGGTGGCCACTGCACTGACTCTCACCCTGATTGTGGCCGTCGGCGGTCCGCCCCTGCACCGAAGGCTGCAGCCACGTCCCACAGCGAACCCAGAATCGAAAGCGGCTTGAGCCCTTGACGCCCGGAGCGATCCGGGACACCCACCAGGACCAAGCCTTTAAAACATTTCTCAGGAATTTCCCAGGAATCACAGAGAATTCCATGGAATGGCGCTCTCGGAATCTGTTGACATGATCGAGAGGCTTGGTGAGCATTCTTAAATACGATTCCCGGCGGAGGATTCGCAATTACGAGTCCTTCGCCGGGAATCGCACATCTTCCCTATGCCCCAATATCAGGGCAGGGACGCATCTGCACCGTACCCCGCAAGGAGTGGCACATGACCGAACGGAAACTGTCCCGTCGCACCTTCGCAGGCGCCGTAGGAGCCGGGGCCGCCGCTGCCCTGTCGCCCATGGCCGCCTCCACGGACGCCGTGGCCGCTGAATCCTCCATCCCCACGGAGCAGCCGTTCCGTGCCGCCACCGGGCGCACCTCCGGCCGGCCGAACATCCTCGTCATCCTTGCCGACGACCTCGCCTGGACCGACCTCTCCTGCTACCACTCCCCGAATATCAAGACCCCGAACCTCGACAAGCTGGCCGCCCAGGGCGTGCGATTCACCGACGCCTATGCCGGCTCCTCGACCTGCTCGCCCACCCGGATCAGCCTGTACACGGGCCGCTACCCGGGACGTGTGCGAGCGGGCCTCGACGAACCCATCCAGGAAGAAGCCACGGTCGGCCTCGAGCCCACCCACCCCACACTTGCCTCGCTGCTGCGCGACGCCGGCTACACCACGGCGATGATCGGCAAGTGGCACTGCGGCTTCCTCCCCGACTATTCGCCGACCAAGTCGGGCTGGGAGGAGTTCTTCGGGAACTTCGGCGGAGCCATGGAGTACTTCTCCAAGGTCACCCGCGTCGGCGAGTACGACCTGTACGAGGGCGAAACCCCCTACAAGGACCTGCGCTACTACACGAACATCCTCTCCGAGCGGGCCGGCGAGTTCGTCGAGCGCAAGCACCGGAAGCCGTGGCTGCTCAACCTGAACTTCACCACCCCGCACTGGCCGTGGACCGCCGAGGGCGACGAGGAGGAAGGCGCACGTCTGGAGAAGATCGTCAAGGAGGGCTCTCCGATGGAAGCCGGCTACGCCCTGATGCATCTGGACGGCGGGTCGGTGGACAAGTACCGGCAGATGGTCGAGAGCATGGACCGCGCCATCGGAAAGGTCCTCACGGCCCTCCGCCGCTCGGGACAGGAACGCGACACAATCGTCGTCTTTTCCAGCGACAACGGAGGCGAGCGTTTCTCGAACAGCTGGCCGCTCGCGGGCAAAAAGGGCGGACTCCAGGAAGGCAGCATCCGCGTGCCGACCATCGCACGGTGGCCCGCCCGCATAGATCCGGGCCAGGTCAGCCACGAACCGCTCTTTACCCCCGACTGGACCGCTACCCTCTTGGCCATCGGCGGCGCCCGGCCCGATCCCGCCTACCCGCTGGACGGCGTGAACCTGTCCGGCTACCTGCTGCACGGCAAGGATGCACCACAACGGGACCTTTTCTGGCGCGTGCGCGACATGCGGGCGCTGCGCCGGGGCAAGTGGAAGTATTACCAGGCCAAGAAGGCATCGAACCCCATATTTGATGGTAAAGATCAGTTGTTCAACTTGACAGAGGATGCACGGGAATGCGCGAACCGCGCGGTGCACGAGCCGCAGTTGCTGGCGGAGATGAAGGCGGCCTGGAAGAAGGTGGACAGCGGACTGCTGCCGTACCCCTCATAGATCCGCGCTGAGAGCCGCCACTCCTTCCCGCACCGGCAACGGCCCGTTGCTGTGGCCTGACCTTGCCGTTTCGGTTGGGGCGATGGGGCGTCGTCGAGGGTAACTGTCGGGTGGCCGAAGCGATTTCGGTGTTCGGACATGGTGGAGACCCGGCGCGGTGGTCGGGTTCTCCAGCATCCTTCGGGCCGTGGGTGATCAGGGGTTTGCCGGGCAGCCGGCGGGGCGGTGCGGCGAGGCGATGGAAGGCCGTGCCTGGTTCGTTTCTCCAGGGCCAGGCCGCCCGTATCCGCAAGGCGCAGGCGTCGGCCGCCGCGGGTGAGGCGGGCGGCGACGTGCAGCAGCCGGTAGCGGCGCTTCTTCGGTTCGGCAGTGGCCAGCTCCCCGTCCAGCATCAGGACGCGCGTCCGGGCCGGCGGATCGATCGCGGCGAGGCTGAGTTCGAGCCGGACGGCGTTGACGGTGAAGTTGCGGGAGGGGGAGCGGCCGAAGCCGGTGGTCCTGCCGCACCGGATGTGGTTCTCGGCAGTGGCGTGCCCGCGGTGACGGGCCTCCAGGAACTGGGCGGATCCGCCCCCGGGAGTGCGGGGTGTCCGACAGCGCGGCGAGGAGTGGGGTCTCCCCTGCTCGAGCGCAGCCGAGAGCTTGGGGATTCAGCCGTCGTCGCGCGCCCGCCGGGGATTACGGGACACCCTTAGCTTGACTCTGTCGGGGATCTTGGAGCTTCCCGGTGCGACAGCGTGGTCAACGGTCATGCTCGGGTAGTTCCGCCGACCGACGAAGCTGTCGAGGTGCCCGTTGTCCCTTCGCCCCCGTTCTGGTGAGCAGGTTCCGCCTCTGACCGCGCGGGTTGCGCGGGCGAGCAACCCGGGTGGCACGACGGCGATATGGGTGCGCGACCGGCTGGTCGGACTGTGGTGCGAGGAGGACTTCGCCGACTGGTACCCGAGGGACGGGCGTCCGGGGCTTTCGCCTGCTCAGCTGGCCACTGTCTGTGTACTGCAGTTCCTGCTCGGCCTGTCGGACCGGCAGGCCGCCGAGGCGGTTCGCTGCCGCATCGACTTCAAATACGCCATGGCCATGGAGTTGGACGACCCCGGGTTCCACCACAGCGTGCTGGCCGACTTCCGCGCTCGCCTCGCCGAAGACGACCGCGCCGACCGTCTTCTCGACCTCGCGCTGGCCCGCCTCAAGGAGGCCGGACTGGTGCGCGAGCGCACCACGCAGCGCACCGACTCCACCCATGTCCTGGCCGCCGTGCGTGACCTGAGCCGCCTGGAGTTGATCACCGAGGCGGTCCGTGCCGCACTCGAAGAAGTCGCCGGCACCTCCCCTCACCTGCTCGACGAGCTGGTCGACGAGGGCTGGGGGCTCCGCTACGGCCGACCGGTCCGCCTGGGCAAGAACCCCACCAAACCCAAGACCAGAATCCTCGCCAGCGGAAACGACGCCGTCCGGCTCCTGGAACACAACACCTCTACCGGCACGGAACAGACCACACGGCTGGCCCGCGCGTCCAGGCCCTGCGCCAGATCGTGGTGCAGAACTACCACTGTGATGCCGCGGGACACCTGCGCTGGCGCACCGCCGAGAAGGAGACGGGCCCGGACTGCCGCCCTCGTCCCGGGCGATCGTCTCTCCTTACGACACTTCGGCCCGCTACGCACGCCACGGGCACATCATCAGCTGGAAGGGGTTCTCCGCTCACCTGACCGAGACCTTTGCTCCCGACGGCCCGAATGTGATCACGGATGTGGTCACCACCGCGGCCACCACCCACGACAGCCAGGTTCTGCCCGGCATCCACGCCCGCCTGGCGCGTCGCGGGCTGCTGCCCACTGAGCACCTGGCCGACGGCGGCTACACCTCCCTGCCCCACCTGGCACAAGCCACCCGTGAACACCAGGTCACCGTCTCCGGGCCGCCCCGGAGCAACCCCACCCTCCAGCACCGTCGGAACGAGGGCTTCGCCCGGGACGACTTCCACATCGACTACGACCGCCAGCAGGTCACCTGCCCCCAGGGACAGGTCAGCGCGGGCTTGCACGGCCCCTACCCGACCTCCTCGCCCACCGCGGCCCCGCTGATCGTGGCCAGGTTCACCAAGAGCCAGTGCCGCCCCTGCCCGGCCCGCGCGCAGTGCACCAGCACCGCAGACAGTGCGCGCACTGTGGGCTTTCCCCCGCGAGAACTCCGCGACCTGCAACTTCGCGTCCGTACCGAGCAGCAGACGCCCGAGTGGAAGGCCCGCTATGCGGTCCGCTCCGGAGTGGAGGGCACGGTCAACGAGTTCGCCCACGGCCACGGCATGCGGCGCTGTCGCTACCGAGGACAGGGAAAGGCACACATCCAGCACGTCCTGACGGCCATCGCCGTCAATATCGAGCGCCTCAGCGGACTGCCACCGGACGAGGAAACCCCCGCACCCCGCCGACCGACCGCTTTCCAGGACTACCTCGACCAGCGCGAGATTTCCCGGCTGAAGTCCTGGCGAACCTTGGGCAGCTGACCTCGGCGACTCCAAGATCCCCGACAGATTCAAGTCAGCGTCCGGTGATGCATGGGCCTGTGCGGCGTGGCGGTGCATCTGGCCTGAGGCGTGGAGGGCCAGGTGCAGGGTCAGGCTTCCTTGTGGAGGGCCTGCATCAGGACGTCGTACAGGGTCGTGAGGTCTGCGGCCATGTCGGTGTCGGGCTCCAGGAGCCACTGGAACTGGAGGCCGTCCGTCGCCGCGAGGAGAATGCGCGCGGCCCATTCCGGGGTGACCGGGGTCGTCGGCACGGGGGTGGCATCCGGTTCGGGAGTGAGTTCCGGCACGGGGGTGGGTTTCGGTTCGAGGGTGGTGGCGTGCCGGGCGAGGAGGGCGGCGATGTTTTGGCGGCCGTTGGTGTAGCGGTCCTGGAAGAAGCCGTGGGCCGGGTGCTCGGGTTCGGCCGCCGCGGCCGCGACATCGACGAAGAGCTTGACCAGGCCCGGCGTCGACGCGTTGTGGGTGACGATGCCCAGTCCGGCGCGCAGATCGGCGTGGCTCTCGCCGAGCGCGGCGCTCGCGGCGGCGTCCCGTGCCTTGAGGACCGCGGTGAGAAGGGCCTCCCGGCTGCCGAAGTGGTGCAGCACCCCGGCGTCCGTCATGCCCACCCGTTGGGCGATGTCACGGACCGAGACCTTGCGGCTGCCTGCTTCGGCGTAGGCGGCAAGGGCGGCCTCGATGATCTTCTGCCGCTTTGCCGAGGTCTTCGCGTACGGCCCACGGGGAGTGCTCATGCGCGGAATTCTACGGGCGCGGCGGCTCTGGTTCGATGAAAACCTTGAGCATCAAGGATTTCATGGTTACGGTGAGCCGACCCCGCCCCGAAGGGTGCGGGAAAGGAGATGTCCATGCCTTCTTCACCGCCGGGCCCCGCGATCGCGCGGTGCACCGTCCCGCCTGGTCCGGTCCCCGCCCGCCTGGGCCGCCTCGGGCCCGTGCTGGGCGCCGCGTACCTGTCGTGGATTCTTCCGTTCCACGCCGCCACGGTGCTGGTTCAGTCCCTGCTCGGCCAGCTCGACGACGACACCAAGCTCCAGCGCTACGCCGTGATGGCCACCGCCGGAGCGCTCACCGCCATGTGCGCCAACATCGTCATCGGGCTCCTCTCGGACCGCACCCGCTCCCGCTTCGGCCGCCGCAACCCGTGGATCCTCGCCGGAAGCCTCGGCACGACACTGGCGATCTTCGGGCTCTCGTACACCCAGAGCTTCCCGGTCCTGCTGACGCTGTGGCTCCTCCTCCAGATCAGCCTGAACGCGATGGTCGCGCCTCTCGGCGCGATCCTCCCGGACCGGGTGGACTCCGCCCACCTGGGTAAGGCGTCCTCCTGGATCGGCCTGGGCCAGCTCCTCGGCAACAGCGTGTCGGCCGTCGTGGCCGGCGTCCTCATCACCGTCCCCGCGCAGGGACTGCGCTGGGTCGCCGGCGTCGTCGTCCTCGGCGGGCTCCTGGTGTTCCTCGCGGCACCCGACCGCTCCAGCACCGGGCTGCCCGTCGAGCGCCTCGCGGTGCGCACGCTCGTACGGACTCTGCTGCCACCGCGTGACGCCGACTTCCTGTGGGCCCTGATCGGGCGCCTACTGACCCTCCTCGGCCTGAACCTGGTGATGGTCTACCAGTTGTACGTCCTCACCGATCACCTCGGGCTGTCCTCGGCACGCGCCGGTTCGATGATCGGCGTCGCGGGCGCGCTCACCGCGCTCTCGGCGGGCATCGCCATCACCGTCTGCGGGCCGCTGTCGGACCGGCTGGGACGGCGCAAGGTGTTTGTCCTGGTCTCGTCCGGCATCACGGCACTGTCCGTGCTGCCGCTCGCGTTCAGTCCTTCGCTGTGGGCGTTCTTCACCTTCGCCGTGCTCGGGGCGCTCGGCTCCGGCTGCTTCGTCGCCGTCGACCAGGTCGTCATGGCCGAGGTGCTGCCCGACCAGGAGCACCGGGCGAAGAACCTCGGGATCCTCAACATCGCCAACACCATCCCGCAGGTCCTCGCCCCGGTCCTCGCCTTCGCCGTCGTGCCGGTCCTCGGCTACCGCGGTCTCTTCCTGCTTGCCGCCGCCACGGCCGCCGTCGGCGGCTTGTGCATCATCCCGATCCGCAGGGTCCCCTGATCCGGGGCCCGGAAAAGAGAACCAGAGACATGAACGACCAGTTCACCCTTCCCGACGGCTTCCTGTGGGGCGCGTCCACCTCCGCCCACCAGACCGAAGGCGGCAACACCCGGAGCGACTGGTGGGCCTTGGAGCACGCCGGCCTCACCGACCGCATCGAGGAGCCCAGCGGGGCCGCCTGCGACAGCTTCCGCCGCTGGCCCGAGGACATGGACCTGCTCGCCGGACTCGGCTTCACCGACTACCGCTTCAGCATCGAATGGGCGCGGATCGAGCCCTCGCCCGGCGAGTTCTCCGACGCCGCCGTCACCCACTACCGGCGCATGGTCGAGGGGGCACGCGAGCGTGGCCTGCGCCCCATGGTCACCCTGCACCACTTCACCGCCCCGCTCTGGTTCGCCGAACGCGGGGGCTGGGCCACACCGGACTCCGCCGACTTCTTCGCCCGGTACGTGGAAGCGGCCGCCCCCGTCTTCGGCGAGGGCGTCGACCACGTCTGCACCATCAACGAGCCCAACATGGTCGCCGTCATGGCAGCCGTCCTGCGCGCACGACACGGCGGCAGCGGTTCCCTTCCGGCTGCCGGCCTGCCACTGCCGGACGAGGCCGCGACCGAGGGGCTCATCCGTGCCCACCGCAGGGCCGTCGACACCGTCAAGTCGTGCGCCCCGCACATCCGTACGGGCTGGTCCGTGGCCAACCAGTCATGCCTCCCCGAGCCCGGCTGCGAGGAGCAGGCCGCTGCCTACCAGCACCCCCGCGAGACGGCCTTCCTGGAGGCGGCGCGCGGCGACGACTGGCTCGGTGTCCAGGCGTACACCCGTACCCGCATCGGCGCCTCCGGTCCGCTGCCCGTCCCCGAAGACGTCGAGCGCACCCTCACCGGTTGGGAGTACGACCCCAAAGCGCTCGACGCCGCCCTGCGGAACACCTCCGCCACCGTGCCGGGAACCCCGCTGATCGTCACCGAGAACGGCATCGCCACGGCCGACGACGACCGCCGGATCGCCTACACCACAGGCGCGCTCACGGGCCTCGCCCAGGCCATGGCCGACGGGGTGGACGTGCGGGGCTACTTCCACTGGAGCGCTCTCGACAACTACGAATGGGGCAGCTACCGGCCCGCGTTCGGCCTGATCGCCGTCGACCGCAAGACCTTCGTCCGCACCCCGAAGCCGTCCGCGGCGTGGCTCGGCGCGATGGGCCGCACCCGCGTCCTGCCGACGGGCTCGTAGAGCGCGCTCGGCTCCCCGAACCCCGGGGTCCACCCGTACACCGCCCCGCTCGGGCGGACCCCGGACCACTTCCTTACGCCCTCGCCCCGAACCGACCCTGGCCCCCCTCATGAACGCAGCCCCGGCCGCCCGTCTCTTCCTCTCCGAGCAGGCGTTCCTTCCTTCGTCATCCTGGCCACCGCCTCACGGGCCCCGGACAGGGCGAAGTCCGGCGGATGGTGGTCGTGAGGGAAGGCGCTGGTGTGGACGCCCCGTTCGGCGCGGACCCTCTCCACCAGCGGCAGGTCTTGCGGGCCCCAAGGTGTACAGGAACCGCTGCGCGACACGTTTTGCCTGCTCCGCAGGGAGAGGTGACAGAGTGAGGCTGATCCCTTGGAGTGGACACCCTGACAATGGATCTCGTTGGTTCAGGAAGGGATGTCCAGGTGGGACGCCAGTCTCCGTACCCGGAGGAGTTCCGGAGGGACGCCGTCGCGCTGTATCGCGCGGGAGGCGGAAGGCGCACGTACGCGGCCGTGGCCGCCGAGCTCGGGATCACCGGGGAGACACTGCGCACGTGGGTCCGCAAGGACACTGATGCGAACGTGTCGGCCGTCCGGGGCGGGAGCGGCCCGGAGAGTCAGGCCGGCGAGCTGGACCGGCTGCGGGCCGAGAACGCCAGGCTGCTGAAGGCCGAGAAGGAGTGGCAGCTGGAGCGCGAGATCCTGCGCCGGGCGGCCGCTTATTTCGCCAGGGAGGTGAAGTGAAGACCCGCCGCTGGGACTTCATCCAGCGCTACCTGCAGCGCCAGCGGACCGGTCAGCACCGCGGAGTCGGCCACCATCGGCGCTGATGTCGGGGGTGGAGCCGGGTTCGGCGTCGGAGACCCACAGTGGGGTGCCGTCCGGGGCTGAGAGGAACTGGACGTTGCCGCCGAACGTCTTGTGTTTCTGGCTGAACCACAGGTCGTTGCTGTTGTCGCGGACGCCGGCGAGGCGGTCGGATTCAATCAGGGTGCCGTCCACGGGGGTTTGGTTGGCGAGGACGTCTATGTCTTCGTGCAAGTAGCGGTAGCCGGTGGCTTGGGAGACGCCGGTATCGCGGGCCAGGCAGTGCACGCAGCCGCGCTCGCGGAACCAGCGCAGGACCAGTACGGCCTGGCGGAAACGGGCCGAGCGCCCGGCTGCCGCGCGGAGTGCCGATGCGCCGTCGGTGCGCGGCCGGCAGGCGGGACAGATGATCCACGACGTGGCGCGGGACGTCGAGCGTGGCAGCATGGGTGACCAATGTGAAGCCTCTGGTGGTTACGGACATGATCTTGTGGTGAGACCTGTCCTACCGGGGGCTTTACGTCTGCCAACCGCCGGGGCCGCGTGGCTCGATCCGCCGGGGCCCTGCCGGTTCGCCCAGCATGGCCATGACGTCAGTTGTTCACCAAGTTCTGCGCGATGGCGCTGGAAGAGGGCCAGGGCGGCGATGGAGGACGCGTCCTTGAACCGGCCCTGGGCGATGGGCTGCCGTACCTCCGCTTCGGAGAACCAGCGGCTGATCAGGCCCGCCTCTGTCTCGTCGAGGTTGGTTTCGCCGGCGGTGAGGTCCGTTGCGAGAAGAACGTGGAAGCCCTGGTTGCAGTATCCGTATGCCCCGAAGGTGGCCAGTGGCGTCATGGCGCCAGCGGTCAGCCCGGTCTCCTCGGCAAGCTCACCGCGTGCGAGGGCGAGTGGGTCTGCGTCCGGCTTGTCCTCCCAGGAGCCTTGCGGGAACTCCCAGTAGCGACCCTTGACCGTATACCGGTACTGCTCGACCAGATGGAAACCGCCGTCGGCGTACGGGATGACAAGAGCGAAGTCGGGCTTCTACACCAGACCGTAGATGCCCTCGGCACCGTCATGCCGCAGGGTCTTGTCCTTGCGGACGCTCATCCAGCGGTTCGTGTAGACAACGGTGGTGCTGGTAGCAACCAGCTCATGTTCGGGCAGCGACGGTTGAGATGTCTCCGTATGCATGCGCCAACGCTGGCCGATCGCGTCGCGTTGGCCCTGAGCTTCCGTCCTCACGGGTTGTTCGGTCCCCGCTCCCTGCGGTCACGTGGCCTCACAAAGATCATTTCGTCGAGAAAACCTCACTGCCCCACATCTACTGGAAACGGGTCGAACTCGGCCAGCTCTTCGGCCGTCGGCCGCTGGAAGTATCGGGTCGCGTCATCGAGACGGTCCTGGGTGATATGGAACGTTCCTTGCGGCAAGTCCCCGTTGCGTTCGGACAGCCGACGCCGCAGTTCGTCCGATGGTGGATCGAGTAGGTACAGCACGACCCGGGCCCCCAGAGCCTGAGCCTCGGTCCGGTAGTGATCGCGTTCCTCCCGGGACCACAGCCCCCAGTCGAGTACCACGTTGCCGCCCGTCTCAAGAACACGTACGGCGACACTCCACTGCACCCGCTCAACCGGATCACGCATGGCATCAAGCTCGTCACCGGAGAGGTTCGGATGAAGCTCATGCAGCCACTCGTCAGCCGTCAGCCGAAGGGCCGACCATTCCCGCTCCAAACGCCTGGCCAACGTTGTCTTGCCGGAGCCGGGCAACCCGCAGGTGAGAAAGAGAACCGACACGGCCGCAACCATTGCCAGCGCGGACGTCATCAGCGAGCGAGATTCGACAGCTTCATCATCGCGACGCGACCATCACCAGCCCGCCGAAAGCGCAAAAAGGTCACCGGCCCGCTGGCTGAACTGCTGCGCCGCCAGGACCAGGCGAACCTGGACCAGATCGGCCTGAACGGTTGGAACGACAGCACTCCGGCCGGATCCCTCCCCACACCGCAGACCGCATCCGCTGCCTCATGAGCAGCGGTGGTTGTCAGGTGGTCACCGGGAGCTGCGGCGGGCGTAGGCCCGGGCGGCACGGGCACGGTCGCCGCAGCGTGTGGAACACCAGTGTCGGCGGCCGTGGCGGAGCAGGTAGCGGTTGCAAGGGGGAGAGCCGCAGGCGGTGAGGCGTTCGGCGTCGGGGCTCGTGAGTAGGTCGGCGGCGTTGGCGGCGAGGGCTGCCAGGGCATGGTCCACGATCGCGGTCGTGGGGTGGGGGTTTACCCGGTAGGGGCCGCCGGTGTCGTCCCACTGCAGCAGCGGGGCGGTCGGGACGCGGGTCATCGCGTCGTTGATGGCCGCGATAGCCGCGGGGTGGGCGGGGAGGCCCTCGGTTCGGGAGGCGAGCAGCGACCTGATCTGCTCGCGCAGCGAGCGCAGTTGCGTCGCGCACATCTCCCGCATCCCGGCGTCGACCGGAGCCAGACCGTGCGCTGCCAGCCATTGGTTCGTCTGTGCGGGCGTGCCCAGGAGATCGATCGTGTGCCCTCCGGGCATGGCGATCGCACTGTTGGCGAGCGCCAGGGCGAGGTGCTCTTCCTCGCCCTGTGCGGGCGGCGGTCCGGGCTGTTCCATCAAGGTCTCCTTCACGCTTCTCATGGTACGGCTTGCGCTTACCCGTGAGGAACAGTTAGCGTCACCTCACGGTTCACTAGCTTCTATCCGTGAGGAATCTTGATGTCTTCCGTTCCCGCTCAGTTCCCCGTCCGTGTCTTCGGTGGCCCAACCACCCACTTCGAGTACGGCGGCCTGCACTTCCTGACCGATCCGACCTTCGACGGTCCAGGCGAGTACGGCCACAATCAGCCCGGTCGCCCGGTTCTGGCCAAGACCGCGCCGTCTGCCGCGACGCCCGACGGCCTCGGCCCCATCGACGTGGTCCTGCTCTCGCACGACGAGCACGAGGACAACCTCGACACCTCCGGCCGGGCCCTGCTCGCCGACGTTCCCCTCACCCTCACCACGCCCAGCGGCAGCAAGCGCCTGGGCGAGCAGTTGGGCACGAGGGCCAAGGGGCTGGCCGACTGGGAGTCCATCGAACTGGACCGCCCCGACGGCGGCACGATCACCGTGACCGGTGTCCCCGCCATCCACGGCCCAGTCTCCCGGGAGGCGGTCGAGCCGATCCTCGGCCATGTCGTCGGCTTCGTTCTGACCGGCCAGGGCCTGCCCATCGTCTACGTCAGCGGCGACAACGCCTCGCTCGGCGCGGTCCGGGAGATCGCCGACCGCTTCGCTCCGGTCGATACCGCCATTCTCTTCGCCGGCGCCCCCCGCTTCCCCGGCCTTTTCGACGATCAGGTGATCGTCCTGGACAGCGCCATGGCGGCTGAGGCCGCCAGGATCCTCGACGCGGGCCGTGTGGTCCCGGCCCACTACGACAGCTGGGCTCACTTCAGCGAAGGCCGTGACGAGGTGGAAACCGCCTTCAGCGCCGCCGGCCTTGCCGACCGCCTGGACTGGGGCCGGCCGAACTGAGAGCAGGCGGCAGATGACGCGTGCTCTTGCGCGATGAAGATCGCGCTTCTTGAACAAATACAAGCACGGTAAGGAGCAAACCATGCACATGGCATTGCAGTTCGCGGGACGCGGTTTCGTGGAAGAGGGCGAAGGCCCGAGTGGTCCCGACGGCTCCCGTTTCGAGGGACGGTTCGTCGTGTACGGGATCGCGGCCGCCGATGGTCCCGTCTTCGGTGACGACGTGTCGCTCCTTGCCGACGACGGCAGTCACGGTCGCGAAGTGAGGCTGCCGTCTGCCGCCCATTTCACCGCCATCCGGAGCGGCACGACAACGGAGCACCTCACCACAAGCGACGACACCTTCGAGGGGCTTCAGATCATGAAGCACTCTTCGTCGACACGGCTGCGGATCTACTTCGACGCGGAGCCGGACGGGACCCGAGACTTCCGTGACCGCGAGTCGTTCCGTCGAGGGCAGCTCATCGCGACCTACAAAGCGGATGAGATCACGCAGGTTGCCCCCCGGGCCGGTGTGTTCGACACGCGGGTCAACTGCAGATTGCTCGAGAGCACGCCCTTCACGTTCGGCGGGCGCATCGTGGACTTCGCGGACCTCGCGCCGTCCATGGTCGAGATCTCGCATGGGCACGCGCCGGAGGCGTTGGCCTCACCGATCTCTATTCCTCATCACGAGGCTCCCTTCGACAACGACGGCCCGGGCGTCTTCGGCCGCCAGTTTGCCGTCGGCGGAATGATGCTCGTCGCTTCATAGGGTCGAGCCAACCGGAGTCTCCTGCACCGCGGGCGCTCAACAGAGGTACTGGCCAGCATAGATCGGGAATCCAGCACGAGGGCCAGCCGCTCGCGCTCCATGCCGAGCAGCGAGCGGCGCTCGCGCCCTATGTCCAGGCGGCTGCCGATGGGGACAACCAGGGCGCGCCTGCTCCGGTACCTTCGCACCGGCCGGGGACAACAACGTGGTGATCGGTGCTTTTTTGTCGGTGGGTGTTCGTCATCGTTATCGTTTTGTCAGTGGGTTGGTGGTGTTTCCTGGCTGGTGGTGCGGGGTGCTGGGTTCTGACAGCGGATGCCGATGAGTGACTGTCGTTTTTGCGGGGTGTGGTGGTCGGTTTGCCGCTGATCGCTATCAGGCTGGGGTGTTTATGCTGGTCAGCGGGGTGGTGTGGCCGGATGATCTTTCCCAGTGAAGGCTGAGCGATTCTCGCCGAAGGGCTGGGTGATTGCTCTGGTCCGATTCGCTCGTCGGCTTGCGGTCGCAGCGAGTGGTGGGAAAGCGTTGGACAAAGATCGCGCGAGCGGCAGACTGACCCGTGTGAAACGACTGCTGGTGGACGTGGAGAGCGTCACTACTCGGTTGGTACGTCGATTCGGTCCCCAGGTTGCCGAGTGGTGCGCTGACACGCCGGGTCTCATCGCGCGGCTGACGTCCCAGTGGGGACTTTCGCTCGGTGAGCCCCTCCCGGACGGTGCTTCGTCGGTCGCGTTGCGGTGCCGTTGGCCCGACGGCACGCCTGCGGTGCTGAAGATCAGTCCGGAGCGGGCCCTTCTGGCCGAGCAGGTCGGAATGCTGGGGTGGTTCGCTGCCTCGGGCCGGGTGCCCGCCGTGCTGGCCGCCGACGAGGAGGCGGGCGCGATGGTGTTGGAGGAGATCGTGCCCGGAACGCCGGCGGAGGACATGCCTGCTGCTTCGCTTCCGGGACAGTGGTCGGATCTGCTCGCCGCCCTGCACGGAGTCGCTCTGCCTCCGCTGCCCACGCGTGTGCTGCGTGGGCGGTGCGAGGAGGCCTTCGCCCGGGTCGGCAGGCGGCTGCCCGAGCCTGCGATCAGTGCACGGATGGACGTCACCGCGTGGGGCAGGGCCATCCAGCGGTGCGAGCGGCTGCTGGACACGGAAGCAACGACCGTGCTGCTCCACGGAGACCTGCACCTGGGCAATGTGCTCGACGGCGGCGCGGAGCGCGGCCTCATGGCCATCGATCCGAAGGCATGTGTGGGTGATCCATGCTTTGACGCCGTGGACTACGTCGTGGCCGGCGCCGGGCTGGAGGGCGTCGAGACCCGCTGCGCGCGCGTGGCGGCGGCGTGCGGGCTCGATGGCGACCGGCTCCACGCCTGGAGCCAGGTGATCGCGCCGTTCGCGGCCATCGCCCACCTCGGTAGCGGTGGTGAGGAACCGGTGATCGATGAACTGCTCGCGTTGACCCGGTGAGCACACCCGGTATCCCCGATCGTCCCGTGCCCCGCGCTCACCGACGTCGCCGTACATGCCGTCCAGAGCTGTAGCGGTCTCAAGCCCGACGGAGTCGGACCCCGGACCTGGAAGTACGTCGACACCCCCATGTCCGGCTGCGGCCACTGAGCCTGGTGCAGCATGGATATGGGGCGTGAGTCGCGGTGGGAAAAGGACGCAATGACGGTGGAGATCGTTTTTGCTCTGGTGACTGCCGTCGTGCTGGCTGCGGCGGTCTTTGCCGTCGCTCTGGCTCTCGCACTGGCTTTTGGTGTCTCTGGTCCAGCGGGGAAGGGCGCGTTGGTGGGTGGGCTGCTCGGAGCGGCGGCCGGAGTGTGGCGTCTGGTGCGGGTGCTGTGGCTTTATTCACGAGTAGCGCCGTCGGATGTTCATGGGTTTGGGAGGCACCCAGATCCACGGTCGGGTGATGTTCACGAGTTTTGGTTCTGGCACACATTCCGTGGAGCATGCACGGTGAGTGACGGTTGTCGGGTGAGTGGGCTCTGGGGAAGTTGCCCGGAATTGGCCCGTACCGGGTGCGGTGTGGCTGACAGTTCAGGCCGTGGAAGAAGTCCTGCTCCGGCTGGAGGAGTTGTTGTTCCCGTCGATCGCCGACGTGGCGGTGCTGTCGGTCGACGTGGACGACGAGGCGGTACGCATAGAGGCCCGAAGTACGGTGGCTGGGGCCATGTGTCCCGGATGCGGGAACTGGTCACGGCGGATTCACAGCTCCTACCTGCGATTTCCCGCTGATGTGCCCAGCGGAGGCAGACGGGGCGCTCTCTGTTTGCGAGTCCGCAGGTTCCTCTGCCCGGTCATCTCGTGCGGGCGGCGGACCTTCGCCGAACTGCCAGGGTTGACCCGTCGGTACGGCCGACGGACCGAGCGTCTGCGATCGACGCTGGCCGCGGTCGGCCTCGCGCTCGCCGGTCGGGCCGGCGCCCGCCTGGCGTGCGTGTTCGGCGTGTCCGTGAGCCGCAGCACGGTGCTGAGGCTGGTCGAAGCGTTGCCCGACCCCGAAGTTCCGGCCCCGCGGGTGGTAGGCGTCGATGAGTATGCGACCCGCAATGGGCGTCACTACGGGACTGTCCTGGCCGACGTCGAAAGCCGATGTCCTATAGGCCTGCTGCCAGACCGAGAAGCATCCAGCCTGGCCGCTTGGCTCGCGAATCGGCCGGGGGTGGAGGTGGTCTGCCGCGACCGGGCACCGTTCTTCGCCGAAGGTGCCACGGCCGGCACCACAGGCGGTGCAGGTGGCGGACAGGTGGCATCTTTGGCACAACCTGAGCGAGGCTGCAGAGCGGTACGTCGCAGACCACCGTGGATGCCTGCAGGTCCTGGCGCCAGATCCAGCCCAGCCTGCCCCGGGGTCGGAGAAGTTCGAAGACCCTTCCGCCTCGCCCTGGCCGAGGGGACACCGCTTCGCTGACCGCACCCGCGCCAAGCACGCGACCGTCCACGAATTACTGGCAGCCGGGCTCAGCCGGAGGGCGATCGGCCGCCAACTCTGCATGACCTCCCGCACCGTCAAGCTCCTCGCCGACGCGGCCACCCCGGAGGACCTGTTCCACGGGCAGTGGCAGGGCCGGCCATCCAAACTCGACGCCTCAAGCCCTACCTGGATGACCGCTGGAACCAGGGCTGCACGAACGCCTGGAGGGTGTGGGAGGAGATCGTGCCGCTCGGCTATCAGGGCAGCTACCAGCGGGTACACGCCTATTTCCGGGAGAAACGGCTCTCGCCGGGCCCCGTCACCGCCCGGCCACCGTCACCTCGCGTCGTCGCCGGATGGATCCTCCGCCGACCAAAAACCCTCACCGAGACGGAGCACCTTCGGCTCAAGGCCGTTCGGGTCCACTGCCCTGAAATGGACGCCCTCACCAGCCACGTCCACTCCTTCGGTCAAATGCTCACCGAGCGCCAGGGCGAACGACTGCCGCAGTGGCTCGATGCCGTCCGGCGAGACGACCGCCCCAGCCTCCACACCCTCGCCGCAGGCATCGACCGCGACCTCGATGCCGTCATCGCCGGCCTCACCCTGCCCTGGAGCTCAGGCGTCGTCGAAGGCCACGTCAACCGGATCAAAATGCTGTCGAGTAGCCGGGGGCATCGCAGCCCCCGGCCCTCACAGAACCGTACGTAACGATCTCTCGTTATACGGCTCTTGCTGCCCTGGTCACCAGACGACGGGGACCGTGGGTACCCAGGCCCAGTGGGCGAAGAAACGGGACCGCTGGGTGACGGTCCCGTTCCACGCTTCCTGCGCCTTCTTTCGCCCCCGCAGTCGTTTGTATTTCTTGCGGATCCAGCGCATCAGGTAGGAATTGATACGCCCCAGGAGGGGATAGAGCGCCGACCGGTAGAAGGCGCCGTAATACTGCATCCAACCCCGCACAAATGGATTGATCAGCCGGGCAAGGTCCGCTTCGGAGACCTCGGTGTGCAGATGCAGTCTCCATGACCGCACCCGCCTACTAATTTTGTTCAGGGCGTCGTTGCTGACCGCTGGATTGAAACCAGTGAACATCTTCCCGGTCTTCAGTCGCACCTGACGGGCCCGGAACGTGAACCCCAGGAACGTGAACTCGGTGCGCTCGTAGGAGCCGTGCCTGTTACTGTCCTTGCAGTACACGATCCTGGTTTTGTCCGGGTGCAGTTCCAGTCCGACCTCGCACATCCGCCGCTGGAGAGCCGCGAGCACATGCTGTGCCTGGGTCTCACTGACACAGTGAATCACTGCATCATCCACGTAGCGTTCGAAGGTGACGCCGGGGAACTCCCGGGCCAACCAAACATCGAACGCACAATGCAGAAAGAGATTCGCAAGTACGGGCGAGATCACGGAGCCCTGCGGGGTTCCGCGATCCCGGATCTGCAACGAGCCGTCGGGCAGCCTCAAGGGGGCTTTCAACCACCGCTTGACATACAGAACTACCCACGGCACATCGGTGTTCGCCTCGACGGCTTTGATGACCAGGTCCCACGGCACGCAGTCGAAGAACTTCCGGATGTCCAGATCGATCACCCAGTCCGCCTTCCAGCAGCGCTGTCGGCAGGCCGTCACCGCATCGAGCGCGGAGCGCTTGGGACGGTAGCCGCAGAAGTCGGGATGGAAGACCGGTTCGACCTTCGCTTCCAACATCTGGGCTACGACCGTCTGCGCGATCCGATCAGCGACGGATGGCACACCTAGAATCCTGGTGCCGCCGTGCGCTTTCTCGATTTCCACCGCACGCACCGGTGGAGGGAAGTACGATCCAGACGACATCCGATTCCAGATCTTGAACAGATTGTTCTTCAGATCTGACTCGAACTCCGCGATCGTCTGCCCGTCCACTCCGGGTACGCCTTTATTCGCCTGGACCTTCTCCCACGCCTCCCAGACAGACCGCTTCGAAATCTCGAACGGCTTGTCTGGTGATTTCAGCTTGTTCACGCGACTCCTCCCGGAGCACTTCCGGTTGATCGAACAAACCAGCCACGGACAACCCGGCCCCCTCGCTCCGCCCCCATTACAGGGGCATCGCCGCTACTACGAACCGGTCCGCCGGCGTGCCCGGCGACGGTACTCAATCCCTCACGGGGTCACCGCTTGGGGCACTCCCTCTCCCCCACCCGCACGGGCAGGGATTGTCCGGGCACGCCTTCTCCTGTTCCACACGGAAGCCGCAGATCAGGCTCACGTCGTCTACATGCCGGACACCGCCTGGCCAATAAGCGGAACACCCGCCAGGCTCTTCCCGGGATCCGCTTGACACCCCGGTTTCGATGTCGTCTGTATCTGTTTCGACACGTCAGCAACGATTCACTTGCGTTCGTCTTCCTGATCCCCACCTGACGCCTCACGGGCGCCTTTTCCTCATCGCTCACCACGACGGTCTTCAGCCAACGCAGCATGAGGTGGCTTGGAGCCTCCCTCCGCAGGGCGACTCCGAAGGGCCATAACCTTCATCATCCGTGAAGCACCGCATCAAGAAATCGACCTACATCGACTCCCCCTTTACGTTCAGGACACACCAAGAGACAGATGCTCGGCCGTGCCAACTTCGACCTGCTCCGCAAACGCGTCCTGCTCTACTCCTGAGACACAGGTCAGACCACATCATCAAGGAGCCCGAAGCCCTCCGGGAACCCTTCCAGGAACCCACGCCGCGCAGGGTCGGACTCCGCTTCGGCCATCGTCCCGAGCAGGTCGATCAATTCGCTCCGCTGGTCGCTCGACAGCTTGCTGACCAGGTGGGAGACACCCTCCAGGACCTTGACGGCATCGTCCGGATCCATCTGCTCGTCTTCACTGCCCCCGATGAACCACAGGACATCGACCAAGGCCCCAGCCAGGGCGTGGGTCAGAGACGAATACACGGGCATCAAGGCAGACTCCCAGCAGGTCACGGCAGCAGAGTCCGGCCATCCCACCACACCACTGACATCACACTCAGTCAGCCCTCCACGGAAAGTGAGCCAGAACCCAAACTCGTGAACAACTGACGTCACGATTCGTGATTGAAGCCACCACTGAGATCACCGTCAGCGCGTGACACGGCCGGGAGATGGGGGCACTTCGTCCGGCCGCTCCGCGCACGCACGGCCTCGACGCCGGTGCGCTCGCGCCGGACGAGGTCTGAGGGACGTCCTGGCGGGCCGGCCGTCACCCGTGCGAACAGGGCGGCGAGGTTACCGAGCCTGCTCGCACGGGTGACGCCTGTGTGTCCGGCGGTTCAGCCCTGGAGGGTGGCGAGCCAATCGGTCAACAGGCGGTTGACCTCCTCGGGGCGCTCCTGCTGGATCCAGTGGCCGCAGCCCTCCAGGAGGTGGGAGGCGGTCAGGCCGGGGAGGGTGGTAGGGAAGGCGTCGATAGCGTCGGACATCCAGGTGGTGGAGGCGTCCAGGGCGCCGCCGATGAACAGGGACGGCTGCTTGATCGGTGCGCCGCGGTGGGGGGCGAGGTCTTCCCAGTCGCGGTCCACGTTGCGGTAGCGGTTGAGGGCGCCGGTCAGACCTGTGCGCTCGAACTCTCCGGCGTAGACGTCGAGGTCGTCCTCGGTCAGCCAGGCGGGAAGCTTGCCTGCGGGGAAGCGGTCGCGCAGCCGGCCGCCACCGCTCCGGGTCACGAAGTGCGGGTCGGGCTCGCCCTGGGCGGGCATGGTGTCGGCGGACAGGGCGGCGTAGAAGCCCGCGAGCCAGCCCCGGACATCGGGCTCGATCTCCGCCTCGGCGCGACCGGGCTCCTGGAAGTAGGAAACATAGAACTCCTGCTCGGGGCCGCCGATCTGGCCGAAGATGTCGGTGGGGCGGGGGCCGCCGGGCGGCGCGTAGGGGACGCTCAGCAGGGCGACGGCGTTAAAGACCTCGGGGTGGAGCAGGGCGGAGATGGCCGCGATGTTGGAGCCCCAGTCGTGGCCGACGACCACCGCGCTCTCCTCGCCGAGGGCGCGGACGACGGCGAGGTTGTCCTCCACCAGGTCGAGCATCCGGTAGGCGTCGGTCGCGGCGGGCTTGGAGGAGCGGCCGTAGCCGCGCACGTCGATGGCCACGGCCCGGTATCCGGCCGCGGCAAGGGCCGGGAGCTGGTGGCGCCAGGAGTACCAGGACTCGGGGAAGCCGTGCACGAGCAGGACCAGCGGGCCGGTGCCCTGCTCGACCAGGTGCAGCCGGCCGGCGGGGGCCTCGATGGTGCGGTGGCGGAGTTCGGCGGACGGCTCGGGCTGCATGGGTTTCTCCTCGGTTCGCGGGTGGCGCGGGTACACATCGATCATGCGGTGCAACGGCCCCCCGACGCGATTAGCGTTGCCATTAGGGCAAACTTGCAGGACAGAGCTGGGCGGCACGGCCGGTGAGAAGGGAGCAAGAGTGACGGACGACGGCACAGCCGAGACGCTGGCGGCGATGGGCCCACGGTTGCGGGCCGCGCGCGAGCGGCACGGCGCCACGCTCACCGGCGTCAGCTGCGCGACCGGCATCTCGCCGAGCACGCTGTCACGGATCGAGACCGGCCGACGCAAGCCCACGCTGGAGGTGGTGCTGCAGCTGGCCACGGAGTACGGCATCTCCCTGGACGAGCTGGCTGGCACTGCCCCCGCGCCCGCCCCCGTCGAGCCGCGCACCATCGCGCTGCAGCGTTTCGGCAACGACAAGGGAGTACTGCCGCTGACCCCGTACGTTGGCGGCCTGCATGCCCACAAACACGTCCTGCCCGCCGTCGAGGAACCGCCCACGCGGCCACGGCAGATCTCCCACGACGGCTACGAATGGCTGTGCGTCCTGTACGGGCGGCTGTGGCTCGCACTCGGAAAGCAGGACCTCATCCTGACCGCCGGCGACGTCGCCGAGTTCGACACCCGCAACCCCCACGGAGTCACGAACGCCGGCCCCGGCGGGCCGGTCGAGTACCTGATCATGTTCGGGCCCCAGGGAGAGAGACTGCGGCCACGCACCCCGCCGCCCACCGGCCGGGGAGCGTTGTAACGAAGTGCAGCGTCCGTGGGCGCGTGGTGGCCCGCGCTGACCGCAGTCGCCGTCCAGCCGGATCGGGTGGTCAGCGGCGGCGGGGCAGCGCGGTGACAGCGCGGGCCTCGTGGAGGGCGGCGCGCAGGTGCTCGTTGTCGATGCTCAGGCGTTGGATGGCGGCGATGGCGACCTCCAGCTGCGCGGCGAGCTCGCGTTTGTCGCGCCGCAGTCGCGCGTTGTCGGTCTTCAGCCCGGTATAAGGCGTCGGCGCCGTCCGTGCTGCCGGGTGTTGGAGGGGAGGCGGCCAGCTGGGCGCAGACTTCGGGGAATTTGCGGCGGAAGGTGGTGTTGGCGAGTGAGGTTCCCCGGCGTGCGGGAGGTGCGGCTTTCCTCGACTGCCACCGCGCAACCCTCGCCCTGAAGTGCGAAGGGCTCACCGACGAGGAACTGCGGCAGCAGTCGATGCCGCCGTCCACGCTTTCGCTGCTCGGTCTGGTGCGGCACATGGCGGAGGTGGAGCGTGCTTGGTTCCGTCGAGTGTTCGAGGACAACGACGCTCCCATGGTCTGGTCCGACAAGATCGACTTTCAGGCGGCGTACGACGCGAGTGCATAGACCAGGGACGAGGCGTTCGTGGCCTGGGATGCCGAGGTGGAGAACTCGCGCCGTATCGAGCGGGAGGCTGAGTCCCTGGACCAGGCCGGGTAACAGCCACGATGGGGCGAGGAGGTGCCGCTGCGGATGGTGATGATGCACGTGCTTCTGGAGTACGGCCGCCACAACGGGCACGCGGACTTTCTGCGTGAAGGTGTCGACGGGACCGTGGGCGCCTGAGTCCGCAGGAGCCATCGATCTCCACATGCTGATCCGTTCCAGGGAATCGCCCGCAGGGTTGGAAGGAGGGAGTCCAACGTCAGTGTGTGAAGACAGAGTTGGACTCCCTCGCCACCGCGCTCTACGTGAAGACCGACGGCCTGCTGAAGGTCTCACCGCACCTGGCGCCCTGGCGTCCTGCGGTCGGGATCGCCCCGCAACTGACCGATGCCGAGCTGGTCACGCTCGCGATGATGCAGGCCATGCCGGGCTTCACCTCCGAGGCCAAGTGGCTCCGCCACGCCCGCGCCCACCTGCGGCATCTCTTCCCCTACCTGCCCAAGCAGCCCGGCTACAACAAGCGCCTGCGCAAGGCCACCGAGCTGCTGCGGCGGGTGACCCGGGTGCTGGCAACCGACACCTCCGTATGGAGTGATGACGTGTGGATCGTGAACTCCACGCCGGTGCAGTGCGGACGTTCCCGCGAGACCGTCAAGCGCTCCGACCTGGCCGGATGGACCGAGTACGGGTACTGCGCCAGCCACAGCCGCTTCTTCTGGGGCCTGCGCCTGCACCTGGTGTGCACTCTGCAGGGCCTGCCCATCGCCTTCGCCCTGACCGGGGCCAAGGCCGACGAACGCGAGACCCTGATGGATCTGCTCGCCGCCGAACCGGAACTGGTCGCCGCTCGGGCCGGGCAGACACTGATCGGCGACAAGAACTACTTCGGCCGCGCCTTCGAGCACCAGTTGGCCGAGCAGGACATCCGGCTGCTGCATCCGGCCCCCAAGGGCGAGCCGGAGCGGGCCTGTTCAAGCCGTTGCGGCAGGTCAACGAGACCTTCAAGGGCCGGCTTGACCTCGAACAGCACCGAGGCCGTACACCAGGCGGCGTGGTCGCCCGCGTCATGCAACGCATCCTCGCACTGACGGCCGCGATCTGGCACAACGACCACACCAGCCAGCCCGTCCTACGCAGAAATTCATGGGTGCATGACGATCTTTCCCACGTGCCTCCTGCGGGCGAGTTCCTCCTGCGCCTGAGCGGCCTGGTCCAGGGGAAACGTCGCGGCGACGACGGGCTGGATCTCGGCCTTACGAGCCAGGTCCATGAGGAGGCCGAAGTGCGTGGGCGTGTGCATCGCGGAGCCGATCACCTGCGCGTTGTGCAGGTAGAGACGGCGCACGTCGAAAGTCACGTCGTAGCCGCCGAGTGCGCCGGCGACGACCCACCGACCGCCTTCGCGCAGCAGCGGCAGTCCCTCGCCCACCAGGTCCCCGGCGACGACGTCGAGTGCGACGTCGATGCCGTCCGGGGCAGCAGCGCGGATCTGCTCGGCGATGTCCCCTGCCCGGTCGACGACTTCGTGTGCGCCCGCCTCGCGCACCGCTTCGATCTTGGATCCGCTGCTGAGGGCAAGCACCCTCGCACCGCGCGCACGGGCGATCTGCACCAGCGCGAGACCGACGCCGCCGGACGCTCCCGAGACCAGGACGGTCTCTCCCTCCCGCAGCCGACCCCGCTCGATCATGCCCACGGCCGTGCCGTAGGCGGTCGGCAGCGTCGCGAGCTGATCGTCCGTGAGGGGGGATTCGGTCACGTCGTGCACCCGCTCTGCCAGTGCGGTCACGTACTCGGCATAACCGCCGTCGCGTTCGCTCCCCATCAGGCCCACCGGGTTCGCATCCGGCCCTTCGGTGTCGTAGATCGCCGGGTCGACGACCACTCGGCAACCGACGAGGTTCTTGTCCACGTCGGCACCGACTGCCACGACGCGGCCTGCCACGTCGGCGCCCTGGATGCGCGGGAAGCCGATCGGCCCTCGCCAGCCCGACAGCGCCTCCGGGTCGCCAGGCCGACCGTAGGCACCCTCTCGGGTCCACAGGTCGGTGTTGTTCAGCGCCACCGCGGCGACCTGGACCAGCACCTCTCCCGCCTGCGGCGCAGGCACGGCCACCTCTGCCAGCTCGAGAACCTCCAGCCCCCCGTGCTCTGTGATCCGCACCGCGCGCATGGTCTGGGATGCACCCTCCATTTGAACTCCCTCTAGGTATACTGATCTGTGAACACCTTCTACCGTACACCGATCAGTGAAGAGGCACGTGATGCGGGAAGCGCAACCCATGTCACCGGCCGGCCGCCGCATCGTGGCGGCAGCCGAGGAGCTGTTCTACAACCGTGGCATCACAGCGGTCGGCGTGGATCTGATCGCTGAGCACTCCGGCGTGACCAAGCGGACCCTGTACAACCAGTTCGGTTCGAAAGACCACCTCGTGGCGACCTACCTCGATGAACGTGACCGGCGCTGGCGGTCACTTGTCCTCGCCGCCGTCGGCGCCTGCGACGACCCCGTCGAGACCGTCACCGCACCCTTCGACGCCCTGCGAACCTGGAGCGAGAGCAACACCCGCGGATGCGCGTTCATCAACGCGCTGGCCGAACTCGCGGACCCTTCGCACCCCGCGTACCGCATCGCCACGAACCAGAAGCTCTGGCTGATGAACCTGTTCGAGGAACTCGCCACCACGGCGGGCTGCCCGAACCCCGCCCTCCTCGCCACCCAGCTCCTCACGCTGCACGAAGGCGCCCTCGCCACGCAGCCCCTCCCGCTCGACACCCTCTCCGGAAGCACCGACCTGGCACGAGCCCTGGTCCGAGCCAGCACACCAGACCCCCATTGATCCGGCTGCGTCCCACTCGCTCCCTCACGATCTGAAGTGGTTAGGCGTTCGCCGCACCGCTCACCCGCCCGGAGTCCCCAGGCAGCCACGTCATCCCAGCGAACATTTCCACGGGGCCACACGTGAACACCAGTGCGGCCCGGCCGCACCAAGCCGGACGGGAGCACACACCCCATCCAGGTAACGCTCCGTAGCCACAACCTCGAACAGGTTCCTCGGCTACGGTGCTCCTTAGAGGTCCTAACAAAGGCGTTGGACGTGTCGGTGGGTGATGAGGCAGGTGGCGAGGCCGAGGAAGGCTTCGTGGAGGTCGTCGCGTCGTTCCCAGCGGATGCGTAGGCGTCGGAAGCCGTGCAGCCAGGCGATCGTGCGCTCGACAACCCAGCGGTGAACACCGAGGCCGGAGCCGTGCAGGACTCCGTGGCGGGCGATCACCGGTTTGACGCCTGTCGCCCGGACCAGACGGCGGTACTTGTAGTGGTCGTAACCGCGGTCGCCGAGCAGGGTTTCAGGCCGTCGGCGTGGTCGTCCCACGAGTCCCGGGACCGGTGGGATCTTCGCGAGCAAGGGCATCAGCTGGGTGACGTCGTTGCGGTTTCCGCCGGTCAGAGACACCGCGAGCGGGATGCCCTGTCCGTCGACGAGTACGTGATGCTTGCTGCCCGGCCGCGCTCGGTCGACCGGGCTGGGGCCGCTTTTGGGCCCCGCCGAGCGGCCCTGACGTGGGACGAGTCGATCACCGCCCGTGACCAGTCGAGCTGCCTCGCCGTCCGAAGCCTGGCCAGCAGCACGACGTGGAGCCGGTGCCAGACGCCGGCCTCGTTCCAAGCGGCAAGCCGCCGCCAGCACGTCATCCCCGAACCGAAGCCCAGCTCCTGCGGCAGGTACTCCCACTGGATCCCCGTATGCAGCACGAACAAGATCCCGCAGAGCGCCTGACGGTCCGGCACCCTCGGTCGCCCGGCCACCAACTTCGGCTCAGGCTCAGGCAACAACGGCTCGACCAGCGACCACAGTTCGTCCGAAACGATCCACGGACGCGACTTCCTCTTCCCCACGCTGAAACCAACGAGCATCCAGGCCATCAGTCACACCATCAGAGACTTCTGTTAGGACCTCTTAGTGGCGCCAGCTCCACCACGAACGCTGGGAGATCGAGACGGCCCACGCCGAGCTGAAGTCCACGATCCTGGGCGGGCGCGTCCTTCGGGCCCGTACCCCGGACGGCATCGAGCAGGAAGTCTGGGCCCTGCTGACCGCCTACCAGGCACTGCGGACCGCGATGACCGACGCCACCGACCCGGACCGGGCCGGGCCGGGGCGTCCAGCTGGGACCGCTGCTGGTCATCGCACCCGCGCTCACCGCCTCATTCGCCGGCCCATTGCTGACCGGGACGATCGACCTTCTGACCGTGTGTGAAGGAGCGTCTTCGTTGGCCAGTTGAGCGAGCCCGCAACCTGCGGGTTCTCGAGTGTCTGGCGAGATGGGCGCGTGATGGCCGAGCTCTTGACGTGTCGGTGGGTGCCGCCGCGGTCCCCTCGTGTCGGCCTCGGTCGGCGGGAGGCGTCAGGTGGTGAAGTCCGCCGTGTCCACGGAACCTCGGGGAGAGGCGCGGGGCGACCGCAGCTGGTCGTGGAGGGCCGCGAAGGCCGTGCACGTGACGGGGAGGGTCACGGCCGCGGTGACCAGGATGCCGACGATGACGGGGGCGAGGATGCCCGCGTAGTAGGCGGCGAAGAAGTTCCCCGTGGCCTGTTCGAGGATGGCTCGCACGAGGGGGCGCAGCGGCAGCGCGAGCTGCACCGCCAACCGGAGCACGCCGGCGGTGAGCGCGGCCAGCGGGAGCGCGAAGGCGAGGACGTGGACTCCTCCGGCGCGCGTCCACGTCATCGACCAGGAACGGCGCAGGGCCGCGCGGGGGCCGAGGCCGTCGGCTGCAGCGGCCGGGGCGAGGGCCAGCGCGAGGCGCAGCAGCACGGCGGCGAACGCGGCCACCGCCGGGGAGGCCGCGACGAGTGTGTGGGGCCACGATCCGCGTTCCAGAAGCTGCTCGTCTGTGTCGAGATGGAGGCCGGTGAGGCTGTTCGCCACGGCACCGACGAGCAGCGGCAGGGGCCATACGACCAGGCCGCGCAGCGTGTACACGGCGAGCATCGGTCGCAGCCGTGCGGGGATCACGGCACGTGACCAGTCCCCTTGCGAGGGCTCGCGCGACCTCGCTGCAACCGCCCGCGAGCACACAGTCTGCAGGGCCGCGCTGCCGGTGCCGAGGAGAAGCAGGAAGAGCGGGAGCGTGCAGAGGGCGACCAGTGTCAGGTCGGTGTGGTCGTGCAGGTAGGGGTCCTCGACGTGGCGGTACCAGATGCGTTGGTTCCGCATACGGGTGAAGACGGGCCAGGCGAGCGCGAATATCGCGGCCGTCATCAGCAGCCCGGCCAGTCCGGACAGGCCGACGAAGCGTACCGTCGCACCTGCCAGAGCGCCCCGGTACCGCCGCAGAACGGCGAATGTCGTGGCGGTCAAGCCGTGTTGCGGGCTACCGCTCGTCGGTGGCACCGTGCGGTCGTGCTGTGTGGGCATGGGGACGAGCCTTCTTTACGTTCCGGGTCCGTTCCCGGAAAGGACGCTGGGCGGACCGGGCGCGGTTCTCGGGACGTGCCCGGCCTTGGCGGCACTGCCGGAGGTCCACGAAGACAAGCGGGTCCGGGGCTGGAGCGGCCGGGGCGCCGCCGGTGGACGCCGGCCCGGTACGGGCGGTTGAAGGGGCAGACGCTGGAGCGGGCAGCGGAGCCGCGGCGGACGGCGCCAGCCAGTGTCACTAGTCCGATCAGGTGTCACCAGCCCAGAACGGCTGTACCCGCACCTTGCGCGTCGTCCGCCGGCAGACCACCAGCCAGGCGGGGCTTCCCCCCTGAAGTTTCTTCGTGATCCGGGACGTGATCCTTTGTGCTTGCGGAGCCTGCGGCGGTTGTAGAAGGTCTCGATGGACGCGAAGATCTCGGCGCGGGCGGTGGCCCGGTCCGGCCAGAAGCGAGTGCCGATCTCTTCCTTGAGAACGGTCCAGAAGCTCTCTGCGGCGGCGTTGTCGTAGCAGATTCCAGTCCGCCCCATGCTCTGGCGGCATTCCAACTGGCGGATTTTTCGCGGAGTTGGGTGGAGGTGCACTCGGATCCGGTGTCTGAGTGGATCACGTAGCCGGGTTCCAGGCGGCCCAGGTCGGCGGCCATGTCCAAGGCGTCGACGACGAGGTCGGCGCGGTGGTGGTCGGCCATCGAGTAGCCGACGATCTCGCGGGTGGCCAGGTCGAGCCAGCCGGCGAGGTAGAGCCATCGGTCGGCTCGGTGAGGAGCCCTGTGCCGGCTACATGGACGCCGAGTGATCGGTCGGCATGAAGTTGCGCTCCGCACAGGGCACAGTTCCATCCTTTGATATCGACACCACATCATGATTCTGCGCCGGTGGGGTGAGTCCCGAGGAACTGCCGGACGAAATGGCGATCACCGCCATCACTCTGGCCGAGTTGTCCGCCGGACCGCACAAGGTCCGTCGCAACGACGAACAGAGCAGTTACGACGAACACGCCGAACGCGCGCGCAGGCTCGACGTTCTGCAACGCGCTGAGAACGAGTTCGACCCCATTCCCTTCGACGCCGAGGCAGCCCGCATCTACGGTCGCATCTGTGCCGCGGTGATCAGTGCGCGTCGTAAGCCGCGCCGCCGGGTGGCCGACCTGATGTTCGCTGCCATCGCAGTGGCCGAGGCCCCCCTCTTCACCACCGACCCCGACGACTTCAAAGGGCTGGACGATCTCCTCACCGTCGTACCGGTCACCCGTCCGAAGGCGCCCCACGAAGGCTGATGCCGGGACATCATGACGTTCGGCACCCAACGACGCCGAGGGGGGGTGCAGCGCGGTGATGGAAGGCTTGCCCCTGACCCGGTCCAACGCGACTTCCCCCGCGCTGCGGGCCGCGCTGAACGCCGCGATCGCCCAGTAGCCGGTGTCCGGCTCGAACGCGGCGCCGTGACCCGTTCGCCCATGCGGCCGCCGTCGAGCGGTGCGCGAGCGAGGTCGGGCATGCGTTCGCGGCGCCTGCTGTTAACCGCGTCGGCCCGGAGGATCGTCAGGGCCGGGTCGACGCCGAGCTCGCCGGCGCGGGCCATGAACGGCGGCCACCGGGCGTGGTTCACCCCGCCCCTCCACCATCCCCGACTCCCAGGCCCAAGCCGCGATCTCCACGCGGTTGCGGGCGGGCAGCTTCGTCTGCACATTTCCGAGGTGGGTCTTCACCGTGCCCACCGAGATGGTCAGCTCGTCGGCAATCTCGGCGTTCGTCAGGCCTCGGGCGACCAGGCGCACCAGGTCCTTCTCCCGCTCGGAGAGCGCGGTGTGCGGCTCGCGCGGAGCGGGAACGGCGCTATTGAGCTGCCGCAGCAGCCGGACCGTGATCGCCGGGCTCACCAGGGCCTCGCCGGAGGCTGCCGCTCTGATGGCCTCGACGAGCAGGGCGGGGCCCGAGTCCTTGATGAGGAAGCCGGAGGCGCCTTGGGTCAGGGCGCGTTGTACGTACTCGTCGTCGTCGAACGTCGTGACCACCACGACCTTCGGTGGGTTCGCCGTCCCGGGGCGCGTCAGTCTGCGCAGCGCCTCCAGGCCGTCCATGCGCGGCATGCGGATGTCCATCAGGACGACGTCCGGGCGGTGGAGCTCGGCGAGTTCCACGGCGTGGACCCCGTCCGTGGCCTCCCCGACGACGTCGATGTCGTCCTCCGCCGTGAGGATCATCGCGAACCCGGCGCGCACCATGGCCTGGTCGTCGGCGATCAGCACCCGGATCGTCACGAAGCCGCCGCCCCTGCCTTGGCTGTCCCTGCCGCCGACACCTCGGCCGTCGACACCGGAAGCGTCGCCTCCACACCCCAGCCGCCGCCTGTCGCCGGCCCCGCCTGCATGCTTCCGCCGATCAGACCGACCCGCTCGGCCAGCCCATTCAGCCCGAAGCCGCCATGCGAGACGTGACGCGGCCGTCCGTCGTCGCTGACCCGTACGGTCAGCCGGTCCTCCGAGCGGCTCACCCGTACTCGTACCTCCGTACAGGCCTGGGCGTGCTTGCGTACGTTGGTGAGGGCCTCCATCACCACCCGGTGCGCCGTGGTGGTCACCACCACCGGCAGATCGTCGACGGCCCCCTCAAGGTCTAGCCTGGCCCGCGCGCCACCCACCACCGAGAACTCCTCGACCAGCGACCGCATCTCGTCGATCCCCGCCAGCGGCGTCACCGCCACCTCCCCGTCGGCGTCACGCAGCATCCCCACCATGTGCCGCATGGAGGCCAGCGCCTCCGAGCCGGCCTGCTCGATCCGCCGCAGCGCAGGCGGCACGAGTTCAGGGCGGCGGTCCGCGACCACCTGGGCACCCTGCGCCTGTACGACGATGCCGGTCACGTGGTGAGCGACGAAGTCGTGCAGGTCCCTGGCGAACTCCGTCCGCTGTTCGAGACGCAGCGCTGCCGCCTGCCGTCGCCGGTCCACCAGGAGCAGCCGCGTCCCGAGGCCGACGCCCAGCGCCGCGACCGCGGCCAGCGCGAAGAGCAGCGCCATGATGACGGTGGACTGCCGCACCGAGACTGCCACCGGCCGCAGCACGATGGCCATGCACAGCACGGGCACGGCCACCACCACCCACGAGGGCGTCCCACGCCGGGCGACGACCAGCAGGAGCCACGCCAGCGCCGCCGGTTCGGCGAAACCGATGGCCATCGAACTGGCCACGTGCAGCCACACCGAGAGGCAGAGCGACACGATCGCGAGCGCGCAGGCCGTCATCGGCAGCGCCCGGTCCCCGTCGAGCCGAGGCGAGGCAACGGCCACTCCGACGGCCAGCAAGGCGCCGATCAGCTTGGCGGGGCCGTGGTACTCGATCCAGTAGAAGCCGGCCAGCAGGTCGAGGAGGGCGAGGCCGGCCAGGGCCGCGCCCAGCAGCACCCATGACGTGACGGGCAGCAGCCGCGTACGTCCTTTCCCCCGCGTGACCGCGGGTGCGGTCGCCCCAGTCGCCACATTTGTCACGTCCTTCACCTCTCTCAGCTTGCTCACCATCCCGCCACGATCTCGCACACCCGAGATCTCTCGCACCGGCCGAAAGTCGGAGCCTGCCGCGCATGATCTGTCTTTCGCCCGATACCCCGCGGGCCGCGGCCGAGCAGAGTTGAGCCCACCGGAAGCGGCGTAACCCTCCCTGAACCTGACCCGGAAGTACGTCGCCACCACGGTCAACGCCACCGTAGTGCGGACCCTCGAAGGTCCCCCACGGCCCCCACCACGTACAGGAGCCACCCACCCATGGACCACGCGACGATGCACCTGGGAAACGGACCGGGATCGCAGTCCCACGAGCCCGCGATCGAGGCCCACGGGCTCGGCAAGCGGTACCGGCGCGGCTGGGCCCTGCGCGACGTCTCCTTCCGGCTGCCGACCGGGCGGGTCTGCGGCCTCGTAGGACCCAACGGCGCCGGCAAGAGCACGCTGATGGGCCTGGCCACCGCCATGATCCGCCCGACGGCCGGCGCGCTGCGGATCTTCGGCGCGGCCCCGGGTTCGACGGAGGCGGTCCTGCGCACCGCGTTCCTCACCCAGGAGAAGCCCCTGTTCCGGCGCTTCACCGTGGCCGAGACGCTGCGGCTCGGCCACGAGCTGAACCCCCACTGGAACCAGGGGGTCGCCGAGGACATCGTCCGCGCGGGCCAGGTGCCGCTGTCGGCGAGGATCGGCACGCTGTCCGGCGGTCAGCGCACCCGCGTCGCTTTCGCCCTGGCCTTCGGAAAGTGCCCTGACCTGCTCATCCTCGACGAGCCGATGGCCGACCTCGACCCGCTGGTCCGCCGCGAGCTCATGGCCACGCTGACGGCGGCGGCAGCCGAACGCGGAACGACGGTACTGATCTCCTCGCACATGCTCGCCGAGCTGGAACACATTTGCGACTACCTCCTCGTCGTCGCGGACGGCGGCCTGCGTCTCGCGGGCGAGGTGAGCGAACTACGGGCGGCACACGCCCTGTTCGCGGTCCCGCCGGGCACCTCGTTCCCGGCCGGGAGCCCGCACCGGGTCATCGGTTCCGAGTCGCCCGGCGTCGAGGGCCGGCCCGGCGTCCTGGTACGGCTCGGCGCCCCGATCCAGTACGGCGGACAGGCCGAGCCGCCCACTTTGGAGGAGCTGCTGCTCGCCTACCTGCGCTCACCCGACGCCTCCCCGCTGATCACCCCCGGCGCCCAGGTCGGCGACATCCACGACATACTCACCCGCGACCGGCAGAAGGCTGTGACCGCATGACCACGCTCATCCACGACCCGGCCCGTACGCCCCCCGACGCACGCCCCTCACGCAAGGCCCCCCGATTCGGTGGCCCGATCTGGCTGGTCTGGCGCCAGCACCGTGCGGCGTTCTGTACCCTGCTCGCCCTGACGCTCCTGACGACGCTGGCCATGGTCTACCTGCGCGGCCAGCTGACGGACCACCTCGCTGCGTCCCCCCAGAAGAGCCTCCCGCCCGACATCGAGAAATACACCAACCGCCTGTACAGCGTCGGAAGCTATCTGGGCTACGCCCCCATCCTGGCGGGCGTCCTGATCGGCGCCCCGCTGATCGCGGGCGACCTGGAGTCCGGCACCGTAAAGCTGGTGGCCGCGCAGTCCGTCAGCCGCCTCCGCTGGCTCACCACGAAGCTCGCGATGCCCGCCGCGCTGATCGCCCTGTCCACCACCGCGCTGGGCGCCGTCCTCACCTGGTGGTGGAACCCGATCAGGAGCCGTACCGACAACCTGGGGTGGGCGAGCGGCGGCTTCGACGTCACGGGGATCATGCCGGCGGCCTACGCCCTGCTCACCTTCACCGTGGGTGCCGCGATCGGCATGCTCCTGCGACGCACGCTGGTGTCGATGGTGGTCACACTCGGCACAGTGGTGGCGATCGGCTACATCTGGGACCGCTTCCGCCTGAACCTGGGCCACGTCCTGTCGGTCACCACCCACAAGGGCGTAGGCCCCGACGCCCGGCACCCGGAACTGCCCGCCGGTGCGCTGGAGCTGGACCCGAGCACGTACTTCCTCACCGACTCGGGAGCCCGCCTGGACTGGACGACGTGCCTGGACCAGATCGAGAACACCCGAGCCCACACGTCCTGCCTGGAGTCAAAGCACGTCATCGGCTACGCGGCCGACTACCTCCCGGCCTCCCAGATGCAGCCGATGCAGTGGCTGGGAGCAGCCGTCATGCTCACAGCCACGGCGGCCGTCGTCACGTTCATCATCGTGTGGGGACGGAAGCGGCTCTTGTGAACCGCAGGCCCGGCGGGCTACTCGTCGTCGACTGCGCGCGAGTGCCGCCGTTCACGCTTCCGAGCAGGCGACGCAGTGCCGCAGGTCTGGACGACCTCCTCACCGTCGTACCGGTCACCCGCTCGAAAAGGCCGGCGGCCGCCGCGTCACCGGCCCGGCTAAACGGCCGACTACGGCACGGACGGCTCGCGCCAACGGCGGCGGTCACCGCCGCACCGTCCAGGCCTGCGGCTGATGCCCAGTCGTGGAGGCAGGCCGCAAGCAGGACCACGCCCCGGGTCCGTGCCGGCTCCTGCAGGGAGCACATGTGACCGAATGTCAAGTGCCGTCGCTCTCTGAAATCATGAGTCCGTATCAGCACTCGACCTCGGAGCACCGGCGTGACAGCACGCCGTTTCGCCCCCATCGCCGCCATCTTCCTCGTGGGCGCTGTCAAGTTGAGTGAGTGGTCTCCGGGCTGGAACGGTAGCCGGGTTTGTTGATCGTTCGGGAGGAGCTGGTGGTGGAGGGCGCCGGGGAAGGGCCGTCGTACAAGGGGTTCCGGTTCCCGGCGGAGGTCATCTCCCACGCAGTATGGCTGTACCACCGCTTCCCGCTCTCCTTCCGCGAAGTCGAGGAGCTGCTCCTGGCCCGCGGGATCACCGTCTCCCATGAGGCGATCCGCCGGTGGTGCGACCGGTTCGGCCCCCCAGTACGCGGCCGCCCTGCGCCGCCGCCGGCCCCAGGCCGGCGACAAGTGGCACCCGGACGAGGTGTTCCTGAAGATCAACGGGGTGCGGCACTACCTGTGGCGGGCTGTGGACCAGGACGGCACTGTCCTCGACATCCTGCTGCAGTCCAAGAGGGACGCGAAGGCCGCGAAGCGGTTCATGGCCAAGCTGATGAAGAAGCAGCGCAGGACACCCAGTGCTGGTCACCGACAAGCTCCGCTCCTACGGCGTCGCCCACAGAGAGTTGATGTCCTCGGCCGATCACCGTTCCCACAAGGGCCTGAACAACCGTGCGGAGAACTCCCGTCAGCCGACGAGGCAGCGCGAACGCGCGATGAAGGGCTTCCGCACAGTCGGCAGAACCCAGAGGTTCCTGTCCGCGTTCAGCCAGATCTCACCGCACTTCTGGCCCGCCGCCACCGGATGACCGCCACCGGCTACCGCACCGAGATGCGCCACCGCTTCGGAACCTGGAACGAGATCACCGGCACTACCGCCATGCCCACGGAGGCCTGAACCAGAGGCGGAAACCAAGCCCAGCACACCCCCGCACACCCTCAAGTAAGAAGCCGTATCTCAACCGATCACGTCGTTGTTGTACGCGTCTGAGCCCGTTCAGTTCAACTCGGCTGCTCCATCGTGTGATTGCCTCGCACACGTGTACGGCAACGTGGCCGGTCATCCGGACCGGGAACATTGGTATCCCTCGGACATGTCGGACGCGGAATGGGCGGCCATCCGGCCGTTGCTGCCGGTGCCGGCCCGGCTTCAGGGGCGGGGCGGGCAGCCCGAGGGCTACTGCCACCGGCAGATGCTGGACGCGATCCGCCATCTGGTCGCGGGCGGGATCTCCTGGCGGGCGATGCACGCGGACTTCCCAGCCTGGGGCCGGGTCTACGCCTTCTTCCGCCGGTGGCGCGAGCACGGGCTGATCACCGAGTTCCACGACCGGCTGCGCGGATGGGTGTGTGAACGCGAAGGCCGTGAGGCGGAGCCGACGGCCGGGATCATCGACGCGCGGTCGGTGAAGGCCGCGGCCTCGGTGCCGTCCGTCTCGCGCGGCTGGGACGGCGGGAAGAAGGTGGGCGGCCGCAAGCGGCACATCGTGACCGACTGCCTCGGTCGGCTGCTGGTCGTCGCGGTGACCGCCGCGAACGTCGGGGACCGGGATGCCGCGGTGGGCCTGCTGCAGCGGCTGCGCCGCCTGCACCGTGACATCT
>NZ_JBIASS010000032.1:0-53135 GCF_042890955.1 Streptomyces sp. NPDC001933 | reverse complement strand
GGCTGGTTTGCCCGGCAGCAGTAGCCGGCCGCGTGGCCAGCACCCCTACCCCAAGCCTCACTTCGAAACGGACATCAACCCACGAACCGCCCACTCAGACCGGTTTCGGGTGTGTCTCAGGCCGCCGAAGTAACCAGCGGTACCACGGGAGCGAGTTGGGCAGAATGCTCGGCATGGATCAAGCGTTAGCAGCCCTGCTTGGCGCCGTGGTCGGATCTGCCGGAACCGCTGCGGCAGCGGCCCTTACCGGAATCTCTGCCCGGTGGCAGGTGCGGACGCAGGGCGCCCTGCAGCACAGGCAGACGCAGCGACACCCGCCGGGAGGCGTACAGCGCTCTCCTGGCAGACGCGTCGTGTGCTCGGGACGATCTGTCGGCCGTTTGGCACCAGTTGCGTGACGAACCTGTCGACCTCACCGAGACCCAGCGACTGCTTGCCACCGCCAAGACCTCCGTTCATGCGGCACAACGGGCCAGTGCGACGGTGACAGTCGAAGGGCCTCCAGCCGTGGTCGAGGCCGCACGGGAGACACTGCTCAACCTAGCGGTGCTCTATGCCGCCCTAGGCGCCTACAGACGATGCCGGACCGAAGACGGGGACGCCTCCGAGCACATCGCGACCTGCGCCGAGCAGCGCCACCAAGTGCGCCTGGACATGGACGCCTTCGCCACAGCTGCACAAGCCGCGCTCAGCGACCCAGGACTGGAAGGACGAAGGCTATGACCCACGACCCAATTCTGGAGCATATGGCCTGGCTCCAGCGCGTCTTCATGGCAAAGCTCTACACGGAGGTTCAGGCCAGTGAAAGGCCCCGTGGGCATGGCATGGATTCCATCACGGCTGCAGCCGTGGGTGAGGAAATAAGCCGACACTACGAAATCCCGCTACGCGTTTCCTGGGAATGGCTCATGACCCTCACTGCAGGAGAAATTGCAGCCAAGCTTGCTTCGGCATCTGAAGAATCAGGAAAAGGATCGAATAACGCTGGAAATTGAGAGAGGCAGCCCAAGCCACGCTTGCTGCGTCTGGCCGATGCCGTAGGTGGTTTCACCGCTGGATTTGTTCGCGAGAACGGGTTCTGGCCCACTTTCCGTGGAGGGCTGACTGAGCGTGATGTCAATGGCTCGCCAGACCGTGAGCAACGGACATTCGGAGTCACGTGCCCACGGGCCCTCGCTGCGACGCCTGATCGCCGTTCTCTTGGTGGCGTCGCGACGGCAGACTATGGAGGTGGACTCTGACCTTTACCCTGATCTGGTTGCTGCGGGCAGCCTGGCCGCAGCGCTGGAACAGCTGGCGGCCGAACTCGGTGTCGATCTCACAGTGGTGCCCGGCGATTGGGGCCCGCTCGTTTCGGCCGGCATCGCCTCGTCGGTCCCTGAGTGCAAGCCGCTATCCGTTCACATCGGGGCCGAGAGCCGCTGGTTCGGTGTCTCTGGCTGGAGTCGCGGAGTCGGACTCATCACTGGAGCCACGCCCGACTTGGCGGATGTCGTCAGGGCCGGAGCGGCGTGGGGGCGGGGCAGGAGCCTGCGGGAGCTGCGGGCGGAGCTGTCGTTTCTGCGCTCCAGCGAGCGCGCCGAAGCTCACGAACGCGGGTCGGCCGCGGTGGTGGAGCTGCAGTGGCGCACGATGCGGGAGCAGGCGGCCGAGGAACCGGATTTCACAGGGCTCGGCGAACTCGTGGAAGCGGCTCATGCTGAAACCGCGGCTGCGACAGCTCTATGTATTCTCCAGCCACTGGACGCTCGGCTTCAGCTCCTGAACTGGATACCCGTTCCGCAATGAGGTGGCCATCGTCCCGTCACACAATGGCAGCCCATTCCGCCTGAAGAAGTATCCTCTCTCCGACGACGTTCTTGGCGAGGCTGCCACAGCCGAGGAAGCCGTCGCCCTGGTGGTGTGTCACCTCTCCACCGATCTCGGTCCGTCCGTCGCGGGAACCGCCGAACAAGATGGATGACGAGCGCGAACCAAGTCGTTGACCGTCACCGATCCCGTGCCCAGTTGGCTTCCCATCAGACGGCCGTGGACGGGGAAATCCAACTGGCTCCCCACAGTGGTCTGACCTCCGCTTCACGGGTAGAGCAGGACGCGCTTGCGGAGGAGATGAAAGCCGGCCCGGCCGAACATCTGGCGTTTGGTGTGTCCTGAACGTTGAGGGGAGTCGATGTAGGTCGAGTTCTTGATGCGGTGCTGCACGGATGATGAAGGTTTTGGCCCTTCGGAGTCGCCCTGCGGAGGGAGGCTCCAAACCACCTCATGCTGCGTTGGCTGAAGACCGTCGTGGTGAGCGATGAGGAAAAGGCGCCCGTGAGGCGTCAGGTGGGGATCAGGAAGACGAACGCAAGTGAATCGTTGCTGACGTGTCGAAACAGATACAGACGACATCAAAACCGGGGTGTCAAACGGATCCCGGGAAAAGTCTGGCGGGTGCTCCGCTTACTGGCCAGGCGGTGTCCGGCATGTAGACGACGTGAGCCTGATCTGCGGCTTCCGTGTGGAACAGGAGAAGGCGTGCCCGGACAATCCCTGCCTGTGCGGGCAGGGGAGAGGGAGTGTCCCAAGCGGTGACCCCGTGAGGGATTGAGTACCGTCGCCGGGCACGCCGGCGGACCGGCTCGTAGTAGCGGCGATGCCCCTGTAATGGCGGCGGAGCGAAGGGGCCGGGTTGTCCGTGGCTGGTTTGTTCGATCAACCGGAAGTGCTCCGGGAGGAGTCGCGTGAGCGAGCTGAAAGCGAACGCGGGCGGTGAGGTCGCACGGACGTGATGGGGCTGTGCTGCAGTCCCGCGTTCACGCACCCGTCCGCTGTCCACAGGCCTGCGCCCGCAGAGTGCTGAGCCATGACGACTCATACCCCAGCCACCGCCAGGCGCAAGGCCAAGAATGCCCACTGCATCGTGCACTGTCGATTCCTCACCCCTGCCCAGCAGGAAACGCTGATCACCCGCTACCCACACGGCCCCGGACCCAGATCAGGTTCCTCCTGGACCACTACGAAGAACGCCCCGACATCCTCGCGTCCCTGCTCGGCATGCGCCGCTGGGCCGTCCGCCGGCTCGCCCACGGCTGGGCGATCCCATTCAGCTACGCCCGGCGCGACCGGCTGCGCTCGCGAGTCCTGCGCCTGATCTACCCCCTGTGCCAGAAGCCGGCCACCGCCAGCCGCCAGGCCACGTCAGCCGACGACCAGCCGTCGCCCAGCGGGGCGAGCAGCAGCAGGCCGACGGCGGTGAGCGCGGCGCCGGTGAGGGCGACGGGCCTGGCCCCGTACCGGTCCGCGAGCCGTCCGCCGAGGGGGCCGGCCACCCCCATACCGAGCGGGAAGGCGAGCACCGCCAGACCGGTCGCGGTCGCGCTGATGCCCTCGTCCCGCTGGAGGTGCAGGGTGATCACGTAATGCGCGGCGGCGAAGCCCGCGGCCAGTGCCAGCACCGCGCCGTGCGCGCGCAGCAGGCCCGCCGCCCGCAGCACACCGGCCACGGGCCGGCCGCCCGCTCTGCGCAGCCACCACCACAGCGGCACCGCGGCGGCCGGGGCGAGCGCCAGCCACGCGGAGGTGTCGGCGGCCAGCGTCAGCGACAGCAGCAGGACCGCCACACCGGCGGCGACGAGCAGGGCGTCGGGGGCGTCGGCGAGCGCCCGCCGGCCGGCGGTGGACGCACGGCAGGCCGGACGCGGCGCCGGCACCCGGGCTCCCGTCGTCCCGCCGCGGGGCACCCGCGCCGCCACGACCAGAACGACCAGCAGGCAGAACGGGACCTTGACGAGGAAGATCCAGCGCCAGCCCAGATGGTCGAGAAGCAGTCCGCCGACCGCCGGGCCGGTGACCGCGCCCAGCGGGCCGAGGGTGGCGGGCACGCTCATGGCCCGACCGCGCAGTTCGGGCCGTACCGAACGGACGGCCCATACCGGCATCAGGACGAACAGCACGGCGCCGCAGGCACCCTGCGCGATCCGGGCGGCGACCAGCCAGGACATCCACGGGGAGACGGCGGCCAGCGCGCTGCACAACGCGAAGCCGCCGTGGCCAACAGCAGCGCCGTCCGGGTGTCCGTCGCGTCCAGTCGGCGGCCGGCCGGAAGCAGGAGCGCGACCACCGGGAGCTGGTAGCCGAGTACCGCCCACTGGGCCGTCTCGGCCGGCATACCCAGCCCCGCGGAGATGTCCGCGACAGCCACGTTCACGATGTTCATGTCGAGCATCGCCACGAACGACAGCACGCCCGCCACGGCCACCAGCAGCCAGCGGTCCCGCACCTCGGGTATGTCCCCAGGTCCCTCCGAACCGGAGCCATGGTCCGTCACTCGTTCCCTCCCCCACTCGGTGGCCGCCGGTGAGCGGTCTCGCATCAGGAGTCGGGGGACTCGGCGGCTGAGTTCCCGGGGTCTGCGTCACGGGCCGGGACACACGGTCGCTTTCCGGGAGCCGGTTCCCCGTCCCCCGCGTCCGGCGCCCGGAGTTCCTCCGGCCCCGCCGGCCGGCGGTGGTCGAAGGCGATCAGCGGGTCGCCGGTCAGCGGATGCTCCGTCACCGCCGCGCGCACGCCGAACACCTCGGCCAGCAGACCGGGGGTCAGGACGTCGCGGGGCGCACCGGAGGAGACCACGCGGCCGTCGTGCAGGACGTGCAACCGGTCGCACACGGAGGCGGCTGCGTTGAGGTCGTGCAGGGAGACCAGGGTCGTGCAGTTTTGGCCGCTCAGCAGGGCGAGGAGTTCGGCCTGATGACGTATGTCGAGGTGGTTGGTCGGCTCGTCCAGGACCAGGACGTCCGACCGCTGGGCGAACGCGCGGGCGAGCAGGACGCGTTGCCGCTCGCCGCCGGACAGCTCCGTGAAGCCGCGTCCGGCGTGGTCCGTCATGCCGACGTCGGCGAGAGCCCGGGCCACGATGTCCCGGTCGCCGGCGTCCTCGCCCGCGAAGGCCCGCTTGTAGGGCGTACGGCCCATCGTGACGACCTCGCGCACCGTCAGCTCGAAGTCCCCGCCGCGCTCCTGCGGGAGGGCGGCGATGTGCCGGGCGGACCGCGCCGGGCGCAGCCCGCTCAGGTCCGTGCCGTCGAGCAGGACGCGCCCGGCGACGGGCTTGAGATGCCGGTACACGGTCCGCAGCAGCGTGGACTTGCCACTGCCGTTGGGGCCGACCAGGCCGGTGATCTCGCCCTCGGCCGCGATCAGGTGCGCGCCGGCCACAACCGTGCGTCCGCTGTAGGCGACGTGCAGGTTCTCGATGTCGATCCTCAACTGCCACTCCCCAGACGTTTGTTCAGCAGATACAGCAGTGCTGGGGCGCCGATCAGCGAGGTGACGACGCCGACCGGCAGTTCTTGCGCGTCCATGGCCGTGCGGCACACGATGTCGACGACCACCAGCAGCAGCGCGCCGAACAGTGCCGACACCGGCAGCAGGCGGCGGTGGTCGCCGCCGACGACAAGTCGGCAGGCGTGCGGGACCATGAGCGCGACGAAGCCGATGGCGCCGGAGACCGCGACCAGGACGCCGGTGAGCAGGCTGGTGACCGCGAACAGTTCCCGGCGCAGCCGTGCGACATCGATGCCGAGGCCGGCGGCGGTCTCGTCGCCCATCAGCAGGGCGTTGAGTCCCCGCGCCCGTGCCTGGAGCAGCAGCCAGACCGCCGGAACCGTCACCGCGGGAGCGGCCAGCAGCGGCCAGCTCGCGCCGCTGAGGCTGCCCATGAGCCAGAACAGCACGCTGTGGGTCTGCTGTTCGTCCCCTGCCTGCAGCACGAGATAGCTGGTGAACCCGGACAGGAACTGCCCGATCGCCACTCCGGCGAGAACCAGTCTGAGCGGGGCGAAGCCGCCGCCGCGCCGGGCGACCGCCCAGACGAGGGCGAAGGTGGCCAAGGCGCCCGCGAACGCGGCGCCGGACAGGCCGAGGCCCAGCGCGCCCCCGCTGCCGAGCCCCAGCACGATGGCGACCACGGCCCCGAGGGAGGCACCGTTGGAGACACCGAGGAGGTACGGGTCGGCCAGCGGGTTGCGGACCAGGGCCTGCACCGCCGTGCCGACCAGGCCGAGTCCCGCGCCCACCAGGGCCGCCAGCAGCGCCCGGGGCAGGCGCAGTTGCCACACGATCAGGTCGTCGGTGCCGGGTCTGGGGGCCTCGCCGGTCAGTCTGCGCCAGACCACGCTCCACACCTCGCCCGGCGGGATCGGCGTGGAGCCCCGGGCGACCGCCGCCGTGACGGCCGCGACGAGCACGACGGCGAGGAGCAGCGACAGGGGACCGGCGGGTACGGAACGCCGCGACCGCGCGGGGGCGGCGTCCGTGCCCTTCCGGCTCACAGGTGCGTCGAGCACAGTCAGTCGACCTCGCCCGGGTAGAGGGTCTTCGCGATCTCCTCGACGGTGTCGGCGTTCTCGACACCTGCGATGGTGGTCCGCTCGGAGCCGATGCGCAGGAAGCGGCCTTCCTCGACGGCCTTCAGGCCCTTGGTGGCGGAGTTGTTCTCCAGCCACTTCTGGGCTTCGTCGAACGCCTTGTCGTTGGCGGCCTCACTGCCCCGGCTGCGCACGCCGAGCTGGATCCAGTCCGGGTTCCTGGAGATGACGTCCTCCCAGCCGACCTGCTTGTAGTCGCCGTCGCAGTCGGCGAAAACGTTGCGTGCCCCGGCCAGCGTGATGACCGCGTTGGCAACCTGGCGGTTGCAGACGGCGGTCGGCTGCTTGGTGCCAGCGTCGTAGTCGAAGAAGAAGTACGTCGGACGTTCGCTCTCGGGCGTCCGGCCGACGGCCGTCCGGACGACGTCCACCTTCTCCCTCATCCCGTCGACGAGTTCCTTCGCCTTGGCGCCGGTGCCGGTGACCTCGCCGAGGGAGACGATGTCGGCCTGTACGGCGGACAGATCGGTCACCGGGCGCTCGCTCTGCGCCGCGCAGGCGGTCGACTTGCGGTAGACGCGCTTGATCCCGGCCGCCTTGAACTCCTCCTCGGTCGGCGCGTCGCCCATGCCGCCGCCCATGTTCACGGAGGCGAAGGTGTCGATGTACAGGTCGGCGCCGGAGCCGAGGAGCTTCTCCTTCGGGATGACGGACTCGCTGAGCACCTTCACCTTCTGCGCCTGCGCGTCGAGTTCGCCGGGCAGGCCGCCCTTGCCGGGCGGGAAGCCGGTGCCGATCACCTTGTCCCCGGCACCGAGGCGGAGCAGCAATTCCATGCTGGAGGCGTTGCTCGTGACGATCTTCCCGGGTGCCTCGGAGAACGTGGTCCTGGCACCCGTGCAGTCCGTGACGGTGACCGGGTAGGTGCCTGCGGCCGGCTTCCCGGCGGCGGGGCTCGCCCCGTCGCCACCCCCGTCGCCGTCACCGCAGCCCGCCACGAGGAGGCTGCCCAGCACCAAAGCCGTCGTGCCGCCCCACCACATGCGAGAACGCATCATCACTCTCCCGGAAATGTTCACTCGGTGCACGGGTGGACCGTCCGCCACCCGGTCCAGTAGTCGCGGGGTACGGGGCCCGGGTTCCCGTCCTGCGAGAATTTGACGGCGGGACCCTCGGGTACGTGGGCGCGTCGTGCGGGGGGCCAGGAGAACGCCTCGTGGTGCAACCGGTGGACGTGGGCCGACTCGGGCGGCCACACACCGTCATACGACCCGGCTGCGATCTCTCGGTTTTGGGGCAGTGGTGTGAGCGACAGTGGGCCTGGGTGTGTTGATGCTGGTAGGTGGCTGTTTCGGGGTGTGGGGTCGCTGTCGTGGCGGTGAGAGATCGGTGTGGGGTCGCTGTCGTGGGGGTTTATCGCGTGTGGGGTGATGCTGTCTCAGTTTCGTGAGTCCTGATCCACCGGCCGGCGGGTGGTTGGTGTGATCGACGGGTGGAACGAGAAGAACAGGACCTGGCCACGGAGGGGTCGGGTGGCGGTTCGGCTGCTTTGCCTGCTGTGTCGGTGCGGGCGTTGCGGGGGCCGACGGTTCGCCGCCTGCTGGCTCTGCGCGGGGAGGGGAAGCCCACTACCCGGCATGTTCGGGTGGCGGTGGACGCTTTGGGGGTGCGGAAGCGGGCGGTGTGGCGATGGCTGGCCGCCGCCGAACAGGACGAGACCGCGGCTGCGGCGCCGGGGGAGCGGGCCCCCTACCGCGGGCGGTTCATGGTCATCGCGGAGGTTCGGGCTCTGCTTGGGCTGTGGAAGGGGAACGTCGCCGCTGTCCACCGTGAGTTGACCGCTCGCGCGGTCAGGGGCGAGGGTGATCTGCCGCCGTCGGATCCGACGCTGCATCGGGCGATCCGACGTGACCTGACTGCGGGGGAGCGGGCCGGGCTTGCCGGTGGTGAGCGTGCAGCCCGGAAGCACGATGTGTTCCTGGCCCGGCCTCGGGGTGGCGGAACCAGGTCTGGGAAGCCGATCACGTCCAGGCCCCGGTCCTGGTTGATGTCGAGGGCGCCGCCCGTCGGCCGTGGATCACCTGGTTCGTGGACTGCGCGTCGAACACAATCATGGGTGCGGCGGTCACCCCCGGGCATCCGTCGCGGGAGTCGGTCCTGGCCGCGCTGCGTGCGGCGGTGGTGTGTGAGGAGCCTTTCGGACCGCAGGGCGGTCTCCCGGAGAAAGGACGCGTGGACCGGGGCAAGGACTTCCTGTCGAAGACCGTTGCCGCCGCGTTCAACGCCCTCGACGTCACCGTCGAGGACCTGCCCCCGTACACCCCGCACCTGAAGGGCACGGTGGAGGGGCTGAACCGGGCCGTGGGGGACGGTGGAGTGATCACCGGCGGGTGATCAACGGGGTTCTCTACAGGGTGCGGACGGGTGTGCAGTGGCGGGATCTGCCGGAGCGGTTCGGGCCGTGGGAAACGGTCTATAAACGGCATCGTCGCTGGTCAGCTGATGGAACCTGGAAGATGCTGCTGTCTCGCATCCAGGCAGCCGAGGATGCCGCGGGCGGGATCGACTGGGACGTGTCGGTGGACTCGACAGCGGTGCGGGCTCACCAGCACGCCGCCGGAGCGAGGAAAGCGCCGCCTGCCGCGGTCCCTCAAAAGGGGGCCGCCCGGGGGACGAACCAGGTCGATCCGGCGCTGCGGAAACTGGCCGTCCGGCTGGAGGAGGTGGTCAGATCGGCGAGTGCCTGGGACGTTCCCGCGGAGGCTTCACCACCAAGATCCACCTCGCCGCCGAGGGACGATGCCGGCCTCTCGCGTTCGTCCTGACACCCGTGTCGGAGTACATGCCTATGTGGTTCTGGCAAGATTATCGTAGCCGGAGATCATCTCGGAGGGGCGGTCGGCCGGTCCGCGTAGTGGCGCCGGAGGTGGGCGAAGCGGTGGCGGAGAAGTGGGACGCCGGCGCGTCCGGCCATCAGGCGTTTCTGCAGCTTGACATCGGTGATGCGGCCTTCGTTGACCCCGGAGTTGTAAGGAGTGGTGATGCCCTGGGCGACGGCATGCCGGTCTTCGCGCAGGGCTCCGGCGAGGCCGGCGAGAGGGGCCAGTCCGATGTTGGCGAGGTCATCCAGCCAGCTTGGCAAGGGTGTCGCGTCGCGGTTGTCGAGCATGCTGGCGAATCGGCGGACCAGGTCGTGGGTGTGCCTGAGTTCAGGGCAGTGATCGAGGAGACGGGGCAGGCGGTCATTGATGTGTGGGCTGCGGCGGCCCGGATGGGTGGTGATCCAGCGGGCGGTTTCGCGTGGGGAGGGCGGCCGCTCGCGTGGCTCGTCCAGCGGCAGGCCCCGTCGTAGGGGTGCGACGGCCATCTTCACGCGCTGGTAGTGGCCGAGGTAGCCCTTGGTCCGGAGTTCCTCGTGCAGGATCTTCGCGCTGTGCTGTCCCTCGTCCCAGCGTTGTTGCAGGTAATTGAGGTAGGGGTCCAAGGTGGAGGGCTTGCAGGGCGGGCGGCGCATCACTTCCTGCCAGGTGCGGGCCCCGGGCGTACTTGCGTACGGTGCGGCGGTCCAAGCCGAGCTCCCGGGCCACGGAACTGTGGCTCCGGCCGGTGCGGGTCAGGGCATGCACTGCCTCGAACAGCCTGCGGGCATGCCGCCCGGCCCGGGTGTCCGCCGCGGTGTTCCCGGCAGTCTCCCCGACCGACGCGGGATCTGTCTCACTGACCGGGGGCAGTGCTGCGGCCAGGCAGCCGCGGTGGGCGGAGGCGATGTCCTGGACACGGCGGGAGAGTCCCTGCCAGAGGTGGAAACGATCGCTGACCTGCACGGCGTCGGGTGCGCCCGCCGTGATGCCCGGCCGGTAGGTGAGGGAGCCGTCGCGGCAGGCGACCTCGACACCTGAGTGCTCGCGAAGCCAGTGGCTGAGCTGTTCCGCGTCGCGCCCTTCCCAGAGTGTGAGCGGGAGCCGGGTGGTGGCGTCGACCAAGAGGGTGCCATAGGTGCCGCCGTAGAGCGCGAAGTCATCCACCCCCAGCACCCGGGGTGTCTCCAGTGGCGGAAGCGGCACCCGCATCAGCTGGGCCAGAACGGTGCATCGCGAGAGCGTGACGTTCAGGATCCGCAACATCCGGGCACCGCCCCGGCCGGCCAGCACCACACCGACGGCCTCCACCAGGCGCTGCAACTGTGGGGTGCGCCGCTGGTAGCGCACGGTCAGCCCCGGCACTTGCTCGGCGAAGGTCCCCTTCAGACAAGTCGGGCAGGGCTTCGGCGTAGTCGCGTGACGTCCGGTTTGTGATTGTGGCTGAGTGCTTCACCTGGCGGCTGCGAGCCCTTCATCTGGCGCGTTCCTGTGCCGGGCATCGAGCGCGAATGCCTACTTCTGTCTCATCGAGCACCAGGATCTTCGTGCCGTCGCAGGCGGCATCGGTTCCCTTGTCTCATTTCCCGAGCCCCGGGGTCGGCGCTGTGGCACGGTGCTCCGTCGGAGTGGTGCCGCGGAGGCGTTTGAAGGCGACGCTCAGCGCGAACGTGTTGGCGTAGCCGACCTTCCGGGCGATGGAGCCGACCGTGGCGTCCGTCTCGCGCAGCAGGTCGGCCGCCAAGTCGATGCGCCAAGAGGCGAGGTAGGTCATCGGCGGTTCGCCGACCTGTGCGGTGAAGCGGCGGGCGAGTGCAGCGCGGGACAGTCCCGATTTGGCCGCCAGGTCCGCCACGGTCCATGGGTGGGCCGGATCGTTGTGGAGCAGCCGCAGAGCGTGGCCCACCGCCGGGTCGTCCATCGCGCGGTACCACGTGGGTGCATGTGCCTCGGACTGGTCGAACCAGATCCGCAAGGTGGAGAGGAGCATCAGGTCCAGCAGTCGGTCGCGCATCACCTGCTGTCCGGGTTTGTCCCTGACGATTTCCTCGACCATCAGACCCAGCAGCGGGCGGTGATAGTCGGCGTCGGGGATCACTAGGACGTCGGGCAGCGCGTGGAGCAGCCGTTCGCTGATCTCGCCCCGGCCGGTGTAGGCGCCGCTGAGAAGGAGGGCTGAGCCGTCCGGACCTTCGCCGGTCTCGCCGTCGTAGGTGCCGCGAAGACAGTAATCGGTGTTGTTGACCACGACCTGCGGTGGGGTGGCCGGGTCGTCCGCGACCGTATATGGCGCTCGGCCGCGGATGATCGCGATGTCTCCGGTGCCGACCGGCACCGGCTCGCCCTCCGCGGGGACGATCCATGCCCGGCCGCGCAGCATCGTGGCCAGCGTCAGGGGTGAGCCGCTGGCGAACCGCAGGGACCACGGCCGGTTCATGACTGTCCGCCGGAACAGGGCACCCCGTGCCCTCACCCCGTCCAGCAGTTCGGAGAGCACATCCACGCCCTTAGTGTAGACGTGTAGACATCGAAGTGAGCCTCCGAGCCATGGATCGTCTCGCGAGAAGCGTCTTGACTGGCCTCATGACCAAGCATCCGATTTTGGTAACTGGCGGCACGGGCAAGTCCGGCAGCCGGGTCGTGTCCCGACTGCGAGCGCAGGGGGCTCCGGTCCGCGTGGCATCGCGCTCCGGCGAGCCGCAATTCGACTGGCTCGACCGCGCCACATGGGACTCCGCGCTGGAGGGCGTGAAGGCGGTGTACCTCGTGCCGATCGATGGGGAGCTTCTCACCCGCCCCTTCATCGAGCGCGCCGTCGAGCTCGGTGTCGAGCGCGTCGTACTGTTGTCGGGGCGCGGTGTGGATGTGCCGGGATACTCCGGCGAGGCCAGCATCGCCGGCGCCACACACGTGGACGGTGAGCGCGCGGTGCGCGACAGCGGTATCACGTGGACGATCCTGCGACCCGCCTGGTTTGCACAGAACTTCAGCGAGGGCATCTTCCTGGACGCGATCCTCGCCGGTGAGCTGAGGCTGCCGGCCGGGGACGGCGCGGCCTCCTTTATCGATGCCGAGGACATCGCCGCAGTCGCGGTCGCAGCACTCGCCGAGGACGGCCACGGCGGGCAGACCTACGAACTCTCCGGGCCTCGGGCCCTGACCATCGCCGAAGCCATCGCCGAGATCTCCCAGGCCACCGGCCGTGACATCCGCTACGTCCCGCTGTCCCCCGAAGCGTTCGTCGCTGAACTCACCGGACAGGGATGGCCGGCCGCCGAGGCGGAAGACTACGCGGAGGCGGTGAGCCCGATCCGGCGCGGAATGGACAGCTACATCTCTGACGGAGTACAGCGCGCACTGGGCCGGCAGCCGCGTGACTTCTCCGACTACGTGAAAGCGTCCGTCGGAGCGTGGAGCGACTGAGCACAGACCCGCATCGCCAGCAACAAAGTGATCCGCTGACCGCCTGCCGCCCGGGAACGTCCTCCTGGTTCATCCCTCATACGAGAGCCCGGAGAAAACGAGAGCGACGACATCAGCATCTACGAGTCGAACCCGAAGAACCACACTGATCATCCGAGGCCGAGGAGTGCGAGGGGGCGACGGGGGTCGCGGGCGTTGTGGCGGAGGCCGGCTGCGATGTTCTTCGCTCCGGCTGCTCGTAGGGCTCCTATGGCGAGGTTGCGCCAGGTGGCCATGGCGCGGGGTGCGTTGCCGGTCCGCACCTGCGAGGCGTCCTCGGCGAAGGTGGTGTCGCGGATGTGGTGCAGGGCCTCGATCATCCAGTGGTCGCGGACGAGTCGGGCGAGCTGGGCCGGGGTGGCCTGCTCGGTGGACAGGCTGGTGACGGCGTAGACGGTCTTGACGGTGGTCTTGCCGGTCTTGCGGTCGGTGCGGCGGCGCTTTATCTGGACGGCTTGGCAGGCGCCGGGAAAGAGGAGGTTGTTCACGGTGGCGACCTTGATCCGACGGATCTCCGAGCGGCCGTGGCCGACGCCCTGGACGCGGCCCTGAAGCGGGATGTCCTTCCAGGGAAGGGACTTGAGCTGTCTGCGCAGCTTCTTCTGGTTGCCCTTGGCGATCACGATGTAGTGGGCACCCCGGCCCAGGAGGTAGTCGGCGTGCTCGCGCTGGGTGTGCATCGCGTCGCTGGTGACCACGACTCCGGCCAGGTCGGCGACGGTGTCCAGCAGCGGCTGAAAGCAGGCGATTTCGTTGGTCCTCTCGCCGACGTCCAGCTGGGCCAGGACCAGGCCGGTGGTGTGCTCCAGCGCGGCAAGCAGGTGGATCTTGCGGCCTTTCGCCTTCGCCGCACCGCGCAGGCTCTTGCCGTCCACAGCCAGGCCGCGCAGCCCGGCGGTCCCCGTCGGCTTCGGGCGGCGATCGGCGAGCCAGCGCCCGACCGCTCGGTCCAGGGCGTCGCCGTCGATGCGGGCCAGCAGTCGGCGGACGGTTGTCTCAGCGGGCAGGGCCCGCTTGGGCAGGAGCGGATCGGGACGGGCGTCGACCTGTCTTAGCACGTGCGCCGGGGCGTCGGCGATCCACTCGCCGACCGCCAGCAGCGATGTCGCTCCGGCCAGCACGGCACACGCGGTCAGCGCAAGCACGACGGCCAGGCGGTGGCGCACTCCGCGCGGATCACGCGGGTCGGGCACCTCGGCCAACCGCTCCATCAGCCCCGGGACCTCCTCGGACCGCACCTCGGAGTGCTTGTGGAGCTGGTCAAGTGCAAGCGGGATCAGCGATGGCGTGTCAGCAGGCACGGTCTTCCACTCGGATCACGGGACGTCAAGAACTCCATGATCTTGGAAGCTCGGCCTGTCACGTTCGGGGAACTGGCAGATCGCCAGGAACCGGACGTGACGCAACTGCGCCGAAGCCCTGACAAGTCGGGCTCTCGCAGTACAAGCGGTGTACGGACAAGTCGATGCGCAGAGGCCGGCCTCCAAGAGTGATGTCGGCGAGGCGCCGTACATAACGGCTGTGACACTACGTGCTGGGCTGGCCGCATCCCGTACATCCCTCTGGAACACCGGACCTCGTGCGGGCGCGGACCGTCACGACAGCATCGGAGACATCGGTCGAGACCACCAGCACATTGACCAACTGCGGTAACAGGCTTGCCATTTCAAAAGAGCACAGCTGCAGTCTGCCCACTACGCGGACCGGCCGACCGTCCCTCCGAGATGATCTCCGGCTACGAAAATCTTGCCAGAGCCACGTTCCTCCCCAGTTGCTTACGGGCGAACGTCCCCAGCTGTCAGGCCACGTCGTTCTCTCGCTCGATGGCCTTGAGGCGGTTCTTGAGCCGGTAGCTGGGGCCGTTGATGGAGATCACTTCGCAGTGGTGGAGGAGGCGGTCGAGGATGGCTGTGGCGAGGACCTCGTCACCGAAGACCTGGCTCCATTCGCTGAAGGTCTTGTTCGAGGTCAGGATGATCGAGCCCTTCTCGTAACGCTTGGAGATGACCTGGAAGACCAGGTTCGCCTCGGCTCGTTCGAGGGGCTGGTAGCCGACCTCGTCGAGCACGAGAACGCTGGGCCGCAGGTAGGTGCCGAGCTTGTTCGTCAGCTGGCCGGCGGCCTCGGCGGCTTTGAGGTTGCGGACCATGTCGTCGAGGCTGGTGAAGTAGATCGAGTAGCCGGCCCGGCAGGCCGCGACCGCGAGAGCGACGGCGATGTGGGTCTTGCCGACCCCGCCCGTTACTGACTTCGGATCGGCAAGGTGACGCTGGTTTGTCGAGGGTCAGGCCGGTGCCCGCTATGAAGCCGTCGAGCGTGTCGGGCCGGTACTGGAGGCGTTTGAGCCGGTTGCGGACGAGCGTTTCCAGGCGGTCGAGGGCGACGACGGCGAGGTTGGCCAGGCTGCGTTTGACGTGTGCCCAGACCCACTCGACGGGGTTGAGGTCGGGCGAGTAGGCGGGCAGCAGGAACACCGTCAGCCATGCACGCTCGGCGATCAGCTCACGCATGGCGTGGGAGACGTGGGTGTTCAGGCGGTCCCAGACGAGCACGATCGGCGCTTTGACGAGTTGGTGGACACCGTCGATCAGTGCGATGAAGTCACGCTCGCTCATGCTGCGGCGCTTGCCTCTGCCGGCGGGGTGGGTACGCAGGCGGTGGCACAGACGGGTGCGGGAACCGGGCCGCATGGCAAGCAGTCCGGCCACCGGCAGCCGTCCCGAGCGTCGCCCGCTCACCGTCACCTGCGGAGTCACTCCGCGCCGGCCCCAGGTGCGTCCTTTGGGCGGCCTGCGGGTGAAGCCTGCCTCGTCCTCGAAGCAGATGTAGCCCCCGCAGGCCGCCCGGGTTCTTTTACCTCGTCCCAGGTCGCCTCCTTCCAGACGGTGACGGCCTGCTCGTCGCGCTCGGCGACCCGTCGCGCGGGGACCTGTGGGCTGAAGCCGAGTCGGTGCATCAGCCTCGTTGCGCCGGAGACGCTGTAGGAGATGTGGAACTTCCTGCCGATCAGCGTGGCGACGCTTGCCGCGGTCCACACCTGGTCCTCCACCCAGCCGTGCGCGGCCGGGCCCTGCTCGAGATACGCGGCCAGCTTGTCCAGACAGCGCTCGGACAGACGGCATCGGGATCCGCTCGGGCCATGGGAGGCCAGAGACCGCACACCACCCTCCCGCCACAACTGGTGCCACTGATAGGCCGACTTCCGGCTCACCCGTAGACGCTGTGCCACCTCCAGCGGCTTGATGCCGTGCTCGAACAGCTCAGCCGCCTGCAGTCGTACCGACTCCCGGCGCAGCCGACCCGCAGCAGTCAGCCCGCCCCTATCCGCATACCTCATCCACCACCGAATACAGCCACCACACCAGGCCCCTCCGGGACTTCGAGAAAGTTCACCCCAACGAGCCGAAGTCAGTATCGCTGGTTTGATTACTGATACCGCTCAACATGGCTGGCCATGACGTTCCTTCGTTTGATGTGAGGTGGCCCGAGGAACTCGTTTGCCGAGACACCCAGCTGCGTTGAGAATCGCTTCGTGAGTGATCATGCGCAGGCAGACTTTTCCGTCAAACCCACGATTGTTGGGGAGAGGGTGCTCCTGCGCCCGTTCCTCATGGACCAGGACGCTTCCGTGCTTCGCTCGTTGCTCCAGGATCCGGAGGTGGGCCGCCTGACCGGCAGCAACCATGGATCGGCAGATCGTGAGCCTTGGGACGAGGCCGCTGAGGAACGGATGCATGCGTGGTATGGCACCCGCCACGAGCAAGCGGACCGGCTGGACCTGGCCGTCGTCGAGCGGGCGACCGGCGCCTGCGTGGGCGAGGCGGTGCTCAACGAGTGGGACAGCGGCAACCACAGCTGCAACTTCCGGATCGCGCTGGCTGCGGCGGGCCAAGGCCGGGGGTTCGGGACCGAAGCGGCGCGGTTGATCGTCGGTTATGGCTTCGAGGACCTCGGTCTGCACCGGATCTCGCTTGGGGTGTTCGCCTTCAACCCGCGTGCCCGACGCGTCTATGAGAAGGCGGGGTTCGTCGTGGAGGGCGTCCGACGCGACGCGCTGCTGTATGAAGGTGCGTGGGTGGACGACATCGTGATGTCGATCCTCGCTCCCGAATGGGAGCGTCACCGCGGCCATCCGAAGGCTGCCCAGTGATGACGCCGTATTCTGCTGGGCAGGGCATCAGCAGGGTCCGATGACTCGGGCTTGTGGCGGTGGGGTGTCTCTGCCGCGGCGGGCGAGTTCGCGGCGGAGGTCGAGGTTCTCGGCGTGGGCCGCCAGACGTGCTACCAGTGCCGAAAGCGCCACCCGGCCCCCTGCGCCCAGTGCGGCACCCTCCGCACGCTCGTCGGAGGGACGGGGGACGGGAAGAACATCTGCGGTCCGTGCTCCGGCACTGAAATCGACTTCGCCTGCCGCCGCTGCGGCTACCCCGGCAACATCTACGCCGACGGCTCCTGCGCACGCTGCGTGGCCAAGGACCGGGTCCGCGACCTCCTCGCCGCATCGTCCCGCCCGCCCACCAGCCACGCCCGCGTCTTCAGCAGCCGGGCCAGCTGCCAGACCACTTCCTCCTCGTCCTCCCCCTGCCCCCAGCCTCCGTACGTGCTCACGCCACCACCTCCACACGCACCGCCGCCTCCGCACGCCTGCCACGCATCGCGGCGACCTTTCCTCCCCCAGGCAGGCCAGCCGCCTGAGGATGGAAGGCCACCTGTCTTCCCGGAACCAGCACGGACCACTCCACCCCGTCGACGCGCCCCACCACCCCCTGCGCCGCCGTCAGCGTGCAGCCCACGCCCCCCCAATGCCCCACACGCACCCCGCCGCCTCCGCACCCCGGGCGGCCGCCATCACCGCTCTCAACGCCAGCCGGCACGCACGGTCCGACAGCGGAAACACCCCGCCCAGGACCTCAGCCGCCGCCGTTCGCCTCTCCGCTTCGACCCGCTCCCGCTCGCACGCCACCCCCCTGGCGGCGGTGGCGAGCGCGTTCCTGCTGCCCGGGGCCGGCGGGCTGGTGCTCGCGGGTGCGGGGGCCGGACTCTGGATCAAGGCCATCCGGATCGGGCAGCGCGAGCGCCGGGACGACGCCCTGTACTGGGTGCGGACCGACTGGGGGGAGCGCGGCCGGCCCGCGGGCAAGCGGGTGAAGGGGTATCGGACGACCGGGCCGATGGCGGGTGACGCCGCGCCCGGCGGGGCGCGGCGTCGGCGCTGAGGCCGCCGGGTCAGACCTCCAGTTCGGCCTCGATCCGCTTCAGCTGGTGGCGGGCCATCGCCAGGTTGGCGCGGCCCTTGTCCAGCACCAGGTACAGGAAAAGGCCGTTGCTGCCTCGGGCCTTGAGCAGCCGGATCAGGTGGTACTGGCCGCCGAGTGTGATCAGGATGTCCTCGATCTCGTCCTGGAGGCCGAGGTGTTCCATGGTGCGGAGCTTGGCGCGTACGACATCGGTGTTGCCCGCGGCCGCGACCTCCAGATTGAAGTCCTTGCCGCCGCCGAGGGTGCCCAGCGCCATTCCGCTGGTGTAGTCGACGAGGGCGACACCGAGGGTGCCCTCGATCGACGTCATCGCTTCCTTGAGTGACGCTTCGGTGTTCGACATGCGTGCTCGTTTCCTTTCCTGGCCGGCCGGGTCGACCGGATCCTTGGGTTGTCTGCGGGGCATGTGGTGTTACGTGCGGCGCGGCAGCGGGCCGGGCCGCGGGGTGGGCGGCTCGGGGGCGTGGGCCTGGGGTGCCGGGTGTGCGGCGCGTTCCAGCGCGGCGTCTATCAGTTCGCCGATGCGGGTGCCTGCCCGGCGGCCCTCCAGATGGAGCCTGCCGACGTTGATCCGGTCCTCGGCCAGCAGCGTGAGGACGGCCGAGGAGCCTGCGGCGTACGTCGCGATGTAGCCGGTCCCGCCCCGTACGAGAAGTTCGCGGAAGCCGCTCCGGCCGGTCGCGTCCGTCATCCGGATCGCGACGCCGAGCGCGGCCGCGGTCAGTGCGGCGACGCCCTCCGCCTCCACGCCCGGCGTGTCATGGGCCAGGACGAGACCATCGGTGCTGGCCGCCAGAGCACCGGAGAGGAGCGGGACCCGGGCCCGTAGTCTTTGGAGTTCGGCCAGCACATCCTGCGCTTCGGCCTCGGGCACCATCAGCTGTCTCCTCCCGGCACGCTGTCTGAGCGCGCGTATCACAGGGCCTCCAATGCGTCTCGGAGCTGGCGCAGCAGCGCGACGTCGGGGTCGGCCGTGACCTCCGGAAGCGCGATCCGGCCGGGGGCGGCCGCGGCCGACAGCTCCCGTACCGCTTCGACCAGTCCGGCCGCGGCCAGGCGGTGCAGATCGACCAGGACATGGAACGCCGGCCTGCCCAGCTCCTGGGCGATGTCCGATGCGGTGCGTGCCCCGTCCACGAGATCGAGCACGCGGCGCCGGCCCGGCGGAACGGGTGCGTCGACGGCGCGGCCCGTCCGTACGAGCGGTGCGCTGTCGGTCACCGCGTCGGGCCAGATCCGTTCCAGCAGCTCCCGGCGCCGGAGCGTCTCGCGCTGCACGGCATCGACGGGGACGGGGCGGACGGGGCCGATCCAGTGGGAGACCCCGTAGCGGAATCGGGCCGGGGTCCGGGTGGGGGCGAGTGCGAAGAACGCCGCGTCGTACAGCGCGCCCAGGTGGCACAGCTCCAGCGCCCCGCCCGGCACCCGCCCGCTGTCCACCAGATAGCGGCCGACCCGTTGCCCGGCGCCCGCCCTGGCGACCGCCTCCCACCAGCCGTCGCGGTGCAGGGCGCCGCCCGTGGTGAGCAGGACGTCGATACCGGGTGTCGCGGGGCTTTCGGCGTGCACCACCTGGCCCTCGGCGAGGTACAGGGTGCCGCGGTCGCGCATCAGGGCGCCGGTGGCGCGTTCGGCGGCGAGGCGCTGCAGCATGGGGGAGAGGGGCGCGACCGGGGCGGGGGCGGTTCTCATGCCAGGACCAGACGCTGGGCCATCTCGCCCAGCCGTATCCGGGCGAGGGCCAGATTGCCCTCCGCGCGGTCGAGCCAGAGATGGACGAAGACGCTGCTGTCGAAGGCCGTCTCGACGAAACGGAGGATGTGGTACCCGGCCCGGGTGGTGACGATGACGTCTTCGACCGGGGGCGGCGCTCCCTCGACTGCCCCTTCGGGTAACGCGGTGGGCGGTTCGGTGGCCTCCCGTGCGAAGGCGGGCTGCTCGGCCGCCATCCGCGCGACCTCGGCCGTCTCCGCGGCGGTCGCCTCGTGGTCGCCGTTGGGCGATTCGCCGATGGTGCCGAGGGCGAGGCCGCTCGTCCAGTCGACCACCGCGGCGCCGCGGGCGCCGGGCAGCCTCATGACTTCGAGCAGGCACTCGTCGATTCCGGGCACGCGCAATCCCCTCCCGACATGGCGTACGGCTGTGACCCAGAGGCTACGCAACGTGCTTGCCCCAGGTGGCGGTTCTGGCATTTTCCATGGGTACATGCGCAAGAGATCTTCGGAGGGCGGGCCGGACCCGCCGCTCGGGCCGGATCGGCTGGGAAGCGATCCGGGACGACACCCAGGTTGCGGTCCAGGCCCCACAATCGTTCACCGGCCCGCCCGACTTCTGGACTGCCGTGAAAGCGGCTGCGGACGGCTACCGGGCCGACCGGCAGGCGGGGCAGCCGGTCCGGCTGGAGCTGTGGTGCGAGACAGCCGGCATGGTGCCGCAACTCGCACGGCTCGGCTCCGGCTTCGGAATCGCCTGCTTCTCCGGCGGAGGGTTCGACGGCCTCGTCGGCAAACACAACGCGGCGCAGCGTGCGGTGGCCGGGGGCAGGAGAACGAGGATTCTGCACGTCGTTCTCTCGGGCTTCTCTGCGTGTGGTGTGATGTCGCACTAATGGTGTGACCAAGGGTCTTCTCTAGTATCTCTCGGGCTGTCGCGGTTGTTGCGACACGTTGCACATGAGATCGGAGGAGACCCGTGCGGGCCTTTCCTGTTCAACTCCCATCCGGTGTCCGCTATTGGACCGTGCTGGATGACGACCTGGCCGTGGTCCCGGAGGCAGACGCCTTCCTGCGGTACGTGCGGTTCGGCAGAGACCAGGCCGAGTTGACGACCCGTACGTATGCCGGGCACATTGCGCTCTACTTGCGGTGGTTCATACGGACAGGCCGTGACTGGCGGGTGGCAGCTGAAGAGCTGGGGCTGTTCATCGTCTGGCTGAAGTTCGGCTCGAAGACGGTCACGGGCATCGAGCGGCCGATGGGGAACGGGCTGGTGTATCCGGGGCCGGGGGCTGAGGTCGTGCGCGAGCCGGCCCGGATCCGGAACGTGCTCACGGGGGTACGGCAGTTCCTGCTGCACGGCATCACGGCCAAGACGGTGCCCTCGTCCGTGATGGCCCAGCTCTACGAGGTGGCGGAGTCATGGGACCTGCCCGAAGAGGCTCGCGGGGAGGAGCTGACCGGCTACCGGATGCGGCCGCGACATCGGGTGCAGGTCCCGCGCAAGAAGGGCGAGCGGGCCACTGACCGGGAGATCGTGGAGTTGTTCCTTGCCTGCCGCACCGCCCGGGACCGGTTCATCGTGCTGCTGCTGCTCGGCCGGGCCGGGCCGGGCTGCGGCCGGGAGGCGCGGCCGGTCTGCGCCGGGAGGACATGCACTTCATGCCGGAATCGACACCGCTCGGCTGTCCGAAACGGGGCTCTTACCTGCACACGCTGCGGCGGGACAACGTCAACGGGGCCTGGGCCAAGCGGCAGACGTCCGCCGCGCCGGGCCGTTGGAAGCCCGTCGACCGCCTGGTGGTCCTCGCCTATGACCAGTACGTGATGGAGCGGATGGCGCTGCCGCATGGCCCAGGCAGCGACTTCGTGCTGGTGAACCTGTTCGCCGAGCCCCTCGGCGCCCCGATGACCACCGACTCGATCACCGAGTTGTTCGGGCGGCTGTCTAAGCGCGCTGGGCTGAGCCGGAACATGCTGCGCCGGGCGGCTGGCAGCAACCTCGCGGACGCGGGCGGCGGCCAGGACGAGATCGCCGCTCTGTTGGACCACTCTCGGCTGTCCAGTGCGGAGCCATACCTGACACCGGCTCCGGACCGCCTGCGGGACGCGGTGGACGCGGTGCCCTCGCCTCGCGAGCTGACCGGCGGTGTCCGATGAGGGGCCTGCTCACGCCCGTGGTCACAGCTCCGGCCCCGGGGTCGGACGCCTCCGACGCCGAGCTGACCGCCTTCCTGTGGTCCATGATCGGCGAGGACTTCCTGACCGAGGCGGGCTGGAATTGGCGCCGTCGTCCGCCCCGGTTACGTCCTCGCTCAGCGTCACGAATCCGGCACGCTGCCCGCTGCGGCGGACACTGAGCGGCCTACTCAGGACCGGCCAGTCCATCTCGAGATTGAATGTGATGTGCCGCAGCGCCTTGTTCATGGCGAGCGCGGTGTTTGTCGCCCGCGCCCCGAGCAGAAAGTGGATCAGTTCGATCAGGCTGGATCTGCTGGCACTGTTGCGGCTGTCCGTGTCTGCCGACGAGGCGGTGGTGGACGCAACGATCAGGTTCAGGCCCGCGACTCCTGACGGCCTGTCGGGACCGCCACCGCCTCCAGTTCCTCAACATGCTTCCGAGGCACCCGAAGATGCCCCTCACGTGCATGGAACTGCCGTGCCGCTGCCAGATTGACCGCCCACATGTCGTCCTGCGTCCGTTTCACCGGCCGTTCTGCTTGCTCGGCGGGTTCGATCCCGATCACGTTCTCCATCAACCACTGCTGCGCGGGCAGGAGCTGTTCCCACCCGTGTCGCTGCGCCGCGACCCACCTCCCGAGGTTCTCGCCCTGCACGATCACTTTGCCGACCACCACCGGCAGGGCCCCGCCGTCCTGGAGCAGGTTCTGCACGAGGCGGAAGCAGCGTTGCCATCCCGTGTCCCAGACCGGGCACCATCCCGGGTCGATCTCTTCCAGCGCCGCGCGCCGCGCCTCGGTCAACGCACCCGCACTGCTCTCGACAGCCAGGCCGGCCTGCCGCCGCTGCGCAATCTGATCCGCTGCCCGGGCGGCGAAGCGCTGGTTCTTGACCCAGGTCCCGACGGGGTATCCGCCCCGGATCGCGGTCGCGGGCGTCAACAGGTGCCCGTGCACCTTCGCCCAGGCGCGGGCGGCTGTGGGGCCTTCCTCGAACGCGATGTCCTGGTGCGACCAGACCATGCCCAGCCCGTCGAGCTGTTCGACCCGCCCCGGATCCAGGCGCCCTGCTTTGTGGGTTCTCCGTTGGGCGGCGAGCCAGGTCCCGAGCGGGAACCCGGCCGGCACCCAGGTGTCCCGGGAATGGACGACCGGAGCCCGCTGAAGCGTCCTGGTCCTGTTCGATGTAGTGGACGACGGCTTCGCAGGCTGGCGTGGGACCGGCGGTGAGCGCGTGCGAGGCGCCTGAAGGGTGGAGCAGTTTCGGCAGCATCTCCTGATGAGGGGGGCAAGCCCGAATGGCCGCGGTGGTGGACTTGTGACTGGTCAGGCGTTCGGACGGTACTGCTGCTGCACAGGTCGGCGATGCTCGAGCAGGCCCGGTTCCCCCGATCGATGAGTCGGGGTAATGAGTGGATGAGATCATCGATCTTGTTCGGCCACGAAAGGGGGTGGTGAGCTGGCCATATGAAAAATACGGAAGCTCTCACACCCCCCACAGCGGACAGTGGGACACCTCGCTGGTCACCGGTCATCGCCGTGGCACTCAGCACGTTCACCGTGGTGTCCTCCGAAATGATGCCGGTGGGTCTGCTGACACCCATGTCGGAGGCCCTTTCCGTCTCCGACGGTGTCGCCGGCCTTTCCTTGACAATTAGCGGGATCATTGCCGCGGCCGTCTCCCCCTTCGCACCCGCGCTCATCGGGCTCCGTGATCGCAAAGGGGTACTTGTCACCTTCATGGTTCTGCTGTCATTGGCGAATGCGCTGACCGCGATCGCGCCCAATTTCCTGGTCCTGGCTTCTAGCAGGATCCTTCTCGGCATTGCGATGGGCGTCGTGTGGGGACTCGCCGCAGGACTGGGCCCGCGACTCGTCGACGGACCACGAATCGCGCTTGCCACCACGCTGATCTTCTCGGGGGTCTCCATCGCCTCGGTTCTCGGCGTGCCGCTGGGGACCCTCATTGCGGCGCTCCTCGGATGGCGTGCCACGTTCTGGGCACTCGCACTCGTCGGTGCGGTGGCCACCGGCGTCCTGGTCCTCACGCTTCCGTCTCTCCCGGTTCACCATCGGAGCCGCCTCGACGGAATCGTCGACGCGCTGAGAAACCGCGGCGTCGCGGTCGGGTTGGTCATCACGGGGCTGGCCGTGCTCGGCCACTTCACCGGCTACACGTACGTGCGCCCGGTCCTTGAGCTGGACGCGGGCATGAGCGCCGGCCTGATCGCGAGCTGCCTGCTCGTCTACGGCCTGGCCGGCGTCGCCGGAAACTTCACCCTCGGCCCCATGGCCGGCCGGTACACGAAGGAGGCTGTGACGATCGCCCTGGCGGGCGTCGCGCTGGCCGCAGCACTGCTGCCGTTCGCCACCGCGAGCACCGTCGCTGTGCTGATGGCGCTAGTCATCTGGGGCGCCTCGTACGGCGGGGTCTCGGTCTCGACGCAGACCTGGGTCCGCACGGCCGGCCTCGCGCGTACTGAGGTATCGGCCGCGCTGTGGGCCGGCGTGTTCAACGCAAGCATCGCTCTCGGTGCGTTCGCGGGCGGGCTCGTCATCGACCGTGCGGGAAACCGAGCTGTCCTGCTCTCGGCGGCGCTGATCACGGCGGCCGGGCTGATCGTCGCCGCCGTCTCGCGGCCTCGCCCGACGGCTCCACGCGCGCGGCGGCCGGAGCTGGATGCCGCTGGCCATTGACGGTCTGTCTGTTGCCCTGAACGGACAACTGCCAATCCGAAGGTACGTCCCTCCGACGGGCGGAGACCTGCTCCGCTTACGGCCGACACGGCAACGGCGTTTCAGTCCACGTTCTTCACCAAGAGCTCGACGAACCTGTCGGCCAGGCCGTGCTGCTTCCGTTCGCTCTGCAGGACGAGCAGCGTGGTCGGCTCCAGGTCGGGAGCCGGCAGGTAGCGGATGTCTGGCCGCGGGGCGTACCTCGTGCTCGCTTCACACAGCAGCAGACCGAGGCGGGTGCTGGCTACGGTCGAGAGCCCCTCCTGAATCGTGCTGGCGCCTGCCGGGTAGGTCAGCTCGAACCCGTTCCGCGTCCGCGTCGGCGCATTCACCTGGCGCCAGTAGTCGGGGGCGGGGCCGCGCGGCTCGATCAGCGGCAGTTCCGACAGTTCGCCGGCGGAGACGCTCGTCTCAGCGGCCAGGCGGTGTGTGGTGGAGACGGCAAGGTACATCGGCTGTCGCGAGAACTCCAGCATGAGCCGGAGGCCTTTCTCGCGGCAGGGCGAGAGCACGATGGCCACGTCAATCTCGGCCCGGTTCAGGCAGGAGAACGGGTCCCCCCACGAAAGTTCGACGAGTTCGGCGGAACCCTCGGGAAGGTTTGCGATCGCCTTGGCGACCGGCTCGTACACGGCGCACTGGAATCCCACACGCATGGGCCGGTCCGTCGCCGCAGCCCGGGCGGCGTCGAAACCCTCGCGAAGCTGGCGGAAGGCGGGAACTACCTGCTCGGCCAGCCCTCGCCCCAGATCGGTCAGCTCGACCCGGCGGCTGGTCCGTTCGAACACCGGAGCACCCACCCGATTCTCCAGGCGCTTGATCAGCTGGGAGACGCGTCCCTGGGTCACGCCCAGGATTTCGGCCGTGCGGCCGAAATGGAGTTGGTGAACCAGCACGGAGAAACACTCAAGCTCCTGGAGCGGAAGCTCCGGAATTACGGGCCATGGGGGTGTGCGATCCACCTCCGCATTCTACGCCGGTGTCGCACGGCACCCGGTCCGGGGAGAGGCGATCCGCCCCACGAGGTGCCAGGGGTGGGATAGCTGGGTTAACGCGGCAAATGCCGTGTCCGCCTTCCTCGGCGTCTCGCCGATACGTACGTTCACTGCCGCGCTCGATCTACCAGCGCATCCCGAGTTGGTCGAGGTCCGCGCGGCGTTGTTCGGGGAGTTTGGCTGCGCCTTTGCAGACGTTGTCGAGCCAGGTGCCGAGCTTGACCACCAGGGGGCCCGACAGCGCCTCCGCCTCTAGATGATCAATTCCAAGGGATGCCTGCGGAAGGTGTGGGGTGGGCGGCGGCCGAAGCCACCGCGAGACGGTCAGGCGGCGGGCTGCCGGCCCTGGTTGTCGAGGTGGCAGCGGGCGGTCAGGCGTCAGGGTCGACTTCGGGGTGCGTGAACCGCACGGGCTTGCCCAGTGAACGGGCGTAGGCGATTTCGGCTCGGGTGCTGTCTCCGATGTAGTCGCCGACTACGAGCACCTCATCAGCGAGCCGGATCTTCGCCCGGTGCAGATCGTCGAGTCGAACCTTCAGCGCCGCGGCCTCGACAGGATCGGACCAAAGTTCGTGCGGCGACTTCATGTCACAGCCCGGTTTGACGACAATTTTTCCGGCTTTGGTCTCCCGCAGATCGACCTCGTTCATCTCGGTCATGAAGCGGGTGGAGCCGCAGATCACGACGATACGCGGGAGGCTCAACAGCTTCTTCGCGTCGGCGAGCTTCTCCTCGGGGCTGAGCAGCTGCGGGTACGACACTGGTTCCTCCTGGTGGTGTGGTCCAAGGGGTGCCTGCGAAGACGAGAACGAGGGTGTCCAAGATCGTTTTGTGACGAACGACGTGGACACCCTCGCGACAGCACTCTATGCGACGACCGACGACATGCTGAAGGAGCATCCCGACCTGGCGCCGTGGCGCCCGCCGGTCGGCATTACGCCCCGCCTGAGCGATGCCGAACTGGTCACCCTCGCCACGATGCAGGCCATACTCGGCTACACCTCCGAGGCCAAATGGCTCCGCCATGCCCGTGCCCACCTGCGCCACCTTTTCCCCTACCTGCCCCAGCAGCCCGGCTACAACAAACGGCTGCGCAAGGCCGCCGGTCTGATGCGAAGCGTCAACCGGATCCTGGCCACCACCACCTCGGTGTGGAGCGACGACGTATGGGTCGTGGACTCCACCCCGGTGGAATGCGGCCGCTCCCGCGAGACCGTCAAACGCTCCGACCTGGCAGGTTGGGCCGAATACGGCTACTGCGCCAGCCACAGCCGCTTCTTCTGGGGCCTGCGCCTGTACCTGGTCTGCACCCTTCAGGGCCTGCCCATCGCCTTCGCCCTGACCGGGGCCAAGGCCGACGAACGCGAGACCCTCCTTGACCTCCTGGCAGCCGAATGCGAGCTTCTGCGAGAGCGCCCCCTACAGACTCTCATCGGCGACAAGAACTACTTCGGCCGTGGTTTCGAACGCGAACTGTCCGAGCATGGAGTCCAGTTGCTACGGCCTGCCCGTAAAGGTGAACGGGAACGGTCTGGCGCAGCCCTGTTCAAGCCGCTGCGAGAGGTCATCGAATCGATCAGCGAGACCTTCAAGGGACAGCTTGACCTCGAACGGCACCGAGGGCGCACACCCGGAGGTGTCATAGCCCGCGTCATGCAACGCATCCTCGCGCTGACCGCCGCGATCTGGCACAACGACGCCACCGGACAAACCGTCCTACGCTCACTGATCGCCTACGGTCACTGACCCCTTGGACTAGATCACTAGTGCTGTGACCGGGATGGTTCACCGTGGTCGGGCGACGGCTCACGGGACGAGCGCGGTCCGCGAGGCGAGTGGTATTACTGGTGCATGCAAGAAGAGACCGCGCGGTCCGCGATCGACACGTTCATCTCCGCGTTCAACGCCTCGGACGACAGCTATGTGACTGCGCTGCTCTCCCAGGCCCTAACCTCGGACGTGGTCTTCTGGGGACCGTTGGGCCGCAGTGAGGGGATCGAGGCGGTCGAGCGGTTCGTGCTGGACATCCGGCGCCACCCCGCGGGGACCGGCACGATGGTGCGCTGTTCGGCGGTGGACATGCCGGACGAGTGGGCCCGGTACCAGTGGGTCTTCACGACGCCGGATGGAGGCCCCCGCCTGGCGGGAACGGACGTCGTCCATCTGCGGCGGAGCCTCATCGACCAGGTCATCGTTTTCGCGGGGCAGATCGAGCCGTCCGCCTCCTGAGTCATTCTCCTCTGGCGCCGTCCTTCTCCTGAACCGGCCCCGTTCGGGGCTCCGGGTCTGCCCAGCCGAGATCATCTTCACAACGCTTCGGTCGTCCGCGCTTGGCCACGAGCGGACCGATGATGCGCTGTGGCTGTGTAAGTTCGCGGTTGGTCAGGCTGCGGTGTTGAGGGGGCGTCCGCCCCGACGGATGCCCTTCTCGCTTCGGATGGGGGCGCGTTCCTTGCGTTCGGCGGCCAGGACGTCGCGGTGGCGGGCGTTGGCGTTGCGCCAGCGTAGACAGGCGTGCAGGGCTCGTGTCTGCACGGTGTGGTTGGGGTGGTTGGAGTTGGCGATGGTGAACTGCCTCAGCGGTCCGAAGTGGGCCTCGATGGGGTTGGCCCAAGAGGCGTAGGTCGGGGTGAAGCACAGCTCGACCTTGTGCTTTGTAGCCCAGCGGCGGATGTCGGTGCCTTTGTGGGCGGACAGGTTGTCCAGGATCACGTAGATGGGGGCGCCGTCGGGCCGGGCGGCGCGGATCGACTTGAGTGCGGCCAGCGTGTTCGCGGCACCTTTCTTGCGGCGGTTGACGCCCCACAACATGTCGTCGCCGACCGAGTAGCAGCTGTGGAAGTACCGGACTCCATGGGTGCGGTGGTAGGTGGCCGGCAACCGGTCGGAGTGCTTCCGTTCGGCCCAGCCCGAGCCTGCGGTGGGCCGGATCCCGAGTGGGCCGAACTCGTCGAACGCGAAGACCCGGTCGGGGAAACGGTCCAGGACGTGCTCGATCCGGTCCAGCTTCGCCTCGCGGTCGGGGTCGGTGGATTCCTTCCAGGTCTTGGTGCGCTGGAAGGTGACTCCACGGCGGGCGAGCAGGCCGCGTAACGCCTCGCGGCCGATACGGATCACTCGGCCGTGGACTGTGCGCAGGTAGGCGACGAGTTTGCGTAGCGACCAGCGAGTGAAGGGCTGGCCGAGCTTGGTGGGGCGGGTGGTGGCCGTCTGGACGACGAAGTCCTCGTCGTCATCGCTGAGCAGGCGGGGACGGCCTCCCGCCCACCGAGGGTCCAGGCAGGCCAGGCCGATCTCGTTGAACCGGTGGATCACATCGCGCACGGTGTCCTCGTCGGCCGCCACCAGCTGGGCGATCACCGGCACCCGATTCCCGCCGGCCGAGGCCAGCAGCATCATCGCGCGCCGATAGCGCACCGAGTTGGTGCTGCCCCGGCGCACGATCTGCTGCAGCCGCTGCCCCTCCTGGTCGGTCAGTCTGCGCACACGGACAGGCTCGGCCACCGCGCCTCCAGCGGTCGGATCGGACGTCACCGCACATCCAACCGCCACGACGACCAACCCGGCGAACCTATGCGGTCACAGCACTAGGCGGCCACGAGAACACCTGAGGCCAGGATGGTCCGCTGATGCGGAGGATGGGAAAGAAAGAAGGAGGGGGCGAGCGTCAGACAGAGGCTGACGTCGGGCATGCCGACTGGACCGACAGGCGGCGCAGGGCGGCTTCGGCGAGGAGCACTACGGAGGCGATGGCCACCATCGGCTGCAGTGGCGCCCAGTAGCTGAGGGCTCCGGAGGTTCCGAGGAGGAGCAGCACAGCCTTGTTGCAGACTGGACAGCCGACCGCCATGAACGACAGGAATCCGCCGAGCCACCCGAGACGTCGAGGGCCGGACGGGTTCGGTGCCGCAAGGGCGGAGGGGGCGCGCACGTAGGTGGCCAGAACAAGTCCAGCCAGAGCGGCCGTGCCGGCGAGTGCCGGATAGTTCCACCACTGCACAGGAACCGACCGGGAGAAGAACGGGTTGGGGACCACGTCCGTCGGTGTACCGACGGCCAAAGCGGTCAGCAGCGCACCGGCACCAGCCGTAGCCCATTGCCGAAGCCGCCATTCACGCAGGGCGAGACCCGCCTGGCTCAGTGAGCGCGGGGAGGAAGACATGTACGAGTACTCCGTTTCTGAGGATTCATGACACGACACAGAGGTCGTCTAAATCCGCAGAACGCAGAGCAGGTCAGCAGGTGGAGGCGGGGCGGGCCCCGTGGGGAGGGTGCGGGCGGGAAGCGCCGCCCCGGGTGAGGACAGTGCAGGGGTGACGGCCGCCCCATGATCGGGGCCGGGGTGCGGAGCGCTGTGGTCGGCGCGTTTCGAACTCGGTTCCACCATGGCCTTTTTGGTGCACGGGGGAGTGGACTGGTCAGGGGCGGCCACGGGATCCAGACGCTGGTTCGCTGTTGTCCGGGGGTCGCTCACCGTACGCTGGCCCACTCCGTCACCGGATCCGCCCCGCGCAGCATGACCGGCGACACAGATCATGGCGACTACCGCAAGGACCGCGGCCAGGATGCCCTGGACGCTGCGCAGAGCCGCCCCGTGCCTTCCTGGCTTCATACTGTGCCATCCCCGAGTCGTCCACGTGAGCCCCCATGATAGTTCACGGTCCCGAGGCGTCTCCTCCCTGGCTACGGGCGTTCCGTACTTCTCCCACAAGGGCGACCGACCCCGACCGCGTTACTCGCGCAGAGTCGACGCGGACGCCCTCTGGCCCCTGGACGGCGCTGCGATCCGTCAGGGGGTGGGCGGTGACCTCGCCGTCTGCCGGAGCGGCGCCGCTGAATGACGACAAGGCCGATCCCTGCCATGACCGCAAGGATCGCAAGCGACGCACAGTCCGAAGAGGACAGCCGAATCGGGTGAGTCACCGGCAGGCTTGATCGCACCACCGTGCAAGCCCAACGGCAGCCGCTGCGATAGTAGGGAGAGCCACCGACGCGATGAGCAGCCGCAGTTTCAGTGCGCTACACACGTTCGTCGGCTCAGTGTCTGATCGTTCGCGGCGGGGGCAGGGAGCCTCGGAGCCTGGTCTCGCTGTGTCAGGTCGGTCATAAGCCCTCTTCTGGGACTCACCGCCTCAGTGGGTGCGCGCCTGCCAAGCCACTGGGCAGTAGGAGATGGGTCGGGGAATCCACCTCAGGCGAAGGGCCTGGCCGTCGTTCGTGGCGGCCGAGGTGGTGGCCACGTTCGTGATCACGTTGGTGCTGTCGGAGGCACACGTCTCGGTGACATGTGCGGCGAACCCCTTCCAACTGATGATGTGCCCGTGACGGGCATAGCGCGCCGTGGTGTCGTAGGGGGAGACGACGATCCGCCGCAGGGCCTCGGCCTGTGGGCCGGGCCGGGAACCCGGTCCGTGCCGGTGGAGGCGTTCCAGCAGTCGGCAGGCGTCGTCGCCGGCGGTGAGGATCCTGGTCTTGGGCCGGGTGTAGTTCTTGCCCAGACGGACCGGTCGGCCGTAGCGGCGCCCCCAGTCCTCGTCGACCAGGCCGGTCAGCAGGTGCGAAGCGGTGCGGGCCACTTCTTCCAGCCCGGCACGGATGGCCTCAGTGACCAGTTCCAGCCGGGTCAGATCGCGCACCGCGGCCAGGACGTGGATGGAGTCGGTGCGCGGCATGGTGCGCTCGCGCACGAGTCCGGCCTCCTTCAGGCGCGCGAGCGCCAGATCGATCGGCGCGGTCGCCTGCGCTCGCGGAAGTCGGCCAGCACACTGTGATGGAAGCCGGGATCATCCAGCTCCATGGCCAGGGCGTACTTGAAATCGATCAGGCAGCGGACCGCTTCCGCTGCCTGACAGTCCGACAGACGAGCAGGAACTGCAGCACACAGACGGTGGCCAACTGGGCGGGCGAGACGCCCGGGCGTCCGTCGCGCGGGTACCAGCCCGCGAAGTCCTCGTCACACCACAGCCCGTCCAGCCGGTCTCTCACCCACATCGCCGTCGTACCGCCCGGATTACTCGCCCGCGCGACCTGCACAGTCAGGGATGGGACCTGCTCACCGGAACGGGGACGGACAGACAACGGACACCGCGACAACTGCATCGGCCTTCGAAACAGCCCCAAGCATGCCCACTGATCATGCTGGAGCACCGGGAAACACCAAGATCTCCGACAGAGTCAAGCTAACCCCGAGGGCTCCATCGATCCCGAGGGGCTCCCCTGGTCCCACGGACTCCCTTGAGCCCCTGGGCTTCGCCGATCCCACGGGCCTCGGCGCCGCCGCCCGGACATGCCAAAGGGGCCGGCCAGGTCCGCCCGGGCGGGGGCGGTTGACTGCGGCAGTCTGCCCGCCTAAATTTGCTGCACTTTAGATCGTTCGATGAACCAATGTTCATAATGCGGTTGCGGGAGGTTCATCAGTGACTCGGCAGGCAGTGGTCGGTATCGACGCGGGCACCACCGCGGTCAAGGCCGTCGTCCTCGCGTGGGACGGCAGGCAACTCGGCTGGGCGCGCGCGCCGCTGGGGGTGACACACCACGGCGACCGGGTCGAACAGGACATGGACGAGGTGTGGTCCGCCGTCCGCGACACCGTCCGCTCGGCGGTCCGGCAGGCGGGCGACAGCGTCGAGATTGCCGCCGTCGGGGTCACCGGACAGGGCGACGGCGCGTGGCTCGTGGACGCTGACGGCCGCCCCTGCGGCCCCGCGCGGATCTGGATGGACGGCGCCGCCGCCGACCGGGGCGCGCGCTGGGAGGCCGACGGCCGGGGCGCGCTGGTCCACGAGGTCACCGGCTCGTCCCTGTTCCCCGGAGCGCTGCCGGTGCTCCTGGAACAGCTGGAGGCGGACTACCCCGAGCGGCTCGCACAGGCCGCCCACCACCTCAACTGCAAGGACTGGATCCGCTTCCGGCTCACGGGCGAGGTCGCCACCGACGCCTCCGAGGCATCCCGCACCTATCTCGACGTGGCCGCCGGGAAATACTCCGATGCCCTGATCGAAGGGCTGGGGCACCAGCGCTTCCGCCGGCTGCTCGCCCCGGTGCTGCCCCCCGCGTCCCCGGCGGGCCGCATCACCGCCGAGGCTGCCGCCGCCACCGGTCTGCCGGTCGGTGTCCCGGTCTCCGCCGGTCTGGTCGACGCCGCCGCGGGCGGGGTCGGCCTCGGGGCGGTCCGGCCGGGCGACGCCTACCTCATCGTGGGCACCACCGCGTTCACCGCTACCGTGCACCGCGACAGCCGGGACCGCCGAGCCCAGGGCCAGATCACCCTGGCGACCGGCCTGGACGGACAGGCCCTCGCCTGCCTCGCCCCCATGACGGGCGCGCCCAACCTCGACTGGGTGCGCCGGGTGACCGGGCTGGAGGACAGCGACTGGCCCGAGGTGGAGCAGGTCGCGCGCACCGCGGGCCCCGGCGCGGGCGGTGTCGTCTATCTCCCCTACGGCTCGCCCAGCGGGGAACGTGCCCCCTTCATCGACAGCGCGGCCTCCGCGTCCTGGGTGGGGATGAGCGTCCGCACCACGGCCGGGCAACTGCTGCGCGCCGTCTATGAGGGCATTGCCTTCACCTTGCGCGAGTGCCTCGGCGCGCCCGTTCCCGGGCGGGTGCTGCGGATCGCGGGCGGCTCGGCCTCCTCGGATCTGCTCTGTCAGGTGCTCGCCGACGTCACCGGCGAGCCCGTGGTGCGCTCCACCGCGCCCGAGCTGGGAGCCCGGGGCGTGGCCGCCCTCGCCATGGTGACCGGCGGGGTGGCCGAGGACCTCGACGCAGCGCTCACGGCGCTGGCCCGCTCCACTGACGCCTTCCGCCCCGACCCCGCCCTGCGGGAACCGTACGACCGGCAGGCGCGGGTGTTCGCCGCCGCCCGGGACGCGCTGCGACCCGTCTGGCCCGCGCTGCGGGAATTGCGGACCGAGGCCGAGGCCCCGCCGTCCGTCTCCCCTGCCACAAACACCTCCAGCACCTGTGACCTCTCTGACACCTCTGACACCTCTGACAAGGCTGAGTCGGCGTATGACGCCGATGGATGGGAAACCCTGTGACCAGTGCGTCGCCGCGACCGCGGCTGCTCATCACCGCACCGTTCGATGCCGCCGCCGCCGCGCGGCTGGCCGATCTCTTCGACATCGAGACCGTGGAGCCGTCCATGGCGGGCGACTCCCTCGCCCGGCCCCGGCTCGCCGACCGGCTCGCGGCGGCCGACGCGGTGGTCTGTGAGGTCGACCGGGTCGACCAGGCGGCCCTGGACGCCGCTCCGGCGCTGAAGTTCGTGGTCACCTGCCGGGCCAGCCCGGTCAACGTCGATCTCGCCGCATGCACCCGCCGGGGCATACCGGTGGCCACCACTCCGGCGCGCAACGCGGAGATCACCGCCGACCTGGCCTTCACCCTGATCCTCTCCACCGTCCGTCACACCAGCGCCGCCGAGCGGTGGACGCGCGCGGGCAACTGGACGGCGGACGACGTCTTCGAGCCGTACGCCCGGTTCCGCGGGATCGGTCTGGGCGGCCGGACCCTGGGCATCGTCGGCGGCGGCGCGATCGGCCGCCGGGTGCTGCGCCGGGCGCTGGCGTTCGGCATGGACGTCCTGGTCTACGACCCCTATCTGGAGCCGGGCGCGCTGGGTGTCGACGCCGAGATCGTCGCCCTGGACGAACTCATGAGCCGCTCCGACGTCATCACCGTTCATGTGCCCCTCAACGACGCGACGGTGGGGCTGATCGGAGCGCCCGAGATCTCCTTGATGCGTCCCGACGCCTATGTCGTCAACGCGGGGCGGGCCGCCGTCGTGGACGAGACGGCGCTGCTGTCGGCCCTGCGGGAGAAGCGGATCGCCGGGGCGGGCCTTGACGTCTTCTGGACCGAGCCGCCGCCCGCCGACCACGAGCTGTTCCGGCTCGACAACGTCACCCTCACCCCGCATATCGGCGGCGCGTCCGACGATGTGGTCACCGAGCACTCCCGCATCGCCGAACGGGCGCTGCGGGCCTGGGCGACGGGTGCGGAGCCCGCCGCGGTGGCCAACGCGAGGGAACTGGCCTCCTGAACACCCCTCCGCACAGACTGTGGGCGGGCCCCGACGGGGCCCGCCCACAGTCTGTGCGGAGGTGAGAAGGAAGCAGAGGTCACACGTGGTGCAGCGCGGCCAGGGCCGAGGACGGGAAAGCGGCGGTCGCGTTGCCCAGCGTCAGCGCGCGATAGGTCGCCACGGCGGCCTCCTCCAGGTTCATCGCGCGGCGGAACGCCATACCCACATCCGCACCCAGCGAGGAACTGCCGTGGTGGGACAGGACGACGCAGTCGTGCGTCAGCGCCTGCTCGGCCGAGGCGTCGGCGAGTTCGTCCGACCCGTTGGGGTGGTACGGCACCGTGCCGATGGAGCGGACGTAGTAGGCGTGGTCGAGGGTGATCAGCCGTATCGGCTCGCCGACGGCGTCGAGCAGCACCGCGTGCTGCGGGTGCAGATGGACCACGCAGTTCACATCCGGCCGCACCTGGTACGTCCGCTGGTGCAGCTTCCACTCGCTGGACGGCCGATCCGCGCCCCCGGTCCGCTCCCCGGCGAGGTTCATCACGGTGAAGTCCGCGACCTCCAGACGGTCCAGCCAGGTCCCCGCGCCGGTGACCACGTACTCGTCGGAGCCGGGCAGCCGCGCCGACAGATTCCCGCCGCTGGCGAGCACCAGTCCGCGCTCCACGGCGAGCCGGCCGACCTCGGCCAGTTGCTCACACAGCTCATCGCGCGTTTGTGCAGGCTTCACATTGTGTCCTTTCGTAGCGTCGCTCGGGTGCCCCTGAGAGCGTCGCCGCGGAGCTCCCGGCGGCGGCTCATGAAGGGGCCCCCTCGGGGGCGTCGGCGTCGGCCAGCAGCGCCTCGGCGGTGCTGACATCGGTCACCAGCACATTGATCAGGCCGTGGCGCAGCGCGACCGCCAGGGCCCGCCGCTTGTCGGCCCCGCGCGCCACGCCGATGCGGACGGGGACCGCTCGCAACTGCTCCAGGCTCGGCCCGATGAGCCGCTCGTCCACCTCGCCCGGCACGGCGGCGCCGTCCGCGTCGAAAAAGCGCCCGGAGATGTCGCCGACCGCGCCCCGCTTCCGGATGCCCGCGAGTTCCGCGGCGCTCAGACCCTGGACGAGCAGTCCGGCGTCGGCGGCGGTGCCGCCGATTCCGGCGATCAGCACATCCGCCGATACGGCTCGCTCCAGCGTCTCCTGGACCGCCGGGTCCTCCCGCCACACCCGTGCGGCCTGCGCGTTGCGCGCGAGCAGCGGAGCGGGCAGGTGGTAGGCCCGCCCGTCCACGGCGGCGGCGAAGGAGAGGGCCAGCTCATGGGGGCTGGCCGCGCGGGAGATGCCGCCCTTGCTCCCGGTGAGCGGGACGATGCTCAGATCCAGTCCGGTCGCCTCCCGCAGATGCCCGGGGATCGCCGCGACCGACCCCGACAGGCCCACGGCGACGGTGGTGCCCTTCGTTAGGAAGGCGGTGACGCAGTCGGCGGCCACCGCCCCCAGGGAGTGGAGCGCGCGGCCCTCGTCCTCGAACGCGGGGCCCACCCACGCCTGGCGGAGCGGATAGGCGTGTCCGAGGGCCGATTCCAGGCCCACGAACAAATGGTCGTCGCTGTGCACCGTGATCTCGACGATCCCGACCAGGCGGGCCTCCGCCAGCAGCCGGGTGACCTTGATCCGGGACAGCCCACAGAGATCGGCGATCTCCTGGTGGGTCAGACCATGCTCGTAGTACAGCCGCGCGATCTTGCCCAGCGGCGGTTGCTTCTGACCATTTGTTCTCTCCATTGATCCTCCGTTCGGATCCTGTCCTCGCCGCCCTCCGCCGGTCAAGGCCCGGCGGACCGGAGAACGCGCCCCCCGGCCAAGGGTTGACACCCGCAGAGGCGCCACTCATATTACATGCACTTTGGTTCGAATTTTGATCAGATGTTCACGCGTCTGTTGTGTACGCCGGAGGACACATGCCCACCTCGCCTCACACCGCGGCCGACGCCGCCGTGCCCCGCCCCGGACTGCTCGAACGGCAGGGGATCGTCCGCCCGCTCGCCTTCGGCTACCTCGCCGTCATGCTCTTCATGGTCGGCGACGGCATCGAAGTCGGATTCCTCTCGCCCTACCTGGAGTCGCGCGGGCTCTCCGGCAGCGAGGTCGCCCTGCTGTGGAGCGTCTACGGCTTCGTGGTCGCCATCGCCGCCTGGCTCTCCGGCGCGCTCGCAGAAGCCTGGGGCCCCCGTCGGGTGATGCTGCTGGGCCTGGGGATCTGGGGCGTCTTCGAGGTCCTCTTCCTGACCGTCGGCGTGGCCGCCGGGAACTACCCGCTGATGCTGCTGACGTTCGGCATCCGGGGCCTGGGCTACCCCTTCTTCGCCTACGGCTTCCTGGTCTGGATCGCCATGGAGACCCCGAGCGAGAAACTCAGCCGGGCCGTCAGCTGGTACTGGTTCGCCTCCACCGCCGGACTCGGCGTCATCAGCTCCTACTTCGCGGGCGCGGTCATCCCCGTCATCGGCGAGATGGCCACCCTCTGGCTCTCCCTCGCCTTCGTCGCCACCGGCGGCGCGCTGGTGCTCTTCCTCGTCCGGGCCCGGGTCACCAAGGGGCCTCCGGCATCGATGAAGGAATCCATGTCCCAGATGGTCAAGGCGCTCACCATCGTCAAGACGCACCCCCGCGTGGGCGTCGGAGGCGTGGTCCGACTGATCAACACCTTGTCCTTCTACGCCTTCGTGGTCTTCCTGACGACCCATATGGTCAACGAGGTCGGCTTCTCCACGGCGCAGTGGCAGACCATCTGGGGCACGATGCTGCTGGCCAATGTTGTGGCCAACCTCCTCTCCGGCTACGTCGCGGACTGGATCGGCGGCGTCAACACCGTCGCCTGGGTGGGCGGGCTCGGCTGTTTCGTGACCGTGCTCGCGCTCTACTACGTGCCCGAGGCGGTCGGCCCCAGCTTCGGCATCACGCTCGCCGTCGCTGTCGTCTACGGGCTGGCCCTCGGGGCGTTCGTACCGCTCTCCGCGATCATGCCGCTGCTCGCGCCCCGTCATATCGCCAGCGCGGTCGCCATCCTCAATCTGGGCGCCGGCCTCAGCCAGTTCGTCGGCTCGGCCGTGGCCGGACTGGTCGGCCCGATCGGCATCGAAGGCACCGTCTGGGTGATCGCCTCCGTCTATCTGGTGGGTCTGGTGCTTACCTTCACCCTCAAGGAGCCGAAGTCCGACGCGGACGACGCGGTGGCGGACGGGCTGCTTCCTCCGTCGCCGGTCAAGGAGCCCGCCGGGGCGGCGGTCGTCGCGCGATCGGGGGAGTGAGCGGGACGCAGACCGGGCCACCGACGCCCGCCTCGCCGCCGCGACGGTCGGCGGGCGTCGGCCGTGGATGACGCGGTGTGGCTATCTACGGCTACTTCGGCAGCAAGGAGAACCTCTTTGCCGCTGTCGTCTCCGAGGCCCTTGTCGGCGTACTCCTCTGAGTGCTCCGCCAAGTACAGACGAACGGGCTCTGTCGCTGATCTTGTGACGCTCGGACGTCCGACAAAAGGGGTGGATGCAACCGGGATACTGCTTGTCATGGCCGTTACCCAGCAGCTTGCCCGAGTCTCTGCGGAGTATCTCGCCTCTTGTCGAACGCGTGCCGCGGAGTCATCCGATGGTGACCACCAGTGGGACCTGTCGGCGGCTGACAGCCTCGACCTGGACTGGGCTCCGGGCATGCTGGCCCGCGTCTGCGAGATCGCCGGAGTCGACGATTCACACCTTGCCGCGCTCAGACAGGCCACTGACGGCGGCGTGGTGCTGGACGTCGGCTTCCTCAACGCTCACCCTCATGCCATCGGATTTTTCGGTCCCACGCCGACAGGCCTTGAAACAAAGGAGGTTGAGCGAGTCTCCGATCTGCTTGGAGACATCGACTTCCGGGCCGCACTGGCGGCGCTGCCGTCCGACGACCACGTGGCCGGGATGCTGATCGGCCACGGCGCCGAAGGCCTTACCCGCGGGCCCGGAACGTATCTGAGGGTTCATTTCGACGCGCTTCGCGAGTTCTACGAGGGAGCCTCGAAGCGAGGCCTTGTCATCGTCTCGTGGTGGGACTGACCTCCCCGGGTCGACCGGTGATCGATCGCTGACCTGGCTGATGGTCGGGGTGAGTCAGTCTGCAAGGAGTATGCCTCGGCTGAGGCTGACCCTTTGGAGTGGACACCCTGACAATGGATCTTGATGGTCCAAGGAGGGATGTCCAGGTGGGACGGAAGTCTCCGTATCCGGAGGAGTTCAGGAAGGACGCTGTCGCGCTATACCGCGCCGCGGCCGGGAAGCGGACGTACGCGGCGGTGGCCACGGATCTCGGTATCACCGCGGAGTCGCTACGGACGTGGGTCCGCAAGGACGAGGCCCAGGCCACGCCCGAAGGCCGCGACGGCAGCGTCAGTGCGGCAGAGGAAATGGCCCGGCTGCGGGCTGAGAACGCCAGGCTGCTCAAGGCCGAGCAGGAGTGGCGGCTGGAGTGCGAGATCCTGCGCCGGGCAGCCGCCTATTTCGCTCGGGAGGTGAAGTGAGCCCCGGCCGCTGGGCCTTCATCTCCGACAACCGCACCGACTTCGGCGTCAAGCGGATCTGCCGGGTGCTCGGTGCGTCCCGGGTCGGCTACTACCGGCACCTGGCCACCGAGCAGACCCGCGCCGAGCACCAGGCAGAGGAGAAGCGGACCGTGAGCGAGATCCGCGCCGTCCACACCGAGCACCGCCGACGATGTGGTTGGTCCGCATCAGCCGGGTGACGCGCTTGAGGTTGATCCTGCGCCCTCTCGCCCGCAGCTCGGCATGGACGCGCGGGCACCGTAGGCGCCCCGTCACCTGCGGAAGAAGAAGCGGACGACGATCGCGGACAGGACCACGCCGCCCGCGCCGGACCTGGTGATGCGCGACTTCACCGCGGACGCCCTGAACACCAGGTGGTGCGGCGACATCACCTACATAGCCGTCGGCCCGTCCTGGCTCTACCTCGCCACGGTGATCGACATCTGCTCAAGGAAGGTCGTGGGCTGGTCGATCGCGGACCACATGCGTACCTCGCTGGTCACCGACGCAATCGAGGATGGCCGTGGCCTCCCGCAGCGGCCGGGTTCACGGCGTCGTTCTCCACACCGACAAAAGCGCCCAGTACAACGCGGCCGCCTTCGCCGACGTCTGCCGCCGGCACGGCATCCGCCGAGCATGGGCCGGGTCGGCTCGAGCTACGACAACGCCCTCGCCGAGTCGTTCTTCCAGGGCCTCAAGCGCGAGTTGCTCCACGGACGCTGCTGGACCTCGAAGGCACAGGCCCGGCTCGAGCTATTCCGCTGACTTTCGTACTACAACCGGCGCCGTCGCCACTCCGCGCTCGGCTACCTCACACCAGCCGAGTTCGAACAACGACTGATCACGTCACGTACGCTGTCACTCGTCGCATGAAACCCGGTGTCCACTCCCCGGGATCAACCTCAAGCAGTGAGCACGCCTGGCGCACTGTCTTCCCCGCAACGCCGGGAAGACAGTGCGCCCGTTCGCCGACCACCGTCGCATCATCGACGGGATCATCTACCAGTACCGAACCGGGCTCCCATGAAGAGATCTGCCCCGCGAGACGTTCGGCCCTTGGCAGACAGCGAGGCACAACGGGACTCCTGGTGCCAGCAGGCGTGGCGCTGGAACCTCGATGTGGTCATCGACATGCACGACGACGCGATGGTCTATTACTGGGACAAGGAGTCCAACTCCTACGGCCGGAACGTGAACCCCGAGACGGGCACCTCCACCGCGACCCCTTACGACCAGGGCGGATATCTCAAGCGCATCGAATACGGGCTGCGCTCCAACACCATGTACTCGGCCAAGGCCGCGGCCAAGATCGACCTCACCCACTCCGAGCGCTGCCTGAGCGACTGCGGCACCTTCGACAAGGCACATGCGAAGAACTGGCCGGACGTACCGTTCGACCGGTACTGCGACTCCGGCACGGAGTGCAAGGACCGCTACACCCCGTCCTTCTGGAGCCGCAAACGGCTGACGGGGATTGCCACGTCGGTCCTGACTGGCGGTGCCTACAAGCCGGTCGACACCTGGAAGCTGGGTCACTCCTTCCCCGCCACCGGTGACGGCAGCGACCCGGCCCTTTGGCTGACCTCCGTCACCCGCACCGGACACACCGGCACTGGCGATGTCAGCCTGCCGGCTGTGAACTTCAAGGGCCTCACCCTCCCCAACCGGGTCGAGGGCGCCACCACCGGCGGCCAGCCCGACCCCATACCCCCCATGTGGCGCTACCGCATCTACGGCATAGACACCGAGAGCGGCGGATCCCTCGGCATCACCTACTCGCCGACGGACTGCAAAGCAGGCAGCGTGCCCACCCCAGAGTCCAACAACCGGCGCTGCTACCCGGTGAAGTGGTCGCCGCCGGACGCTCCGGGCGCGGAGTACGAGCCCTACCTGGACTGGTTCCACTCCTACGTGGTTACACAGATCCTGGAGAACCCGAACACCACGGGCGCCGTCGCCAAGCAGACGGAGTACTCCTACCTGGACGGCATGGCCTGGGCCAAGTCCAAGGACGACGAGTTCACCGACGCCAAGCACCTCACCTACAGCGACCGCAAGGGATACGGCCGCGTACAGGTACGCACCGGAGCCGCACCCGAGAAGCGCACCCTGCAGGAATTCCGCTACTTCCGCGGCATCGACGGCGCCTCGGTCAAGGACCAGGAAGGTGTCTCGGTCACCGACAAGGAACCCTTCGCCGGCATGACCCGCGAACTGGCGGTGTACAACGGTGACGGCGGCAAGCTGGAGTCCACCACCAGCTACGAACCCTGGCTGTCCGCCGCAACGGCCACCGAGAAGCGGCCGGAGAACCTGCCCGACCGCAAGGCGTACGCCACCGGTGGAAAGAGCGAACAGACCAGGACCGCAGTCGGAGCAGGCTGGCGCACCACCAAGGTCGAGCGGACCCTCGACGATGTCGGCCAGGTCCTGACCGAATCCGCTCTCGGATACGTGGCCAAGAGCGGCGACGAGGAGTGCACCACAACCACCTACGCCCGCAACACAGGCAACAACATTCTCAACCTGGTCGCCGAGTCCAAGACCGTTGCCAAGCCTTGCGGTACAGCCCCGAAGCTTCCCGACGACCTGGTCTCGGCCGAACGTCACTACTACGACAACGCGACCAGTCCGACCGCCGCGCCAGTTCGTCGGCCCACTCGGTGGGGAGGGGCTGCTGCTTTCCCTCGCCGCCCAGCTCGAGGTCGAACGCCCATGGGCCCAGGAGGAGCCGCCGCTCTAGGACGGATGAGTCCGAAGTCAGGGCTTCAGCGGTGGTCACTGAGGTTGGCAACCACGGTGGCCGTCCTCCTATGGGAAGGCAGGCTGCCTCTCCTCTACGGAGTATCCGGGCGGCAGCTGCTTCTCCACTGGCAGGGGCTCGGTGGATGTTGCACGAATCGGCCGGATATCACCGCAGATGAAGGACCTTCCGGCAGTAGACTCTTTGGTCATGGCAGCTGTCAAACGAATCGCTGCTGTGGCCACGTCCGTCGCTGTTTCGCTGGCACCGCGCTCGCCGTGGCACCCAGCGCCTCGGCCACCAGCTACAACGGGTGTGACTACCCGAGGGTCTGCTTCAACCAGACCCAGCCCGACTGGTCCATCGGCATGCCCAACGCCGCGTACCAGAACCTCAGTTCCAGGGCCGACTGGGCGTACAACAGCCGCAATGACGACCGCGCGATGCTCTGCTTCACGTACGGCGGCAGCACGTACTACAAGTGCCTCCCGCCCAACGGAACCATCCAGTTCTCCTCGGCTTCCACCGTCACAGGAATCCGGATCGACACGGCGTCCGCCTGCTGATCCCGTCCGTGCGAACACACCAGTTCCGCGGCTCACCCGACCGAGACAGACATATGACCCACTAACCCGTCATGCCCTGACGGCGTCCAGGCTCACGCGGTGCTGTCGGTGGCGGCTTCCCGCCGGCATGGGAGGCCGCGCTCACGGTATGCGAGGAGGAACCGGGGAACTGAGCACCCGTTGCCCGCGACTGGCGCCGTCGTTGGCCTGACTGAGAGGCGCACGCAAGGACAAGGAAGGGTCGTCATGCCTCTCTGCCCCGCGCTGCGCCTTTCCTCTGCCCCAACAGGAAGCGACCCTGGCCTTCAGGACCGGTCAATCAAGGCGGACCCTCATGACCACGAGCAACACCGACGACAACTCCACCGCAGCAGCCGACCCTTCACCGCAACGGGCTGCAAGAAGGTGGCTCAGCGGCCCTGCGGCGCTGGCGTATGCGGTTGCCATCGTCGGCGCAGTGGTGGCAGCCGTGGCGACTCCGCTCTGGGACCATGTGACGAAGTCGTTCTTCGACGAGCCGACCTGTCCGGGAGCGGCGTGCGAGGGCAAGAACCCGCAGAATCAGGGCTGCGGTGAGGACGCCCGCACCTTCAAACCTGCTGTGAACAACCCGGCCCTTCTTCAGATCCGCTATAGCGAGGACTGCACGGCGGTGTGGGCGAGGATCGAACACGGCCGCCCTGGGGACATGGTCACGGTGAAGGTGTCCGGTGGCACCATGCGAAGTGCCGACGTTGAGTACGGTGACGACAAGTTCACAAGTATGGCTGTTGTTCCGGACGGTGATTTCCAAGTCGCGGCCTGCGTGATCCCTAAGCCTGGTGGCGGCAGCACATTCGAGCGGTACTGCATCCAGGCGACCGAGGCCACCGCCTGGCGCTGACGGCTCGGGCCCTTCAGGGCCTCAAGATCAATTCATTGTCCCCAAACCGCCATCCCTCATGTCCCAGACGACCGCCAGCGTGGCCCGGCCTCGTCCAGGCGGAAGCCAACCGCGGTGCCGTCTCTTGCTGACGGCGCCACTCGTGTGTCGTCCCACGATGCAGCTCTCCCACCGGCAAGGTCCCGTCACAGCCGACCACTCTTGGCAACTGGCCGAATTCGCCGGGCACTCCACCCCTGACGGGCTGCAGCACCTCCTGGCGAAGTGCCGCTGGGAGGCCGACGAGATACGCGACGACCTGCAGGGTTACGTCGCCGAACACCTCGGCGCCGACGACGGCATCCTGATCATGGATGACACCGGCTTCGTCAAGAAGGCATCACCTCGGCCGGGGTGCAACGGCAGTACTCCGGGGCTTGTGTCTGAATAACTGTCAGAGTTGATCTGTGCATGTGTCGTCGCGTGATGGTAGGCGTGCTTGCAATCGGGCGAGGGTGCGGGCCGGGGTCCCGGGTAGCGGATTTACCGCGACGCGGTGCAGGTCCAGGAGGCGGTGGCCGTCTTGGAACTGGTTGGACAGGTTGGTGCGGCCGACATTCAGGAGCTGGGCCAGAAGTGTGCTGGTGACGGCTCTGCGGCGGCGTAACAGGGCGGTCAGTAGGCGGTGGTAGTGCGAGGCTGCTGGTCTGCGGGTGGAGGTAGCTGCGTGGGCGGTGGAAGCGTCGTTGGAATGCCGCCTTGGCCAGGGCGTCCCAGTACGGTTCCGAGATGGCGACGAGGTGGTCGAAGGCGGGGCGTGACATGCCGGTCAGAGCCGGGTCGGTGAGCATCGAGGTCAGGGCGGGATCGACAGGGTCTCCCAGGCGTTGTAGACCGTGGCGCCGTCGGACCGCTTCCGGCCGTCCGACTCTCTGGTGACCGACCATTCCGAGTCGCCGCGCTGGAAGCTGTACTCCTCGTCGCCGCTGACGATCGTGACGTCGCAGTCGCAGTCGCAGTCGCACCCGTAGCCGTCGTCGGGGTCGTCCTCGTACGTGCCGTCCTCGTGACGGGTGTTCAGCGTCACCGCTCCGTCGTGCTGCTGGGTGAGCAGGGCCGCCACTGCCACCACGGTTTGGTGAGCGTCAGGGGGCATTGGGGCGGAGCTGGGGCGGCGTGCAGGGCGCGCATGGTGGTGGAGGCGTGCCGCCCTCGCAGCGTGACTGAACCGTGTCCGAGATCACGGGGAAACTTCACCCGGTGACGTGCCCTGCTGAGTGGACAGCAGGCAAACGCATCGGGCCCTGGGTGTTGGCTCAGAACGAGTCGCCATGCCAGTGGGTTGCTCCCGTGGCCTGCAGCGTGGCGCGTATCGACTCCGGCGGGGCAAGGAGCGGGCGGGCCATACCCACCGTCTGCGTCCGCTCCCGGGCCTGATCCTGGGCGAGTAGCCGGGACAGGGCAGCGCGGACGGCTGGGTCCTCGGGGAGGTGAGCCCGGCCCACTGCGGCGCCCGCCGCACGGGCCCGGCGGGCCACCGCAGCGAGCAACTCACCAAGGGCCGCCGGTGCGGCTTCCGTCACCGCGCACTCGCGGACCTCGACGGCCTCGCCGATGTGCTGGGTCACGGTGTAGCCGACCGCCGTCCCCCCGTTGTCCTCGGCGATCAGCCATTCGGCGCCGGGGCCGTACCAGGCGGGCACGCGGTGGATCCAGTCGTTGGCCGTCCGCACCGCGGTCAGTGGGCGTGCGGCGTTGAATCCGGCGTGCAGTTCTGCCAGCTGCGGGGCGTCGGTCGGGGTGGCCACACGGATGCGGAAGCGGGGCTCGGGTGGGCCAACAGTGGTGAGCGGGCCCTCAGCCCAGGAGGTGCGGAAGCCGGTCCAGCCCGAGCGCTCGTAGACCCCGGGAGTGGCCGTGAACAGCAGGGACCATGCGCAGGACTCGGCGGCCATCGCCTCGGCGGCAATGGTGAGCAGTCGGCGAACCAGGCCCTGGCCCCGTGCCTCGGGGCGGGTGGCGACATTGCCGATACCGCCCACCCGTTCGACCCGGCCGTGGGCGTCGCGGAGCTGCCGCGGCACGTAGCAGACGACGGCGTCGACCGTGTCACCGCGCGCGGCCACGAAGGTCCGACGGTGGCGGTCGGGGTCCAGGGCGTGCAGCGCCGGGAGGTGCGGGGCGTCGAAGCAGATCGCCCATAGCGCGTGCACGGCTGCCTCGTCGGCCGGGGCGAGGGTGCGCAAGGTGTGTGTCATGGCGTCAAGTTTCCTTCTTTGCTGACCCGGTCACCAAAGGGTGGCAGAGCTGAGCGTCGTACGCCGCGTACGCGGCGGGGCAGATGTAGCGCATCCGGTGCATCTGTTCGGCGAGCACGCCGTCGTCCACGACGATCCGGGCCCCGTTGATGTACGCCCCGGCGTCCGAGGCGAGCAGCAGCGTGCCCACGTTCTCGTCGGGCACCGAGTAGCAGCCAATAGGAATACGCTCCCGGTAGGCCGTCTCGAACGCATCGCGGTTCGAAGGGGAACGCGCCGTCGATCGGGGTCCGGACCGTGCCGAGTGCGAGGGCGTTGGCGGTGATGCCGTGCGGTGCGAGTTCGACGGCGAGGGCTGAGCGCCGCATCGACGACACCGGGCCACGGCGTACGGTCGCCGTGGCCCGGTGTCCGCGCGCGGGTGTCACCCGCGCCTGGTCCGTTGAAGGCTCACCGCGTCGACGTATCCGGTCATGAGGTTCCACGCGGACGAGTACAGCGAGACGCGGACCGACGCCGTACCAGGCGGAGCCGTACCATTCGCCTGCGCGTCGATCCAGCGCCGCTGGTCCGCGCTGCGGAGCGGTGCGCTCGCCATCCGACCGACCGGCCGGCCGGCCCCGTCGAGGAAGCTCAGCAGCAGCACCGAATCATCGGTGCTTCCGTCCTCGATGTATACCTTGGCACGGGCCCGGTAGTGCGCCCCCGCGGCAGCCGGCACCGGCTCACTGGTCAGATCCGCCGACGCTTCGGGGCCGCTCCGGGCCGCATCGACGATCTTCATGCTGCGTCTGCCGGTGTACGCCCGCTCTTGGGAGAGGGTGAACAGGGTGCCACCGCCCTGCCACCCTGGGACGGCGCCGTCGTCCAGCGGCGCCACCTCGAAGCCGGCGTTGCCGACGGCCACGGCGCCGGCAACGCCGTGGCGCACCGGGATCATCCGCAGCCGGGACTCCGCCGTCTTGCCGAGGAAGTAGATGCTCTCGTGGCCGTCGGCGTCCCGGGCCAGGGTCATGAAGGCGACTTCCTCGTCGTAGTCGCCGAGTGTCACGTGGTCCATGGTCTTGGGGTCCACAACGGTGAGCTTGCTGGCCAGGGTGGTGTACAGCAGGCCGTCGGCGCCCCAGCGGAGGTAGACCGGCCGCCACATGCCGTAGTTCTTCACCTCGGGGTAGACGTTCTTGTACTTGACGACCCGGAGGGTGTCCGGGGCCATCGCGAACAGGAATCCGTCGGCCGCGCCCCACAGCAGGCCGTCGCGGCCGAAGCTGAGACCGCTGATCATCTTCGGGCTGTCGAGGCCGGGGAGGTCGAGGGTGAACTCCTTGACCTTGCGTTCGCCGGCGACATCCCAGACGAACATCTTGGCCTCGGACTCGGTGACGTCGGTCCCCAGACCGCCGTAGACGGTGGTGGAACCGTAGATCCGTCCGCCGCGCTGGGCGAGCCCGGCGACGCTCTGGTTGCGGACGATGTCGGGGTAGGTCTTCTTCTCCCCGTCGTCGGGGTCGTAGATGGTCAGCGCGCCGCCGAGCTTTCCGTAGTCGGGGATGGAGCCGATGAGCAGCTTGCCGTCGTGGGCCTTCATCACGTACGGCCGGTCCTGTTCGGAGCCGAGACGGAACTTCTCGGAGACGGCCGGGATTGCCGCGTCCAGCTTCGCCGAGGAGATGATGCCTCCGGGGTAGATACCGAAGTACATCGTGTCGCCCAGGCCCGCCATACCCTCGGCCTGGCCCATCGGGAAGCGGGTGGTGCGGCCGGTGCGGGGGTCGAAGCGGGATCCGGTGCCGCCGGGGTAGCCGCTCATGAACAGCGTGCCGTCCGGCGCCGCCTCCAGGTTGTGCAGCGGGTTCGGCGCGCCCTGCACCACCGAGGGCAGAGCCTTGCTCCGCCGTGACGCGATGTCGAAAGCGGTGATCCTGCCGCCCGACTGCAGGGTGACGAGCGAGGTTCCGGGAAGGTCCGGATCATTGAGCGGTATCCAGGCGGCACCGCGCAGCGAGGTACCGAAGGCGATTTGGGTCGAGCGGGACTCCAGCGTCGCCGTGTCGATCTCGTACAGCTCGCGGTTGTTGGCGACGTACACCTTCCCGTCCAGCGACTGAAGCTGGTTGAAGGAGAAGGCCCCCGAGTCCGAAGGCGTGTTCTTGCCGACGGACTTGTCGCTCCACTTGCCGGCGCCGAGGTCGTAGAAGAGCAGCTTCATCTGCGGGTCGGCGAACTTGACGAACAGCCAGCCGTCGACGACCGCCATGTCGTAGGCGAAGGGCACCTCCTGGGGCTCCACTCCGAGGAGCGCCGGGACCTGGTCGGAGATCTTCGTCTTCGTACCGGTGGCGGTGTCGAGCCGGATGACATCACCGACGGAGCCCACGCCCGCGTAGACGGATCCGTCGTGGTACGCGATGGAGCGCACGTACTGCTGGCCCGGCACCATCTGCCCGTAGTCGTGGAAGTCCTCGCTCTGCGGGTCGTATCTGAACACCTTGCCGTTGGGGAAGGTGCCGATCCAGACATTGCCCTCCGGGTCCGTGGTCATCGACCACAGCGACTTCTCGCCCGGAATGGTGCCGAGTTTGCGCACTTCCTTGTCGGCCGGGCTGTAGCTCCACAGCTCTCCCGTCTGGCCGCCGGTGATGGCGGCGATGTAGACGGTGCCGTCGGGGCCGATCGCATGCCGCCAGGACTGCTGCACGCCAGGCAGCGTGAACGAGCGCAGCAGCCGGTTGTCCCGGATGTCGATGACGTTGAAGATCGCGTTCTCGGCGGAGACCGTCGCGTACATCGTGGGCCGGCCGTCCTCCGTGCCCACCACGGCGTCGTTGATGGAGACCGTTTCCTGCTGGACGCCGAGGTCGGCCTCGGGGCCGAACCACGTCCGGTCCAGTGCCGATTTACCGGTGCCGCCACCTCCCCGGGCCGCGGCCAAGGGCGCAGGACCCGCGACCAGAACGGTCAGGGCGAGCAGCAGGATGAGGAGCGGTCTAGGGCGTTTTCGGGGCACCGTGGTCCCTCCAGATTATGAGAGTCTTCCCAATAAGTGGGCGTTTTGTTCGCGGACTTGAGCGACCTCAGCGTCCTCATGGCGCTTGACCATCGCAATGTTTTCGTGGACTCTCTGATTAATCCCTATGGCCGAAACGACGTCAAGAGGAGTACATGAACGCATCCCGACCCGCCGGCGGTGACTTGGCGCAGCTGCGTCGGCTCAACGCGTTCGGCGCGCTGCGGGCGCTGAGAAGTGCCAGCGCGCCGGTGACGCTGACCGAGCTGGCCACGCTCACCGGCCTCTCCCGTGCCTCGGCGGAGGACCTCGCCACCGAGCTGACCGACCAGGAGTGGGCGGCTGAAGTCCCGCCCGCGCCCGGCGCGGTGGGGCGGCCGGCCCGCCGTTACCGGTTCCGGGCCGAGTCCGGTTACGTCTTCGGGCTGGACATCGGCGCCCACAGCGTCCTCGCCGTGCTCGCCGACCTCTGCGGCACGGTCGTCACCACGGCCCGCCGAACGGTGCCGCCGGACATCCGGCGCGCCGACCGGCTTGCCGTCATCGGCGACGTGATGACCGAGTGCCTGGACGACGCGGGAATCGACGCCCACCGGATCTGGACGATCAGCGCCGGCACCACCGGCGTCGTCGGCCCGGAGGGAGACGTCGTACTCGCGGGAGCGGCCGCTGACTGGACCGGTGTACGGCTCGCCGAGCACCTGAACGAACGCTGCGCCGGGACGGTCCTGGTGGACAACGACACCCGGCTGGCCGCACTCGCCGAGCAACGCCTCGGTGCGGCACGGGACATCGAGGACGCCGTCTACATCCACGCCGGCCTCGGCCTCAGCGCGGCGCTGATCATCGGCGGCCGGGTGCACCGGGGATACGGAGGCGCGGCGGGCGAGATCGGCAGCTTCCCCGTCACCCCCTGGTCGACCGCCGCCACCCGCCTGGCGTGTTGTCCTGCCGTCCCGTCCGACGTACCCCCGCGGAACGCCGCCGCCCATGTGCTATCCGCCGCCCGCCGGGGCGACACCGTCGCCGTGCGCGCCGTCGACCGCTACGCCAGCGACGTGGCCCTCGGCCTCGCGGCCATGGTGCTGACCGTCGACCCGCAACGGGTCGTGCTGGGTGGGGGACTGGCCCAGTCCGCCGATGTCCTGCTCCCCCGCCTCCGTAACCGTCTGGAGCCACTGTGTATCCGGGTCCCCGATCTCCAGCCGTCCTCGCTCGGCGACGACCGGGTCGCGCTCGGTGCGATCTGGCGAGCCCTCGAGCACGTCGAGACGACGTACCTCGCGCACAACCGGCGGCCCACGGCAACGAGCCCGTGAACGGCCGTTCCGGACCTCCCGCCATCGACCCGGGCAACCCGTGCTCCGGTTCGCAGAGACCACTGCGCGGTCCGCCTTCCGGCTTTCAGGCGACCCCGGTACACGCCGTATGCATCGGCAGCCGTCCCCTGTCAGCTCTCCGCACCCGGTAACCGTTGACGGCTCCACGTCCAGGCATCGCCGCGGGAGACGCCTCCCGGCCCCACCGTACGCCTTGTCCTCGCGTGCCTCTCCTTCACCTCTAGGGAGCTCTTGGGAATGTCCATGCACCTTCCGATATCCGATCGGCCCGTCCGCGTGGCTCTCGTCGGCGCAGGCAACCGCGGCCTCACCTATGCCGCGTGGATCAAAGCCCACCCCGAACGCGCTTGCCTCGTGGCCGTGGCCGATCCCCGGCCGGCGGCCCGCGCCGCGGCCGGGGCGGAACTCGAGTTCGACGACTGGCGGCCGCTCGTCGAGGCAAACGCCATCGCCGACGCCGTCATCGTCGCCACCCAGGACCGCAATCACGTCGAGCCCGTCCTGGCGCTGGCGCGGGCCGGGTACGCGATCCTCGCCGAGAAGCCACTGGCGCCCAGCGAGGCCGAGACACGCACCCTCATCGAGGGCGTGGAGAAGACGGGCGTGCTCTTCGCCGTCTGCCACGTCCTGCGCTACACCCCCTACACCGACCTGGTGAAGGAGGTTGTCGGCTCGGGCGTGCTGGGCGAACTCGTCAGCGTCGAGCACCTGGAGCCCGTCGGCTGGTGGCACTACGCGCACTCCTACGTCCGCGGGCCCTGGCGCAGTGAGCGGGCGTCCTCGCCGATGCTGCTCGCCAAGTCCTGCCACGACCTGGACTGGATCTCCTACGTCACCGGGGAGCGCATCGAGCAGGTCGCCAGCTTCGGTGGGCTCAAGCACTTCCGGCCCGAGAACGCCCCGTCCGGTGCCGCGGAGCGCTGCCTGGACTGCGTCGTCGAGGACGGCTGCCCCTACTCCGCACTCAAGCTGTACGTGCCGACGCTGCGCGAGCACGGCTCCGTCTGGCCGGTCACCCACGTCACGGACTCCACGGACGAGACCGAGTTGCTGACCGCGCTGCGCGAAGGCCCGTACGGCCTGTGCGCCTACCGCGTCGACAACGACGTGGTCGACCACCAGGTCCTCGCCATGCAGCTGTCCGGCGGCATGACCGCGACGTTCACCATGGTCGCCTTCACCGAACAGACCGACCGTCAGACACGGATCTTCGGCTCGCACGGCTGGCTGCGCGGCGACGGCAAGCGCGTCACCGTCCACGACTTCCGCACCGACGAGGTCACCGTCCACGAGGTCGACACGAGCGGTTCCAATGCAGCCGAGGGACACGGCGGCGGAGACACGGCGTTGGTTGATGCCTTCGTCCACGCCGTCGCCACCGGCGACCCGGCCGCGGTCCGCTCCGGCACCAAGGCCACGCTCGGCAGCCATCTGGCGGCCTTCGCCGCCGAACGCGCCCGCCTCACCGGCTCCGTACAGAGCGTGCCGGTGCGCTGATCCACATCCCCGAACAACACCGTTCCCCGCTCATCCCCAGGAGGTTTCCGCTCATGTTCCGTATCGCCCGTCGCCGGCCGAGACCCCGTGCCGTCACCGTGCCGCTGCTCTCAGCTGCCCTCGCCACCACCGTCCTCGCCGGCTGCGGATCCGGGGACGACGGCAGCACCATCACCATGTGGACCTACCCGGTCATCTTCGACGAGGCCAAGAACCAGGCTTACTGGGACGGTCTGGTCAAGGAGTTCGAGAAGAAGCACACCGGCACCAAGGTGAAGGTCGAGACCTACCCGTGGGCCAATCGCGACACCGCACTCGCCACCGCCATCGGCGCGGGAAAGGGGCCGGACGTCGTCTACCTCATCCCGGACCAACTGCCGAAGTACGAGCGGAGCATCGTGCCCGCGGACCAGTACATGCCGGCCAAGGCCAAGGCGGACTACACCAAGTTTGCCCTCGACTCCGTGACCGTCGACAGCAAGGTGCTCGGCACCCCCGTCCTCACCAGCGCCAACCCGCTCATCTGCGACAAGCGCGTCTTCAAGGCCATCGGCGAGAGCGAATACCCCACCACCTGGGACGAATTGGCCGGCCTCGCTCCCAAGCTGAAGGAGAAGGGGTACTACGCCACCAGCTACAGCGGTGACACCCAGCAGACCCTGAACATGACCTTCTACCCGCTGCTGTGGCAGGCCGGCGGCGACGTGTTCTCCGAGGACGGCAAGAACGTGACCTTCAACGACGCGGCCGGCGTCAAGGCGCTGACGTACCTGAAGAAGCTGGTCGACGGCGGCTACACCGACAAGGACCTGATCACCATCACGCCGAAGGTGGAGCAGACCCCGGTCGCCCGGGGCAAGGTGGCCTGCACCTGGCAGAACACCCCGGCCGACGTCGAACCGTTCTGGGGCAAGGAGAACATCGCAGTCCAGCCGCCGCTGAAGGAGACGGCATCGGTCGGGTACGGCACGGTCGGCGCGCTGTCGATGCTCAAGGGGGCCGATGTCAAGGCGGCTGGAGAGTGGATCTCGTTCGTCGCCGAGGCAAAGAACGCCGCCGGACTGGAGAAGCAGTCCGGTACCTTCCCGGCCCGCACCTCCGCCGGGAAGCTCTATCCCGACGACAAGATCCTCACCGCCGTCGCCGACACACTCCCGGCCATGGAGGCCGGGCCGCTGGAAGAGAAGTCCCGTGAGGTGATGGGCGTCCTCGCGCCGGAGATCCAGGCCGCGATGCTCGGCAAGAAGTCTCCCCGGCAGGCCCTCGACGACGCTGCCAAGGCGGCCGGTCCGCTGCTCGGTCGCTGACACCGGCGCCCCCGCCCGTCCGCCGAACCACACGCCCGGCGGACGGGGGACCACCGCTCACCGCTCCCCGCTCCCCGCACAGAGGAGGTCACCGTGGCAGTCGTCGCGGAACCCACCCGCCCAGGTCGCCGCAGCGGGCCGCAGGCGCGCCATGAGGCCCGTATCGGTCTGCTCTTCGTCCTCCCCTGCCTGTTGCTCTTCCTTGCCTTCCGCTTCGGCCCCGCCGTGGCCGGGGTGCTGATGAGCTTCACCGACTACACGCTCACCGGCGGCGGGCATTTCACCGGTACCGCCAACTTCCGTCGGCTGTGGGCCGATCCGCTGTTCTGGCAGGCGCTCAAGGTCACGGTCCTCTACACCGTGCTCGCGGTGCCGGGCACGCTGATCGCCTCGGTGTCCCTGGCCCTGATCAC
>NZ_JBIASS010000031.1:51383-53881 GCF_042890955.1 Streptomyces sp. NPDC001933 | reverse complement strand
CGCGGAGCACGACTCGCCGCACTGCAGACCGGGCTCGTGACCGCGGCCGCCGAAGAGAACCTGCGCAAGGTCCTGACATTCCACAGCCGGGTCAGCGAAGCCGAAGCCATGGCCACAGGCGTCGTCGACGCAGCCCGGAAGCTATGGGAAGACAGCCCGCGACACTACCCCGAGCCAGGGCGGGTATGGGCGGACTGGCTATATGGCGAGCATCCGCCGGCTCACCGGCGCGCCGTCCTGGAGGAGTTCGCCTCCGACACCATCGAGGACCAGAACCAGGCGCAGCTGGTCGAGGGTGGCGTCGGGGGGCGCAGCGGGGGTGGGCGGCGGTCGGGGAAGGGGTTGGTGCCGGCGGCGTTGCGGGTGCTCAGCTCGGTGAAGGTGCTGGGTGAGGGTGTCGATACGGCGAATTGTGATTCCGTCGCATTCTGTGATGCGCGGGGGTCGATGATCGATATCGTGCAAATGGTCGGACGCGCCCTGAGAATCAAGCCCGGTCAAGGGAAAATTGCTTCTCTGGTCGTTCCGGTATTTCTCGCTCCGGGTGAAAGCCCGGACGAAATGCTGACCTCACCGGCGTATGGGACCCTCGCGAAGGTCCTCTCAGCGCTGCGAGCGCACGACACCGAAACGATCGAGCACCTAGCGGATCCTCGTGTCCGGAGCGGGAGTTGGCTCCCGGAGGGTGCCGGGGAAGGCGAGACGGTAGCTGAGCGGGAAGAGCCGGAGGGCGAGCGGGGACCGAGCACGCCTGCACAGGAGCTGCTGAAGTTCAGCACGCCCAGGGATCCGGCGCTGCTGGCGCGGTTCGTGAAGTTGCGGGTGCTCGAGCCGGAGAACACGTTCTGGCGGCGCGGTATCCAGGCATGCGTGCGGTATGTGAAGGAGACCGGGGCGGTGCAGTTGCGGGTGCCGTACGACTACGTCACCCCGGAAGGCTGGGCGCCGGCCGGGTTCCCGCTCGGGACCTGGCTCGCCGACCAGCGGAAATCCCACAAGGCCGGGCGCCTGGATGCGGGGCGGGTGGAACAGTTGGCCAGGCTGGGGATGGTGTGGTCGCACCAGGACGTCGCATTCGAGGAAGGCCTCACAGCCGCCCGCGCCTGGGCGAAGGTGCACGGACACCTGCTGCCGCCCACGACCGCGGTCTGGGACGGATACCCGGTCGGGACCTGGACCAAGAACCAGCGATTCGCCGCCCGAGCCGCGGACACGAACGCGGAACGCCGTGAGGCCGGCCTGGCTGTCGAGACCAGTAAGGGCGCGTTGACCGAGGCACGGCGCGCAGCGCTGGACGAGATCGATCCGGGATGGTGCCCCGTCTGGGACACGGGATGGCAACGCTGCTTCCGGCTCACCCAGAACCTCCTCCAAGACGGCGGGGCCCTACCGGTAGCGGCCGGCAAAGTGATCGTGCAAGGAGAAGACCTCGGGAGGTGGGTTACAGCGCAGCGGCACGGGTGGGAACAGCTCCTGCCCGCACAGCAATGGCTCCTGGAAAACGTCCTCGGAATCGAACCCGCCGAAGAAGCAGAACAGCCGGTGCGGCGGACGCAGGACGATGTGTGGGCGGTGAACCTCCGCGCCGCGCGGCAGTTCCATGCCCGGGAGGGGCATCTGAAGGTGCCGAGGAAGCACGTCGAGCGCCTGGAAGGAGGTGCCGCGGTGGGACGCCAGAACGGCGCTGAGGAGCCTGTGACCGTACGGCTGGGCACATGGCTCGACAACGTCCGGAAGCGTGCTGGCAGGCTCACCGAACAACGCCGAGCCGACCTGGATGCACTCGGGATGCGCTGGTAGGGGCGGGCGGGGTTATGTGCCTGATCCGAGGCGGCTGTAGGCCCAGCGGAGGACTTCTTGGTCGACACGGGGGCGGCCGGTGCGGTTCAGGGCGGTGCGGGTGTGGGCGGTGAGGCGGGCCCAGTTGCGGAAGTTGCCGTGGGCGGCGCGGCTGTCGGCGTAGGTAATGTCTTCAGGGTCGGCGTCGGCCCAGATCGGGTGGTAGAGCGGGATGGTCTCGAGGACTTCGTCGCTGGTGAGGCGGGTGAAGCGCTGACAGATGAAGATGCGGAAGGACAGCATCGGTTCGGCGGCGTTCTGGCGCCGCACCTGGCGGTAGGCGGCGTCGATCCCGCGCCGGGCCGGCCTCGATCAGCTTGGTATGCGCTGGTAGACGGCCAGGGTGCAGCGGGAGGGGTCAGGGGGATGCGTCGTACGGCGGCGACCCGGTTGGGACGCCGCGGGGACGTTGCATTGGCGCGTACTCGGGAAGCGTCACAGTCGCGCCCTGCGGGAATGTCCTGCCGATCTTCGTGTTCACGAATGATCGTTATTCGACGTTGAATCCGCCCGTTTCCGCTGCCAGGCGGCGAGATTGTTCCGTGTCGTCAGGCTGTCTGGGTGGTCGTGCCCCAGCACCCGCTCCTGGTCGGTCAGCAGACCGGCAAAGGCCTCCACGGCCCCAGCCACATCCCCCGCCCTTCCCCGACAAAGGGCAA
>NZ_JBIASS010000031.1:0-51285 GCF_042890955.1 Streptomyces sp. NPDC001933 | reverse complement strand
TAGATTGCCCCGGGTCACCAGGGTGCTGGGATGCTCGTGCCCCAGCACCCGCCCCAGATCGGCCAACAAACCGGCAAAGGCCTCCACCGCCCCAGCCACATCCCCCGCCTCGCCCCGCCAGAAGGCAAGATTGCCCCGGGTCACCAGGGTGCTGGGATGCTCGTGCCCCAGCACCCGCCCCAGATCGGCCAACAAACCGGCAAAGGCCTCCACCGCCCCAGCCGCATCCCCTGCCCTTCCCCGCCAGAAGGCAAGATTGCCCCGGGTCACCAGGGTGCTGGGATGCTCGTGCCCCAGCACCCGCTCCTGGTCGGTCAGCAGACCGGCAAAGGCCTCCACCGCCCCGGCCACATCCCCCGCCCTTCCCCGACAGGAGGCGAGATCGTTCCGGACGCTCAGAGTATGGGGATGCTCGTGCCCCAGCACCCGCTCCTGGTCGGTCAGCAGACCGGCAAAGGCCTCCACCGCCCCGGCCGCATCCCCCGCCTCACCCCGCCAAAAAGCGAGACTCCCCCGGGCGCTGAGAGTGTCGGGATGATCAGGCCCCAACCGGTGGTGGGCAGTGGCCGCCAGGTGTTGGAAGTGGATGGCGGCAGCAGTGACCTGCCCGCTTTCGCCGAGGCTTGTGCCGGTGCGGTAGAGGACGGGATGGGCATCGGGATCCCACAAGGCGTCCTTAGCCTGGCTGATGAGGGCTTCGGCGTTGGCGCGCAGGGACCCGGCAAGAGCGGTGTCGCGCTCGACCTTGGGCCAGATATCGGTCAGGGCGTCGGCGGCGGCGCGGGTGAGCTGCTTGTGCTGGTCTGTCGACAGGGTGTCGCGGACAGTGCGTTGGATGAGGTTGTGGACGCGGACTGTCTGGTGTGGGGTGGGAGGGGTGTCGATCAGACTGAGCTGGTGCAGGCACCGCAGCGCGTCGGACGCGTCCTGCGCGCGCCGTGGTCGCTCGCTTCTGCTGGGTTTCTGGCCGGGGGTGCGGTGTTTGGTGAGGTAGTCCAGGGCCGCAGGTGCGGTCAGGACGGATGCCGGGATGCCGTTGGGGTCGAGTATGGAGGTCAGTTGCAGCATGGGGCTGGCCAAGCCCGCCGGGCGTAGGCGGTTGGCGCGTTCGATGGACAGGGACCAGGCTGCGGCGGTTGTGGTGGCGTGGGCGTCGGGAAGCGCGTCGGGCTCAGGCAGGACGTCCGTCAACGTCCGGGCGCGGTCGGTCAGCAGTTGCCGGTAGGTGGCGCAGTCGATGCCGGTGTCGATGAGGTAGGCGGCGGCCAGGGCCAGGGCCAGGGGCAGGTGCCCGAGGTCGGCGGCCAGGGCGGTGAGCTCATTGGCCGATTCGTGGCGGCGGTGGGGTGTCAGGGTGGTGGTCAGGTAGGTGGTGGCTTCGTCGGGGGTGAACAGGCCAACGGTGACCGATCGCCGGCCGGGACCGGAGAGGTTGGCGTCGCGTCGGCGGGTGGTGACAAGGGTTCGGCCCGAGGGGCTGGTGGGGGGCCACAGGCCCCGTAGGTCGGCCGGGTCGGCGAGGTCGTCCAGGACGACCAGCCACCGGCACCGATTCACACCGGGTTTGGGTTCGAGCCAGGCCAGGAATGTCTTCGCGGCCTGCTCCGGGTCCTGCGGGTCGGCGCCGAGGAGCTCAGTTCCGGCCTGTGCGTACCCGGCCACGATCACCGGGCGGGTACTGGCACTGATCCACACCAGCACGTCGACCCCGCGAGAGTCCCAGACGGCGCGGGCGAAATCGGCGGCGAGCTGGGTCTTGCCGCCCCCACCGGTTCCCGTCAGGACTTGGCACAGCACCGCCGTGCCCCCACCATCGACCGCCGCCCGCAATTGCTCGGCCTCGGCGCGGTGCTGGAAGGACTTCGCCCGAGGCGGGATCACACCTACCTGGTGCGGCAAGGACACTCGTTCCCGCGAGGCGGCCAGCTGCACGACCGACAGTTCGACGAAGCCCTCCGGAAGCTCCCGCAGTTCGTCTTGCAGACGTGGCGGATTCGGTTCCGGATCCGGGGTCTCAGACAGCGAGGCCCCGAGCCTGCGCTTGAGGGTGTCATCCAGCCAGCCGAACGGCCCGCGTGTTCCGGAGCTCACCCGCTCGCGGCCTTCGGGGTGGGGAAGCCAGGCCGGGAAGCCGACTGAGGAAGCCGTGAGTTCGGCGAGGTGTGCCGCGACCTCGCGCGTGGTGCGGACCAGATCGGCGGGTGGCACCGTGCCCAGCAGGACGCTCCGGGTCTCCTCCGTGAAGTCGAAGATCTTCTGGTGCGGGAGGTCCTCGGACACGTCGACGCCGTGCATCAGTCCGCCGAGGAAGACCTCCGCCAGGTGAGACGTGTCGACGGCCGGATCTACTGCGTGCTGGACGAGCCGCATCACGGGTACGGGCAGCGGCGCCACGGCCGCCAAGTGAGCCGCCAGGCGGTAGGCGTCCGGGGACGCGACGCCCCGGAACCGCAGCACGGCCTCTTCTGCGTCCCCGACCGTGTTCTGCCGACTGAAGGCCTGCTCGCCGGCGGTCGTGGTTGGGGAGTCGGGCTGGGTCAGCAGGGGAAGCACCGCGGTGTCTCCGGGGGAACCGATCAGTTGGGCCCACGTGCCGAGGGTGCTCCCGTCCGTGGCCAGCACCGGAACCGGCACCCCGTCGTACGGTGCCAGGTCGGGCGGCAGCACAAGGTCCTCGATATGCCAGGACCGGTTCGCCGCTCCTCTTCGCCGGGTCGTCACCCTCCACTTCACTGCGTCGATGCCCGAGCCCGCCCAAAGGCGCCGTGGGAGTGTGTGCACCACCGCCGTGGGCCCTGCCGACGCGGCGCGAAGGAGGGCCTTGTGCATCGCCCCGTCTCTCCACGCCCGGCCGACGCCGTCGCTCACGACGAGGAGCAGTGTGTTACCCGAGGGATCGAGCACCGTGGACATCGGCAGCGTCCCGTCCGGCTTGCCGTACGGGCGGCCGCTCAGCCGGGGACCGGTGGGACTTCGACTATCCAGGCCGTGGACGCGTACATGTCGGAATGCCCCGCAGCGCTCCAGCAGCCCACGGAGCTCTCCAGCGAGCCGCTGCCAGAGGAGCATCGAGACGCCGTCGTCGACGAGGACCGTCAGATCGAGCCATCTGGTCTGCGCGGGACGGAGCACTGCTTCCGGGAGGCCGGTCTCGGCCATGGCCGAGACCGTTGCGTTGACGTCGAGTTCAGTGCGCAGGGGGTCGGGACGTAGCTGCTTCAGCGGGCGAAGGGCCCGCCCGAGCCGGAGCTCCGCCCCTTCCAACGCCTTCATCCCGGGCGTGCGTACGGCCATCGCGGCCTGGTCGGAGTGTCCAGGCCACTGTTCCGGGGCGGCGGGGGCTGCATGGAGGCCATCCCCGTGCTCGGAATCGGATCCGGTCCCCGAATCCGTAGGAGAAGCTTTCCTCTGTCCATCCTCGTCCCCATCCTCGGGGGACGGCTCGACAGCGTGCCCAGCAGCGGCGCCAGCCGTACGATCGGCCGCCGAGGAAGGTGGCTCAACGGTGGCAGCGGCCCTCACCAACGCGGTGGCCGCTGCCGGAGGAAGCTGGGCTGCCAGCCACAGCACGTCGAGGAGCTCTTCGGCCTCGAGAAGCTCTCCGTCACTGGACAGGACGCTGCGAACCTTGTGCAACACGGTTCGGGTCACAGCGATCTGGCGAGGCGGTGCAGTACGGCGTCCAGTAGGCCGTCTGCGTCGAGTTCGACGCCTCCGCGACGCAGGAACACCGCGTTGAGCAGCTGGTCCGTCGCCAATTCACCGCGGGCTCTGCGGGAGAGGAAGGCGTGCATCAGGTCGTCGATATCGTCTGTGTCGGTGTCGCCCCCGGGATTCAGGTGGGCTGAGATGATGGCGCGCAGGCGGTTCTCGTCGGGTTCTGGAAGGTCGAGCCGTACGCACCGGCGCAGGAAGGCTGGCGGGAAGTCGCGCTCGCCGTTGCTGGTGATGACGACGACGGGGAACTCGGAGCAGCGCACGTGGCCGCGGACAACGTCCGTCCACTTGTCGGAGTCGGCAGTCATCACGCGCACTGTTGAGTGCTCCTCCGGAAGTCGGGCTAGCTCCGGGATCTCGAACTCGCCTTCCTCGAATACGTTGAGCAGGTCGTTTGGCAGGTCGACGTCACCCTTGTCCAGTTCGTCCACGAGGAGAACGCGCGGCAATTCCGACGCCACCAGTGCCGTGCCGAGTGGGCCGAGTCGCACGTACGAGCCGATGCCGGGCTCCGGTGTGGCGTCGTCGTCCCCGTGTGGTTCGCGTCTCATGTTCGTCTCGCGGAGCCTGCCGATCGCGTCGTAGCGGTACAGCGCATCCTGGAGGGTAGTGCGGCTGTTGACGGGCCAGTGCAGGACGCGGCCCAGAGATAGTTCATGGGCCACGGCGTACGCGAGGGACGACTTGCCAGTCCCCGGGTGACCCGTCACCAGCAGCGGCCGACGCAGCAGCAGCGCGGCGTTGACGACGTCAGCCTCTTGAGGGCCGATGAGGTACGGTCGGTCGCGCTGGGAGCCGTCCGTATCAGTGCCGCCGAACCGTCGCCAGGGTGGGGCTTTAGGGAAGGCGATGCTCCTGACCTGGCGGTCGCCCTTGAAGAGCCGCCAGTCGGCATCTCGTCCTTCCTCGGCCGTGTCGTGCTGTCCCTGAGGTTCCTGGGCCGTCATCGGTTCTCCACTCTGTTTCCGTGATTCTGTGGGCGGTCGTACGGCGTCGTGGCCGCTGTTTCACGAGGGATCCGCCAATTGCAGTGGGCCGGGCAGCGACAGGTCGCCTTCGTCCCACACAAGGGTCGGTCTCACGGCTGAGGAGGGTGCCTCGGAGGCATACAGGATTGTTCTGAAGTCCTGAAGTCGTTCCGGGAGTTTGTGCAGGGGTCCGGTGGGATCGAGGTCGCTCAGGCGAGTGGCGTCCTCGTGTGATGCGGCAGCCCGGTCCCACAGCACAACAGGTACGCCCATGGCCAGGCACACGGGGAGGAGCCGATGCCTCTGTTCTGGCGGGCCGTGCAGCACGACCCGAACCGTGTCGTAGTGCGGCTTCTGCAGGAGTTCGTACAGACGCTGCGGGTTAACGGACGGCTCGTCGACCACGAGAGTTCTGGCGTCCCCAGCCGCCCATCGTCGCCGCATCTCGCTGGCGGCCGTGGAGATGCGGCTGGTTAGCTCGGGGCAGCGAAGGGCCACGCGGTACTGGCTGCCGAGAGGCAGGCTGAGCTTGCCGAGGTCGGGAAAGACATCTCCGAGTTCGCTTCCCGCCTGCCAGCTGTCGACGGGGATTTCCAGCCCGTCGCCGCCGACGACCACATCCACCTGGGTCGGCGGAAGGCCGCATCCCACATGGCTGTCGTCCGCAGCCCGACGTACCAGCCGTCCTATCTCATCCGGCAGCAGGGGGCTTGGCGGGGTGGTCACGGCCGTCCGCGTACCATCCCGGTGACTCAGCCAGATCTCGCAGAGGAAATGCTCCGGGCTGCCGGTTCCCGCCCGGGTCAGGCGGACGACGATCCGAGTGATGGGTGGCGGCCGGTGGGACGCCCATGCCTTCGCATCCGCACGCCGCTCCCTCAATGCCGAGGGGCTGATCCCCAGGCGCCCGGCGACGCGATCGCACCAGGTGTGCAGGACTGCGCGGCACTCCAGGTCGGTCACCGCTGCCGCCACAAACTCCGCCAGCCTGAGCAGTGCCGGGACGGGCAGGAAGTCCCCCGCGCCGCCGCGCCCGTCCGGGAAGTCCTCAAGCCTCAGCACGATGTCTTCAACGTCTGTCTTCGTCAGCCGTGAAGCCTGCATCAACGTCTCTGGGAGCTCCATGAACCGCAGTGCTTCCCGCGCGGCACGTGAGATCAGGTCCGGTTCCGCCGCGACTACCGTGAGCAGTGCCCGGGTCAGCTGCTGGTGCTCGCTGACGGACAGGAGCCGGATTGCGCCCTCAAGACGCCCCATTGCCAGCAGGCCGCTCAGCGTCCGGCGATCGCCAGTGTGGTTCTCAACTGCGGGTGCCAGTGACTCCGTCAGCGTGGCCAGCGCTCGCTCCTCGGTCAACAGCAGCGCAGCGAGCTCCTCCAGGGTGGGCGCCGGCCCCTCGCAGTCGGGCGGCGGTTCCCATCCAATGCCGACCGCGAGGTACCGGCAGTGGTCAGTGCGCCTCACAGGATCGTCCAGAAGAGCCCGCAGCAGCGGCACGATGGCTTGTACGAATGTCTCGCCAGACCCGGTTCGGGTGGATCCGCCTGGATCGGCGACCTCGCACTCGGCAAGGACGTCGTCTGCGCCCGCACGGGTCAGCTGTTCCCGTACTGTCTGCCAGGGCACGGCCCAGCCGCGTCGGACGGTGTCCTGCGACCGCAACGGTCCCGTATCCGGCATCACCTGAGCGATGACCAGTCCGGCAACGGTGCGGTCGGACCTCACCCACAGAGGACCACCGCTGTATCCAGGTCCGATGGCGGCACCGGTGAGACTACCGTCGAGGTAGCAGCAGCCGTCGTCCTGGTAGCCGGCCACGGCGTCGGCGTAGGTAATGGCGACGCCGCCGCCGTGCCAGGCCCGGAGCTCCAATCCCTCGGACATCTCTCGCCACACCACGGGCGTGGCCCACTCGGGGGCGGTCTCCTCCAGGTCGAGGACTGCAAGGTCGCCGTCCCACACGATGCTGCTTGGCCGCAGCTGAGGCGGCAGCCACACGGACAGACGGGCCGTGCCGCGCCGAGTAATCGCCCCCGAGCTGCGGAAGGCAATACTCAGGGGCTGCTCGGGCGCCGGGCGCTGAGAGCTCATCAGCGTTCGTCCTAGCGCGTCATTGACAACGTGGGCGCATGTCAGAAGCCGGTTCGGCGAAAGGAGTACGGCGGCGCCCGCCGCCTTAAAGTCGCTCTCACGCAGCAGCGCGGCATGGATGACCGGGGCTGCCGGCTGGCGGAACCAACCCATTACTACGCCTGGGAGGCGTCGTCGGTGCCTTGGTTCTGCCAGGTGGCGCTGACGGTCATGGTCGCCTTGCCGTTCGCTCCGACGATCCCGATCTTGAGGTCTTGGCCGATCTGGATGCCGAACTCGACCTTCAGCTCCTGTGGCGGGTGCTCAGTGCTGGTGACTGCGGAATGGACCTCTTCGAGAAGCGGTCCAAGGGGGCGGAGTGTGGTGCGCAGGAGGTCCTGGGCGAGCGCTGCGGCACGTCCTCCGCGGGCGACCGGCGTAGCCGTACCGAAGCCCTCCGGAAGATCTGCCGCTTCCGCGGAGTCCGCAGGGGCGGGCGCAAGTGTGGGTGCCGTTTCTCCGACGTCGGCGAGTTCAACACGTAACGCGGCGCCAGCGAAGTCGAGTTCGAGGTATTCGGGCATGCACCACATTGTGCCCGAGAACATGCCGTCAGCGCGCTCACTCTTGCGGGGGATGACCATACTCACCCAGCAATCTGGTTCGGAGATGCGTGAGCAGTAGCGGCAGATCTGGCCGACGGTAGCTCGGAAGGATTACGTCGGTGGGGGCAGGTCTACCTGCGGGGTGTCAACGGTCATTGAGATGCCCAGGTGGGTGGCCGTTCGAGGCCCAGGCTGGTGGCCATCAGAAAGCCAGGCGTGTGGCCGCGGGTGTTCCCGGGGTGAGGGTCAGTTCAAGGGGACTACTCCCTTCCCGGCGAGGGCCTCGGCGAGGCGATGCGAGTCACCGGTGGTGGTCACGAGGTGAGCGTGATGCATGAGGCGGTCGGTGCTCGCGCCCGCGAGAGTCTTCGGCATGATCGTGTCGAAGCCCGAAGGGTGAATGTTGCTGGTCACCGCGATGGACCTGCGTTCGTAGGCTGCGTCGATGATCCGGTAGAACGCCTCAGCAGCGTCTTCCCCGACGGGCAGCAGGCCGATGTCGTCGATGACGATGAGGTCCGCGCGGCAGATCCGGGCAACGGTCCGTGCGGTGGACCCGTCGACCTTCGATTTGCCGATCGCGGCGCTCAGCGTCTCCAGGGTGAACCAGGACACCCGCAGGTCCTTCTCGATCGCGGCTTGGGCCAGGCCCTCGGTGAAGTGGCTCTTGCCCGTCCCCGACGGGCCGGCGATCACCAAATTCTCGGCGCGGCCGATCCACTCCAGGGTGATCAGGGAGTTCTGGGTGGGTTCGGGGATGGTGGAGTCCTCGGCCCGCCAGGAGCCCAGAGTCTTGCCAGTGGGGAAGTTCGCCGAGTGCCGGCGAAGACGCCGGGTGGCCGCGTCGCGGCCGGTGACCTCCTCGGCTATCAGCAGCCGCAACACCTCGGCGGGGTCCCAGCGTTGGGCACGGGCGGTGGCCAGGACGTCCGGGGCTGCTTTGCGCATATAGGGCAGGCGCATGCGGCGCATGAGCTTGTCGAGCTCCTCCGGCAGAGCCGGGGCCTGGGGAAACGTCATGGTTGCAAATTCCTTCGTCGTTCTGGTTCGGCGCCGATAGGCTCGACGGGTGATCGATATGCAGGTGCGTGGTGACAGCGGCGACGTCATAGCCCGGGCCGAGGGCGGGTTGCAGTGGACTTCCGTTTTCGGTGATCTGAATCCGAGCCTGTTCCCGATGCTCTGGGGCCTGATTCCCTATGGGGACGCGGTCTTCAACCATCGGCAGGTGTCGCTGCTGCTAACGGAACTCGACCAGCTCCCGGCCGCTTGCGGCGGTGACTGGGTCGGGCAGGCCCGCAAGTTGTGCCAGGTCGTCGAGCAGGGGTCACACCGATATCTCTGGTTTGTCGGCGACTGACCGCAGAGGTGTGCGTCAACTTCCTTGAAGTCGTCACCTACTGGCCCAGGGCTTGCCAGCCGATGGTTCCGTTCTGGACGGAGTGGGCCTCGTCCGCGCGGACGACCTCGCCGACGGGCTTGCTGTCCGCGATGTGTCCCAGGATCGAGAGCAGGTCCTCGTCAGCGAAGCGCCCGGCCGTGGCTGCCAGACCGAGGGCCTGATCGACTTTGTCGTTGCCCAAGACGGTGGCCAGCTCGACCGCGCGGGCCATCTTGGCGCGGATACGGACCGCGCCGGCGGGTCCGGCCTCCTTGAGCCAGCGCCCCGCCCCGGGGCCGATGCCCACGAACGCGATCTCCGCCTCCGAGCGCGGCTGCAGCCTCGGCTGGAGGACGCTGCGGCCTTCGGGATGGTCGGGGTAGTGGGCGTCGATGATCTGCGGAACACCCGGGGTGGACAGCTTGTGGCGCCAAATCTCCGAGAGATCGCCGGAGTCGGTGCGGGCGGTGATGGACAGTTCGTCGCCGACCACCCGGCACCACACCCTCGCGCCGGTATAGCCCGGCGGGGTCGAGTAGCGCACCGAGTTGAAGCTGATGGTGCGGTCTGAGCCGACCAGTCTCTCCTCGCCCAGCGCGAGCGCGAGCGGTTCGATGGGCAGGACATGCAGCGTGGTGCGTTCGACGTCCAGACGGTCGGCGGGTATCTGCCCGGTCGCCCGGTGACGGCGCGAGTTCACCGCATCGCACCAGGTCAGGCAGGCATCGGCGAGCTCGGCGAAGGTGTCGTAGGCGGCCAGCAGGTTCGCGCTGGTGGGCACCAGGTCGGCCTTCGCGATACGGACCGTGGCCTCCGCACCGCCCTTCGATTCGGGGTCGTAGGGCACGCAACTGACCACCTGGCAGCCGTAATGCCGGCCCGCGGCGACCATCTGCGGATGACGTACCGGGATCCCGGCGATGTGCTCGACGGTGACCGTCTTCGCATTGTCGGTCAGCACATACGTTGGCGCCCCGCCGATCCGCCGGAGCGTGGTGTCCAGGCAGGCCACCAAAGTGCTCGACGTGCAGTCCCAGACCGGGATCACCACCCGAAACCGCGACCAGGACAGCCAAGCGCAGAACAGCCAGGTCCGCCGGCCGCCGATCCGCGGCCCCTCGCCCCAGTCGAACTGCAGCCACCGGCCCGGCTCGGGAATCCACGGCCGGTACGTCCGGCGCTTGCCCGCCTTCCACGCGCCCTTCGCCGCGTTCACCGCCCGTCTCGTCGAGCGCGCGCTGCCCCGGTAGCCCATCTTCACGAGCTTGTCGTGGACCACATCGGCGCGGATCGTCGCCTTCGATTGCTCGACCCACTCCTCGACCTTCTCCAGGAACGCATCGATCATCTTCGGCCGTGGCTCTCGCTCGTAAGGATTGCGCCCGCCGTTGCGGGCCTCGACATACCGCTTGACCGTCTTCGGGTTGTGCCCCGTCAAGGTCGCCGCCGACCAGACCGTCCCGGTCAGGTCGTACGCCTCAAGGATTTCCATAATCTCCGTGTCAGACTTCGTCACAGGACCTCTCCGGCCGGTAGCTGATGCGTGCAAACACCAGCAAACGGGCGGAGGGGTCTCCTCCAGTTAAGGAAGTGATCAGGAACACCACTGGTCAGACGGCCATCCACCTGGAATTCCGGTGGCCATCAGCCTGGACTCGGCTGGCCGCACATCTGGACTTTGCCACGACCGCTGTCAGGGCGGGAGGTTCTGGCCCGGTTGTGCGGGGTCGGGCAGGAGGTTCTGGGGCAGGCGTTGCCGTCCTGGGGAGGGGAGGATGCCAAGTTCCCCGCCGGGGAGGGCGGGGAGCCGTTGGCGGTGTGGCGTGCCGGGGGTGCGGTGGTGGGGCCGGTCGCGTTCGGGTGCCGTCTGTGTACGGCCCGGCGTACGGGGGCGCAGGTGCGGGTAATGCGGTACGCGGCGCGGTGGGAGCGGGTGTGTGTCCGGCCTTTGTTCGCCCATGCCGTCAGGGCGGCGGCCCTCGTGTGCTCGAATCGCCGTTTCACCGGCTCGGTTTCGGGCGGCGGCGGTCCGGTGATAGGACCGGCGGCGGCTGCGGGTGCCAGGCCATGACACTCGTTCTCCGTGCGAAGAAGCCCGGGAGTGAGGCGCAGGCGGCGTTCCTGTGGGGCCTGGCAGCCCTGGCGCAGTGGGTTGAACGGAAAGGCGCGGACCGGCCGGTGCCGCGCAGCACGGTCGTGGAGATCGTGGTCGACGGCGAGGTGGAGCCGGTGCCGGTGAAGCTGGGCGTGTGGCTGTCGAACACCAAGACCCGGCGCGACAAGCTCACCGCGGAGCAGCGCGCCGCCCTCGCCGCGCTGGGCATGGACTGGGAGGGCACGGTGCTGGCCGTCGAAGCTGCCCCGGAACCGCCCGCCCCCAGCCCGCGCCGTCGGCGGATCCGAAATCGTGGGCGGTGCGGGAGCACCACGAGGAGTGCGACAAGGTTCTGTACGAGGGCGGGAACTGCACCTGCTGGTCCATCAAGCGGTTCGGGCCGCCCTCCGAGCGGGAGAGCTACTGGGACAACCTCTGACCGGCTCCCGCGCGGTGACGTACGAGACCCCGAGCCTGCTGAGGGCCTGAGGTCTGCGGGCCCGGGTACTTGAGGCCGGTCATCTGTTCTTCCTGGCTGTCTGGCTGGGGTGTTGCTCGGGGTCTTGAGCTGTCGGCAGATCCATCTGCGAACGGGGGCCGGCGAGCGTGATGGGATCGGAGGCGGGAGAGGGTTCGGTTTCTTGGCCTTGTCCCTTATGCGTGGCGTCGATGTCCAGGAGGCTGTGGGCTGGCTCGTCTTCGGCTGTCCGTGAGTCCAGGTCATGAGCCACGGCCCGTTTCAGTTCCTGCCATGCCCTCGCCAGTGGCATGCATGCCTGGATGAGACGGGTGAGTGCCTTTGGCAGATGTTCAAGCGCGGCGATAACGGCCAGCAACGTGGCAACGGCTGTGACGAGTGTTTGGGTCATGGTGTTGTCGTAGGGGGTGGGTGGGGTGTCGTCTCACGCAAGCATCGGTGATACGCCCGTACGGATGTTTTATTCGTTTCGGCGTTAGCTGGGTGGCATCTCTCCCCCTAGGACCTTTCCGACATCGCCCCGGCTGGCGTACGAGGAGAGGTATGCAGGACGATCCGCTCGACGAGTCTCCGTCGAGAACATCTGGAGGGCTGCCGATGGCCCCTGCCGCGACTGATGACTCCGGCCGGCTACCGCTCTTCCAGGTGCAGGTCGACGAGGACGAGGCTGCTCTTCGTGAGGCGGCGCGGCAGGCCGTCGCGAACGACATGGCGGTGGCCGACGAGGACGCGGCTGTCTACGAGAGCCTGGCGGCTGCCGAGTTCAGTGGCATGGCCTGGGATCTCTTCGCGACCGCCCTCACCGAGTACGCCTACCCGATCTTGATGAGCTGGCTCTACACGGGACAGATCTTCACTGCGTGCGCGGAGCACGGGCGCCCCGTACGACGGCGCACCGAGCAGGATGTGGAGGTGCTGCGTACCGACCGCGATGAGCGGGAGGAGTTGGTCTGTGAGGCGATCGCCCGGGGATTGCGGATGTTCCGGAAGCACGCGCTGGTCGAGGGCGGCTGGCGTCCGGATGGTGGCAGTGCGCTGAAGCCCTACTTCGTCGGCGCCGTCGTCAGGGAGTTCGGCGGCGTTTTCAGCCGCTGGGCGTCGGAGCGTGCTCGCCGTCCCCCGTGCGTCCCGGACGGCCAGGAGGAGTTGGAGGCCCTTCCTGCGCTGTCCGGTGTCAGTCCGGAGTCTCAGGCCATCGGGCATGACGTTGTCCAGCGGTTGCTCGCCCAGGTCAAGGACGATGCCACCAGGACGGCGCTGTTCTTGTCGATGAGGGACTACACCAGGCAGGAGATCGGCGAGCACCTCCATATGTCGGCGGCGGCCGTGTCGATGCGGCTGTCCCGTCTACGCAAGAACCCGCCGCGGCAGCAGGGCGGCCCACCGGAGGAGTCTGGTTCCGCGGCAACGCGAAACGGGAGGGAGGACGCGTGAAGCGAGAGGAACTCACCAGCGATGGCGTCGCACAGGCCATCGTGAGAATTCAGCAGGCCGCGCAGGGTTCTGCATCCGGCCGGTTCCGCACGTGCCTGCAGGAGCTGACAGATCTGCAGGAGTGCCTTACCCGGGGCGAGACCCCCGACCTGGGCCGCTACCCAGAGGGCCTCGCCGCCCTGGACTTCGTGGCTCAGCTCGAGCGGTCCTCGCTCGGCACGCCGGCTGCAAAGGGCTTGCGCGCACGGACCGGTGCCGAGACGATGCGCCGCATCGCCCGGCACCGGCAGGAACTGGACGCCGAGGAAACGAAGGCCCAGCCCGGAGACGAGCACGCTGCGGACGCGGCGTCCGGTGACCTGCCGCGGTTCCGCTCCCGGGTGCGCACGTATCTGGAAAAGCGGCTCAAGCACCAGCATGGGGAGGAGTCAGCCAGGGCTGCCGGGGCGCGGACCGATGCGGACTGGTCGGTCCGGACAGACCGCGAGGCGAAGATCCCGGAGGTGACCTGCACGGTTCAGTTTGGTCTGGTGGTCTCCGATGCTTCACCGCTCCCCCTGCCTGCCGAGCTCCGGTACCGGCCGACAGATCCATACGCGATCGAGGCGACCTTCCACACGGGACTCGACGAGCACGTGTCCTGGGTTTTCGCCCGGGAGACCGTCGCTGCCGGGCTCCGTACTCATGCCGGGGCCGGGGACGTGAAAATCTGGCCGCGCAACGGTTCCAGCGCAGAGACCATCTGCATCTCTCTCGGATCTCCCGAAGGGATGGCTGTGCTGGAGGTGCCCAGAGCCGCTCTGCAGACCTTCCTTCGCCGGACCAACGACCTCGTCCTGCCCGGCACAGAGTGGCAGCACGTCGATATCGACGGGGCGTTCGATCTGACCACGCTCCAGGTCAAGGAGGATCAGCGGCAGACAAGAACCGATTAGCGAACTCGGAGCGGCCCGCAATCATCAAGTAGCCCGCGTAAACGTCGCCGTCTGACAGCAAGCAACTGCCGTTGCCGGACGGCGACGTGGTACCCGGTATCCAGGGTGCGGCGGGCAGTCAGGTCGATCGGGCCGGTGCTCGCGGCGCTGGGCGTGAACCGGGGAAAATCGGCCAGTCTCCTTCCTCGGGCATCGCCGTCACCGCGGCGGCACAGCAGCGGGGCCGGACGGGCATCCAGTTCTTTCGCCGCAGTCCAGGGGGTGACACGGCTCGGGTGTTGCAGCAGACATCCGAGGGCCGGCCTGCCGCCGGCCCTCACTCCAGAGACTCCTCAGGATCAGGTAGCTATACCCGAGCTCAGGTCGTGCGTGTGGACGCCCCCTTGTTGAAGCTCTGGTTGGGACACCAGGATTGGCGGATGGGACATAGTGACAGCGCCGGGCCAGCTCCTTCTGCGGGCTTATACACATCGAGAAGAGCCCGACGTGAGCACCTGAAGGGGTTTCTCGCCTCCATGGTGTTCTACTGGTCGGCTATGGCGGGACTTGTGTCCCTGGTGGGGTGGCTGCAGACCGGCGAGGACTTCTGGGGTCGTGGTGTTGTCGGCCTGGTGATGGTTTTTTTGGCCATGCGTATGCTCCCGTTGCGCCGTCGGCTTGCGAGTGGGGCCCTCAGGCGCGTCACGCCGCCGCTGGAGACCAGCGATTCACTCGAAGACCGTTGCTTTGTGCTGTACTTGCGGAACTTTCGGGTGGACGCAGAACTCGCCGAGATTGAGTATCTGGCTACGCAGCCACGATGGAATTACTGGCTTGGTGAGTTTTTCGGCTACGCCAACCGCATCGCGCATCAGGTTTCGCGTGAGTATCGAATTGTTCGGCTTGTTAGGCGGTTCGGTCTCGTGGTCGCAGTAGGTAACCTACAGGACGATGATCCGTTTCCCTCCGGAGCTGTGCGCTATCCGCTCCCGCATCATAGCTGGAAGTCGATCGTCGCCCGGGATATGCGGCGTGCGAGGCTAGTCCTGATGATGGCTGGCCTAGGAGACCAAAGCGGTTCGGCTGAAAGTACCCTCTGGGAGTACGCACAAGCGGTACGCAGCCTTCCGCCGGAACGCTTCCTGCTGCTGGTATGCGGTGATGAGGAGCACTACGAGCGCTTCCGCTCCGCCGCCGACTCGTATCTCGGAGATGCACGAAATAGGCGAAGCGGCAGGAAGATGCCGATTCCGCAACTTCCCAACTACCCAGCCCTGCACTGGCCTGACAGGCTAGGAGAACTGCCGGCGCTGCGCGGTATCGTTTCATTCGGCCAGGACTGGACGGGGCACTTCACTCGGTTCGACCCTACAAAGACCTCCGCCGCAACCCGAATCGGGCAGCGACGTGAGACGGAGCGGGATCAGATCAACCCTTTGATGGACAAGGTGGAAGAACGGCTGCCTGGGACAGCCGTGAGAGGGATCGGCCGCGCTCCACGCGATAAATTCGATCTAGCATTGGTGAATTCGATCACGTACGGATTATACTTCCATGCGGTAGAGCTCGTTTCCCAGAAAATTCTCGTTGCGGTCATCGGGCTCGCAACCCTTGTCGGCACGATGCTGGAAATGAAGACCGCTGCAGAAGACGCCGCGCCCGTGAAGATCGATTTTCCTCTCGATAGGTAGCCTTCATCGGGAAGGCAACGAGGGCCCCGGGCGGGGGTATCAGGTTGCGCATCGACTTCTGTGAGTGGATTGTCTACGAGCGAGGGCCATCTGCCACAAGGCAGGCTGCCGCCCGGATGGCCACGGTGTACGGAGTGTCAGCCGCACGCATCTCCGGGGCGAGATCGCGGAACGGGACCAGAGCGTCGTGGGTGCTGTCCACCGACTGCATCCAGGCTGACCAGGCATCGTGGACATCTTCGTCGGTGACCTGCTCCCCCTTTGCCTTCAGCAGCACGGCATAGATGCGGAACAGATCGTCAGAGTCCGCAGGTGGCTCGGCGTCCGGGGGAAGACAGGAACGGATCAGATCGGCGAGGGAATCAAGATACATCACACAGTCAGTCTGCCAACGAACAGCAGCAGGTGGGCTGCGACGAACACCACAGGGATGGTCCGTTCAGAGGCACCCAGTTCGGCGTACCGCTCGCGCCAGGCTGGGATGGGGTCACGCTTCAGCTCCTTCCATTCGTCAGCGAAGATCTTGACGGGGAGGCGCTCCTCCAGTTTGTTGATAACCTTGAACTTCGCTGTGTTGAGGTCGCGGTAGCTGCGCAGTTGCATCCACCAGGTGGCAGAGAGGGTGAAGCCGGCCAGGAACACGGCCAGTGACACCCACCAGGGGGACTCGGAGAGCCTCGGGAAGCCGAAGCTGACCAAAGCGATGAAGGTCGTCTGCACCGACAGGAAAAAGGCGTTCGCCGTTCCACGGCGGGCGGAGACCCGGTCGGCCATCTCAACGGCAAGCTTGTAGAGGTCCAGTACTTCCGCCCGTCGCTCCGGCTCGGGAGCGCCCGTCACCGATCCCCGCCAACCAGAGCCTTAAGGTTCTCCCACGTCCACTTGTAGATCTTGTCCGTGGACTTCGCAGTGGTTGGCTTCTTGCCGGTCCTGCCCTTGTAGCCGTTGAGCAGGAAATAGTCGACCTGCTCATCCTGCGCGATCCTGAGCTCGATGCCCACACCGACGGCCTTGTCGGTGTGGTCGCCGCAGAGGACGATAACAAGGTCCGAACGCCTGATCCTGGCACGGGCCTTGTCCTTCCAGTCCGGCGACGCCTCCTTGATCGACCAGTCGTGGATCTCGAACGGCGAGTCCGGGTTCTTGGCCTGCCCGATCAGGAAGTCCTTGAGGATCTTGTCGTAGTCGTAGTCGAAACTGACGAACACGCGCTTCGCCATTCCGTTTCCCCTTTACTGCAAATGGATGTACTTTCCCGCATCGTAGAGGGAGCCACTGACAGTCGACGGCGGAATATTCAGATTGAGGTACAGTCCGCTGAGGCTGCGTGCCCGCGCTCTGCCGGGAGCGCAGCCGCCCCAGGGTAGGTGACGGCGCGAGTGTGACTGCTCTGGTGCGGGAGTTGTGCTCATGCCCAGCGCATCCCGACCTGGAGTTCCCCGCCCCAGTCGGCAAGCACAGTGCCGCGTTCCTCTACCGCGTCGGTGGCCTCAAGAAGTGGGCCCGCAACCGGCCCCGCGCCAATACCACCGACCTCGACTGACAGTCGCCCCGGCGGGCGCAAGGAGGAGCATCTGCTCGACAACCGCCTCCAGGTGCCCGCTGCCGATGCGAAGGGCATCGCCGTCGCGGTGTGGGTGAACACTCTGCCCGGCCCCAGCGCGGTGAGTCCTGGTACGAGACCGGTGTCGACAACCCGGACCGGCGCCGTCGGCGCTGCCCCGAACCCGCCGTGCGCGACGCCGGGGCAAGCCCCTCGCGCGACAGGCTTGCCCCGGGCCCGGCGGCCCGGCTTTACGAGGGCGGCGGCCGCGGTCTCGAGGACGGCGCGCTGCTGCGGGTCGATGGGCACGTCGGGCGCTGTCACGTTGTTGAGGGTGTGAATGCCTGACGGTGTGTCGGGTGTGGTGGGGCCGGGTTCCGGCTGGGTGCTCAGGCCGCGGCAGGCGGGCCGGCGACGCCGGTGACCTGGTCCCAGATGGCGAAGCGGGTGGTCATCTCGGTGCGGTAGTGGGCGGCGGTCATCCGGTGGCGGCGTGGTCGGAAGTGGGGTGAGATGCCGCTGAACGCGGCCAGGAACTGCTGGGCTCGGCCGACGCTACGGAAGCCTTTGCCCTTGTGGGAGCGGTGTTCGACGGAGGGCATGACCTCGCGGTGGGCCGCGCCGTAGGAACGGAGCTTGTCGGTGACCACCACCCGCGGCACCGAGCAGGTCGTCTTCAGCAGGCGGCGGAAGAAGCGCCAGGCCGCGGCCTTGTCCCGCCGATTCTGGAGAAGGATGTCGAGCACGTTGCCGTCGGCGTCGACGGCCCGCCACAGGTACTTCAGCTCGCCGTTGATCTTGATGAAGACCTCGTCCAGGTGCCATTTGTCCCCGTGCCGGGGCCGCTTCCGGCGCAGGCCATTGGCGTAGGCCTGCCCGAACTTCGCGCACCAGCGCCGGACGGTCTCGTGGGAGACGATCACGCCGCGCTCGAGCATCAGCTCCTCGACCTCGCGGAAGCTGAGCGGGAAGCGGAAGTACAGCCACACGCAGTGGGAGATGACCCCCACCGGGTACCGGTGCCCCTTGTACGACGGCGGCGCGGACGACACGAGCGGACTCCTCCCCGGCACGATCAACTCCAAGATCATCCCAGATCGGTCAGCCAACGTGACAACGCCCAGTTGCCGCATGAACGACGCCGAGTACAAGCGCTTCACCGACGCAGCAGCTACGTGCCAGATGACCAACGCCGCTTTCCTCGCCTACGCCGTCGACAAGGCCGCCCGCGACCTGACCCGCACCGCCGCCGAGATCGCCACCGAACGGGAAGTCCTCAACGAGGTGTTCGCCGCCCGCCGACACCTGGGCCGCATCCACGGGCTGTTCAACCAGGTCGCCAAAGCCCTTAACTCCGGTGCCGACGCACCCCACCTGGACGCCACCGCCCAGGCCGTCCTGAGCGCGGCCCGCCGGATGGAGGATGCCGCCGATGCCCTGCTCGCCCACCGGGACGGCGGTGCCCCGGCGTGATCCCCCGCATCCACAAGCGCGGCAGCGAGACGATCGGCCTGATCCGCTACCTGTACGGTCCCGGCACCCACGAAGAGCACACCGACCCGCACCTGGTGGCGGCTTTCGACCCACTCACTCCCGACCCCGGCCGCGACCCGCAGGTCACCTACGGGCAGCTTCAGCGGCTGCTCGACCAGCCCGTCAACGCCCTGCCCGCCGGCCGACGCTCCAAGAAGCACGTGTGGCACCTGTCCGTACGTGCCAGCCCCGAAGACCCGGTGCTGTCCGACGACGACTGGGCAGCCGTCGCCCGCCGCATGGTCGCTGCCACCGGCATCGCCCCCGACGGCGACGATGCCGCCTGCCGGTGGGCGGCCGTCCGGCACGCCGACGACCACATCCACATCATCGCCACCCTGGTTCGCGACGACGGCCGACGGCCCCGCCTGCACAACGAAGCCCGCCGCGCCCAGAACGAGGCCCGCCTCATCGAAGCGGACTACGGCCTGCGCCGGATCACACCCGGCGATGGCACTGCCGCCAAGCGGCCCACCAGCGCCGAGCGCCACAAGGCCGAACGCCGCGGTCGGCAGCGCGCCCCGCGCGAGGAGCTGCGGGAGGCGGTCCGTCGCTCGGTGGCCGGTGCGGCGGGCGAGGAGGAGTTCTTCGACCGCCTCGGCGCGGCCGGCCTGCTCGTCCGGCGCCGTATCGCGCCGTCGGGCGACACTCTCGGCTACACCGTCGCCCTCCCCGGCGACCGCAACGGCAGGGGCGATCCGGTCTTCTACTCCGGCTCCAAGCTCGCCCCGGACCTCTCCCTGCCCCGCATCCGCGAACGCTGGACTCAGAACCCGGACGACCCCACCCAGCAGCCTGCCTTGCCGTCGGTGACCGGGCCCGCGTCCGCACGTCGGCGCACCACCAGCGCCACCTGGCGGGCGTTGCTCGTCATCGACCACGGTGACGACGGCGTCATCGCCGCGCAGATCGCCGCCACCGGCGAAGTCCTCGACGCCCTCGCCCAGACCTCCGCTGCCCATACCCGCCGCGAACTCCAGGCAGCAGCCACCGCGTTCGAACGCGCCTCCCGTTCCCACGTCCGCGCCGTACGCGGCCACGACCACGACCTGCGCCGAGCCGCCCGCGGCCTCGTCCATAGCGGCCCGGCCCTCGGCCGAGGTGAAGACGGCGCCACCACCGCGATGGTCATCGACATGCTGGTCTTCCTGATCACTGCCGCCGCGCACTGGCACGCCAGGAAACAGCACGCCCAGCAGGCCGAAGCCGCCCGCCGAGCCGCCGCGCACCTTCGCGCCGCCTACCCGGCCGCCGCCGGCCACCCCATGGCCCTGCTCCACCAGCAGGGCAGCCGTCTGGCCCCCTCCTGGCAACGCCACCACCGCACGCCACGCCCTGCCCGAACTGGCCGGCCGCATCCTCGCCGAACCCGGCTGGCCCGCCCTCGCAGCCACCCTCCACGAAGCCCGAACCACCGGCCACAACCCCACCACCCTGCTCACCCAGGCAGCTGCCCTACGAGAACTGGACACGGCGGAACGCGTGAGCGACGTGCTCGTGTGGCGGCTGCGGCGGATGGCCGACCTCCCCGCTGATCCCCAGAATTCCCAGGACCGGCGCGCCAGCGGCGCCCTCGCCGTCTCCGCGCCAGGACACCCCGCCCACATCGGAACCAGGCCCGCGAACGGTTCCCCGCGACAGCGCTGAACCGTAAAACCGAGCGGTACCGCTTGTCGCTGCTTCGCCATCATGGGCGGATGACGCGCAGCGATGCCGATCTGAACGCTCTCCTTCGCCGCCGTACCGCACTGCCGTGGTCAGCCCTTGGCAGGCAGCTCCCGAGCCGCGTAGTAAGCGTGTAGTGCGGCCTCGCTTCCGGAGCCCAGGGCGGTCATGATCCGTTGGAAGCGGGCGGAGCGGAGGTCGCCGGCCACGATGACGCGGGAATGCTGGTCGGTGGGCGGGCAGTATCCGTCCGGGCCACGGGTCAGGTCTCCGGGTGGGGCGGTGGGCGCGTTTCCGATGCTGAGGTAGGCGGCATCCGCCGTGGTCGTCTGCCGTGCACCGTTCTGGCCCACCGCTTCCGCTGACACCGAGGCGCCTTCTCCGCGGTTCAGCGTCAGGTGCTCAACGGGGAGGAGCGTGACGCGGGGGTCTTCTCGGATCTCCTCGATCTTGTACGCGTCGGCGGCCGGGTACGCCACAAGCAGGCGGGTGTCGGTGGTCGGGTTGGCGCGCAGGAAGGTGCCGATCGGGCGGTCGCCGCCGAGGACGAGGAGGGTGCGGCCTTCCGCGACATCCGCCTCGGCCTGCCAGAGCGGGGGCAAGGTCAGGCCGTCGGGGGCGGTGATCCAGGCGGCGTCGGAGGGCTGGAGGGGGCCGACGCCGGTGGCGACGATGACGTACGGGGCGGTGAGGCGGGTGCCGGTGTTGACCATGGCGGTCACCTGGTCGTCGTCGGCGTGGAGTGCGGTGACGTGTCTGCCGAGTTCGAGACGGCACAGCTCCGTGCTCTTCAGTTCCGCGACGATGGAGTCGGCGAGCTCGGGGCCGCTGGTGTAGCCGCCGAGAACGTTGTTCAGGGCCGGGATCCTGTAGAGGTTGCGGCACAGCCGGTCCGGCTCGATCAGGTTCGAGCGCATGCCGACACTGGCGGCCATACGAGCGGCGGCGCAGCCGGCCGGACCGCCGCCGATGATGATCAGGTCGGTGTCGTACAGCGTGTCGGCCATGGGGCTATTCCAACACCGGGGCCCCGGCGTGCGCAGTGAGTTTTCCGATCACGTGGTTGGTGGTGACGAGTTGGCCGGTTCCGATCAGGCGGCGGGCGACGAGGAGGCCGGCGTCGTGGACGTCGAGTCCGGCGTCGCTGGCGCAGGCGTTAGTGACGATCCAGGGCGCGTAACCGTGTTCGAAGGCGTCGGCGGCGGACTTCAGGACGCAGCTCTCGGTGGCGATCCCGCAGAAGACGAGGTCGGTCCAGCCTGCCCGGCGGATCAGTTCGGCAGCCTCCGGGGTGAGGAGCGTGTATCCGGTTTTGTCGACGACCGCGTGTGCGTGGGCGGCAGCCTCGGCGAGCTCGGGGACGATGTCGGTCTCGGGCGCTTTCTGGAGCCGGTGCCACTGGAAGAAGCGCTCGTAGGGGCTGTCCGGATAGTTGAAGTACCGGGTGAAGATCACGGGGCGGCCGGCGGCGGACCACTGGGCGACCAGGTTGGAGACCGCGGGCACGGCGTGGCGACTGTGGTGGTTCACGAAGCCGTTCTGCATGTCGATCACGACCAGCGCGGCGCTGCCGATGTCCATCCGGTATCTCTCCTGCCCAGGGTTCTCAGCCGACGCTCTCGCGCAGAGCGTCCTGTGCGGCGCGCAGCCGTTCGGCCAGTCCGCTGGTCTTCATGATGGCCTCCCGCATGAGGACGTGCTGCGCGGTCTCCTGGGCGCGGGCGGTGGTGAGCCGGGAGGAGGCGGCGCGCAGGAAGCGCCAGCCGTACTGCTCGGGCATGGAGGGGTCCTGGCCGTCCTCGATCATCTGCTGGACCTGGCGGGTGAAGCACCACAGGGCCTGGACGGTCAGCTCGCAGGCGACCAGCTCGGCAGTGGTGAGGCCGCGCTCACGGGAGTGGGAGGCGTAGGCGACGCCGGACCAGCCGGCGTAGCCGGTGGAGACTCCCCGTACGCCGAAGGACACGATGTCCGGGTGGTCGAAGCCGGTGGCGAGGAGCGATGCCTCGACCATGCCGTCCAGGGGCGCGGGCCCGCCCGGGGCTCCGCGGTCGACCAGGACCGAGGGTGTGGAAAGCAGGCGCAGGGCGGTGTCGTAGGCGTCTCCGGTCCAGGGTGCGGAGGTGAGCCAGTACAGGGAGAGGACGTACTCGGGATTGGGGATGCGGTCGTGGTCCTCGTCCAGGAGGTCGCGGAGCTTGTTCCGTGCCCAGGGCAGGTCGGAGGCGTACGAGCGGTAGCGCCAGACGGCGAGGTCGGTGAGTGCGGGAGGCTCGTGCGGTTGGACGAGGTGGAAGACGGCGGCTCCGCACGCGAAGACGTGCAGAACGCAGTCCTGCGCTTCGGGGTGGTCCACGCGGGCCGAGGAGCACTCCAGCCACTGGTCGTCCGCGCTCGGCGTCATGTGCGCGCGGAGCCGGCCAGCGCGCTCGACGCCGATGAAAACCGGCAGGAACTTGTGGGAGTCGACTCCGATCCGGTCTGTGACGGGTGGAGCAGCGCCGTTCGTTCCCAGGGCTGCTGCGAACCGGGCCTTCACGTCGTCCGACGCGCGGGCTAGTGCGGTGTCGAGGACGGCTTGAGATTCACCACGAGGCTGGTAACTCGCCCCGCCGCCTTCCCAGTTCGATACGGTCCGGTCGCTCACACCCAGGTAGGCGGCGAAGTCCCGCAGGCTCATGCGCAGGGCGTCGCGTAACAGCCGGGCTTCCCGGCCGGACCATCGCTGCACCGTGACCACCGTCGTACCCCCTGTCCGTCACCCGGTGGAACGCCGAAACGCCCAGCGTAGCCAGCCGTGTTCAGCAGCGCTGCGGCATTGCTGCAGCACGTCTACGTCACACCCCGTCACCGACCTGCACCATGCTGAGTTCACCGAGCCGGGGAAGTGCCGACCGCGACCAGGCGGCCCTCCGCCCGTTCTCTCCGGTACCACCACCTGAAGGAGCAAACGGCATGACCGACATCGTCAAGCGCAACGCCCGCGCCATCCTCCTCGACGGCGACGAGCTGATCCTGATCAAGCGCACCAAGCCCGGGAGGGAACCGTACTGGGTGTCGGTCGGCGGAGGGGTCGAGGAGGATGACGCGACCATCGAGGCGGCCCTGCACCGGGAGGTGTTCGAGGAGCTGGGCGGCAAGCTGGAGCGGGCCGAGCTCGTCCACCTGATCACCGACGAACTGGAGGGCGGCGTCGGCGTGCAGCACATCTTCGCCGCGCGCCTGGAGTCGATGGACCTGGCCGCGCGTACGGGGACGGAGTTCTCCAAGCCGGAGCGGGGCGGGTACGAGGTGGTCCGCGTGCCGTTCACCGCCGAGGCCGTCCGCGAGCTGAACCTGATGCCGCCGCAGCTCGCCGACTTCATCGCAGCGAACACGGACGCGATCGTCTCCGTCCTCGACACCCCGATCCGCGAGGCGTGAGCAATGGCGCAGGTCCCGGACTTCGTCAGCCTCAACGGCCCTGACAACGTGGGCAAGACGACCCACCTGGTGCGGCTGGCCGGGCGCTGGGACGGCTTCCAGCCGCTGGGGTCGGTCCACGAGCACGACCCCGAGCCGTGGGCGCGGGTGGCGGCCGGCGACTACGCCCGGTGGTGGTTCGAGACGTCCACGACCGTCGAGCTGACTGAAATGCTGCTCGTCGGCCATGCCAAGCGGGTCGCCGCCCGCGAGGCCGAGCGCACGGGGCTGCTGGACCGGGGCCTACCCATGCTTCTCGCCGTGGCCACCGCGACGTGCGTGGTCAAGGACGGGCTGACAGTCGGCGAGGCGTTCAAGACCGTGGCGGGCATCGCCGGTTCGCGGGCCATCGCACCGGAGACCGCGATCCTCCTGCTGCCGTCACTCGACGCCGAACGCAGCTACGCCATCACCAGCACCCGCGAAGGTCGCCCCTGGACCGGGGTGTACCCGGCCTATCAGAAGACGCTGCACGCGGTCCTGCTCCACCAGGTCGACCACGACACATACACCGCGGTCGTGGACTGCGAGGGCCGCTCGCTGGACGACGTCCACGCCGACGTACTCGGCCATGTCGGCCTTCCACGACTCACCGACGGGAGTCCCCGATGACCCAGAACTCCCCGCCCCTGGTCCTGCCACCTGGTCTGTCACGGGCCATAGCCACGCTCCAGGACAAGGACCGGCATCGCCTGGACGACACCGTCACCCGGCTCCACACCGTCAACGGACGCCTGTGGAACGCCGAGGACCGGGTGCGTGGCGCCTTACTCTCTGCCGCCCAGGTCGCCGACTGCAAGCGGGAGATCGACCAGCTCAACGCCGAACGCAACGCGCTCGCCGAGCGGGCCGACGAGGTCCTCGGCTCGCTGGCGGACGCGGGCCGCGCCGACGCGCCGCTGCACACCGAGACGCTCGCCTCCGTCGTCGACCGCTTGTCGGTCCTGACGCTGCGGATCTGGCACAGCGAGCGGGCGGCGGCCCGGGACGAGCTGACCCGCCGGCGCGTCCCCGCCCTCCACGGCCAGCGGGAGGAGCTGTGCGCCGCCCTCGACTCGCTGGTCGCCGATGTCGTGGCCGGCCGCCGTCGGCTTCCCGTACCAGCCCGCTTCAAGCTGTACGGCCGGAACGACGCCGCCCCGACGGAGGTCAAGCCGACCCGGCACCTACGCCGGGTCCTCGCCTTCGGTGGGCTGAGCGAGTGCGGTAAAAGCACCAGTGCCGAGTTCGTCCAGCGCACGTGCGGCGCCCAGCGTCTCAAGATCGGCTTCCTGCTGCAGCAGGCGGCCCACCGGGAGGGCCTCGCGGACCCGTACGCGCTGTCGGCCCGTCGGCAGGCCGAACTGCTGCTCGGCGAGCTGAACCGCTTCGCGGACGCTCACGTCGACATGCGGCTGTTCACTATCGAGTCCGTCCACGACGACGCGTCGATCGCCGAGCTCAAGCAGCTCATGGGCGACACGCTCCAGATCGTCTATCTGGATGCCTCCTTCGCCGTACGTGTCGAGCGGTCCGGGACGTCGGCCCAGGCCGTCGCCGCGAAGGACGAGATCAAGATGAGTCGTGGCGCCCACCAGGTCGCCGCGCTCGCCGACCACATCATCGACAACACCGGCAGCATCGCCGCCCTTCGCGCCCGCCTCCGGCGCATCGCCGCCCCGCCCGTCACTGCGACGCTGCGCGTGGCCACCCCGTACGGGTTGGGCCTGCCGGCCGCCGTCGCCTCGGCGACGGCCGACTTCACGGATGCGGTACGGGCATACGGCCCCGGCGTCCGGCTCGTCGCCCTGACCGGCAGCCCCGGCGAGGGCAGCTGGATCGCCGGCTGGTCCGACCTAGACCTCCTCGTGATCGCCGAACACGAGGACATCGGGCGAGTCCACGAGGCCCTGGAGCAGTACCGGACCACCTTGGGCAGTGCGGGCTCCCTCGGCCCCACCCTCATCACCCCTGGCGAACTGACCGCACGGCGCCTCACCCCGCGCCTGGCGTTCGTCCTCCACCAGCTCCAGCAGGGCAGCCCCGTCCTGCACAGCGCGCCCGGCCTCGAACTGCCGACAATCGGCCGAGACGAGCTCGCGTTCGCCGCCGTCCGCGAACTCCCGCAGGTCATGCTGACCATGCGCCGCCTGTGCGCCGACGCGGAGCCGACCACCCTGCGACAGCTCTACAAGCACCTCGTGCTCGCCTGCCGCCTCCTCCTGCGCGAGCACAACCAATGGGAGTCCGGTCCCGACCGGATCCTCGCCGCAGCCTCCCGCATGCCGGGCCTGCCCGCCGTGTCGGTGCCCTCCCTGGCCGAGATCGCCAGTGCCTGGCGCGACGGCGACACCGAGCTCGTCATCAAGCCCGCCGTCACCACGGCAGTCGATCAGCTTCTCACCTGGTACGCCGCACAGCTCGCCGCCTGAACGGCCTCCCTCTCCTTTCTCCTTCTTCATCCGACTGGAGCTTCGCCATGCCCGAAACCATCGCCGTGCCCTCCTTCTCCGCCCGGATCGTCGAACGCCTCAGCGTCGGAGCCACGAGCCGCCGCGAGCGCGTCATCCACTCCCTCGACGGCCTGGAGAACCCGGTCCACCCCGATACCCTCGCCCACACCGGAGCCGACCTGTGGCGCCTGCTCCAGGAGCAGACGCCGGACGGACTCGGCTCCGTGGACTTCCTCCTCGGCCTGGACGCCGGCGGCATCCTGCCGACCGTCTCCCTCGCCGGCGCCGCCCACCTCCCGTACAAGATCGCCTGGAAGCTCCACCTCCCGCTCGACGGCGCGGTCCGCTTCAGCGAGCCCCACGCGATGCGCACCGACGTCTTCGCGTACGGCATCGCCCCCGGCCAGCGGATCGTCATCGTGGACGACGAGATCACCACCGGCCGGACCTTGGCCGACCTCATCCGCCGCCTCCGCGAGGCCAGCGCCGTCCCGCTGGCGGCGGCCTGCCTGGTGGAGGACACCACCCGCGGAGCCCGCGACCTGCTCACCAGCCTCGGTCTGCCGCTGATCTCGCTCACCACGATCGAGGGCGCGGCGTGACCACGGTCGCCCCGGCAGGGGTCCGGTTCCACCCAGGTTCCCCGGCCGTCCCTGCCGAGGCCGTCCACACCACCCCGCTCGGGTACGACCGGGACGACATTCCCATCGGCGCACCGCTCCCGCTTGCCGCCTCCGCCGAGCTCGTCCACCGCCTGAGCGGGTGTGGTGAGGTCGTGGTGGCTTTCGAGGGGAAGCTCGGCGACACCCTCCTCGCGCTGTCGGGGGTGCGCGCGGTCCTCGACTGGCTGCGGCTGCGCTCGGTTCGCGTGGCCGTCCGGACAGTGGGTCCGTACGCGGGGCTGATCACCCGCACTGGGCTGCTAACGCAGCCCCAGACCACCGTGCCCAGCGGCTGGCGGGCCGTGATCGGAGACCGCGCAGGGGTCGAGGCACAGGGTTCGACGGCAACGGTGAGCCTGGTGCTCGACCCGGCCGCCCCGCCCTGCTGGTCGACCGACGGCCGCGCCCACCCGGACCTGCCCGCCCGCCACTACCTGGCGATGGAGCGCCGACTCGGCATCCGCCTGCCCGCCACGGCCCCCTTCGCTCCCACCCTCGCGACCGGGCCGAACAACCTCGTGGAAGAACTACGCTCGATGGGCTGGCTGGGCGACTTGAACATCGCCGCCATCACCGCCACCAGCTGGCCGGAGCGCAAGGACTACACCGCCCAGCGCTACATCACCCTGGCCGAGCACATCGCCGAGGCCCACCAGGCCCAGGCCCGGCTGCTGCTCATCGGCGGCAACCCGGGCGACGGCCTCCGCATCACCGCAGAAGCACCCCAGCGCCACGTACAGGCCCTCCGCATCGACGGCATGCCGGCCAACGGCCTCGCCGACCTCTTCCCGCACTGCCACCTGATCGTCGGCAACGACACCGGCCTCACCCACCTCGCCGCGATGGCCCACGGCCGGGACAGCGGCAGCCCACCGGTCATCGGCCTGTACGCACGCCACAGCCACAGCAAGTGGCGCACCGGTCTGCCGCACCACCACGCCATCGCCACCTTCCTGTCCGACCGCATGCACCGGGGCGATCTCTGCCCCGTCCGCGACGCCATCGCCCCGGACACGGACGTGCACATGGACGCCTTCCCGCCCGCCACGCTGGCCCAGGTCGGTCTGGAACTCCTTGACGGGGTGCGGCGATGACCTTCCGACCCCTCCTTCGGATCGGCCCGGTACGGCGCTTCACCCGCAACCTGCTCTGGTCCGTCGACCTCCTCGGCCGCCCGCTGCTCCTGAAGTACACCCGCGATGCGGTCGAGGCCCGCGAGGAGATCCGCGGTCACGCCCGCCTGTCCCGGCACTATCGCGTCCCTGCCCTCCGCGCCCATCTGCGCGTGCCGGATGGGCACCTCCTCGCGTACGAACGCCTCCCCGGGGGCACCGGCCAGGGACTCCTGCTCGACCTCCTCAATGCGGACGAGCCAGGCGGCGACCTCCGCACCTACATGGACGAGCTCACGGCCGCGTACCGCGAGGTCATCCTCGCGACGGCATGGCCAGCCGAGCTGGCGCACGTCGTCCGCAAGCTGTACTGGGACCGCGCGGCGTCCGGCGGTCGGCTCGACACGTACTACGCCGGGAAGGACTTCCTGATCGCCGACGGTCTCATCGACGTCCCGGTCTCCCGCCTCAACACCTACACCCTGAAGATCAACGGCCGTCGGCACCACCTGGACTGGGCCGCCACCCTCCGCTGGCTACGCGCCCACTTCGCCACAGACGAGCCGGTCTGGGCGGCCCTCACCCAAGGCGACCCCACCGACGTCAACCTCGCCCACCCGCTCGCCTGGTTCGACTACGACACCGCCGGGATGAACAGCATCCCCGGCGAGTTCGCCAACTTTCTCTGGTACGCCTCCGCCCTCGGCGGCTGGCTCGTGCCCACGTACAACCCGGCGGCCTTCTCCGGTCACCCGGCCACCTTCGCCCAGGTCCCGGCCAACACCCCCGAGATCCGACGAGCGGACGTCGACCGCACCACCAGCACCATCCACATCGACTACACCCCGCGCCTCTCGGCTCCCCGGCGAGCAGCAGTGACCGCGTACTGGAACCAGCTCGTACGCCCGATCGCGGACCGCCTTTGGCCCGGCTCGGACCTCTCGGACCTGCTCCGCCCCTACCTCGCCATGCGCATTCTCGGCGTCTACAACCTGGCCGACCTGTCCCCCGAGGACCGGCTCGTCCTCCTCGCCCGGCTCGCCGAGGCCATGAGCCCCACCTTCGACCCGACCATCTACTTCTGCCCGCTGGAGTCGCCATGCCCGACCCCCTGAACGGCCGCACCGCCCTGGTCACCGGAGCCACCGGCGGCCTCGGCTCGGCCATCGCCCGCCGCCTCGCCTCCGATGGCGCCACCGTCGCCCTTGCCCACCTCCACGACGACCTGGCCGCAGCCGAGCTCGTCACCCACATCACCGACAGCGGCGGCACCGCTATCCCCCTGGCGGCCGACCTCCGCGACGCCGAGGCCGTGCGCGCCCTCTGCCACCAGGCCCACGACCAGCTCGGCCCGATCGACATCCTGGTCAGCAACGCCGGCGCCTACCCCCGCCGACCGTGGACGGAGACGACACCGACCCACTGGAACGACGCCCTCGCCACCAACCTGACCAGCCACTACCTCCTCGCCCACGAGCTCACCCCCACCATGACGGCCACCGGCTGGGGCCGGATCATCACCATCGGCTCGGTCCTCGCCACGGCAGGCCGTCACGACCTGTCCGGCTACATCACCGCCAAGGCCGGTCTCGAAGGACTCACCCGCGCCCTGGCCCGCGAACTCGGCCCCGCCGGCATCACCGTGAACTGCGTCGCGCCCGGTTCCATCCGCGTCCCCGTTGAGGACACCGTCGTCGACGACGCGGAGGCCATGACCGCCCGACAGCTCGCGCGCCAGTGCGTCCAGCGCCGGGGCCGCCCGGGCGACGTCGCCGCGGCCGTCGCCTTCCTCGCCACCGACGATGCCGGCTTCTTCGCCGGCCAGACCCTGCGCGTCGACGGAGGCTGGATCCTTGGCTGACATCTGGCTCATGCGCCACGGCGCCTACGAAGGCCACCGCCCCGGCTACCACGCCCCGCACGAGGCCACCCTCACGCAGGAGGGCCGCAACCAGGTACGCCGCTCCCTCCCCCTCCCCGAGGGCATCACCGCAATCGTCACCAGCCCGATCCCCCGTGCCCGCCAGACCGCCACCCTCGCCTCGCACCTCACGGGCCTGCCGATCGTGGCCACCTCCGGCCTCCTCGCCGAATGGCGCGCACCCAGCATCGTCCTCGGCCGCACCGCCGAGACCTACCCACCGGCCTACCGCGCCTGGCGAGCCCGCCGCCTCGCCATACCCTCCCTACGCTGCGAAGGCGGCGAAAGCCTCACCGGCCTCCACACCCGCGCCCGCCACTGCGCGGCCTTCCTCCACCACACCGCTGGGCGTCACGGCCCCCTCCTGGCCGTCTCCCACACCCTTCTCCTCGGCGTCCTCACCCACCTCCACGAAGGCCCCGCCGCCTTCATCACCGCGGCAAAGGCCCCCTGGCAGTTCGCCGAGGTCCGTCTCCTGCCCGCCCACCAACGCATGGGACCCGGCCTTCAACGACCTGGCCAGTAACCGGCTGGTGCCCCGACTGCTACGCCCTACGGAAGACGCTCCTACCCATACGTCTCCTTCCAGCGCTCTCTGTGCCGACGGTCACCCTGCCCCAGACCGTTCACCGCACCGCGCGACGGCAACGAGGCGCCGTTGTTCCACAGTCCGAAGTGATCACGATGAACGGCAAGGATGCCGTTCTCCGCAGCGAACTTCTCTGCCGGCCCGCTGAAGTACGTGGTGGCCACGAAGATCGCCACATCGACCTTGAAGTGCACCTTCGCACCGAGCAGATCCCGGACCTCCCGGCTGGGGATCTTGCGTTTGGGTGCGTACCGCTTGCACTGGATCACCATGCTCCGCCCATCGGGAAGACGCCCCAACACGTCAGCCCCGTTGTCGTGCGAGCCACCAACCCTCCGAACGTCGGTACACCCATCGCGCCGACACAACTCCACGACGAAGTCCTCGAACTCCGTCCCTGTCATCACATCGACCTCGGCAAGCGTCCGGTGCCCGGCTTCTACCGCCTCGTCATGCCGCCACAGCCGATCCCCACCCCTGATGAACCGATCGGTCCTCCACAGCCACCACCCACCTCCGGCAACGCCACCCAGAAGGAGCGCACCCACGAGATAAGGCCAGATCACGCTCCAGAAGGCCACCAGAAGGACGCCGCCCACGACCCCGGCGATGGTTCCGCTCCGAAGTCGTCTCTCTCGCCGCTTTCGAGCCACCGCTCCTCGCCGCTTCCGTGCCACTGCCATGGCGCCCCTTCCTCGTCCAGTGCAGCAGTCTCGGGAAACGTGAAGCATCCGAGTAGGGCGCAGTCCAGCCAATGGCTGGTCTCATTGGAGGGCCTGACTCATGGATGCCGGGAGAGCATCGGCGGGGACACGGCCCAGCCGACTCGTACGGCAAGCTCGGCCCTGGAGACACTCAGACAGCAGAATGCGGGAACATGACCATTTTGGTTGTGGGTGCTGGGCGGGACCGGTACGACGGTCACCATGTACCGATGGTCGCCGCTCAACGATCGCCAACTGGCCTTGCTCATCCGCATCGGAGAGGGAACGGATCCCGTAACCTCTGCCAGTCCTGAACTCGCCATCACCACCCATGCCCTCAAAAACCGGGGTCTGGTCACCATGCCCAAGCACGGTGGGAAGTGGCAGGCGGAGATCACCGATGACGGCCGCTTCTATCTGGAACACGGTCACCACCCGGACCGGCCTGAACCGACCCCACGCAAGCAACGGCCAGCAGTTGTCGAGCCGAAGCCAGAGGCTGCGGCACCTCCCCGCCAGGGGGCGAAACCTCCGGCCGAGACGAAGCCTGCGCCAGCGCGCCCTGCGAAGCCGCCACGCCAGTCACCGGCGGAAATCGGCACGGCCTTGATCGCGGAGGTGCAGAAGGCTGGCAGATTCCTTCGGATCCCCGATCCAAATGCAGAGGCGCGGGCCCGCTATCGCCGGGCGTTCGACGCCGCTCGGCAGTGTGCTCCGGACGGCTTCCACCTGAAGTACAGCGGGCGTGCAAAGGGAGACTTCTTCCTTGGTCTGCTGCGGGTGACGGGCGAGGACGACACCGAGTGGAACCGGATCCGCCTGGCGCGCAGCCGTGTGATCACCGACGTCGAGGACGTGATCGCGGCAGTCACCGCGGACTACAGCGCCTTCGAAATCTCGGACGAGGTACTCCCACGGGTGCTTACCCTCCTTCGGCTCCTCGCCGAGCAGGTTCTGGCGCGGCACGGCGACATCGCGGTGTCGAAGAAGCGCAGGCAGGTGCGGCCGCTGCTCACGGTCCACGGCAGGACGTACGAGATCAGCTTCAAAGAACGGCAGAAGCAGGTCCGGTACGTGCCCACGCAGCCGGGCCGGCGGACGTACGAATGGCAGCGGGTCACCCCGGCCCACCGGCTCGAACCGTCCGGCGAGCTGGAGCTGCGGGTGGCCCCGCAATCGGGGTACAGCTACGGCTGGACGAAGGAATGGTCCGACACCGCCAAGAAGCCGTTGGAGAACCAGATCGATGCCGTCCTCCGAGCGCTGAAGGCCCGCGCGGAGGAAGAGGAGCAGGCCCGGCTGACGCGGGAGGCGGAACAACAGCGTCAGCGTGAAAAGCGGGAGCGGCAGGAGGAGGAACGCCGCCTGCGAGAGGCCCAGGAAGAAGAGGAGCACCGCCGGCGGAAGGCGGAGAAGAAGGAGCGCACGCGGCGAGAGTGGGAAGCTGCGGTCAGCGTAGCGACGATCAAGGCGATGGACGCCGTACGGGTCGACCGGTTCGGCACCGCCCTGGCGCAGTGGCGGGTCGCAGGAGAGATGCGGGCCTTCTGCGCCTCGCTCGACGAGGCCGCCTCCACCTCGGACGACGCCCACGAGGCCGAGCAGCTTCGCAAGTGGTCAGCGTGGGGGAAGGTGGAGGCTGACCGGCTCGACCCGACCGTGGCCGGCCGGAGCCTGACTGGCCACAGCCTCCACGCGGAACCCACGGGTGACCAGCTACGGCCTTTCCTCGACGGCTGGCACCCGCAGCGGCCGGAAAAAGAGAAGCCTCCGAAGCAGGAAGAACCCAAGGCGGAGGCTGAACCGCCCAAGCCGGAGCCGGAGCGGTGGCGCGGCTTCAGCGACGAACGTCTGAACCAAGGCTGGAGATATGGACCCCAAGGTCGCGCTCAATGGTGGAGGCGATGACGCCGTGCCCACGGTCACGTAGGGCCTTCACCGACTTCTCCACGAGCTTCCCGAGCCGGGCGACCTCCTCGCGCAGGGCGACCAGCTCGTCGTAGCGCTCGGCCTTGTCCTGACCACACCACTCCCGGACGGTCCGCAGGACGGCCGCTTCCGCGTCCAGCTTGCGGTCGTCCCGGCGGCTGTAGGAGTACCAGGAGGACTGCGTGCGCTCCTGATCGATGGCCTGCTGCCTGCGGTCCACCTCCGGAAGGATGTCCTCGGCGAGACGGCCGGCCACAAGGCGTGCAATGCGCTCGGTGATCGGCCACCCGGCCAGACACCTGCCGTGGCGGTTCTCGTAGACCATCGGATCGCCTCGCAGCTCCGCGGGATCCATGCCGACAAGGGGAGCGCTGCCGTCGAGACTGCCCATCTCCAGGATCCCTGCGTCCGCGACACTGCGCCGCAGCCGCAGCTTGCTCTTCGGGCGGACGAACCCGAGGATCAACCGTGCAGCCTCGAAGTCGGCACTCTCCCGCGCGTGACGCGACGCCTCGGCCAGAGCAAGCTCGCTCGCGTCGTCCGCACGGAACGCCTCGACGTCCTCCCAGCGAGCTACGAGGGACGTCGCGTCGACCCACTCCTGCAGTCCGGCGTCGTCGCCGTCTAGGAACCGCACGTGGAGCCAGTCAGCCCTGCCACAACCGCCTACTCGTACGACCTCGACCCGACGAACCGGGCCGCCCAGCTCCTTTGGCCTCGCTCGGTAGGCCCAGTGCTCACCCATCTCCATGGGTCCATTGAGCCAGGTCTGCTGATCCCGTCGCCCCGTGATTGCGAAACCAGCTGCGTGGCTCCTCTACTCGGTTGTTTCTGCTTCTTCGCCTCCGTCCCCGCTTCCCGGCTCCGCATTAGCCACCTCACGCCGGTACTGCGGGTGGTCGAGGTCCATTTGCCGTGCCGCATGCAGCGGCACCGGGTAACGGGCGCGGTCGGACCAGAAGAGGGTCTGGTGGCACAGGCGGGCGGTCATGGCCGCCAGTGCCTCACGTGCCTCGTCGGACGGTCCCCCGATGGGGAGGATCTCGGTGGCGGTCATGGCGTAGAAGTTCTGCGGCATCTCGCCTTTGCGGCGCTTCGATCGGTCCTCTGACTGCACGGATTTCTCCGCTTCCCATCGGGTTCGCTTGGATCCCAGGCGGCCTGCACCGCTGCCGTCGTAAGCACGCGGCACGTTGCACAGCAGCCACGCCGGCGTCCCGAAGTCCGTGTCGACTTCGAAGAGCAGCGTCGAGGTGTCCTTCTCAACGGGTTCGGCGCCGTCCTTCTTGCCCAGGTGGGTGACGCTGACAGGCTGGGGAACCTCCTCATCTTCCGTGTTGAGACGGATGACGGCCAGAGGTGCGTCCCCGCCGAGCCGCGCCCCGGGAAGCTGGTACCGGCTCCGGACGCCGTCACCGCCTGTCTGTCCCGGCTGGTCGCCGAGGCGCATATTCTGCAGACCGTCCCACATCCGTCGCGCGGACTGCGCGTCCACGGTGACTGTGTACTGCGTGCCGTCCAGCTCGTCGGCGAGGTCGCCAAGGGCGCGTTCCACCATGTCGGCGGCGCCGTCCCACTTCTGCCGATAGCTCGTCGTGTCCGCGGAGGGTTCGGGATAGGGCTGGGTGTGGAAGGCGTTCTGCGCCGAACGGTACGGCCGCCATACCGGGGCGGTAGAGCTCCAGCCGAGCAGAGACCATGCTCCCTGCGAGGACTGTGGCGGAACCAGCGCGGTGGCCGTAATGACGGTCTTGGGCTCGCCCTTCTCTCCAAAGCGGCGGTTCTGCTGTCGCACGTGCACGCCGACGTGAGCCAGCCGGTCGACGGGGAATCCGTTTGTGCTCTGAAGGGCATTGGAGATCCGTTCGTCGGTGACACCGAGCGAGCGGTACAGGTCGAGCAGAGCCATCTGTGCTGGGTGGTCCTCGCCAGTGGGCTCAATGACACCTTCCTTCCCGCGGCCTTTCAGGTACTGCGACGGGACGTCGAGTCGAGCCAGCACAGACTTCGTCTGCGGTTTTGCGTCCAGATCGTCCAGGTCGCGAGCCTCGACGCCAGGGAAATCATCAGCGTGCGGAAGTTCAGTCTCGCACCAAGCACCGACCAAAACTCCGTCGCGGGACCTGAGTGAGGCGCTCACAGCTCCCAAGGCTTCCGCCCGGTCCCGCCCGCGACCTGGCCGCAGGAAGTCCGGCACGTAATGGAAGACAGCTGTGATCCGCCCCTGGTAGAGGTCGATCTCGACGCCTTCCTTGGTGTCAAGGCCGACGGGGCTGAGTCCGAACGCGTTACAAAACGTCTGCAGCATGCGCTGCCGAGTCTCGTCGCGGTACCAGAGGCATGCGATGCGGAGCTTCTTGAAGCCGGCCTCGTCGACGGAGACAGAAAGCGACTCCGCTGACGGGAAGAGACTGCCCCGCGCGCGCAGTGGCTCCTTGCTGCCGGTCCGCTCGCGTTCCTCCTTACGACGCTTGTACTCCTGGGCCGAGACTTTCTCAGGGTCGGTAGGGCGTCGCGGCAGCGTCATCGCGGTCTGGCGCATGGACAGGCGCTCTGCGTCATCACCGAAGACGGCGTCTGCGTGGGCGCGCAGGAGCCGTAGGTGGTGCATGCCGACGCCGGTTCCGATCGGATGTTGGTAGTTCTTTGCGGGGATGGGCCAGACCTGGCCAGGGTGTTCGCGGGGGAACTGCAGCTTCTCCTTGAAGGCCCTGGCCCGCTCGCGCAGTTTCTGCTCGCGCTCGGAACGCTTGGCGATGGACTGCAGAATCGAGTAGTCCATCTCCAGTCGGCCGAGTGCTTGCAGGGTCTGCCGGGGGATCGTCTTCATTCCGCCCCGCCCGTTGAGCTTTACCTCCAGGATCGGGCGTCCCTCACCGGGCTGGACGGCAAGTGCAGTGGAGCTGTAGATCAGCGAGGACGAGATGCGGGAGACGCGCGCGTCCAAGAGCAGCACAGGGTGTTGCATATTCGGGAGGGTCTTAAGGCGCACCGCCGTGCGGCACACGGCGTAGCGACCGCCGCTCTCGTTCTCCCAGGGGTCGTCCAGCGCGACTAGGCCGCCAGTGATATCGGGACGCAGTGCGATCACTCGACCGTTGGAGAGCTGGAAGGGAACGGCTGCGAGACGCTCCGCCAGCCCCCAACCCACGCTCTTGTAGAGCCAGTTCGGGGAATCCGGCTGGGTTTCCTTAGTCCCTGCCAGGTGCTCCTTCAGGGCGAATTCCCGCTCAGGAGCCCTCGCGATCCGTGCTGCGAGCTCGGGCTGCTTCCTTAAGTCGATCATCTCGACCTGCTCGCCGAGGGCGAGGCCGTACGTCAGGGTGAAGGCTTTGCACAGCAGATCGCTGTTGATCGGCTGCCGTGACACCAGGAACGGCGCTGCGCCCTTGGGCTCGAAGTACACATACCCGCCGGTGATCACCTGGAGCACGGTCGTGGCGATGGTGTACGGCGCCTGGGCCTCCTCCTTGCCGAAGCGCTTCCTGCACTGATTGGTGAAGGTGCCCCACAGCTTGGCCGTCTCCGCGTCCAGCCAGCGCACATGAACCGTGGCGTCCCCCACCAGAGCGGGAGTGCCGCGGTAGGCCAGTGTGTGCAGGTACTTGCCCGGCTCGAGGTTTTGGTCGTTCACTCGTCTCTCCTCTTTTCAGGGGGTGAAGGTCGGGTCGATGCCCGCGTAGGAGAGGAAGGCGTTGAGGGCTTCCCCGTACAGGTCGTTCATCTGTCGCTTCACCACCGGAGGCCACTGCTCGTGAATGCGGCGCAGGACGGTTTCCAGATCCGAGCTCCAGGTGTCCTCGTGGAAGGCATAGTCGACCAGGTGCAGGACGGCCTCGGTACCGCCTCGGCGGGCCCGTCCGGCCAGCTGGATCAGGTCGACGACGACACCCGCAATGACCTCCTCCTGGAGCGACTTGGGCATGGAGGTGAACTGAGGCGTCGCACGCAAGATCAGTTCGAGCTTCTGCCATGCGGCGGTGCGTGCCTTCTCCAACGCGTCGTCTGGGTTGGCGCTGCCGCCCTCTGGGAGTGCGTGCAGCCCGGCGGCGTTGACGCTGGCGTACATCTCCGCGGGTTCGGCGAACAGCGCCAGGGGGCGGACACAGAGGTAGACCGAGCGCACGGCGGAGCGGATCCCGACGACAATGTTTAGACCGCGGGCGATCAGCGCCAAGGGAACGACCAGGACGTTGCCATATTGCGGGAAGTCCTCGAACTGCTCGGCCGTGAGGCGAGTGGCGATGTTCTCCCGGGGTAGGTCGGGGTCCGGGCTGTGCCGGTCGCCGTCCCGCACGGCCACGCAGAGTCCTTCGCGGTAGGTGCCAGCCTGCGCGATGCCTCGCGCCAGCCAGGCACACTGCTGGTACGAGTTTGCCACGACCAATACATGTGCGCGGTCCTTGTCCTTGGCACGCTGTCGCTCCAGCTCCCGGTGGATGTACTGGTCGTACAGCTCCGTGCCGAGCTCGATCAAGGCGCCCTTCTTGCGGCTGGGGTGCTGGCCCGAAATCTTGATCGGCTCGCCGTACATGGGGTGTCCCTCGCCGTACTCGATACGGTGGCGTCGAGCGCGGATCGAGCGGGCCTGAGCATCGGTCATCCACCAGCGCACGGGCGCGTGGACGTGCTCACGTACCGCCTGGGGGAAGTACGCCGTGGCGGAAAGGCCCATGACGGGACGCTCCACCCCGGCCAGGCACAGCGAGACAAGACCGCCTAGCTCGGCGGTGAAGGTGTGCGGGTCGCCCGCGATGCTCTGCGCAACAAGCTCGGCATCGCTCTCCCGCTTCTCCAGACCAGTTACCCGGTAACCCGTGATCGAGCGCCCCAAGAGGCCAAGTGGGAGGACGGCCGAGACAGCGCTCGGGCTGAGCGTCTCGGCAATCCGCTGCGCGGAGCGAAGCCCGGAGGGGCGGTAGTGCTGCACGCAGGTACGCAGTTCGGAGAGCGCTTCATCCAGCTCAGTCATGGTCGCCCGAGTAACGAGCAAGTTGACCGCCTGGGCACGCTGGTACGGGTCCTTAACCCGTGACTCCAGCAGCTGGTGCAGATCGAGCTTCACGGCGTCGAGCAGTTGTTGGCCGCGCGGGGCCACCAGCGCCTCCAGAGCGCGGCGCACCTCGTCCCACCCCACCTCCGTCGGATCGCTCTCCGTGGCGCGTGACTGCAGGTAGCGGGCAGGCATGAGGTCCTGGAGGCGCCGAGCGAGGTCAGCTGGAAGGTCTTCCTCCCCGGAGGTGGCCAGGTCCGGCCAGAGCAGACGGATCAGCTGCCGGTCACAGCCACGGGCAAGGTGCCAGCGCAGCCCCGTGCGGTCCGGCACACGGTTCCCCGCGCGCTCGTCGTCTCTGACGTCCAGACGCAGCGCGTTTTTGCATACGGCGAGCAGAAGGAACTCCGCCATCAGCCGTACCTGTCCAACCGACGGCAGCAGGCTGGCCTCTGCCGAGATCGGCAGCCGCTTCGCGTCCGTGTCCATCTCCTGCGGGGCTGCCGTCCAGTGCCTGCGCGAGTGCAGGACGACCTCGCCGGCGCATCGGTCCACCGCCCTCGACTGGAACTGGTCGACCTCGTCGACGAGGACGGCGTGGCAGGTGCGCAATGCGAATTCGGCAACGCTCACCCCCTGGACGGGGCGCCCGTCAAGGTTCACGCCGATGCGCAGGTTGCCCTGGAGGAAGGCGAAGTGATTTGTCACAACCACGTGCGCCGAACAGGCTTCGTATACGGGAGCGAACTTGCCGCAGGTGGGAATCCAGGGGCAGGCGGACGCACCCAAGTTCTGCCGGTACAAGGACAAGCAAGGCTCACGGCCGGGGGGATATTCGGCGTTGGACTCCAGCAGTGGTCGCTGGGCGCACCCATAGGAGAGCGGGTCCACGTCCCGTTCACCGCTCTCGCCCCACTCTCCGGGTGCCTGCGGGTCCTCGTCAATGAGGCGGGCCAGCTTGTGCGCGCGGTCGTGCATGCCTGATGACGACATCAGGTGCGCGCAGCCGGTCTCGTGCTTGATGACGCCGAGGCCCTGCAGGACGTGCAGGTCGGACCGGATCTTGCGGGTGATGGCCAGGCACGCCTTGATGTCGGGCAGCACGATGGCCACCCGGTGGCCCTGCTGGGCGAACCATGCGGCCAGGACCCGCACCAAGACGCTCTTGCCCGTGCCCGTCGGCGCGTGGAAGATTTCTAGCCCGCCGGCCGTCATCCGCAACGCTTCCTGTGGGCTGATGGAGTCGGACGTCTGCAGGACAGAGAACAGACCCTTGAGGACCGCGTGCAGGTAGCGCTTCTCCTCCGGCTCACCGCTCTCGATCTGCGCAGCCAGTTCGAGCAGGTCCTCGGTAGGGATGCGGGGGTTGTCCAGCGGGGGCGCAGTGGCAATGTGCGGCAGGCGGTCGTGGCCGAATGCCTCGGTGAAGCTGGGGTAGGTGGGGATCGTCAGCTGACCGTGAACCTGGCCGACGCCCTGAACGCTGATCTCCCCCGTCTTCCAGAATCCGGGGCTGGCGAACTCGGGGGGCTTCGGCCGCGCGCTGGGCCGCCGGTACCGGGCGATCTGTCGGTCAACGTAGGCCAGCAGGTCGCCGCCGACCCGCGGGATGGCTGCCTCGGCGGTGAGCGGGTCTCCGCCCGCCGGTTCAAATGTGAGCAGCTTCTGGGGCTCACCAGGGTCCTCGTCACCGAGATCCGTGAGCAGTGCCCGGGCGGCGGGGGTGAAGTGCCGTAGGTCGCCGAACTTGCCGGGGGCGTTGCGGTACACGTCGACGATGCGTCGGCGTTCTTCGCTCGTCAGCTCCGGCCACCGGTCCCAGGCCCGGAATTGCCCGGACAGCAGGAAGGCCGCCTCCCGGAAGGGGGCAGCGGGTGCATCGCTGTCCTCAGACGCCTCGGGGAAGTAGTGGGCGGCCAGTGCGAGGGAGGCGCACAGCGCCGTCTGTTCCACGGCAGGCTCGCTCACGTCCAGGCCACCCCCGAACGCTCGCAGACCATCGCGCCGAACTCGGACGCCGTTGCTACGTTCAGCCCATACCTCTTCCCCACTCCGGACAGCAGGTGCACCTGAGTAGCGCGGTGGTCTGGAACGACCAGCCACTCCGCTCCCCCGCTGTCGCCTTCCTGCGCGTGGATCAGCTGCGCAAGCGCGGTGCCCGAGGTGTAGTCCTTCACGTCGACACGCAGTTGCTCCTTCTTCCTCGTCCGCTTACGCCCGACGTGCACGCACAGGTCGTAGGCGTCCAGGGCAGGCCAGAGATCCACCTTGAGGCCGCGTTCGACCAGCCGGTCCCGCAGTGCCAGCTCCGGCAGCCCGGGGATGCAGGTGTACCGCCACACGCCCCGTACCAGAGCCTTGTGTCCCTCAATGGGCTTTGCCTCCGGAACGTACTCCAGGTCAGGCCAGAGCACTGCTTCCCGGTCGTCTGGAGGTGGCGGGGGCGGTCCCGGCAGTAGTTCGGGCGGCACGATCCCCTCGACAGGCCGGAAGCGGTAGGTGGCGCCCATCTCCTGGTGCGGCTCGTGCCAGCAGTCGACCACGCCGACCGGCTGCCCCGCCTCGCGGCGCAGAGCGATGCGCATCGGCCACCGGCACACGGGGCACGCGAACCACCAGCCCCGGTACCTCGAGGCGTAGGGGATGTCCTTGTACAGGTCCGCGACCAGCGGAGGCAGCCGCAGCTCGCTCAGCTCGCTCACCGGGCCCGCCGGGTAACGGATCAGATCGGTACGTCCGCTCTCATAAACTTTCTGATTGCCCGCCTTGCACAGCTGGGCGAAGGCCGTTTCTTGCGCGACCTCGTCGTCCACGTCCTGCCCGCTGAGCAGGCCAGCGCCTCGGCCTCCCTTTTGCAGGATGCGGAGCACCAGGCGCTGCTCCGCGGCGATGTCGAAGGCGTCCTCGGTGACGTGCCCATCGGTATCGACCACGCATAGTTCGTCGACGTCCCACCCAGGGACGCCTTCGGGCAGGAGCTGGGAAGGGTCACCACGCACTTGGCGTCGAAAGTCGGCAAAGGACAGGTAGCTGCCTGGGCCCCGCGCGGCGAGCAGCTCGCCGTGACACTCCATCAAGACCCCGAGACGGTTGGAGGGCGACTTGTCGGGGGCCGTCATCGCGTTGGCAGCACGCAGCACCGAGCGTGCCACCAGAGACTTCACCCATAGCTCGTCGACCGACCGAGCATCGTTGTTTGTCGCGTTCTTCATGAACCCAGAGGGTAAGAGTCACCACTGACAATTCGTCGTGGCTTCGTATGGAACAGGGGGATTATGAGGATTCGTCAGCGAGCGTCGTGATACCTGTGGTATCGACTCGCGGATAGCGTCGGCGGTACTCGTCCAGGTACTCAGCTGCGTGTCGCAAGCCCACCGGGGTCAGCTTCCACCGGTAGCCAGCGACGTGACTCCCGCCGTCCGCGAGCACCGGCACCTCGTCGATGAATCCCCGGCTCGGCCGCCCTGCGGACCTGTTCTTGTACCCGACGCCCAGGTAGAACGGAGCCCGGCCAGACAGTGCGTCCCGGTCCAGCCCGTCCGGGCCTGCACCTGCCACCCGGGCCATGACCCCCCACAGCCACTCGGACAGCAGAGGCATGTCCGACTGCTGCTCTGCGGGCTTACCCAGTCCGGCGCGGGCGGCGGCCCTGCCCCGCCTTGTCATCTCCACCCGAACCCTGGTCACCTCGCCAGCTGCCGGATGTTGCACCACGTCAGTGCTGGTCACCAGCAGCCCGCGGCGTTCCAAGGCGTGCATTGTCGCACCGACTCCAGGGTCGTGAACTCCATTACGCCGCAACCGTTCCTGCAACCGCGTGTAGCCCACGACATCCGCTGGTGCACGAAGAGCCAGAGGAAGCTTGCGCCACTCTGCAGGGCGGGGCACGGGCAGATGATGCGTCCGGCGCATCCACATCTCCGTCTCCGTCATGCGCTCGTCCCGCAAGACCTCTCCGAGGTAGACCCGCTGCCGCTCGTTCAACGACTCCCAGGCAGCGTTGGCTGAGCCGCTCGCCCCTTCCTGAGCCCGGCCCTTCGGGCGCACCGGCGCCGGCTCATCAGGACGGGTACGCATCCAGGCATCCACGACCATGCGTACGGGCACGCCATAGATCTTGGCCAGCGCGGCAGGAAGCCGTCCCACCACGTCGCGATCACGCCAATTCCGGCCCAGCACGGGACGCCCCTGCTCCAAGGCCGAGAGCCTCGGGGCTGACAGACATAGATCGCGTCCGACGGCCGTCCGGCGCAGCAGCTCCACCGCCTGATCGAGCGTCAGACCAGACCCGAACCGCAGGTCGACGAGCCCTTCATCCCCACGGCGAACCCCAGTGAGCTCCTCCGCATCGCAGTGCAGCGCCGTAGCCATCTTCTGCAACCGCTGAGGGGTCGGCGTGTGCCGACCCCTCTCGTAGAAAAACACCATGCGCGTCGATACCCCCATCCGTCGCGCAAGTTCTGCCTTCGACAGCCCGGCCTGCTCCCGCAGCGTCGCAAGGCGACCGGGAGCTATCACGCGTACGGGCAACGGCATGCCTCCATAGAACTGCAATGAAGACTTCATGGCAACGGATCTGCCCCCGAGCGTTACCTCGCGCCACCTGGCGGCGGGCTGTGCTCGACCCCCACAACACCGCCAGCTTCACCGTGCGCATGTGAAGTCACCCAGTCAGCTCCGCTGAACGTGCCAAGACCCTTGTACTACAGCGGGCGGCAGCGGCCGTCCGCGCTCAGGTGGAGTTTGGTGGTGAACCCGCCGCGCGAGCGGCCCAGGCCCTCACCTCCAGCACCACCTCCACCAGGCGGCCGTGAAGGCTCTGCCACGGCGTCTCGTCCTGGTGTTCTCCCACCGCGGCCCCCTTTGAGGCGGGTGCCGGCGGTGGATCGGTGCGGGCGCCGGCCGCGTGCTGGTGAGCACGGACGACGGTGGAGTCGACCGAGATGTCCCAGTCGATCTCACCCGCCGCGTCGGCCTCGGCCTGGACCCGCTGGAGCAGGCGCTCCCAGGTCCCGTCGGCCGACCACAGCCGGTGGCGTTCATAGACCGTCCTCCACGGGCCGAACCGTTCGGGCAGGTCACGCCACTGGACGCCGGTCCGCACCCGGTGCAGGATCCCGTCGATCACCTGCCGGTGATCCCGCCACCTGCCACAACGCCCGTTGCCGACCGGCAGGAACGGCCGCAACCGTTCCCACTCAGCATCGTTCAGATCACCCCGCCCCATGCCCGCATCAACGACCCGGACGAGCGGTAGTCACATGATCGGCCGGACAGCTCCTAGAGTCGGCGCCATTCGTCGCCGACCTGGTCGGTCTGGCGGATGATCCGTTCTCCGGCCGCGGGAGCGGGCCACACCTGAAGCAGGTAGGCCTCGACCGGGTCGTCGTCCGGGCCGAGACTGTCCTTGGCACGTCCCTCGTCACGGCCTCGGGCATGGACACGCACGCGGTAGCTTCCCGGTCCGCTGGTGGCGAGGTCGGGCAGGTCCTCGGCTTCGCCGTCCTCCCAGGAGGTGACAAGAGCCGAGCCGGTGGTGGAGACGAACGACGTCTCCACCACCTCGTCCCAGTCACCCTCGTGGAAAGGTGGCTCGGACACGTGCGTGGTAACGGTGACCTCGACCGGTCCGACGGTCAATCCGGTCAGGACACTGGCACCGTCCTCCTCGACGGCGATCAGCCCGTTGCCGGCGTCCGCGATGTCCGGTACCTGGTCGGTACCGAGGTCCGGGTCGACGATGTAGAACTGACGGGCATACACCCACACACGGGTACTCCCGCGTTCTTCCGGCATACCGGGTGCCTCCTCGGCGTCAGGAGATGGCGACCCAGAAGGCGTCGCCGTTCAGGATCCTATTGTCCTTGTACGCCTTGAGCAGGTACTTGGATCCACCGGCGGTGCTGTTGTGCTTCTCGTTGATCATCCTGCGGCTGAAGACACCCGTCGCTCCGCCTTCCTTGGTCGACGCGAAGGGGTACTCGTCGCAGCTCTTGCCCGTCGGGCGGGGCAGACTGCTCGGGCAGGCCTTGCCACGGTTCTTCTTAATCAGCGCCTTGTCAGTGGTGCGGTGCAAAGGCTTGCCCACGCCGGGCAGCCCCGGATGCCCCTTCAGCTTGCGCTGCGCGTCCCAGACATGCTGCGCCGCTTCCTTGACGTTCTTGTCGGTGCGGGACATCGCGAAGACAGGAACGTACCCGGGGTGAACACACCCGCCTGCCTTGGTCGTGATCCCCTTGACGGAGTCGCAGCGCACGGTGGCGGCCTGCGCGAGGCTGCCGGTGGCAGGTGACCCGACGGCCGCCTTCAGGGTGACGACGGGTGTTTCCTTGTGCTTGAGCGTCTTCGGCCCGGGTGATTTCAGGGCGAACGGGAAGCTGGTTTCCTTCTTGACCGACAGTCCCTTGGCACCGGGAGCGGAGGTCACCGTGCACTTGGTCTTCGCGGACTTGCCGCAATTCAGCTTCAGGCTTGCGATCACGCCCCGCGCCGCCCCGCTGGCACTGGTCGGGTAGAGACCGATGGTGTGCTTCCAGGTACGCGAGTCCCTGGCCGCCAGCGACGTACGCTGAGTGACCCGGATGTTCATCGTGCCCAACAGCTTCCCGCTGGGCACCTCAATGATGTCGAACCGCAGGCTGCTCATCGAGCACGCCTTGTGCCGGTCATAGGTGAGGTAGCCGGCCCTGCATGTCAGCCCGGCCGCAGCTGACATCGCGGTGGACCTGGCGGCCGTTGCCCCGGTCACCTGGGTACAGGTGGCGGTGTGCTCACCGCGCGCGGCAGCGGACTGAACGGCCTTGTGGCAATCGGCATTCAGTGCCTGGGCGGCGGGCTGCGCATGGGCGGGTGCGGTGCCGGTCATGAGGGCAGCTGTGATGCCTGCCGCTCCGATGACCGCCGCGATCCGTTGACGTGTGATGCTCAATTGATTCCCCCTCCTGACGGCCCGGAACGCAGCAGGGCAGGGCTGGAGGTGTCAACCGGCTCCCCCGAGCGATGCGCTGTGCTGCGGCCAGGCACACGTACGACCGACGCAACAACCTTGGCTGCTGCAACGCGAGCAAACGTATAGACAGACCCTTCACCCATCAAGCGAATTGTAAGTTTCCAGACAATAGGCTTATCGAGCCGACCGAAAGCCACCCGCGGAGCCAGGTCGCAATCGCACTCCAGAAGCACTATTGCAAAGTTGCTGGCGACACGAACGGCATCGCAGGGTAGGCGGCAAAAGCCTGCCGACACCGGGCGCCGTGGGCTGCAGGGCGCCATGCCCTCGGGCTGTCCAGAAGCTGCATCCCCGAGCCACCACGCTGGATCCGTACAAGGCGGTGATCGACGAGATCCTCCGGGCAGATCTGGACGCGCCGCGCAAGCAGCGGCACACGGTCACCCGAATCTTTCACCGGCTGGTCGAGGAGCACGGGGCGGACGTCTCCTACGGGGTGGTGCGCTACTACCTGGACAGGCCGACCCGCTCGCCGATCTGCCGGACGGACGGGCTCTCGCCGGTCTCGGCGATCCAGTCCCGGATCGTGGCCAGTTTTCCGAGCAGCCGCGCGTCCGTATCGCGTCTGAGCTGGGCGGGTGCGTCGCGGTCATGTCCGGGACGCATCCCCGGGGGTCAGCTTTCCAAGTCCGCCGAAGCGGTCCCAGAAATGAACCCGCGCGCGAGGTGGCCTTCGACGGCCGCCTCGTGCGCGGGTCATGGGCATCGTGAGGTGTTACTCGACGGCGACGCTGTCGGCGGCGCCACAGCGGTCACACAGGTTCTACCTCGAAACTCTCAACCACCAGTACCAGTTCCTCGATGGCGACCTCCGTGGCGGTGCCGCTGAGCGACGGTGCCGAGTACTGCTTGGGCCAGGCATTGGTGAACTTCCACCGCAACGCCGGCTTGCCCGCTTCGTCGTTGAGCACGATGTGGCCGGTGCGGCGAACCACAGTGCCCTCCAGTACGGCCCGGCGCCAGTCCCAGAGCTCTCGGTTGGTGGTGAAGCCTCGCTTGAGCGTGATGTCACCGAACTTCTTCAGCCCCGGGAGCTTGATGACCGAGAAGTCCATGTTGCCCTCGCGGTACTCGATCACGTCCTGCTCGGTGTTGGCCCCGCTGCACTCCGAGAACCCGTGCGAGCCCTCCAGCCCGTCGATGGTCAGAGTGAAGTTGAACGCGGCGAATGGATCAACCCGCTGTCCTGTTGCCATGACTGTTCCTCCTCGTGCCTTGGTAGAACGCCGTCGACCTACGACACCCATCACAGATAGTCATGATCAATGAGCACAACGTATCCGTCCGCGGTGATCTTAGGAGCTGGGCTGTGGCAAGCAATGTGATTCCGTCAACCTCGTGCCGCGGGCGTCGCGGGGCGGGCGGTGCCAGCCTGATCGCATGACTGGACTGCCGCGGCGACGGGTGTACGGGTCCGACCACGACGATCCCGACCCCTACGAGCGGCCTGGCCGTGAGTATGTCGAGCTTGTCGGCGGCGCCCTGGACGGCCAACTCGTCGATGTCACCCGCTGGACACCTGCAGAGCGGGCCATCGGGGCCATGCTGATCACGAACGACGGCGCGTACGGGGCCGGCGACCGCGCCGAGTACGAAGCCCGCCCCGGCGAGCCCGGCCGGTGGGACTGGGTCGGCGACGTCCCCTGAACTCAGGCGGTGTCCTGGCCGATGTCCGCGGCGGTGTCCTTCCCCCGCCGCCGGGCGTGGGCGGGTGGCGTCCGTCAACCGCCGCCCCGCCGGACGGGCTTCACGTCGTTCGTACGGATGGTGTGCGCGGCGCCGGCGAACCGGCCGGGCGATGACCGCGTCGCAGTCGGTATGAAGATCGACGCCCAGCACATCGACGAGCCTGGCCTCGTGGTCCTCGACATCACCGCCGCCGACGAGGAAACCGCCCACACTGTGATGGCCGCGCTGGAGCAGCGGTGGGCCACCTCCGGCATCACCCCCGTACGCAGCGAACCCGGCCTGCCGGGGGTGCGGGCGCGCGTGTACGCCGACATCCGACGCCCCGCACCATGACGGGCCCGCTCCCCCGCTCGCCACGCTTGATCCGGTGCGCCCACCGTACCGGCGGGCGCTGCAGCCGGCAGGCGCGTGGCGTCGGCGGGTGCCCTGGTCAGGATGTCAGGGTGATCCACCGGCCTGTGCGGCTTGTCTCGACGCATTCCTGATACGGATTCAGCGTGCCGGGCTGTTCCTGACAGTTCCAGGTGGATCCTGCGGCGTGGACGGTCGTGGCCCCTTCACCGCCGCTGTTCCAGGTCCGCGTGAAGGCCCTCGCGACCTGGAGTGCCGTGACGCAGTCCCTGGCACGGGCCGTTGCCACGGCGAGCCCTGAGGCCCGGTCGGTGCCGCAGATGACGCCGGCTGCCTCGTTCGTGATCTCGCCCATGGCCCTGGCCGCGGGTGTTGTCAGTGCCAGTACGGCGATGCCGATCGCTCCCGCGGCCGCGGTCCTCGTCCTCACGTTCACCGTCTTGTCTCCTTGCGGGTGTCATTCGGGCATGGCCCGCGAACCGCGATCACGGGGCACGGTCCTGGGGGGTGGGTCGCCGCGGGGGAAGAGGCCTGGTCGGAGGGGTCCTGCTCCTCCCCCGCGGCGAGTCAAGGCACGGACGGGTGTCCCGTCCGCTGCTCCGGCGGGCCTACCGGGCAGGGTTCACGCCCGGCGCCGCCGGGTGGGGTCAGGCGTCGCAGGTGTCGAGCATCTGCTCCAGGGCGGTGGCCTCGGTGGGGTTGGCGGTGAGGTGGTACTCGGCCTTCACGCTGATCCAGGCACGACTGTAGGTGCAGTGGTACGACTGCAGCGGGGGCTTCCAATTGCCGGGGTCCTTGTCACCCTTCGCCCGGTTACTGCCCGCCGAGACTGCGATCAGCTGCGAGTGGACCAAGTCGTTCGCGAACGCCTTCCGCTGCGGCGTCGACCACCCGGATGCCCCGGACCGCCAGGCTTCCTTGAGGGGGACGACGTGGTCGATGTCGATGCCCGAGGCGGACTGGATCACCTTCCCGTCGTACTCGGAGTACCAGGTGCCCGACACCGCGCGGCACTGGTCGTCCTGGACCACGCCCTGGCCGTCGCGCTGGAGGGTGACCTCGCGGGTGTCGCAGGTGCCGTACTGGGTGATCCAGTGCGGGAACTTCGCCCGGGAGTAGCCGGGGACGTCGTCCTCGTCGGCCACCACCAGGCCCGCCAGGAGCTCGCGGGCCTTGACCGCGTCGGGCGGTTTGGGGAGTTCACGAAGGGACGGGGCCTGGCCGGTGGAAGCTTGGGGGCCGGCGGCCGTGGTAGCGGTGGCGGGGGCGGCGGTCAGCGCGAGCCCTGCGAGAGCCGAGAGGGCTGTGAGGAGCGCGGTTCGGCGCAGATGACGAGTCACGCCGATCATGCTCCGGTCCCTGATCAGCGAAGAATCGTTGCTGCCCGGCGGGTGTCACCCGCGTGGGTGGGAAGTCGTACCGGGTGCGTGGCGGCGGGTCGGGGATTGGTCTGGTCCAGGGCTGCCGCTGAGCCCTGTCCGTGCATGCAGAGCCCGGCCGGCTCCTCTGCCGGAGTGAACCTGCGGGCCACGTCGTTCTTCCTGCGCAACGCAGCCTGTATGTCTGGTGTCGTGATCAAGAATGTGATGCGTGCCGCGGCAGTCGCCGCCCTGGCCCTCTCCTCTCTGGCCGTCCCCGCCTCCGCCTCCGCCTCCGGCATGGTGCGGGCAGAGATCGACTGCCCGCCCGGCTACGTGTGTATCTACCCCGAGATCAACTTCGGCGGACAGCCATGGGTACGACGCGCCGTCGACGGCGGCGTGAAGGACCTTCCGTCCGCGATCCGGGACCGCGGCAGCTCGGTCCGCAACAACTCCGAACGCACCGCCCGCGTCTACGAGAAGCGGAACTACAGCGGCCGCTGGGTCTGCGTGACCCGCAGCGGCGGCTCCATCCACGACCTTCGCGGCTACAACCTCAACGACCAGACCCGCTCCCTGAAGATCAACAACAACGACTGCGGCTGAACACGAACGCCTCCTACGGACGTGGACAGCCACCCATACGGTGGCAGCAGGACGCTGTCTCGTGCATCAGCGGGCGCTCCTGGGCAGCCGCTTCTGGTGATCGCCGCGGGCGGGAACTCGCGGCGAGGACTTCGTCGTCACCAGGCCCCAGGGCGCAGCCCTGAGCAGTCGGGAGACCTGGCCGAAGAGGCCGCCCTGGTCGGTGTGGTCGGGCCGGCTGCGGCGCTGTCAGTGTCTTCTGTGATGCGATCACGCCCGCCTCGCACAAGGATCGGAGTACGGGAGGCGGCCCGGCCGCGCCCCTGTCTCCGCGCGGGGTCAGCGCGCCCTTCTTCCCGGCGCGTTGGTCCGCTTCCCGTCCCACTACCCGCCAGGGGGGCCTGGAGGTACGCATGCCGCGGCCCTTGTGGACCGGAGCCATTTCCTTTGGCCTGGTCACGATCCCGATCAAGGTCGTCAGCGCGACCGAGGACCATTCCATCCGCTTCCACCAGGTCCACCTGGAGGACATGGGCCGGGTCCGCACCCGCAAGGTCTGCTCGATCGACGACGAGATCGTGCCGCCGGAGGAGATCGGCAAGGGCTACGAACTCACGAAGGACGAGCTGGTCCCGGTCACCGATGAAGAGCTCGACGAGATGCCGCTGCCCACCGCGAAGGCGATCGAGATCGTGGCGTTCGTCGACGCCGACAGCATCGACCCGATCCGGATCAGCGACAGCTACTACCTCGCGATCGACGGGCAGGTCGCCGCGAAGCCGTACACGTTGCTCCGCAAGGCACTGGAACGCTCCGACAAGGTCGCCGTCGCGAAGTTCGCGTGGCACAACCGTGAGCGGCTGGGGCTGCTGCGGGTGCGTGAGGATGCGATCGTGCTGCACGCGATGCGGTGGCCCGACGAGATCCGCAGCCCCGAGTCCCTCAAGCCGAAGAACGTCGACCTGGACGAGAAGGAGATCGAGCGGGCCGTCCAGCTCACCGACACCATGGCCCTCGACGACATCTCCGGGTTCCGGGACGAGTACCGCGAAGCCCTGGAGGAACTGATCGAGGCGAAGGCCGAGGGCACCGAGCTCCCGGAGCCGGCCGGGGGCGAGGAGCAGGAGGCCGGGAAGGTCGTCGACCTGATGGCCGCTTTGAACGCCTCCGTCAAGGCGGCCCGGGAATCGCGCGGCGAGCACGGCGGCCCGGACGCGACCGTGCACGCGATGCAGCCGCGCAAGAAGACCACGGCCAAGAAGGCCGCCCCGGCCAGGAAGACCACGGCCGTCAAGACGCGCACGGCGAAGAAGACCACCACGAAGAAGACCGCGGCCGCGAGGAAGCGCAGCGCGTCCTGAGCGGGCGCCTGGGCGGGATGGTCATGGAGCTGCTGCGGATCGCTCCGATGCTCGCCACCCCGGGCAGCCTGCCATCCGCGGCCGTGGAGGGTCGGTGGGCGTTCGAGGTGAAGCAGGACGGGCAACGGGCCATGGTCTACCTCCCGGGCGACGGGACAGTGATACTGCGGTCCCGGTCCGGGGCGGACATCAGCGCCGTCTACCCGGAGCTCGCGGGGCTCGGGGCCGTGCTTGGCCGGCGCGCGGTTCTGGACGGCGAGATCGTCGCACTCGACCGTGAGGGGCGCAGTGACTTCGAGCGGCTGCAGTCCCGCATGGGCCTGACCTCGGCGGCGAAGGCCGCCCGCATGGCCCAGTCGGTGCCGGCGCATCTGGTTCTGTTCGACGCCGTGCACCTCGACGGCCGCGGCCTGACCGGGCTGCCGTACGCCGAGCGGCGCGCCCTCCTTCAGGGCCTGGGGCTGGACGGGGAGCACTGGTCGACGCCCGCGGCGGTCGTCGGACACGGCGAGCAAGCACTGGAGGCGACCCGGACTGCAGGACTGGAGGGCCTGGTCTGCAAGCGGCTTGCTTCTGTGTACGAGCCCGGGGTCCGGTCCCGCTCGTGGATCAAGATCCGGCACGTCCGGACCGTCGATGTGATCGTGGGCGGATGGGTGCCCGGCCGCGGCCGGCTCACCGGCCTGCCCGGCGCCCTGCTCGTAGGAGAGGCACACGAAGGCGGGCTGCGGTACGTGGGCAGCGTCGGCACCGCATGGAGCGACACCGAACGCACCACACTCGCCGCCCTGCTCGAAGCCGCCGCGATCGACGACTGCCCCTTCGACGAGGTGCCGCACTTGGCCGGAGCACGATGGGTCCTGCCACGTCTGGTCGGCGAGGTCCGCTACACGAGCCGGACCCGCGGGGGACTGCTGCGCCAGCCCTCCTGGCACTGGCTGCGCCCTGACCTCGCCCCCGACGGCATCTGAGCGCGATAGCTGTCCCTTGGGCGTGGCGTCTGTCACCGGCCCTCAGCTTCGCGAGGATCG